>DASWQL010000060.1:0-139431 GCA_036403715.1 Solirubrobacterales bacterium
ACCGAAGGGAGCGGTGCGAGCGCGAAGCGCGAGTTCCTCGGGCTTGCCTTTGCCCACCGGCAAAGGCTGCGCCCTGCGTCCTTGATCTGCTTGGCCAGGCGCGCCCCCAGTCGCACCTCGCCGTGGAATCAACCATCTAGCGGTGGCGGCTGTTCGGTTCGGCGCGATCCATCCGGGGTAGTGGGGCCGGATGAGCGTCGAGCCGACCGCGATCGAGCGACCTCCCCTCCAGCGGCTCGCAACCGAGATCGGGCGGCAGGAGAGGCTCGACGAGCCGGCGCGGCGGATCCTCGACCTCGCTCACAGCGCGCTCCGCCCCGGCACCGTCCGCGACGCCCTCAGCGGCAGGTTCCTCGGCCACACCCTGCACCCACCGCTGACCGACGTGCCGATCGGATCCTGGACCAGCGCGATGGTGCTCGATGCCGTCGGCGGGGCCGGCTCCGACGATGCCGCGCGGAAGCTGATCGGGACCGGCATCCTGGCGGCGCTGCCGACCGCCGTCACCGGCTCGGTCGAGTGGGCCGACTCCGCCGAGGGGCGCAGCAGCACCCGGCGGATCGGCTTGGTGCACGCGGCCGCGAACTCGACCGCGCTGGCCCTCTACAGTGCCTCCTACCTCGCTCGCCGTCGGGGCGGCAGCGGCCGCGTTCTGGCGCTCGCGGGCGGCGCCGCGCTCGCCGTCGGCGGCTATCTCGGCGGCCACCTTGCCTACGTCAACGGCGACGGCGTCGCCGCCACCGCCTTCGAGGAAGGCCCGACCGAATGGACCGCGACGATCTCCGAGTCCGAGCTGCCCGAGGGCCGGCCGACCTGCGTCGTCGCCGACCGCGTCCCCGTCCTCCTCGTCCGCCAGGGCGAGCGGATTCGGGCGTTGGCGAACCGCTGCAACCACCGCGGCGGCCCACTGCACGAAGGCCGGCTCGGGGAGAACACGATCACCTGCCCCTGGCACGGCAGCATCTTCGACCTCGAGACCGGCAGCGTCAAGCATGGCCCCGCCGCCTCACCGCAACCTCTCTACGAGGCCCGCCTCCGCGACGGCCGGATCGAGGTGCGTGAGGTCGGCGACCCGATGCCCTAGGAGGAACCCGATTGATCCAGTTGCGCGGTTCCCCAAAAGCTCCAGCTCCGCGGCCGACTTTTGCCCCACCCCGCTGTGGTCAAAGTCGGATGCGGCACGGCCATGTTCCGGCGGCGGCCAGTCGCACACGCGAGTTTCGCTAGGTCCCTCCTAGGCAGCTCGGTCAGGCGGTCCTCGGGTCCTTGGGTTCGTCGCGGGGCTCGAGCTGGATCTCCTGCTCGGCGCGCGGGCGGCCTTCGGCGATCTCGGCCTCGCGCTCGCGCTCGGCGTTGAGCTGATGGCCGAAGAGGATCGCCATGTTGGTGATCCAGAGCCAGACCAGCAGCACGACCAGGCCGGCCAGCGTGCCGTAGGTCTTGTCGTAGGAGCCGAAGTTGGCGACGTAGAGGGCAAAGAGGGCGGAGGCGATGATCCAGATGACGATCGCCACCAGGCTCCCCGGCGTCACCCACCTGAAGGTGCGCAGCTTGACGTTCGGGGAGGCGTAGTAGAGGACGTTGACCAGGAAGACGAAGATCGCCGCCATCACTGGCCACTTGGCGATGTTCCAGATCGTCACGGCCGTGTGGCTGAAACCGATCGGCCGGGCGATCGCGTCGACGATCGGCCCCGTGAGGACGAGGCCGAGCGCGAGCAGCGCCATCAGCAGGATCATCACCAGGGTGACCAGGATCTGCAGTGGGCGCAGCTTCCAGAACGGTCGTCCCTCGGGGGTCTCGTAGATGACGTTGGAGGCGCGCATGAAGGCGCCGACGTAGGCGGAGGCCGACCACAGCGCCGCGGCCAGACCCAAGACCAGCGCGAAGCCGGCGGCCCGCTGGTTGGACGCGACCGATTCGATCGGGCCCTTGAAGGTTTCGGCGGCCGATTCAGGGCCGAGTTCGGTGACGATTTCGGTCAGCTTCGCGGTGGTGCTTTTCGGGTTGCCGACAAGGCCGATCAGGGAGACCATCGCGATCAGCGCCGGGAACAGCGCGAGCAGGGCGTAATAGGTGAGTGCGGCAGCCCAGTCGGTGAGGTTGTCCTCGCGGAACTCGCGCGCGGTCCGTTTCAGGGTCGTGAAGATTCGACCGCCTCCTCGGCTCGTTTTCTGCGGTCGATTGCCCAGTGCCCACAGACCGGGAAACCAATCCATCTGCTGCGAACGCGGCAGCAAGTGGGACACTCGTGGAGCAGGTCCTGTTTCAGATGGGTCAACGGAAGGACAAGCGAGCCGATCCCCGCCGTGCCGACGCGCTGCGCAACGACGAGCGCATCCTCGACGCGGCCAAACGGTTGCTCGAGCAGTCGCCGACGGCGACCCTCTCCGATATCGCCGCGGCGGCCGGGGTCTCGCGGTCGAGCCTCTACCGGCGCTTCGCCAACCGGGAGCAGCTGGTCGCCGTGCTCGAATCGAGGCCCCAGGACGGGGCGCTGCGGCCGAGCCGTGAACCCCTGCCGCCGGGCCAGCTGGGCCGACAGCGGCCGCTGCCACTCGACGCGATCCACGTCTTCGACGTCGTCCCCCCGGCCCTGCTGCCCGACCAGCTGGTGGCCGAGGCGCAGCGGATCGCCGAGGTGCCGGTCGCCCTCTACGTGCTCGACATCGACGGCAGCCACCTGCTCCACATGGCCGGCCCCGACCGGCTCGGCGAGAGCCTGGAAGCGCCGTTCGCGGTCGGCCCCGAGCTCGACGCCGATGGGATCGCGAACCTGCGCCAGCGGCTCTCGAAATTCCGCGGCATCGAGCTCTTCCCGCTCTGGCTGCGCGGCCGCGCGATCGGCGTCTTCATCGCCTTCGGCCATCCGCGCGGGCCGCTGACCGACATCGGCCGCCAGGCCGCCGCCGCCGTCACCCTCGCCGACCGCTACACCGACGTCTTCGCCCGCGCCCAGCGGCGCAAGCAGCCGAAGGCCGCGGCGGAGATCCAGCAGAGCCTGCTGCCGCCGCGGATCATCCGCGTCACCGGCGGCGAGGTGGCGGGCAACGTACTGCCGACCTACGAGGTGGCGGGCGACTGGTTCGACGTGGTCGAGAACACCGACGGGGTCTGGATAACCCTCGCCGACGGCCTCTCCGACAGCACCCGCTCGGCGGCCAGCAGCGCCGTCGCCCTCGGCGCCCTGCGGGCGAGCAGGCGCAGCGGCGCCTCGATCGTCGAGGCGCTGCTGGTGATGCACCAGACGCTGCGGGAGATGCCCGGCCCGCGGGCCGAGATGGCGGCGATCGCCGCCCACTGGGACTCGACCAGCGGCGATCTGACCCTGGCCAATTGCGGTCACGTCGAGCCCCTGGTGCTGCGCGAGGGAGGCGCCGTGGAATCACTCTCGCTTCCCTCCGACCATGGTCTCGGCGGCCGCTCGACTCCGAAGCCGAGCGAGTTCTCCTACACCCTCCATCCCGGCGATCGCCTCGTCCTCTTCTCCGACGGGGTGGTCGGCCACGACGAGGGACAGGCCGGGCTGGGGATGGACGGGGTGGCGGAGGCGGCGCAGCGCTCGGTGCGACACTCGGCGGCCGACACCGTCCGCGAGATCCATAACGCGGTCCGGGCCGCCGGCGGCGACGAACTCGAGGACGACGCCACGGCCGTCTGCCTGGCGACGAGCTAGGGCTTCTCCGAGCCTAGCCGCGAGCCGCAGCGACGACAGACGACATCGCCCCGCGCAGGAGCGCCAGGTCGGCCCCGAGGACGCGGTAGCTGACGCGCGGGTCGTCGACGCCGATCGCGCCGAGCACCACCCCAGCTTCGTCGACCGTGTCGCAGATCTGCGCCACGCGGGCGTCGAAGGCGTCCTGGTCGAGGCCGAGGTCCGCGTTGAGGTCGGCCGTGCCGATGAAGACGACGTCGGGCCCGGCGGCGACGATCTCCTCCAGCGGGTCGTCGGTCTCGGCGGTCTCGATCTGGGCTACGACCAGCGGCGGCGAGCTCTCCTCGCCGGCGAGGTAGTCGCGCATCGAGGTGCCGCCGTAGTCGGCGCGGGCGTGGGCGAGGCTGATCGAGCGATCGCCGGCGGGCGCGTAGCGGGTCGCGGCGCGCAGCTCGCGCACCTGGGCGGCGGTCCTCACGGTCGAGAGCTGGATCCCCGCGGCGCCCGCCTCGAGCAGCCGGTTGACCTGGCCGGCGTCGATCGCCGCCACCCGGGCGATGGCGGGGAACCCGAGCGCCGCGGCGTGGCTGAGGAGGCGCATCGCGTCGGCCTCGCCGAGCTGGGAGTGCTCAAGATCGACCAGGCAGAAGTCGAATCCGGCCGAGCGGGCAATCTCGATCGCCTGCGTCGAGGGCAGCTTGACGAAGACGCCGAACTTCAGATTGCGCGGTTCCACGATATATGACAGCCTTTCACATAGTGAGCCAGGGAGTTGCAGCTCGAAGGGACCCCGCCCCGCCCACGGGCTTCCAGTCGGTGGCGCGCGCGGCGCAGCTTCTGGGGATGTTCACGGTCGAGCAGCCGCAGCTGACGCTGACCGACGTGACCGAACGGCTCGCGGTCAGCAAGCCGACCGCGCACCGCTATGCCACGGCGCTGCGCCAGGCCGGCCTGCTGCGTCAGGCCGACGGCGCCTACACGCTCGGCCCGCGCATCGTCGAGCTGGCCTCGGCCGCGCTCGCCGGGCTCGGCGTCATCAACGTCGCCCGTCCCCACCTCGAGCGGCTCGGCGCCGGTACTTCGCAGACCGCGGTGCTGTCGGTATGGGACGGCGAGGCGCCGGTGGTCGTCCGCGTCCACGACGCCGCCGCCGGGCGCCTGGTGCGGATCGTCGTCACCACCGGCTCGCGGCTGCCACGGGAGTCGGCGCAGGGCCTCGTCTTCGCCGCCTTCATGGAGCCCGAAAACGGCGACCCACGACTGCACTCGATCCGCCGCGACCGCCTCGCCCACTTCCCCGACGTGGTCGAGGGGATCGCGGCCCTGGCGGCCCCCGTCTTCCAGGGGGAGGAGATCGTCGCGACGATTGCCCTCGTCGGAACCGCGGCCGGAATCGCCAAGAGCCCGCGGGCGGCGATGTCGCGCACCCTGCGGGACACGGCATCGGCTCTGTCGCTGGAGCTCGGTCATGTCGTCGAGGCTTCGGATTGAATGCTCGGACTACGCTGCATACGTATGCTGGTGCTTGACGGGAAGCCCGTCGAGTCGGCTGAACAGGAGGGATGAATTGTCTTCGGTTTCTTCTTCGCAAAGGACGCTTTCGGCAGCATTGGCGGACTGGATCGTCTCCTTCGAGATCGATTCCGCGCCGGACGAGCTCCGCGCCGCCGCCCGTAAAGCGCTGATCAACTCGATCGGCACCGCGGTCGCCGCCTACCGCCTGCCCGACGTGCAGCGGCTGCTCGAGATCACCCGCGAGGAAGAGGCGAGCGGCCCGGCCACCGTGCTGGTCGCCGGCGACAGGACCGCCCCCCAGGTCGCCCTGCTCCCCAACGCGGCGCTGTTCAACGTCCTCACCCAGGAGGAGACCCACGTCTTCAGCGGCACCCATCCCTCCGAGACCACGGTGCCGATCGTCCTCACCCTGGGCGAGCGACTGCACTGCAACGGGAAGCAGCTGCTGGAGGCGCTGATCGTCGGCATCGAGACCACCGTCGCCTGCGCCAGCATGGAGCTGACCCCCGAAGTCAAAGTCGACAACTGCCAGGGGCCGGCCGTCTACGGGACGATCGGCGCCGCGGCGGCGGCGGCGAAGCTCTACGGGCTCGACCGCGAGCAGACCACCAACGCCCTCGGCCTCGCCGTCAACATCACCGCCGGCCTCGCCGAGGCGGTCCACGTCGGCACCAGCGAGTACCACTTCAACGTCCCGCACGCCTCGCAGGCCGGCTGGGTGGCGGCGGCTCTGGCGCGCAAGGGCGCCGTCGCCGCCGCCACCGCGTTCGAGGGCTATGCCGGCTTCTACCAGCTGTTCGGCGCCGCCGACCGTGACGAGCTCGCCGCCCACGACGTCGTCGGCGACGTCATGGGCCACCTCGAAGGGGCCGAGTGGGGCACCGCCGAGGTGATCTACAAGCCCTACCCCGTCTACTTCTTCAACCAGTCGCTGGTCGACGGCGCCAGGAAGATCCGCGAAAGCGACGGCTTCGACCCGGAGGCGATCGAGTCGGTGAGGGTGGAGATCGGCACCTTCGCGATGGCTTCCGGCGGCCCCAACCAGCCGCCCTACGCGGACCGCGACAACGTCCTCGGGGCCAGCGGCTTCTGCGTCGCCTCGATGCTGCTGCGCGGCAGCCTCGGCCTCGCCGACACTCAGGACGTCGCCGCGCCGGACATCCTCGGGCTGCTCGAGAAGACCGACGTGGTCGGCGTCGACGGGCTGATGACCGGCCGCATCCAGGTCCGCACCGGCGACGGCGAGTACGGCTTCGACGACGACAGCGAAGGCCGCGACTATCGCCTCTCGCAGGAGGAGGTCGAAGCGATCTACCGCGAGGCCGCCGCCAACACCTACAGCGAGGAGCAGGCCGAGCGGGTGCTGGCACTGCTGCGCGAGGTCGAGGACCTCGACGACGTGGCGACCCTGGTCGCGGCGATGACGCTCGAGGGGGAGGCCAGTTGAACGACCTGAGCGGATACCTGCCCGAGACCGAGCGGGCGAACTTCGTCGCCGGCGAGTGGCTCGCTTCCGCCGGTGAGGCGCGGGCGATCCTCAACCCGGCCGACGAGAGCACGATCGCCACGGTCGCCGACGCCGGCCCGGACGAGGTGGCCGCGGCGGTGCGGGCGGCGGGCGAGGCCCGGCGGCCCTGGAGCCTGCGACCGGCGGTCGAGCGCGGCGAGGTCCTGCGCGCCTTCGCCGAGCGGATCGAAGCGAACGGCGATCGGCTCGCCGCTCTGCTCACCGCCGAGGTCGGCAAGCCGATCGCCCAGGCCGAAGGCGAGGTCGGCTTCGCCGCGGCGATCCTCCGCTACACGTCCGAGTGGGCGCGGCGGCTGCAGGGCGACGTCGTCCCCAGCGACGAACCCGACGAGGTGATCAACCTGCTGCGGGTGCCGGTCGGCACCGTCGCCGCGATCTGCGCCTGGAACTTCCCGCTGGCGCTCTTCGCCCGCAAGGTGGCGCCGGCGCTGCTCGCCGGCAACGCCGTCGTCGCCAAGCCGAGCGAGCTGACGCCGCTCTCGGCGATCGCCGCGACCCACCTGGCGGAGGAGAGCGGGATCCCGGCCGGCGTCCTCAACCTCGTCTGCGGCGGCCCCGAGACCGGCCGGGCGCTGGTCCGCGACCCCGGCGTCGACATGGTGACGATGACCGGCAGCACCAGGGCCGGCAAGCAGATCCTCGCCGACGTCGCCGAGAACATGACCAGGGTCTCGCTGGAGCTCGGCGGCAAGGCGCCGGCGATCGTCCTCGCCGACTCCGATCTTGACCTCGCCGTCGAGCAGGTGCTCGGCGCCCGCCACCTCAACAGCGGCCAGGTCTGCACCTCGGCCGAGGTGGTCTACGTCGAGGAGGGGATCGCCGACGCCTTCACCGACCGCTACGGCAGGGCCGTGGCGGGGCTGAAGGTCGGCGATCCCCGCCAGGGCGCCGACGTCGGCCCGCTCGCCAGCTCGGCGCAGCTGCAGAAGGTCGGCGCCGCGGTCGACGCGGCGCTGGCCGCGGGCGCGACGCCGGTCGTCGCGGGCGGCCCGCTCGAGGACCGCGGCAGCGGCTACTGGTACTCGCCGGTCGTCCTCGGCGACGTCACCGACGGCATGGCGGTCGCCGAGTCCGAGGTCTTCGGCCCGGTGACCCCGATCGTCGCCGTCGCCTCGATGGAGGACGCGATCGAGCGCGCCAACGCCTCCCGCTACGGCCTCTCGGCCTACCTCTTCACCAACAGCTACCAACGGGCGATGCGCGCCTCCCGCGACCTCGAATGCGGCGAGATCTACATCAACCGCGGCATCGGCGAGGCGCTGCAGGCGCACCACTCGGGCCACCGCCAGTCCGGGATGGGCGGCGAGGACGGCTACTACGGCCTGCTCCGCTACACGCAGGTGCGCAGCGTCTACCACCACTTCGGCGGCGGAGAGGAGCGAAGCGATGGCGTTTGACCGCACCGAGCCGCGCGGCGAGGCGACCCTGGCCGAAACCCCCGAGGCCGCCTACAGCCTCGAGTTCGGCCACACCTACGTCGCCCCCGAGGAGGTCACCGATTTCGTCCTCCTCAGCGAGGCCCAGCAGCGCACGCTGGCCGCCTGGGTCGAGCGGCTGATCCCCGCCCGGCAGCCCTGGCCCTCGGCGGCGGCGGTCGAGGCCCACATGTACGCCGACAACTGCGCCGCCCGCTCGCCGCTGCTGCGCTCGATGCTGCTGCGGGCGGTCGACCTGGTCGACCGCGAGGCGCGCCGGGCCCACGGCAGCGGTTTCGCCGACTCGGAGGAGGGGCAGCGCGACGAGATCCTGCGCGGTCTCGAGTCCGGCGACGACGCCCTGCTCTTCGACCTCGTCCTCGAGCTGGTCTTCGAGGGCTACTACCGCGACCCGCGGGTGCTCGAGGTGGTCGAGGAGCGGACCGGCTTCAGGGTGATGGCGCCGGTCGAAGGGATCGAGATCGAGCCCTTCGACGAGAGCCTGCTGGAGCGAGTCAAGTCACTGCCGCCGCTGATCCGGGAGGTGGGCGCGTGAACGTCGCCGCCGAACCCGACGTGCTCGTGATCGGCGCCGGCGCCGCCGGCGCGGCGCTGAGCTGGCGCCTCGCCTCGCAGGGGGCGAGCGTGCTGTGCCTCGAGGAGGGCGACTGGGTCGACCCCGACTCGATCCCGAAGGCGCACGTCGACTGGGAGGTGCGCGGCCGCCACTACTGGAACCCCGCTCCCTCGATCCGCGACCGCGAGGTCGACTACGCCGTCACCAACCTCGGCGAGAACCCGGTCGACCCCTTCATGTACTCGGCGGTCGGCGGCAGCACGATCGGCTTCGGCGCCCAGTACTGGCGCCTGCAGCCCTCCGACTTCCGCACCCGGACGCTGGACGAGTTCGGCGTCGACTGGCCGATCTCCTACGCCGACCTGGTCCCCTACTACGACATCAACGAGCGCGAGGTCGGCGTCTCCGGGCTCGCCGGCGATCCGACCGGGCCGGCGCGCGAGGCGCCGCCGCTGCCGCCGAACGCGATGGGCGCGGTCGGGCGCCGCTGGGCCGAGGGCTTCGAGAAGCTCGGCTGGTACTGGTGGCCGCAGGACAGCGCCATCGTCAGCCGCGACTACCGCGGTCGCCCCGCCTGCAGCAACCGCAGCCAGTGCGCCTTCGGCTGTCCGCAGAAGTCGCTCTCCACCGCCGACGTCACCTACTGGCCGCAGGCGCTCGAGCTCGGCGTCGAGCTGCGCGTCCGCTCGCGGGTGCGGCGGATCGTCCTCGACGCCACCGGCGCCGCCGCCGGGGTCGAGTACTACGACGCCGACGGGCGCCTGCACGAGCAGCGCGCCAAGCGCGTCGTCGTCTGCGCCGGCGGCATCGGCTCGCCGCGGCTGCTGCTGATGTCGGCGAACGCCGACCATCCCGACGGCCTCGCCAACTCCAGCGGCCAGGTCGGCCGCAACCTGATGGTCCACGCGCAGACCCTGGTCGCCGGTCGCTTCCCCGAGCCGACCGAGGCCTACGCCGGGACCGTCGGCGCGATGTCCTCGCGCCAGTTCTACGAGACCGACCCCGACAACGACTTCGTCCGCGGCTTCATCGTCGCCGGCAACCGCAGCTACTCGCCTCTCTTGACGGCGCTGCAGTTCCGCAAGTGGGGTGCCGAGCACCACGAGAAACTCGAGCACCACCTCAACCACGACGCGGTCGTCTACCTCTGCGGCGACGACGAGCCCGAGGAGCACAACCGGGTCGAGCTCGACCACGGCCGGCTCGACGCCTTCGGCCTGCCGGGGGTGACGACGAGCTACACGCTCTCGGAGAACAGCCGGCGGATGGTGGAAGCGGCGATCGAGCGGGCGACCGAGCTCTGCATGGCCTCCGGCGCCGAATCGGTCCGCGACTTCGGCGTCGCGCCGGGCTTCGGCTGGCACCTGTTGGGGACGGCGCGGATGGGCTCCGACCCCGGCGACTCGGTCGTCGACTCCTCCAACCAGGCCCATGACGTCCCTGGCCTCTACGTCGCCGACGGCAGCTCGCTGCCGACCGGCGGCGCCGTCAACCCGGCGAACACGATCCAGGCGCTGGCGCTGCGCGCGGCCGACCGGATCTGGGAGGGGCGCGATGCCTGAGGCCCAGCACGAGGCGATCGACGCCGGCGAGCGGATCGAGGAGATCGTCATCCGCCGCCTGGCGATGCCGCTGGAGCCGGCGATCCGCAGCGGCATCCACCACATCGACGGCATCCACACGGCGATCGTCGAAGCGAAGGGCGGCGGCGAGACCGGAATCGGCTACGCCTTCTGCTTCTCGCTCAACGAGGCGCGGGCGATCGCGGCGATCGGCGATGACCTCGCCGCCGCGGTGACGGCGGCGTCGCCGCGCGGCGTCCGCACCCACTGGAGCGCGATGTGGGACCAGCTCAACTTCATCGGCCACGAGGGCCCGGGGGTGATGGCGATGGCGGCGATCGACACCGCGCTCTGGGACCTCTCGGCGCGGCGCGCCGGGCTGCCGCTCTACCGCCTGCTCGGAGCGGCGGAGCCGGCGACCGACGTCTACGCCGCCGGCGGCTGGCTCTCCTGGAGCACCCAGCAGGTGATCGAGGAGGCCCAGGCCTTCGCCGAGGCGGGCTACGGCGCCTACAAGATGCGGGTCGGCTCGCCGAACTGGCGCGAGGACGTCGAGCGGGTGCGCTCGGTGCGCTCCGCCCTCGACGACGACGTCGGCCTGATGATCGACGTCAACCAGGCCTGGAGCATCGAGACCGCGCTCGCTGCCGGCAAGGAGCTGGAGGACCTCGGCCTGCTCTGGATCGAGGAGCCGGTCGATGCCCATGACCTGCGCGGCCAGGCCTGCCTGGCGCGGGAGCTGCGCACCCCGGTCGCCGCCGGCGAGACGCTCTGGGGACAGCGCGGCTTCACCGCGCTGCTCGAGGCGGGCGGCGTCGACGTCGTCCAGCTCGACCTGATGCGCTGCGGCGGCATCACCCCGTTCCTGGCGATCGCGGCGCTGGTCGAAGCGAGCGGGGCGCCGGTCACCTCCCACCTCTTCACGCCGATCAGCGCCCACCTGCTGGCGGCGACGCCGCGCTCCTACATGGCCGAGCACCTGCCGAGCTGGTTCGACCCCCTGTTCGAGGAGGGGCCGCGGATCGTCGACGGCAAGCTGCTGCCGAGCGACGGGCCGGGCCTGGGGATGGTGCTCTCGCAGGCCGCGCTGGAGCGCTGGGAGGTGACCGAGTGAGCGCGAACGGCAACCTGCTCGCGGGCGCGGTCGACCTCCACGTCCACCCGAGCCCCTCGCCCTACCCGCGCCGGGTCGACCCGATCGGCGCCGCCGAGGCGGCGGCCGCGGCGGGGATGCGGGCGATCGTCCTCAAGTCCCACCACAGCGACACGGCGATGCTGATCGACGCCCTCCGCGACCGCGGCCTCGGCGAGGTCGACTGCGAGGTCTACGGCGGCGTCGTCCTCAACTCGCAGGTCGGCGGCATCAACCCCTACGCGGTCAGCCTCTCGCTGGCGATGGGCGGCCGCGTCGTCTGGCTGCCGACGATCTCCTCGCCCGCGCACCTGGAGTCGACCGGCCACTTCCCGACGGCGACCGTCGAGCTCCTGGACGAGCAGCCGATCGACGTCTGGGGGCCCGGCGGCGAGCTGCTGCCGGAGCTGGGGACGATCCTCGAGCTGATCGCCGAGGCGGACGCGGTGCTTGCCTCCGGCCACCTGCCGCCGCGCTCGATCGTCGCCGTCTTCGAAGCGGCGCGCGAGGCGGGGGTGAGGCGGCTCGTCGTCAACCATCCCAACTTCATCGTCGACGTCGGCAGCGCCGACGCGCGGCGGCTGATCGAGCTCGGCGCCTACATCGAGCACGAGGTCTCGATGTACGACGAGAGCTCGCGCTTCCACGCCTTCGGCATCGAGACGCTCGAAGAGTGGATCGAGCTGGCCGGCCCGGAGCGGACGATCCTCGCCTCCGACCTCGGCCAGGCCAAGAACCCGCTGCCGCCGGAGTCGCTGGAGCGGATCGCCGAGCGCCTGATCGGCAACGGTCTGGCCGCCGTGGACGTCCATTCGCTGCTCGCCACGAACCCGGCAGCGGTGCTGGGCCTTGACGAATCCCGCCAATCGTGAAAAAGTGGGCACCACAAAGTGGTTCGCCGTTCCACATCGTGGAATGCGGCCAAACCGGAACGATCTTCAGCTACAGCGAGATGACCAGCGACGAGAACGCAAGCCAGATTCAGGTGATCGACCGTGCGGTCGGCCTGATGCGCGTCCTCGCCGAGGCCGAGGAGCCGCAGGGCCTGCGGGAGATCGCCCGCCGCGGGTCGCTCTCGCCCAGCACCACCCGCCGCATCCTCGCCTCGCTCTGCCACCACCAGCTCTGCGAGCAGACCCCGGAGGGGACCTATCGGCTGGGGTTGGCGCTGTTCGAGCTCGGTACTCGGGTCGAGGCCGACCTCGACATCCGCACCCGCAGCCTTCCCGCCTTGAAGCGGCTCTCCGAGGAGTCCCACCTGACCGCCTTCGTCTGCGTCCAGCGCGACGAGCGGGTGATCGCGATCGAGCGGGTCGACGGCCGCTACGCCTTCTCGCTCGCTCTCACCGTCGGCGGCTCGCTGCCGCTGCACGCCGGCGCCGCCTCGCGGGCGCTGATGGCCCACATGCCCGAGGAGGAGGTGCTGCGGCTGCTCGAGCTGAATCCGCCCGAGGCCCTGACCGAGCGCACCCTGGTCGCCGGCGACG
The DNA here is from genome assembly GCA_036403715.1 of Solirubrobacterales bacterium. Classification (GTDB taxonomy): domain Bacteria; phylum Actinomycetota; class Thermoleophilia; order Solirubrobacterales; family 70-9; genus VAYN01. The sequence goes on from DASWQL010000060.1 coordinate 12,872, forward strand.
AGATCCTCGCCGACATGCGGCTGACCCGCGAGCGCGGCTACGCGATCTCCGACGAGGACGTCACCCCTGGCGTCGCCGCCCTCGGCATGCCGGTCTTCGGTCACGTCTTCTCCGAGCGCCCGGTGGCGGCGATCTCGGTCGCCGGACTTGTCCCCCAGGTGCTCGGCGAGGAGTTCGAGACGCTGCTCGGACAGCTGCGCGAGGCCGCCGAGGAGATCTCCCGCGAACTCGGGCACGGCCTCAGCGCCGACCGTCCCGAGCCCGCCGGCGCGGCCCCGGAGGCAGCGGCATGAGCGAGCAACGCCTTTTCGTCGACGTCGGGGAGGGCCGCGACTTCATGGGCCTCGGGACCAGGGTGCACCGCCTCGTCCACCCGAAGACCGTCGGCTCCGACCAGATCAGCGTCTCGATCGCGATGCACGGCCCCGGCGATCGGGTCAAACGGCATCGCCACCCCTACGAGGAGGCCTACTACGTGATCAAAGGCGAAGGCACGATGTACATGGAGGGGCAGGAGGAGATCGAGCTGCGGCCCGGCCGCGCCGTCTACATCCCGCCGCAAACGATCCACGGCCAGGTCAACACCTCCGAGCAGGCCGACCTCTGGATCCTCTGCTCGGTCTCGCCGCCGCCGGTCGAGGGCGAGACCCCGGAGCTGTTCGAATGAGCACCGCGACCGCCCGCCCGCCGATCGACGCCGCCCTGGTCGAGCGCCTCGAAGAGCGCTCCCGCTTCATCCGCTCCGAGGTGATCCGCTTGATCTCGATCGCCAAGGTCGGCCACTACGCATCCGCCTTCTCCTGCGCCGAGATCCTCGCCTGCCTCTACTACGGGACGATGAACCTGCGCCGGGGCGAGCCCGACTGGCCCGACCGCGACCGCTTCATGTTCGGCAAGGGCCACGCCGCCGTGGCGCTCTACCCGATCCTCGCCGACTACGACTTCATCGAGGAGGAGGTGCTGAACGAGTACACGCGCCTCGGCAACCCGCTCGGCGATCACCCCGACCGGACCAAGGTCGCCGGCGTCGACTTCAGCTCCGGCTCGATCGGCCACGCGCTCTCGGCCGGGCTGGGGATGACGCTCGGCGGGCGCGTCGAGGGCCGCGACTTCAACTCCTTCGTCCTGCTCGGCGACGGCGAGCAGAACGAGGGCCAGGTCTGGGAAGCGGCGATGTCCGCCGCCCACCACAGGGCCGGCCGCCTGATCGCGATCGTCGACCGCAACCGCTACTGCCTCGACGGCGAGGTCGACGAGGTGATGGGGATCGAGCCGCTCGACGAGAAGTGGCGCGCCTTCGGCTGGGACGTCCATGAGGTCGACGGCCACGACGTCGCCGCCCTCTGCCCGCTGCTGCGCTCGCTGGCCGGGCGTGAGGCGCCGACCCAGCCGGCGGTGGTGATCGCCCACACCGTCAAGGGCAAAGGCATCCCCTACATGGAGAGCGAGATCGGCTGGCACCTGGGCTACCTGAGCCCGGAGGACGAGGCGCGGGCGCAGGAGTACATCGAGGCGGGGACCGAGAGGAGCACCTGATGGCCGCAGCGCAGACGATTCAACGCACCACCGAGCAGAGCTGGACGCTGCTCGACCTGCTCGACCAGGCACCGGGGCTGATCGCCCTCTCCGACACCCTGGTCGAGATCACCGAAGAGGGCGCCCCGGTCGTCGCCCTGACCGGCGACCTCAAGTACTCCAACGGCCTGGTTCGCTTCGCCGAGCGCTACCCCGAGCGCTTCTTCAACATGGGGATCTCGGAGCAGAACATGGTCAGCACCGCGGCCGGGATGGCAACCCTGGGGTTGACCCCGTTCGTCGCCGACTTCGCCTCCTTCCTGCCGCTGCTCTGCTGCGAGCAGATCCGCACCGACGTCGCCTACTCGCAGCTGCCGGTGCGTCTGATCGGCCACCACGCGGGCATCACACTCGGCTTCTACGGCACCTCGCACCACGCCACCGAGGACCTCTCGATCACCCGCGCGATCGCCAACCTGACGGTCGTCTGCCCGACCGACGCGACGATGCTCGCCGCCTCGATCCGCGCCTCGGTCGGCTGGGAGCAGCCGATCTACTTCCGCATCGGCCGCGGCCGCGAGCCCGAGGTCTACGCCCCCGGCGCGCTCCGCGACTTCGAGTTCGGGCGGGCGATCTGGCACCGGCGCGGCGTCGACGCGGTGGTCATCGCGACGGGCTCGATGGTGTCTCCCTCGCTGGAAGCGGTCAACAAGCTGCGCGACGAGGGGCACGACGTCGGCCTGATCGACATGCACACGGTCAAGCCGCTCGACCGCCAGGCGGTGCTGATGGCGGCGGCGCCGGGCGCGCCGGTGATCACGGTCGAGGAGCACAACGTCGTCGGCGGGCTCGGTGCCGCCGTGGCGGAAGTGCTCTCCGAAAAGGGCTCGCGGGCGCGGCTGCGCCGCCATGGCATCCCCGATGTCTACAGCCTGATCGGCCCTCCGACCCACCTCTACCGTCACTACGGCCTCGAGGCCGGCGGCATCGAGACGGTGATCCGGGAGGAGCTCGACCGCGAGCTTGCCCGGACCGTGGCCCCGGCGGGCTCCTGAGGTCCCCCCGCTGATGCGCCCGAAGCTGAAGTCGATCGAGGAGGCGGTAGCTCTCTGTGAGCCGGGGGCCGCGATCGCTCTCGGCGGCGCGACGATGCGCCGCAAGCCGATGGCCCTGGTGCGGGCCCTCGCCGCCACCGACGTCACCGACCTCGATCTCTGGACCTGGATCGGCAGCACCGACGTCGACCTGCTGATCGGCGCCGGCAAGGTGCGCTCGGTCAACTCCGCCTACGTCGGCTTCGGCGCCGTCGGGCTCGCCCAGACCAGCCGCCGCGCCTTCGCCGACGGCTCGGTCGAGTTCCACGACTGGAGCGAGAGCTCGCTGGTCGGCGCCTTCAAGGCCGGGGCGAGCGGCCTGCCGGTCGCCCTGACCAAGGCGCTGCTCGGCACCTCGCTGGCCGAGGGACTGGCCGAGGAGATAGAGCTTCCCTTCACCGACGAGCGGCTGCTGGTGACGCCCGCCGCGCGTCCCGACGTTGCCCTGATCCACGCCCAGAGCGCCGACGAGCTCGGCAACGTGCGCCGCCGCCGGCCCAACCGCAGCGACGACATCGACCACCTGATCGCCGCCTCGGCGCGCCAGGTGATCGTCAGCGTCGAGGAGGTCGAGGACACCGAGACGATCCTCGCCAACCGCGACGAGACGCTGATCCCCGGCAACTACGTCACCGCCGTCGTCCACGCTCCGGGCGGCGCCGCGCCGACCGGCTGCGACGGCTACTACGACCCCGACCTCGAGGCGCTGGCCGCCTACGCGGAGGCCAGCCGCAGCCCCGAGGGCATCGCCGCCTACATCCAGCAGAACGTCGCCGGGGCACCCGCGTGAGCACCGCCGTCGACACCAACGCGATGATGGCGCTGGCGCTCTCCCAGCAGCTGCGGGATGGCGAGATCGGTTTCATCGGCGTCGGCTCCAGCGGGCGCGCCCACGAGCTGGTCACCGCGATTCCGATGATGGCTGCGCACCTCGCGCACGGCCGCGGCGTCGACTTCGACCTGCAGATCGGGCCGCTGATCGGGATCGACCTCGAGAGCCCGCCGCAGACCTACTTCGACAACGAGATCTACGGCTGGCGCGCGCCGGCGCTGATCGCCTCCGACGCCAACATGGAGGGCTTCCTCCGCGGCGCCGTCTCGGTCGGCTTCATCTCCGGCGCCCAGATCGACCGCTGGGGCAACGTCAACGTCAGCAAGATCCGCGGCTCCGACGGCTCATGGAAACGGCTCGGCGGCGCTCTCGCCCTGCCCGAGCACTGTGCCTTCGCCGGCCGCGCCGTCATCCTCGTCGACCTCTCCGAGCGCAGCTTCGTCGAGGAGGTCGACTACGTCACCGGCTTCGGCCACCGCCGCGGCGACGCCACCCGCGCCGACCTCGGCCTGCCCGGCGGCGGCCCGGCGCTGGTCGTCACCGACGTCGCCCTCTTCGACTTCGACGACGGCGAGATGCGCCTCGCCGCCCTCTACCCGGGCGTCAGCGCCGAGGAGGTGGAGTCGCGGATGGGGTTCGTGCCGCGGCGCGCCCCCGACCTGGCCGAGCTCGAGCCGCCGACCGAGGACGAGGTGGCGCAGCTGGCCTCGCTGACGCTGCCCGCGCTCCCCTACTGAGACGAGGAGGAAGAGGAAGAGATGAGCACCGCGACGACCAAGATCTGGGCACCGGAGATCGAGACGATGCCGCGCGAGCAGCTACGCGAGCTGCAGAGCGAACGGCTGCGCGACCAGGTCGCCTACGTCTACGAGCGCTCGGAGTTCTACCGGCGCAAGTTCGGCGAGGTCGGGCTCGAGCCGGGCGACGTCCAGGGCCTCGACGACCTCCGCAAGCTGCCCTTCATCGCCAAGGACGAGCTGCGCCGCTCCCAGGACGAGACGCCGCCCTTCGGCGCCCACGTCTGCGCGACCCAGGAGGAAGTCGCCTGGCTGCCCAGCACCAGCGGCACCACCGGCACGCCGCTGCTCTTGCCGCGCACCGCAGAGGACATCGAGACCTGGACCGAGCTCAACGCCCGCGCCTTCACCGCGGTCGGGATCGGCGCGGACGACGTCTACCAGAACATCCTCACCTACAACTGGATCTACGGCGGGCTGGCCCTGCACTGGGGCGCGCAGCGCACCGGCGCCACCGTGATCAACGCCGGCATGGGCAACACCGAGAAGCAGATTTGGGCGATGAAGTACATGGGCACGACCGCCTTCCACGCCACCCCGAGCTACCTGATCCACCTCGGCAACCGCTTCGCCGAGGCCGGCGAGACCGAGCAGCTGAAGGTGCGCTCGATCGTCGCCGGCGGCGAGGTCGGGATGGCCGGGGCGGAGGCCAAGCAGCGGCTGCGCCGGCTCTTCCCCGACGTGCGGACGTTCGCCGACGTCGGCGGCGTCACCGACGTCGGCACGATGATCTGGGCCGAGTGCCAGGAGATGAACGGCGGCCACCTCGCCGAGGACTCGGTGATCTGCGAGATCCTCGACGTCGACACCGGCGAGCCGGTCGCCCCCGGCGAGGTCGGCGAGCTGGTCTTCACCGACGTCGTCACCAAAGGCGCGCCGCTGCTGCGTTACAAGGTCAACGACCTGACCCGGATCGACGAGGAGCCCTGCGCCTGCGGGCGCACCCTCGCCCGCATCCCCGACGGCATCCTCGGCCGCGCCGACGACATGCTCACCGTGCGCGCCGCCAACGTCTACCCCTCGGCGATCGACGAGATCGTCAAGAGCTTCGACGAGGTCCGCGGCGAGTACCAGGTGATCATCGACAAGCCGCAGGACCTCGACGTGATGACGCTGCGGCTGGAGCGCGCCGGCGAGCTCAGCGACGAGGCCGAGCGCGACCTCGTATCCCGCATCGACCAGCGGCTGAAACTGGCCTTCGGGTCGAGGGCCGAGATCGAGATCCTCGACCCCGGAACCCTGCCGACCTTCGTCTACAAGGCGAAGCGGATCATCGACAAGCGCAAGGGCGAGTCCGAGCAGGACGCGATCGCCAAAGCGGAGGAACAGCAGCGAGGCTGATCCGCCCCTGAACCAGGAGGAACGAGATGGATGCCACCAACGAGCGCCAGGTCAGGGGATCCCTGGCCGACATCAACGAGGAGAGCGTCGCCGCCGCCCTGGCGCGGGTCAGCCAGGGCAAGGTCTACAGCCTGGAGTCGCGCTGGTGGCGCGGCATGCCCGGCCACCCGGTGCACCCGCGCTTCGAGGTCCTGACCTACCGCTCGCCCCAGGGCGAGCAGATCCAGAAAGACCAGGACTACCTCAACCCGCCGGAGAACACGATCAACTACGGCTTCGTCTCCGAGCTGATCAGCGGCACCGCCCACACCGGCACCCACATCGACGCCCTCTGCCACGTCACCTGCGGCGAGGACGCCAGCTGGCACGGCGGCTACTCCTCGAACGAGTACCTCGGCGACTTCGGCGCCCTCAACTCCGACGCCTCGGAGCTGGCCCCGATCATCGCCCGCGGCGTCATGCTCGACATCCCGAAAGCGATCGGCCAGGACTACTGCCCGGCCGAATACGCGATCACCGGCGCCGACATGCAGGCCGCGGTCGAGGGCCAGGGGATCGAGATCGGCGAGCGCGACGTGATCCTCGTCCGCACCGGCCAGATGCAGTTCTGGCCGGACATGGACGCGATGGCGGTCGCGACCAACAGCGGCGTCGGCATGGACGGCTCGGAATGGCTGAAAGAGCGCAACCCGCTCGCGGTCGGCGCCGACAACGTCGCCTTCGAGTGCGCGCCCTCGGGGGTCGAGGGCAGCTCGCAGCCGGTGCATGTGCACCTGATCCACGAACACGGGATCCCGATCATGGAGTGGGTAAACCTCGAGCAGCTGGCGGCCGACGGCGTCTACGAGTTCACGTTCATCTGCCTGCCGCTGAGCGTGATCGGCGCCACCGGCTCGATGGTGAATCCGCTTGCCATCGTCTGAACCGGCGCCGCGCTTGGCGGGGCGGCGGGCGCTCGTCACCGGTGCCGCCCGCGGCATCGGCGCGGCGGTCGCCGGCGCCCTCGCCGAGGCCGGCGCCGCGGTGGCGATCTGCGACGTCGACGAGCGCGTCGCCGAGGTCGCCGCCGGGATCGACGGCGAGGTGATCGGCGCCCGCTGCGACGTCGGCTCCAGCGAGGAGGTCGACCGCTTCGTCGCCTGGGCCGCCGGCGAGCTCGGCGGCCTCGACGTCCTCGTCAACAACGCCGGCGTCCTCGGCGCCTGGAAGCTCGCGGAGACCAGCGACGAGCAGTGGGCGCGGGTGATCGACGTCAACCTCACCGGTGTCTTCCGGATGACCCGCGCGGCGCTGCCCCTGCTGCTGGAGTCGGAGAACGGCCGGGTGGTCTCCCTGGCCTCGATCACGCCGATCCGCGGCGAGGCGCGGACCACCGCCTACGCCGCCTCCAAGGGCGGCGTGATCGGCTTCACCAAGGCGCTGTCGCGCGAGGTCGCCCACCGCGGCGTCACCGTCAACGCGATCGCCCCCGGCTACATGCTCACCGACCAGACCGCCGAGGTCTTCGAAGGTGAGCACCGCGACTCGATCCTCGCCCAGGTGACGATGCGCGAGTTCGGAACCCCGGCCGACGTCGCCGGCGCCGCGGTCTACCTGGCCTCCGAGGACGCCCGCTACGTCACCGGCCAGGTCCTCGTCGTCGACGGCGGGGTGGTCTGATGGCGATCGAGGGCTTCGGCTTCAGCCTCCGTCAGCCGGTGGTCCTGCGCGACCTCGACGGCTTCGGCCACGTCAACAACGCCGTCTACCTCACCTATGTCGAGAACGCCCGCGTCGCCTACCTCCGCGAGGTGGTGGGGGCGCGGACCGTGACCGAGATCGGCAACGTGATGGCCGGCGTGACGCTGGAATTCCGCGCCCCGATCGACTATCCGGACGAGATCGAGATCGGCGTCCGCTGCGAGCGCATCGGCGGCAAGAGCTTCGAGCTCGCCCACCGGATCGTCCGCGGTGACGGCCGGCTCGCCGCCGAGGCACGGAGCACCCAGGTGATGTTCGACGTCGAGGCCGAACGGGCGATCGAGGTGCCGGCCGACTGGCGCCGCGCGATCGAGGTGCACGAGGGCCGCGCAACCGCCGAGTAGAGCAAGAAAGTTTCGGGGCATTTCGCGTCCTTGAAAATGTCTTGCGGATCTACTACGGTTCGATTCGAGTTGCATTCAGCGCGCCGAGCGCGCCGGGAGATGGGTGTCTCGGATGCTGTTTCGGCCCGACGAAGGAGAGCTGGCTGTGCGAAACGCGGTTACCCTGCTTGCCGGCGTAAGGACGAGCAGGCAGTGAGCAAAGACGCCAACGACAGCGCGGCCGCGGCGGCCGGAAACGGCGCCGGCGCGATCGTCCGCATCCAGAGCATGTTCGACGGCTTCACCCCGGCCGAGCGCCGGGTCGCCGAGGCGGTCCTCGCCGACCCCGAGTCGCTGGTCCTCGCCAGCATCACCGAGGTCGCCGACCGCAGCAACGGCAGCGAGGCCGCGGTCAGCCGCTTCGCACGGAAAATCGGCTACGACAGCTTCGCCGAGTTCAAGCTGGCGCTCTCCCGCGACTCGGCCCCGCCGAGCCAGGCCATCTACGGCGACGTCGAGCTCGGCGACGACCCCGAGACCGTGGTCGCGAAGATCGCCGCCGACAACATCCGCGCCATCGACGACTCGGTCAGGAACGTCGACGAGGCCGCGCTGGCCGAGGCCGCACGCCGCATTGCCGCCGCAAATCGCGTTGCCTTCTTCGGCTTCGGCGGGTCCTCGCCGGCGGCCGCCGACGCGATGAGCCACTTCGTCCGCGTGCTCGGAAACGCCTTCCACGTCGTCGACTCCCACGAGCAGACGATCTGGGCCGCGCTCTCCGGCCCGGGCGACGTGCTGGTGCTCTGCTCGCACAGCGGCAGCTCCAAGGAACTGCTCGAGATCGCCGAGTTGGCGGCCGCCCGCGGCGCCTTCGTGATCGCGATCACCAACCACGGCGGCAGCGCCCTGGCGGAGGCCGCGCACATCAACCTCTACACCTCGACCAGGGAGGGCAGGTTCCGCGAGGAATCGCTCAGCTCGCGGATCGCGACGCTGACCCTGATCGACGTCATCTACGTCCTCGTCGCCCTGCAGCGGCCCGAGGAGATGGCCGAGCGCAGCGAGGCGATCAGCGCCGCGGTGGCGGACAAGCGCCTGCCGGACAAGCGCTCCGGCAGCGCCTCCGTACGCGCCGGCTCCTAGCCTCGCAGCCGCCACCGCGAAGGCTAAATTCACCAATCGAAATGCGCGGTCTGAACATTCCTTTCGGTTTTCGGCAAGATATTGAAAATCTCTTCCGAATCGACTACGGTTTGCACGGCCGAGGAGAGGGCAAGCGCTGCGGCCCTTGCGGTCGTCTCCCGGTTGTTTCCTGAATCGAAGGAGGAGAGGGTGAAAGAGGCAACGAGTAAGAGCGGTTCCCGTCGGCAATTGCCGCGCTGGGCTGCACTGGCTCTGAGCGTCGTCGTCTTCGCAGCGCTTGCAATTGGTGTCAGCGCCTGCGGTGGAAGCGACAGCTCGACGAGCGCCGGCACCAGCGGTGGCGAAGGCTCCGGTGGGGCCACCGACGTCTCGCAGTTCGAATCGAAGTTGAAGGCAGCCGAAGAAACCGAGCCGCCCAAGTGGGAAGGCCCGAACGAACCGGTGAAACCGCCGAAGAGCTTCAAGGTGGCGGGCATCACCTGCTTCAGCCAGCTCGAAGGCTGCCTGACGCCGATCGAAGGCGCCGAACACGCCGCCAAGGATCTCGGCTGGGAATTCGAGACCTATGACGGCGAAGCGGACCCGACGATCCAGGCGAAACGGATCCAGCAGGCGATCCAGAGCGGCGCCGACGCGATCATCACCTCGGCAGTCGACGGGAACGCCGTCAAAGGCGCTCGCGAAGAAGCCGAAAAGGCGGGAATCATCGTCGTCTCCACCTCGAACGGCACCGAACCGGGTGAGCAGGGCTACGTCCTCGACACCTCACCCAACATCATCGCGATGGGCAACGCGGTCGCCGATTGGATGATCGTCGACAGCGAAGGCAAGGGCGTCGTGGCGCCGTTCGTCGACAAGGAGTTCTCGACCAACATCCACTTCGACGAAGGGATCCAGGAAGAGCTCAAAAAGTGCTCGGGCTGCACGGTCAAGCCGACCGTGAACTTCGTCGCCACGGATGTCGGCACGAAGCTCGGGCCGAACACCGTCGCCTACCTGCAGAACAACCCGGACGTCGAATACTTCTACTCGACGTACGACCCGGCGATGGCCGAACAGGTCGCCTCCGTGCTGCAGGCCGGCCTCAACGTGAAGTCATGCAGCGAGCTCGGTGACGCCCAGAACCTGAGCTTCATCAAGGAAGAACAGGTTCAGGCCTGCGACGGCGCCTGGGACAACGAATACGAGGGATACGCGACGATCGACCAGATCGCCCGCCTTGCCGTCGGCCAGCCGCTTGCCGTCAGCAAGGGCGTCCCGAAACGGTTCAAATACGGGGAGAACATCCCCTGGGTCCTGCTGGACAAGAACAATCTGCCCGAAGGCGAAGAAACCTATAAGGCACCGTACGACTACATCAGCGAGTACCACAAGCTGTGGGGCCTGAAGTAACCAACCCCCACGAGCTGCGCCTGCGAGCCGAAGGTCTCTCGAAGACCTTCGGCTCCGCACGCGTCCTCAAGGGCGCCGACCTCGAAATCGGCGCCGGCGAGATCCATGCCCTGATCGGGGCGAACGGTTCCGGCAAGTCGACGCTGATCAAGTGCATCACCGGCGTCGAGCGGCCCGACCGCGGCGGCCGGCTCGAGGTCGACGGCCATGAGGTCGGCCACGACTACTCGACCAAAGTCGCCCACGACCTCGGGGTCCGCGTCGTCCACCAGGAGGCGCCGCTGATCGACAGCCTCACCCTGGCCGAAACCGTCGGCCACCACCGCGGCTTCCCCACCGTCGGCCCGCTGATCCGCAGGCGCAAGCTGTCCAAGGAAACCGCAGAGATCTTCCAGCGGCTGGGCGTCAAGGCCTCGCCGAACACCCTCGCCGCCTCGCTTTCGCCGCCCGAACGGGCGATGGTGATGCTGGCGCTGGCGCTGGGCAGCGGCGACGGGCGGCTGATCGTCCTCGACGAGCCCACCGCCTCGCTCACCTCGGGCGACGCCGAGCGCTTCCTCGAGGCGGTGCAGGAGGCCGCGCGCCACGGCGCCGGCGTCCTCTTCGTCACCCATCGCCTCGGCGAGGTGTTCGGGATCTGCGACGGGGTCACGGTGCTGCGCGACGGCGCCATCGTCCACCAGACGACGACCGCTCAGACCAACCCCGAAAAGCTGATCGACGAGATCGTCGGCCCGACCGTCGACCGCGAATCGGTCAGCGCCGTCAAGGTGCCGGAGCGCTTCCTCTCCGGCTTCGCCAAGGAAGCGATGGCGGGCGGCAACGACGGCGCGGTGCCGACGCCGGCACTCGAGGCGAGCGGCCTCAGCGCCGAGGTCGTCGACGACGTCTCGATCCGGGTCCAGCCGGGGGAGATCCTCGGGATCAGCGGCCTGCTCGGCAGCGGCGCCGCGGAACTTTGCAGCATCCTGGCGGGCGCCGAGCCGCTCGAGGCGGGCACGGTGCGCATCGCCGGCCAGGAGCTGTCGCACGGCTTCGGCACCCGCGAGACGATGGCCGCGGGCGTCTCGTACGTGCCCGGCGACCGCCTGCGCGAGGGCGGCATCGGCCAGCTCTCGCTGGTCGAGAACATGGCGCTGCCGAACCTCGAGCACTACGGGCTCAACCGCCGGCGCCGGTCGCGGGACTTCGACGAGATCGTCGGCGCCCTCGACGTGCGGCCGCCGGAGCCGCGCCGCGCCTTCGGCACGCTCAGCGGCGGCAACCAGCAGAAGGTGATCGTCGGCAAGTGGGCCCTGCTGCGCCCGGCCGTCTTCCTGCTCGACAACCCCACCGCGGGAGTCGACCCCGGCGCCCGCGAGGACATCCTGCGGCTGCTGCGGGGGCTGGCCGAGGAGGGGACGGCGGTCGTCGTGCATTCCTCCGAGCCGGAGGAGCTCTCGCGACTGGCGACCAGGGTGCTGGTCGTCAAAGAGGGCCAGATCGTCGCCGAGCTGCGCGGCGAGGAGCTGACCGAACGAGCGATCACGGCGGCGAACTAGAACTGCAAAAGCGAGAAGGGACGGACTGAGACTTGACTAAGACGACCAGCACCGAGAAGCAGACCGGCGAGCCGGAGAAATCCGAGCTGCGACCGCGAGCGCTCGGCGGCGGCCACGCCGGAGCGCCGGCCTGGGTCGGGTTCGTGCAGCGCTACGGCGCGGTGCTGATGCTGCTGATCGTCATCGTCGTCTTCTCGATCCTCTCGCCGGAAAGCTTCGCCACCAAGCAGAACGCGGTGACGATCCTGCAGCAGGAGGCGGTGCTCGCCTGCCTGGCGCTGGGCCTGCTGCTGCCGATCGCGGTCGGCGAGTTCGACCTCTCGGTCGGCTACGTGCTCGGCTTCGTCGCCGTGGTGGCGGCGAAGCTCGGAGGCACGACCAGCATGCCCGGTGGGGCGATCATCCTGCTCTGCATCCTCATCGGCCTGCTGATCGGCACCCTCAACGGGATCCTCACCGCGAAGTTCAAGATCCACTCGTTGATCGCCACCCTCGGCGTCGGCTTCGCGGTCAGCGGCGGCACGATCGGGGTCAGCGGCGGCACGACTCTGTTCAAAGGGATCCCGCCGATCATCCCCGACCTCGCCAACACCAACATCCTCGGCCTCAAATCCTCGGTCTGGATCGTCTTCGCGCTGGCGATCGTGCTCTGGATCGTGCTCGAGTTCACCCCCTTCGGGAAACGGATCTACGCCGTCGGCGGCAACGAGCGCGTCGCCCGCCTCGCCGGGGTGAGGACCGACGCGATCAAAATCGCCGCCTTCGCGATCGCCGGCGGCATGGCCGCGATCGCCGGGATCCTGCAGCTCGGGCAGGCCGGGGGGGCGACGCCGGCCTTCGGCGTCAACCTGCTGCTGCCGGCCTTCGCCGCGATCTTCCTCGGCGCGACGGCGATCAAACCGGGCGTCTTCAACGTCTGGGGAACGATCATCGCGATCCTGCTGCTGGCGGCCGGGTTCACCGGCCTCGGCCTGCAGGGGGTGCCGCTCTGGGTCGAGCCGATCTTCGACGGCGCCGTGCTGCTGATCGCCGTCCTGGTGACGAGGAGGGAGGCCCGCAGCCTAGGCGGGCAGATCTGACCGTCGTCGGCCTCCTCCATCCGGGAGCCATGGATGGACGCTGCTTCTGGTCAACCTGTATACGTATGCAGGTCAAGCCAAGCGCCAGCAGGAGGGACCAGACTTGCCGACTTACTTGAAGAGCCCCAAGGACGCCGAGGGGGTGCGCCGTGAGGTCGTCGACACGGTCGCGCGGATGCTCTCGGAGATCGAGCGGGGCGGCGAGCAGGCGGTTCGGCGTTATTCGCGCGAGCTCGACGACTGGGACCCCAGCTCCTTCCTGCTCAGCCGCGACGAGATCGCCGCCGCGGCGGAAGCGGTGCCGGAGAAGACGCGCGGCCACATCGACGCCGCTCTCGGCAACGTCCAGGACTTCGCCCGCGCCCAGCGCGGGACGATGACCGACCTCGAGGTCGAACCCGTCCGCGGCGTCAAGCTCGGCCATCGACACGTCCCGATCGACCGCGTCGGCGCCTACGTGCCGGGCGGCCGCTACAAGATGCTGGCCTCGGCCTTCATGACGGTCGGCGTCGCCAAGGTGGCCGGCGTCCCCGACGTCGTCGCCTGCACGCCGCCGGAACGGGGCCGGGGGATGACACCGCTGATGGTCTACTCGATCGACCGCGCCGGAGCCGACTCGATCCTCTCGCTCGGCGGAGTCCAGGCGCTGGCGACGCTCGCCTACGGGCTCTTCGGGATCGAGCCGGTGAGCATGCTGGTCGGCGCCGGCAACGCCTACGTGGCAGAGGCCAAGCGCCAGCTCTACGGCGAGGTGGGCATCGATCTGCTCGCCGGCCCGACCGAGGTGCTGGTGATCGCCGACGAGGGCGCCGACCCGGAGCTGATCGCCGTCGACCTGCTCAGTCAGGCCGAGCACGGCCCGACCTCTCCCTGCGTGCTGCTCTCGACCAGCGAGGAGACGGCACGAGCGACGATCGAGGCGGTCGAGGGCCTGCTCGAGGACGACTGGCCCACCGCCGACGTCGCCGGCGCCGCCTGGCGCGACTATGGCACCGTTATCGTCGCCTCCGACCACGACGAGGCGTTGGCGCTGGCGAACGAGCTGGCCTCCGAGCACGTCGAGGTCCAGGTGGAGGAGGAGCACATCGACTGGTATCTCGACAACCTCGTCAACTACGGCTCGCTCTTCCTCGGCGAGCAGGCGACCGTGAGCTACGGCGACAAGGGGATCGGCACCAACCACGTCCTGCCGACCGGCCGCGCCGCCCGCTACACCGGCGGGCTCTGGGTCGGCCGCTTCCTCAAGACTCTGACCCACCAGCGCCTCACCCCCGAGGGGGCGGCGCGGGTCGGCCCCAGCGTGGTCGCCGTGGCCGAGGCCGAGGCGATGCTCGGCCACGCCCGCAGCGTCTCCGAGCGACTCGCACGCAACGACGCCAAGGCGAGGCGATGAGCTCCGGCGGCACGGTCTCGGGGCCGGACCTCTCCGGCCGCCACCTGCTGGTGACCGGGGGAAGCCGCGGCCTCGGGCGCGCCGTCGCCGAGCGCTGCGCGGCGCTGGGGGCGGAGGTGACGCTCGCCGCCCGTGACCCGGAGGCGCTGGCCGAGGCGCAGGAGGGGATCGAGTCCGCCGGCGGCACCGCGCACGCGCGCCGCGTCGACGCCACCGACCCTCACCAGGTCGCGGAGTTGGTCGTCGCCGCCGACGCCGCGGCGCCGCTCTGGGGCTGCGTCCACGCGGTCGGCGGCAACCGCACCGGCGAGGCGATCGATTACGACGTCGCCGATCTCGACCACCTGCTGACGCTTAACGTTCGCTCCACCTTCTGCGTCCTGCGCGAGGTCGCCCGCCTGCTGGTTCCCCGCGGCGACGGCGGGCGCCTGGTCGCGATCAGCTCGCAGATGGGGTCGGTCGGCTACCCCGGCCGTGCCGCCTACTGCGCCAGCAAGCACGCGGTCGACGGTCTGGTCAAAGCGCTGGGGGTCGAGTGGGCCGCCGCCGGCGTCACCGTCAACGCGCTGGCGCCGACCTTCGTCGAGACGCCGCTCACCAAGTCGATGCTCGCCGACCCCGAGTTTCGGGCCGAGGTGCTGCGCCGGATCCCCGCCGGCCGGCTCGGCGAGATGGACGAGGTCGCCGCCGCCGCCGCCTTCCTGCTCAGCCCCGACGCCGGCCTGATCACCGGCGCGGTCGTCCCCGTCGACGGCGGCTGGACCGCCTGGTGAGCCCGAGCCCGCGCCCCGTCCACCCGTGATCCCCAAGAGAGGAACGAGATGAGGAACGAGAAGCTCTACCGGCGCGTGGTCAACTGGGACGAGATCCCCAGCGAGGAAGTGCGCCGCGGCGTCAGCCGACGCGGCTACGCGACCGACGAAGTGATGCTGATGTGGAACGTGGTCGAGGAGGGGATGGAACCGAAACCTCACTCCCACGACGATTTCGACCAGCTCGTCTGCATCTTCGAGGGCCGCTGCAACTACTACGTCGACGGCGTCCCCCACGAGATGGGCCCCGGCTCGATGATGCTCGTCCCGGCGAAGGCCGAGCACTACATCGAACCGCTCGAGTCCCCCTGCGCGAACCTCGACATCTTCGTGCCGCCGCGAGCCGACTACGAGCCCTCGCTGGAGTGGATCGCCTCGCTGGCCCCGGTCAAGTAGTCAGGGCCGGAGCCGGGGGCGACGACGCCGGTCGCGGACGCTCAGCACCGGCTCGCGCGCAATCCTGTATACGTATGCAAAGGTCATTTTCGTGGCCTGACTCTGGGGCCTGCAAAGCGACGGACCGCCCCTCCCCCCTTCAAGGCGGTCCGTCGACGGTCCCGTCCGCCCTCCGCGCCGGCGCCCCCGACTCTCCCCGCCGGCGTGGAGCTCGGCGGTCCCCCGGACGAAGATCTCTACCGGCAGGGGCCGATCGTTCGCCTGAAGATCAGCTCCGTGGGGAAGAGGCGCTTGCGGGCGGCACCGCTGTAGCTGCCTTCCAGGCGTTCGACCAGCATCTCGGCGCTGGCGTGGGCCATCTCGGTCAGCGGCTGACGGATCGTGGTCAGCGCGATCGAATTCCAGGAGGCGATGTCGATGTCGTCGAATCCCAGCACCGAGAGGTCCTCCGGGATCCGCACCCCGGCGCTGATCGCCGCGTCCCAGACCCCGAGCGCGATCACGTCGTTGCCGCAGAAGATCGCCGAAGGCGGGTCGTCGAGGCTCAGCAGCTCCCGGCAGGCCCGGACTCCGGTCTCGTGCTCGTAGGGGCCGGACATCCGCAGCTCGGCGGCGATCGGTTGGCCGAGCTCGGAGAGGGCGCCGACGAAGCCCTCGTCGCGGTCGCGCGCGGTCGAGGTCTCCGGCGGACCGGAGACGAGGGCGATCCGTCGGTGGCCGAGCTCGGCCAGGAGCTCGCCGGCCCGTCGGCCGCCGGCGAGGTTGTCGGAGACGACCCGATCGAAGCCCTCGTCGTCGATGTAGCGGTTGAGGAAGATCACCGGCACCTCGGCGGAGTGGAGCTCGGGGGCGAGCGGCAGGTCGAGCTCGGCGGAGGTGAAGATCAGGCCGTCGACCGAACGGCTGACGAAGTGACTGATCAGCTCGCGTTCGATCGACTTCTCGTGTTTGAACAGCAGCATCGTGTAGCCGAGATCGCCGAGGTCCCGGTCGAGCCGCTCGACCAGCAGCGGATAGAAGGGGTTGGTGATGTCGGAGATGACGACGCCGATCCGGTTGGTGCGGCGGGTGATCAGGCTGCGGGCGATCGTGTCGGGCGAGTAGTTGAGCGCCTGCGCGGCCGCGATCACGCGCTGACGGGTGACCTCGGAGACGTTCGGGTCGCCGCTGAGGGCGCGCGAGACGGTCGACTGCGAGACGCCGGCCCGGTCCGCCACGTCATGGCTGGTCGGTCCCCGCTTGCCGCCCCGCTTGCTGTTCCCGACTGACGCCACCGAGCGAAACTATCAGCGCAATCGTTTGGGAACGCGCGTGAACGAATTGCACCGACTCACCAGCCGGGAGATCGACAACTGGATGCAGTTCGGGGTCACCGCGAAGGCAGATGGACCACCGGAAGCCGGTCGGGGTACGGCTCGCAGAGGGCCGCCGGGGCTTCGTCCTGGCTGAGCGTGCGGCGCAGCTGGACGAAGGCGACGGAGCCGAGGATCGCCGGGATCCCGAGCTGCACGACCCGGTAGGCGAGCACCGCCGCGGTCGCCAGCGCCAGCGGGTTGCCGTAGAGGGTGAGGGCGGCGATCAGGCCGCCGTCGATGCCACCGACCCCGCCCGGCAGCGGGATCAGGCCGCCGAGCTGGCCGATCACGTAGGCGAAGACGAAGCCGGCGAAGTTGGGCGTGCCGCCGAAGGCCTTGAAGGCAGCCGCCAGGGCGGCGACGTCGAAGGCCATGTAGCCGATCGCGCCGAGGATGACGTAGGGCTCCCGCGTGCGCAGCAGCTGCGCGGCGTCTTCGACCCCCCCGGCGACGGCGCCCGCAACTCGCCGCGCGACCCGACGGGCGCGGGTTGGCCAGCTGTCGTGGCGCAGCGCCCCCTCGTGGTCGGGGCCGACTCTGGCGAGCAGCCGCGGCAGCACCGCGACGAGGACGATCGTCGCCAGCGCCAGCGTGCCCAGCGTCGCCGATACCAGTGCCGGGCCGGCGCCCCGGAGCAGGCCGGCGCCGAGCGCGCACCCGAGCACGGCGGCGCAGACGAAGTTGGGGATGCTGGTGAGGATGAAGAAGGCGACGCTGCGGCGGCCGATCCGCTCGATGCTCATCCCGCCCTGGCGCAGCGCCCAGGCCCCCAGTGCGAGCCCGCCGACTCCCCCCGCCGGCAGCAGCACGTTCGTCCCCTGCTCCGCCATCCCGATCTCGTAGCTGAACCGCCAACCGAGCCGAGCGCAGAAGACGCCGCGAAAGGCGACTACATAAGAGAGGCAGGAGCCGAGCTCCAACACGAACATGACCAGGAGCCAGACCAGGTTCGCGTCCGCGAAGCGCTCCCGCACTTCTTCCAGCCCCGGAAGCGTGGCGATCAGCAGCCCGACGACCAACACCAACAGGCCGAGCCCGGCGGCCCGCCGGGCCAGTCCCCCGGGGCCGAGTTCTCGCGGCAGCGGTTCCGGGATTCGGCTGGCCATCGCAGTGATTTTCACAGGCTGGGTGCGGGTAGCCGCAAGGCCGGTGTTCATCTTCTTCTCGAACCGACTCGGCTGTCTCGGCTCCCTGCTCGTCTCCGCCGCCGTGACCTTCGTGCTGCTGTTGATCCTCGGCGTGATCGAACTCCGCTAGCTAAAGCATTGCGGTGGCGCGTCGATGAGGCCAGATGCCCAAACCCCAGATCCCCGTACCCATGTCCACTCGCCCGGCGCTCCTTCTCGCGGCGACCGCGCTGGCCGCTTTCGCCGCCCTCCTCGGCCCCGCGACCTCGCTCGCCGCTCCCAAGCCGGCGGTACTGACGCTGAAGACGGTCACGGTCGGCGATCCCGCCAACCCGTCGGTCGCGATCGTCCCCTTCACCGACGCCATCTACCGCAGCTGCTCGGAAGCGCCGCAGAGCAAACCGCCATGCCAGCAGGTCGGCGGGGTCAAGTACCGGTACGGGATCGGGCAGCTCGAGGTGACCGTCGCCCAGTGGGTCGCCTTCCTCAACACCGCCGATCCGTCGGGCCGCGACCGGCACCACCTCTACAGCTCCGACGAGAGCTCCTCGGCCTGGCCCAAGTACGGGCAGATCGACTTCTCCGCCGGCACCGCCGCCGGCCGCCACTACACCGTCGCCTCGCCGGAATGGGTCGACAAGCCCTACGGGGCCGCCAATTTCCTGCGCTCGGCTCGCTTCGTCAACTCGATCTACAACGGCCGCCTGCTCTCCAAGCGCACCAGCGCCGAAGGCAGCTTCCGCTACGTCACCTACCGGGTCCGCCTCTCGACCAAGACCGAGAAGGGGATGTACGACATGACCAAGCGGGCGGCCACTCGCTCCCACGCGTCCGGCTTCGTCCTCCCCAGCCAGAACGAGTGGATCAAGGCCGCCTACTACGACCCCGACGGCGGCGGCACCTACTCCTACTGGAAGTACCCGACCAACCCCGGCGTCTTCGGCGACGGCACCGCGACCGCTCCCAGCACGACGACGCTCGACCCCGGCAACGGCAATGTCACCAATGCCACGACGCAGCCGCTGGCGACCTACCACGCCGCCGAAGTGCCGGCGCCAAGCTGGTGCCCCGCTACGCAGTCCCCCGAAGCGTGCGCGACGGTCAATCCCTTCGGACTCGACCCCGATGCCTACGCCAAAGCCTTCCAGGGCAGCCTCAGCACGGTCGGCCAGGCTCTCACCACCTCGCCGTGGGGAACCCTCGACCAGGGCGGCAACGTCGTCGAGTGGACCGACACGATCACGCCGCCGCCGTTCGGCACCGAAGGCCCCCGCGTCTGGCGACGGCTGCACGGCGGCATCGCCAACGCGCCCGCTTACCAGCTGTGGCTCTCGGCGGTCGGGCTGCAGCCGCAGGAGAACCCGTTCTTCACCGCCACCTATCCCTGGCTTGGTCTGCGGATCGGCGTGGTCGGGAACCTCCGGGCCGGCAAGCATTAATCGTCCGCATCGCGGTCACGTCCGGCGAGCCCATATAGGCTCGCCGGGCTGACCCCCGCGTGCGCCCGACGCCGACGAGTCCGCGCGCAAAAATGAAGACCCCTCGCCGAACCCTTCGATCCGCCGCCGGCGCGGCGATCGCATCGGCGCTCCTCGTCGGACTGGCATTGCCGGGAGGCGCGCTCGCCGCGCCGAACGCGAGCGCTCCCAAAGTGCCGAAGGCGCCGAACGCAAGCGCTCCCAAAGTGCCGAAGGCACCCAAGCCGCGGAAGGCGCCAGGGACCCTGACCCAGCTCGCCGGCAAACGCGGCTGCCTGGTCGACAGCTCCGCCAAAGTCAAGGCCAAGGGCTGTGGGACCGCTCGCGGCCTGATGGGCGCCGGCCCGTTCATGGGCTCGCGGGCGGTCGCGATCAGCGGCGACGGCAAGAACGTCTACGTCGCCTCCTCGAAAAGCGACGCGATCGCGATCTTCGCCCGCGACCAGAAGACCGGCGCGCTGACGCAGGCGGCGGGCCGCGGCGGCTGCATCGCCGCCAAAGGCGCCGGCGGCTGCGCCAAAGCGATCGGGCTCAACGGCCCCAACTCGGTCGCGCTGAGCCCTGACGAACGCTTTCTCTACGCGACCTCCCGCGCCGCCAACTCGGTGACGATCTTCCACCGCAACTCGAAAACCGGCGCCCTGACCCAGCTCCCGCCCGGCGTCGGTTGCGTTGCCGGGATCCCGATCCCGGGCTGCGCCGTCGGCCGAGCGCTGCTCGGGCCCGACGTAGTCGTCGTCAGCCCCGACGGAGCGAACGTCTACGTCGGCTCCTTCTTCGGCAACGCCGTCGCGATCTTCCAACGGGCGCGCAACGGCGTCCTCTACCAGGCGACCGACAGCGGCGGCTGCATCGCCGAAGCGACGAGCGGCTGCGCCGCCGGCATCGCCCTCGGCGCGCCCGAGGGGATGGCGATCAGCCCCGACGGCTCCAGCGTCTATGTCGCCGGCGCGCTCTCGAACGCAGTCGTCGAGCTGGCCCGCGAACCCTCCACTGGCGCCCTCTCCCAGGCCACCGACGGCAACGGCTGCATCGTCGACGCCGCCCTGACGGGCTGCACCACCGGCGTCCAGCTCAGCGGCGCCAACGCGGTGACGATCGCCCCCGCCGG
The DNA here is from genome assembly GCA_036403715.1 of Solirubrobacterales bacterium. Lineage (GTDB taxonomy): Bacteria > Actinomycetota > Thermoleophilia > Solirubrobacterales > 70-9 > VAYN01. The sequence goes on from DASWQL010000060.1 coordinate 33,341, forward strand.
CCGCGACGTCTACGTGACCTCGCTGCTCAGCAACAGCGTCACCTCGTTCAGCCGATCCACCGCGGGCATCCTCACCCAGAAGCCGGGCACCTACGCCTGCCTGGTCTACCTGCGCGCCGTCGGCTGCTCGTTCGGCCGCGCGATGATCGCGCCCGAGGGGCTTGCCGTCTCTGCGGACGGCTCGAGCATGTACGTCGCCTCCTTCGTCACCGGCGCGATCGACGTCCTCGACCGCGAAAGGGAATCCGGCATCTTGGCCCAGAAGCCGGGCCCGGACGGCTGCCTCGCCCCGCGCTCGCTGCCTGGCTGCAGCCGCGGCCGAGCGCTTAAAGGGGTCAGCTCGATCGCCGTCAGCCCCGACGGCCGCAACGTCTACTCGACCTCGTTCGGCAGCAACGCCGTCGACGTCTTCAGGAGGAACCGATGACCGATTCCGAGCGCCGCAGCGACGGCTTCACCCGCAAGGAGCTGCTCGGCACCGGCGCCGGAGCCGCGGCGGCGGCACTGCTGGCCCAGGGGAGCGGAGTCGAGCGCGCCCTGGCCGCGGCGAAGGGCAAGGGCAACGACGTCGCCGGCATGAACATCATCCTCATCCTCACCGACCAGGAACGGGCGATCCAGCACTTTCCGCCCGCCTGGCTGCGCAAGAACCTGCCGGGGATGCGCCGCCTGCGTCGCCACGGCATCAGCTTCGAACGCGCCTTCACCAACGCCTGCATGTGCTCGCCCGCCCGCTCGACGATGATGAGCGGCTACTTCCCGGCCCAGCACGGGGTCAAGTACACGCTCGAGGAAGACATGCCGTACCCCGAATACCCGGCGCAGTCCGAACTGCCGCTGCCCTCGGCGATGCCGAACATCGCCACGGTGATGAAGGCGGCCGGCTACAACGTCGTCTACAAGGGCAAGTGGCACTGCTCCAAGCCCGCCGAAAAAGAACACGCGGTCCCGGCCGATCTCGAAAAGTACGGCTTCGATCGCTGGAACCCGCCCGACGCCGGCGCCAACCAGAGCGTCCCCGAGGCCGGCGGCGGCTACGTCGACAACGACGGCCGCTTCGTCGACTCGGTCGGAGAAGGGGCGGATGAGGGCGTGCTCCAGTACCTCGGCTCGACCGCGGCCCAGCAGCAGCCGTTCTTCATGGTGATCTCACTGGTCAACCCCCACGACGTCCTCTTCTACCCGAGCAAGACGTTCGAAGAAGCGGGCTACGACGGCTCCTGGCTGGAGGGCGACATCGGCATCCCGGCGACCAACGAAGAAGACCTCTCGACCAAGCCCTCGGTCCAGGAACAGTTCCTGAAGATCTTCAACCTCACCGGCAAGCCGACCAGCCAGGCCGAAAAGCGCCGCTACCTGAACTTCTACGGCAACCTGATGCGCTCCTCCGACAGCTACATGGTCAACGTCCTCGACAAGCTCGAAGAGACCGGCCTGCTCGACGACACGCTGATCGTCCGCACCGCCGACCACGGCGAGATGGGGCTCACCCACGGCGGCCTGCGGCAGAAGAACTTCAACTTCTACGAGGAGGCGATCCGTGTCCCGCTCGTCTACTCGAATCCGAGGCTCTACCCGCGGCCGCTGAGCACCGACGCGATGGTCTCCCACGTCGACCTGCTGCCGACGCTGGCAAGCCTGGCGAAGGCGCCGAAAGAAGCGCGGGCGGAGTGGCAGGGCGTCGACTACTCCCCGCTGGTCCTCAATCCCTCCAAGGACAAGTCGACCCAGGACTACATCGTCTTCACCTACGACGACTTCCAGTCAGGACAGAACAACGGCCCCTATCCGAAACCGCCGAACCACATCGTCAGCATCCGCGAAGGGCGCTGGAAGCTGGCGAAGTACTACGACGTGTCGGCGGAAAACAAGAAGCCGCCGCAGTGGGAGATGTACGACCTGAAGTCAGACCCCGAAGAGATCGAGAACATCGCTCACCCCCGCTACGAACGCTCCGAGCGCCAGGGGAAGGAACTGCAGCGCCTCAAACGGAAGCTCGCTCGGGTCGAGAAGACCCGTCTGAAGCCGCTATAGGCCCGCGCATCCGCTCCCGCGCCGCGTAGAGCGCGATTGCGGACCCCGAGCGCCAGGTCTCCGAACGCGACCTCGGCCTGGAACGCTCCGTCGCCGCGGCGAAGCTATCTCGCGCAAGCAGGGCGTAGAAGACGTCGATCATTCGTTTCTCCTCGTCGTCGCGGGCAAACGCTAGCGTCCCCCTGGGTAATGTCACGTTCCCAGCTGATGCAACCGCCCGACAAAGAACACTCCGAGCGCCGGCGGATCGGCGAAGCGCTGGTCGGCGCCGTGGCGGCGCGGGGTTACGCGAACACGACCCTGGAGATGGTTCTGGAGCGCGCCGGTGTCGATCGCGCCGCCTTCCACGCTCACTACCGCGATCTCGACGCCTGCTTCACCGAAGTCTGGGAGCGCATCGCCAGAGAATTCCGCGAAGCTGCCACAGCCGCCTACGCGGCGGCGGACAGCTGGCGCGACGGAATTGCCGCCGTCGCCTGGCGGTTTTGCCGCTTCCTCCAAGAGGACCATCCTCGAGCTCGCTTCTTCATGGTCGAGTTGGAGTTCGCGGGCGAGCGCGTGCAGGCCGGCCGCGACGTGATCACCGACGGGTACGTCGATCTCGTCCACCTTGGTCGCTCGGTTCGCCCCGAGGGCGAGGCGCTGCCCCGAGCTACCGCCGAGGGAATCATCGGGGCGATCTGGAAGGGAGCTGCCAGGGCCGTCCAAGCCGACAACTTCGCGTATCTGCCCTCCGTCGTCCCCCAGACGATGTATCTCACGGTTCTCCCCTACCTCGGCCCCGAGGCCGCCCAGCAAGAGCTGCGCCGAGGGCCGGCAGACATCGCCCTCTACGAGCGCGGGGAGATCTAAGGGCCCACCCCGCTGCTTCTCGGTCCCGAAAACGCTACCGTGCGCCCCCGGTACGTTGTCGTTCGACGGGGTAACTCGATATATGCAGCAGCCATCGCAGAGGCTCCTGGCAGGGGCCGTGTCGTCATGGCGGGCTCCCCTGAGCCCGCTATCCTGGCTGCGTGGAGACACTTCCAGGGCATCTGCAGCGGCTGCCCGCCGGGCAGGATCGCTTCCAGGCGGAGCAGCTTTCGCGCGACCAGCGCGACCGCATCCTCGCGGCGATGACCGAGCTCGTCGCCAAGCGCGGCTACCAGGGAACGACGATCGAGCACATCGTCAAACGTGCCGGCGTCTCTCGCGCCACCTTCTACGAGAACTTCTCCAACCGCGAAGACTGCTTGCTCGCCGGCTTCGACGAAGCGGCGGAGGAGACCCGGCGTCGAGTCGACACCGCGGTAGCGGCTGCGGAGGGGTGGCCCGAGCAGGTTCGCGCCGGCCTCGTCGCCTTCCTCGACTACGCCGCGGCCAACCCCGCTCTCGCCCGCACCTGCCTGGTCGAGTCGATGACCGCCGGCCCGACGGCGATGGCGCGCTACGAGGAGGCGCTGCAGAGCTTCACGCCGCTCCTGCGCCAGGGCCGCGACCTCGCCGCCGCCGAGGACCGGCTTCCGGAGACCCTCGAGGACTCGATCGTCGGCGGCATTGTCTGGATGGTGCACCAGCGCCTCCTGCGCGGCGAGGTCGAGGAGATTCCGGCCCTGTTGGGGACGATGCTCGCCTTCGCGCTCGGCCCCTATCTGGGCGAGGAGCGCGCCGCCGAGTTCGCCGAGGCCGCCAAGCTGTAGTCGAGCGCCCCGCCGGGATCGCCAAGTGACCCCGGCCGGCGGCGGAGGTCCGAGGTCCGATCGCGACCGCATCTGTCAGGCCCTGCTCGAGCTGGTCGGCGAGCGCGGCTATACCGCCCTCACATCGGCTGAGCTGCTGGAGCGAGCGGGGGTCGACCGCGCCACCTTCGAGCGCCATTTCAGCGATATCGAAGACTGCTTCGCGGCGGTATGGGATGAGGTCAACTTCGAAATGGACCAGCTCCTCTTCCCGGTCGTAACGAAGCCGGGCCCTTGGCGCGAGCGGGCCCGCGCCGCCCTCGAGGCGGCCCTGCGCTTTCTCGCCGAGGACGACAGCAGGGCTTGCCTATATGTGTCCGAGGCGGTGTTCGGCGGCCAAGCGCTGCAGGAACGCCGGGTAACGGCCTTGCTGCGGACGAGCGCGATGATCGATCTCGGTCGAGCCGAAGCGCCCGATCCCGAGCGGGTGCCGAGCGTGCTCGCCGATGCGATCGCCGGCGCGATCTGGCACCGCGCCGGCTACCTGATCCGGCGCGGTCAGAGTGCCGACCTGCCGGCCGACCTTCCCCAACTCCTCTACCTCATGTTCCTGCCCTATCTCGGCACTGAGGCGGCGCAGGAGGAGCTCCGCCGGCCAGCGGGATAGCCGCGACCGCGTCCTTCTTACCGTCTGCCGGTCGATATCGTCTTTGCGGTGCCGGATCTGGGGTCGAAAGAAGGTGAGGAGCCGGTGAGGATCCGGCCGCTGCACGGCGGCCGCCACAGTCTTTCTCCCGACATCGTCGCCTTCAACCAACGCGAGCGGCTGCTCGCCTCCCTCGCCGCGACGGTCGCCGAGCACAGCTACAACGCCGCGACGATCGCCCAGATCACCGACACCGCTTCGGTTTCGCGGCGCACCTTCTACGAGAATTTCTCCTCCAAGGAAGAGTGCTTTCTCGCTGCCTACGACGCGCTCGACGCCTATCTCGACGCTTCGATGACCGAGGCGACAGAGGGCGAGGCCGAGTGGCCCGACCAGGTCGCCGCCGCTTTCGCCGGCCTCCTGCGCTTCCTCGCCACTCGGCCGGACCTGGCCCGCCTCTATCTGGTCGAGGCCTCGGCGGTGGGGGAGGGAATGGTTTCCAGGCATGCGCAGACGGCAGAGCGCTTCATCGCCCTGCTGGAGCCGGGTCGCCGCTACCGCGACGCCGACCGCGAGCTCGCCGAGGGCATCGAGGAAGCCCTCGTCGGCGGCATCGTCACCCTGCTGGCCCGGCGGATCGTCAGCGGCGAAGCCGAGCAGCTGGGCCGCTTCGTCCCGGCCGTGATCGAGTTTGCGCTGGGCCCCTACCTCGGCCTCGACGAGGCCCGCCGGGTCACCGCTCGCCACACCTAGGCAATTCGCCGGCCGTCCGGCCCGTCAACTCGCGTACCTGATTCTGGGACTTTTTGCGCCTGTCGCGGAAGTTCGCTTTCTCGCTCTGCAAGCGGCCCGCAGGCTCGCAAACAGGCCCGTTTGTCCTGGAACTTCTGCGTTCATCCGGGTACTGAGACTTGACCGTGGCGCCGAACGGTGTAAGGCTGCGCCGGCTTGCCAGGGAGGTAAGTGGGGCTGATCGCCTCGAACCGGACCTCAGGGACCGGGATGGATGGGGTCCATTCCGGGTGTAGAGCGTCCACGGGCAAAAGGGGCCGAATTGCACTCTGACGCGAAGGCATCGTCCGCGGTATCGATCCACGTCGGCGCTCGTCCTCTGAGCATCCTCGTGGCGCTGTGCCTCGCCTGCGTCGCGGCAACTGCCTTTGCGGCCCCGGCCGCGATGGCCGCCTACGTCAATACCGGCCACTTCGCCGACTCGGGGAACTTCGCGGGCGGTGGTGAACATGGGCAGGTGGGGCACCCCAGGAGAGCGGTGGTCGACGCCTCGACCGGCAACTTCCTCGTCGCCGACAGCGAAAATTTCCGCGTCGAGGTGTTCGCGCCCACCGACGACACCGCCGAATACCTGGCCCAGATAAACGTCCCCGAATTCCGACACCCGTTCGGCATCGCGATCGACGAAAGCGGCCCGACCACCGTCCTCTACGTCTCCGCCGGCGAATATTCGGGAGGCAACTGCAAGATCTACAAGTACGTCTCCGACGGTGCTTCGGTCCCGACCTTCACCGCCGCCGCAGGCTTCACCAGCCCAGAAGCGGGCGGCGCCGTGGGTCAGATCGAAAACTGCATGGCCGCGCTCGCCGTCGACCCGGCCACCGGAGACTTCCTGGTCGCCGATCCCGGCGACGACCTGGTCAAGCGCTTCGACTCGAATGGGGCCTTCGTGAGCTCCTTCGACGGCTCGACCTCACCCGGCGGAGCGTTCACCGGCCTGCTCGACATGGCGGTCGATTCAACCGGCGACATCGTCGTCATCGACTCGCCCACCGGACAGGTCTCCGACCTCGTCAACTGGGGCAGCTCGCGCATCCTGCGCTTCGACTCCAGCGGCGCCTACCAATCGACGATCGGCCCGGTCGAAGGCGCCGGCGTGCTGGGGATAGACCCCAACACCGACGACGTCTACGTGGTCGGCAACTTCGCCTCGCTTCACGACGAACAGCCGTTGCACGTCTCGGTCTTCGACTCCAGCGACTCGCCGGTCGAGGACTTCAGCATGGGCCCAGCGTCCGAAAAGGATGTCGGCAGCGGCGTGGCGATAGCGCCCGGACCCGCGCATCGCCTCTACGTCGTCGCTGACATCGCCGAAATCTTCGCCGGCAACATGACGATCGAAGTCTTCGAGCAGCCGGTGCCGGGACTGCCGTCCCCGGTGATCGAAGCGCCCAGGCTGACGCCGACGACGTCGACCGCCAAGCTCGAAGGAACGGTCGATCCCCACGCGCTGCAGACCACCTATTGGTTCGAATACGGAACGACCACCGCCTACGGTCAGAGCGCACCGGCGTCGCACGAAGGCGAAGCGGGGAGCGGCATCGTCGCCGTTCCGGTCGGTCGCTTCATCGGCGGGCTGCAGGCGAACACGACGTATCACTACCGGCTGGTCGCCACCAACGAACTGGGCACTTCCGAAAGCGCCGACGAAACCTTCACCACCGCTCCCGAACCGACCCCGGATACGGCGCAGAGCAGCCGGGGATACGAGCTTGTCTCGCCAGCCGAAAAGAACAACGCCGACGTGTTCGCGCTCCACCTGGGAGCCCGCGCGAGCGAATCCGGCGACGCGGTCAGCTTCACCTCGATCGGCGCCTTCGGCGACGCGGAATCCAATGCTGGGATCCCTTTCTATCTAGGCAGGCGTGGGGCAACCGGCTGGTCCTCGACGGGCCTGGTGCCGCTGCTGACGACCGAAGCCCATGCCGGCATTCAGTATGTGGCCGGCCTCTCCAAGGACCTGACGAAGTCTGTGATCGCAACCGCCAATCGGCTCACCCCCGACACGGTCCCAGGGACCAACAACCTCTACCTGCGCGATGGCGCGACCGGCGATCTGACCTTGCTGACGGGAAGCGGCAGCTTCGGTGAAATGCCGCGCTTCGCTTCGGCGAGCGACGACTTCAGCCACATTATCTTCGAATCGACGGCTCAACTGACGCCAGGCGCACCCGTCCCCAACACGACGCCATCGGGCTTCAATCCCGCCAATCTCTATGAGTGGGAAAACGGAGCACTGCGGTTGGTCAGCGTTCTTCCCAACGGGGAACCGGACGCCAACGGCGGCTGGGCAGGCATCGGCGCCGGCGCGGGTTCATACCTCGAGGATCAGCACGTCGTGTCGGCGGATGGCTCGAGGATTGTCTGGACCGACCCCACCACCGGGCAGATCTACCTGCGTGAGGACGGCACCACGACGATCCGTGTCTCGGCGTCCCAGCGCGGCACCCCGGACCCACTGGGCACCGGCATCGCCATGTTCCAGCGCGCGAGCGCAGACGGGTCGGAGATCTACTTCTCCAGCTGCGAGAAACTGACCGACGATTCCACCGCGGTCTTGTCTGACTGTCCGGATGCCTCGCGTATCCCATACGACTCTGGCGGCGATCTCTATAGGTACGACGTCGAAAGCGGCCACCTGGCGGATCTCAGCGTCAGCACGACCGTGGAGCACGCTTCGCTCATGGGCATGATCGGAGCGAGCGAGGACGGCTCTTACGTGTACTTCGCCTCGAAGGGGAAGCTCACGGCAGATTCGGAATCGGCGCCTGATGTAGCGAACAGTTTCGAACGGCGGCCGAACATTTACCGTTGGCACAACGGTCAGCTGCACTACGTCACCTCGATGGCCAGCTACTTGGAAGGGCAGCCCGACGAGGACGGAAACTGGACCCGAACCCGTCCACCCGGCATCGACAGGCTCTCACGCGTGTCGCCCGACGGCAGGTACCTGCTGCTGTGGTCGCGCCGCTCACTAACCGGTTACGACACCAACGGCACGCGGCAGTTCTACCTCTATGACGCGCAGGACGACTCGCTCGTCTGCGTATCCTGCAACGCGAACGCGCTTCGCTCCGAGAACACGGCAGATACCCGTGCACCCGGCAATGGCGCTTTCGGGCTCTTCGTAGCGCCCGTCGAGAACCGCTCGCTGACGCCAGACGGCCGAGTCTTCTTCGACACGGCCGACCCGCTCGTCGCCGCGGACACCAACGGGCAGCGCGACGTGTACGAATGGTCGAACGGAGCCGCCCACCTGATCTCGACCGGGGATGGCGACGTCGACGCCTTCTTCGCCGACGCCTCGGTCGACGGCAGCAATGTCTTCTTCTACACGCGCGACAGACTCGTCGGTTGGGATCGGGACGACAACATGGACATTTACGACGCCCGCGAAGGAGGGGGCTTCCCGGAGCCACCGCTCGGCCCGATCGGCTGCGAGGGCGATGCCTGTCAGAGCCCGCCGTCGCCGCCGAACGATCCCTCGCCCTCGAGCGCCACCTTCGAGGGCGCAGCCAACCCCACGCCGCATTTCAAAGCCCGACGGCATCACCGCAAGTACCACCGCAAGAAGCGGCACCACGCGAATCACGCACGGCACGCGACCCGCAGTCATGGCTGACGCGATGACCATCAAGGAGACGACGATGAAGAGGAAGCAGATGCGAGCTGTGTTGGCGGCAATCGCGGCGATGGTCGTCTGTGGGGTCGTGGCGCCGAGCGCCGGCGCCGCGTTCGGCCCCACCACGTTCGACACCGAAGTGATCGCCAACCCGGCCGGGGACGCCTTCACCCAAGCTGCCGGGCACCCGTACGAGGTGTCGACGACGATCGACTTCAACACCAAGCTGGACTCCGAAAACAACGTCATCCCCGACGACAACGTCAAGAACATCCACGTCGACCTTCCTCCCGGGTTCGTCGGCAACCCTCGAGCTGTTCCCTACTGCACCGAGGAACAGCTGCAGCAGGGGACGTTCGTCGAAACGAACTGCCCCGTGGACTCGGTGGTCGGCATGTCGACCGTCGACACGATCGGCCTCTTTCCCTGGCCGCTCACGATCCCGCTCTACAACATGAAACCGGCGCCGGGAACGGCCGCGGCCTTTGGATTCAACGTCGGCGGCGGTGCGCTCGTGCACCTCAGCGTCAGGCTGCGACCGGAAGACCAGGGGCTCACCCTCGACATCCCTTACATCAGCCAGTCGATCAGCCTCCGCGGAACGCGAGTGACCATCTGGGGGGATCCGTCTGACCCCTCGCACGACAAATACCGAAACCGCCTTTGCCTGGGCGGCGTCGGCTCGCGTGACATGTCGAAGATCGAATCCTGCTTCGGCGAAGAAGTGTCGGCAAGCACGCGGACTCCCGCCTTCCTGACCCTGCCGAGCAACTGCTCGGCGGGCCCGCTGCTGACCGGCCTTCGGACGGAGTCGTGGCAGAACCCAGATGTCGTCGCGACCGCGGAGGGGCCGAGCCACCTGCCGCCCGGCTACCCGCTGCCCCCCGCGCAATGGGGAAGCCCGCAGGGCGTCACGGGCTGCGGGATCGTCCCGTTCAAACCGGAAATGTCGGTGCAGCCGACCACCGATCGAGCCGAGGCGCCGACCGGCCTGGACGTCTCGCTGGAAGTCCCCGATGCCGGCTTCAAGAACACGGAGGGCATTGCCCAGGCCTACTTGAAGAAGGCAGTGGTCCGACTGCCAGAGGGGATGACGATCAACCCCTCAGTGGCCGAAGGGCTCGGCGTCTGCACGCCGGCCGACTTCGGACGGGAGACGGCGACTTCGAATCCGGGCGAAGGCTGCCCCAATTCGTCGACGATCGGGACGATCGAGATTCAGACGCCCGCGCTCGAGGAGACCCTTCACGGCTCCCTCTACATCGCCGAGCAGGACGATCCCGCCACGAGCGCGCCGGGAGCCGAGAACCCCTTCGACTCGCTGCTGGCGATGTACATCGTGGCAAGGAGCCCCGAGCGGGGCGTCATCCTGAAGCTGCCGGGCCGCATCACGCCCGACCCGAAGACGGGACAGCTGGTGACGACGTTCGACGACAGTCCTCAGCTTCCGTTCAGCAAGTTCACGCTCCACTTCCGCGAGGGGCAGCGCTCACCGCTCGTCAGCCCTCCGGCCTGCGGCACCTATCGGACTGAAGCGGACTTCAGTTCCTGGTCGGCCACGGATCCGAGCAATCCGACCGCCCAGGAGACGGTCACCGACACCTCCACTTTCCAGATCACCAAAGGCGTGGGCGGCGGGCCGTGCGCCGGCGACAACGCCGACCGTGCGTTCAAGCCGGGCCTGCAGGCCGGCGCCCTCAACAACAACGCCGGCTCGTTCAGCCCCGTCTCGGTACGGATGACCCGCAACGACGGCGAACAGGAGATCACCTCCTTCTCCGCTGATCTGCCCCAGGGCCTGATCGGCAAGCTGGCCGGAATCCCGTACTGCTCCGACGCCGACATCGCCAGGGCGGCGACGAGAACGGGCATCGAGGAGAAGCTGAACCCGTCCTGCCCGGCCGGCAGCGAGGTGGGCACGACGCTGGTCGGGGCGGGGGTAGGCTCGGTGCTCGCATACGCCCCGGGCAAGGTCTACCTCGCCGGGCCCTATCACGGCTCGCCGCTTTCGATCGCGGCAATCACCTCCGCCACGGTCGGGCCCTTCGACCTCGGCACCGTGGTCGTCCGCTCGGCGTTCAAGGTCGATCCCGAAACGGCCGCCGTCTCGGTCGACTCGGCAGGCTCGGACCCGATCCCCCACATCCTCGAGGGGATCCAGCTCCACATTCGCGACATCCGCGTCTACATGGACCGGCCGAACTTCACGCTCACCCCGACCAGTTGCAACCCGTTCTCCTTCGACGCGACGCTGACCGGCTCCGGCGCCGATATCGCCAATCCTGCCGATGACGTCGCGGCCCGGGTCAGCAACCGCTTCCAGGCGGCGAACTGCTCGCGGCTGGGCTTCAAGCCACGGCTCTCGTTCAAGCTCAAGGGGGGAACGCACCGCGGCGACTACCCGGCGCTGCGCGCAACGCTTCGGCCCCGCCGCGGCGACGCCAACATCGCCAAGGTGGCGGTCACCCTGCCGCACTCGGAGTTCCTCGCCCAGGAGCACATCCGCACCGTCTGCACCAGGGTCCAGTTCGCCGCCGACCAGTGCCCCGCGGCGTCGATCTATGGCAAGGCAAGGGCGGTCACGCCGCTCTTCGACGAGCCGCTCGAAGGCCCGGTCTACCTGCGCTCGAGCAGCAATCCGCTTCCCGACCTGGTGGCGAAACTGAACGGCCAGATCCAGGTCAACCTGGTCGGGCGGATCGACTCGGTCAACCAGGGGATCAGGAACACGTTCGACGTGGTGCCCGACGCCCCGGTGACCAAGTTCACGCTTTCGATGCAAGGCGGTAAGAAGAGCCTCCTCGTCAACTCGAGGAATCTCTGCAAGGCACCGGGGCACGCGGAAGTGAAGATGTTCGGCCAGAACGGCAAGAAGTCGCTGACCCGGCCGCAGGTGGCCAACTCCTGCGCTAACGCGGGCAAGCGCGCCCACTAGCGCATGCCGAAGAGACCAGTCTGGAGCGCCGCCGTCCTGGCGGCGGCGCTCTGCCTCGCCGCCTAGGCCACCTCGCTTACAGAATTTCGGGACTTTCTCGCGCCTCTCCCTGGGGGCGCTTTTTCGGCTCTATAAGCCGGATTGCGTAAGTGCAAACGGGGTCGTTTGTCCCGGAACTACTGCGTTCACGCAGGTACTGGGACTTGACCATGGCGCCGAACCGTGTAAGGCTGCGCGAGCTTGCCAGGGAGGTAAGTGGGGCTGATCGCCTCGAACCGGACCTCAGGGACCGGGATGGATGGGGTCCATTCCGGATGTAGAGCGTCCACGGGCAAAAGGGGCCGAATTGCACTCTGACGCGAAGGCATCGTCCGCGGTATCGACGAAGGGCCGGGCGACGAGCCTGGGCGCGCTGACCGTTCTGGTCGTCTCCCTTGCCATGGCGCTCGGGCCGGCGCAGGCGTTCGCCGTCTCCGACACCTTCACGCAGGCCGGCGCCTTCGGGAGCCCGACTCCCGGCGCCGGCAATGGGCAGTTCCAGGATCCGAAGCGGGTCGCCGTCGAGACCTCGACCGGAAACGTCCTCGTGGTCGACTCGGGCAACCACCGGGTCGAGGTGTTCCACGCCTCAGGAACCTCGGGCAGCTACCTGACCCAGTTCGGCGGTGCGACGCTCAGCTCCCCCTTCGGCATCGCCGTCGACCAGACGAGCGGCGCCGTGTATGTCTCCGATCCCGGCAACGAACAGATCGTGAAGTTCGACAGCGACGGCGCGGCAGATCCCACCTACACGGTCGACGGCACCTTCACGAGCCCGCCGCAGGGAAGCGGCTCCGGCGAAATCGGCAACTTCCAGGCCTCCCTCGCCGTGGACCCCGTCAACGGCGACCTCCTCGTCGCGGACTCCGGGAACAACCTGATCCAGCGGTTTGACGCCGACGGCACGTTCGTCAGCGCATTCGACGGTTCGTCGTCTCCCTATGGAGCCTTCATGAGCGTCAAGGACCTGTCCGTCGACGCCTCGGGCAACATCACGGTGGTCGACTCCGAAAACTCGATCGTCAATTACATCGAGCGCTTCGACCCAAGCGGCAACTACCAGCTCACCCTGCCGGGCCCCGGACAGTTCGCTCCGGAAAGCTACGGCCAGTCGACCTTCGGCACCCTCCTCGGCTTCGACGGCAGCACCGGGCACACCGTCATCGGCACCGGCCTCGACGAAGTCGGCGTCCACGTCGACACGTTCAGCGGCTCGACCAAGCTCTCGCAGGCGCTCCTCATCCCGGCCGGCTACGGGAACACCGAAATCGCCGGGTTGACCGGCATCGCCATCAACGGCGCGACGGGCTATCTCTACGGCGTCTCGGCCGTGTACTCCGGCTGCTGCGGCATGAACAGCGTCCAGGTGATGAAACCCGGCACGCTGCCGGCGATGACGCTCGACGCGCCGTCGGCCGTGACGGCGACGGACGCGCACTTCAGCGGCACCGTCAACCCGGAGGGCGCCGACACGACCTGGCGCTTCGAATACAGCGAAGACGGCTCCAACTGGGAAGGCGTCCCGATCCCGGCCGGGGACGCCGGCAGCGGCGGCGCTGCGGTGCCGGTCTCGGCGGATGTCCACACGCTCCAGCCGGGCCGCGAATACCACGTTCGCATGACCGCCACGAACGAATCCGGGACGAGGACCACCGCCGAGCAGCTGTTCAGCACCGAAGAGGGGCCGCCGTCGGTCGAAGAGCTGCCCGCCGCGCCCGTGAACGTGACGTCGGCGCGGCTCAACGGACGAATCGACCCCAACGGCATCGCCACCACCTACTACTTCGAATACGGGCCCACGAGCGCCTACGGCACCTCGCTCCCGGCCGGCCAGGACGCGGACGCCGGCAGTGGCAGCGAAGACGTGATCGTCAGCGGCGAAGCCACCGGCCTGCAGCCGGGCACGACCTATCACTTCAGGATCGTCGCGCACAGCTCGGCCGGGACCACCAGCGGTCTTGATCAGACGTTCGTGACCCGCGTGCCCGCCGCGGCGACGCTGCCCACGCGTGGGATCGAGCTGGTCAACCAGCCCGAAAAGGGCGAGCAGAATCCCCTCACCGCCATCCTCGCGCGCAATCGCGACCGCGTTGCGTGGACGGTGTTCGGTGGCGCTCCGGGATCGTCGAACGGCGGCGGGTCGACGTTCATCGCCGACCGCACTCCGGAAGGGTGGAAGTCGACTTCGTTGGTCCCGCCCGCGGATCAGCAGGTCGGCGGCGGCTATGACCGCTACGACATCGCGGCGTACACGCCGGACCTCTCGCGGTTCCTCATCGTCGCCCAGCAAGGGATCCTGACGTTCACCGAGCAGGTCCTCGTCAGGCTCGACGACCAGGGGCATCAGACCGAACTCGCGTCCTTCCCGCCGAACGGGGGCGCGCTGAGCTTCTACGCGACCGACGACCTGAGCCACGTGTTCGGACTGGTCAAAGAGCCCATCGACCCGAATCACGTCGAAGGCACGTCCGACGTATACGACTTCGGAAGCGGCACCGCCGAACTGGTGGATCGCCTGCCCGACGGCTCGGTGCCGAGCTGCGGCATACCGGACTACAACAGTGGAAGCGGGTTCGGCTCGGCCGGCGGCTCGCCCAACAACTGGTTCTCGGCGACCGACGGCTCTCAGGTCTATTTCGAGACGACCGGGAACAACTGCTCCCTCCAGGCGCCGCCGCCGGACCTCTATGTCCGTCATCGCGACACCGAAACGACCACGCTTATCTCCGGGCCGCCGGTGGCGGGACCCTCGAAGGGCGGGACCTTCGTGCGGACCAACGCGGACGGGTCCGCGGCCATCTTCGTCTCCCGAACGCGGCTCAGCCCAGACGATCTCAACAACACCGCGGACATCTACCGCTATATCCGCGGCAGCGGAAACGAATGCCTGACCTGCGTGGTCGCGAACGCCGACGTCTCCTACAGCGAAGGAACCCTGGACAGCGATGTAGTCGCCTCCGCCGACCTGTCGCACGTGTACTTCACGTCCTTCAACAGGTTGGTTCCGGGCAAGGGCCAACAGGTTGCGCACAACCTGTACGTGTGGCACGACGGCGTGATCCACTACATCTCCCCGAGCGGGCAGTCGGGGGTCGGACCCAGTCTCGCTTACGGAGCCGGGGGAGGGGTGGGCCTGACGCCGGACGGGAACGTCCTCTTCTTCAGATCCCACGCTCCGGGGATCACGACGGACGACACCGGCGGGCATGACGAGTACTACCGGTATGACGCCAGGTCGGGTGAGACCGAGTGCGTGAGCTGCGCGGCAGACGGCTCGACGCCGACCGCGGACGTGCAACCGTCGCCGACCGAAGGCCTCTTCGCGCAGGCCGCGCAGGCATTCACGAACGACGGGAACACGTTCGTCTTCGAGACGGCCGCACCGCTGGTCAGCTCGGACGTCAACGGGACCGACGACATCTACGAGTGGCACAACGGCTCGATCGGCCTGGTGACGGACGGAGTGACCGATTGGCCGCGATCCTTCGGCGGCCAGCTGAAATTCCTGGGCGTCTCCGCCGACGGCGCGAACATCATCTTCCGCCTCGGCGCAAAGCTCACGGGGTACGAGAGGGACGAGGAGTCCCAGATCTATACGGCCCGCGTCGGCGGCGGCTTCCCCCGCCCGCCCGCAGCGCCGACCCCGTGCTCCGAGGATGCCTGTCAGGGAGCTCTGCAGGCGCCGCCCGGGCTCGCCGCGCCCGGAAGCGCGAGCGTCGTCGGGCCCGGCAACGCTCGACCGGCATTCAGGAAGCACCATCGCCGCCATTCGAAGCGGCGCCATCGCAAACACCATCGCAAGCACACGACCCGCAGGCACGGTTGAGCCGGAATGACCAAGGAGATGACGATGACTCACCAGAAGATCACCGCCAAGGGGATTCGGTCACGCGCCAGGCGTCACCTCGTGCTGCTCGGCGCGACCATCGCGGCCTGCGCCGCCGTCCTCGGGGCCTCGGCCTCGCTCGCAATGGCCAGTGGACCGGCCTGGGAAATCAACGCCCGCTGGGGACCGACCAACCTGCCTCCCGGCGGAACCGGCGAAGTCGTCCTCCAGCCGAGCAACATCGGCGACGGCCTCAGCGACGGCAGCACGATCACGGTCGCCGACCAGCTGCCGGCGGGGGTCACCATCAGCAGCTTCTCGGACACTTCCTTCTGGCAATGCACCGGCGTGGGCACGAGCACCGCCACCTGCACCATGGAAGGGATCTTCGCGCTGTACTTCAACCAGCCCGCCAGCCTCGAACCGCTGCCGAACGGCTTCGGGATGCCGATCTTCGTCGACGTGAGCATCGATCCGGGTGCCGCGGGCGTGGGCACCAACACCGCGACGATGTCCGGCGGGGGTGCGGAACCCACCACCCAGACGAGGGAAATGGTCGTCAGCGACACGCCGGCGGGCTTCGGCTTCGTCCCGAACAGCTTCGACGCGGACGTGTTCGACGCCCAGGCGCCGAACGGCAGTCCAACCCGACAGGCCGGGGACCATCCCTTCGAGATGCGAGTGAACTTCGACTTCAACCTCCTCCATGGCGAACGCGAAGGTGGCTACACCTATCCGGACGAGCTGGTGAGGACCGTCGACACCACGTTGCCGCGTGGGCTGATCGGCAACCCGGAGGCTCTGCCCAAGTGCACCGCCGGCGAGTTCTCCAGCGTAGGAGAAGCCGGCGGCTGCCCTGCCGACACCCAGGTCGGCGTGATCGGGCTCAACTTCACCGACGGGGCGAGCTCGCACGGGTTCGGTCCCTTCCTGCCAGGTGGCTTCCAACGGATACCGGTCTACAACCTCGTACCCCCGAAGGGATCTCCCGCCGACTTCGGCTTCCTGGTCGCCGGCGTCGTCAGCGGACACATCCTCCCGTCCCTCGACGCGGCCCATAGCTACGCGATCGAGGCGATCACCCCGAACATCAGCTCCCTCAGCTTCATCCGGGACGTCAAATTCACCCTCTGGGGCGTCCCGGCCGACCCGGCGCACGACCGGCTGAGACTGGATCCGGCCACCAACAACCGCGGCGCCGTGAGCGACGGTGCGATCCGTCCGTTCCTGACCCTGCCGATGGACTGCGGAAACGGCGATCGGTTCGCTCAGCGAGCCGACTCGTGGCAGCACCCTGAAGCCTGGACTCCCCTGGTCAGCTCGCCTGACGAACAGATCGAAGTCAAAGGGTGCTCCGATCCGAGGATCCGGTTCGGTCCGGAGGTGAGGATGCAGCCGACCACTCGCGATGCCGGCGCTCCGACCGGTCTCGACGTCCATCTCGAAGTGCCGCAGCGCGACCAGACCGTGTCAGACGCGTCGAAGCTCTACAGCCAGAACGGCAACGTCCACGGCGTCGACACCCCGCCGATGAAGAAGGTCGTCGTGACGATGCCGGAAGGCATGGCGATCTCCCCGTCGGCGGCCCAGGGCCTCGGCAACTGCTCGCCGGAGCAGATCGGCCTCGGCACCGATTCGAAGGTGACCTGCCCGGATGACTCGCAGTACGGGACCCTGACGCTTCACACGCCGATCCTGCCCAAGGACGAACCGATGACGGGCCGGATATACATCGCCGAGCAGAACGACAACCCCTTCCACAGCTTCCTGGCGCTGTATCTGGTGATCCAGGACCCCGAGCGCGGCCTGCTGGTGAAGATCCCAGGGAAGGTGGAGCTAGACCCCAAGACCGGCCAGATCAAGACCACCTTCGACGATCTGCCGCAGTTCCCGGTCTCCGACATGGAGCTGTCCTTCAAGGCCGGCGTCCGGGCGGCGCTCGTCAACCCGACGACGTGCGGGAGCAAGACGATCACCGCTGAATTCACGCCATGGAGCGACCCCACCGGCCCGGTCGTCCAGACCGACGAATACGCGGTCACCCAGAAGCCCGACGGTTCGCCATGCGTGAAGGACCTGGCCGAACGGCCCTTCAATCCCCAACTGACGGCGGGGACGATCAACCCCTCGGCGGGCTCGTACTCGCCCTTCGTCTTGCGCCTCACCCGCACGGACGACGATCAGGAGTTCAGCCGGCTCGGGGTTAACCTGCCCAATGGCCTGCTGGCGAGGATCGCCGGGGTCCAGAAATGCCCCGATGCCGCGATCGCCCAGGCCGAAGCGCCGCTCCGCACCGGGACCGAGGAGCTGGACAATCCGTCCTGCCCCGCATCGAGCCAGATCGGCACGACCGACGTCGGCACCGGCGTCGGCGTCCCGCTCACCTACGTTCCGGGCAAGGCGTATCTGGCCGGCCCCTACGAGGGCGCCCCGCTGAGCATGGTCGTCATCACCCCTGCCCTCGTCGGCCCGTACGACCTCGGCGTGATCGCCGTCAGGAGCGCCATTCACGTCGACCCGGAAACGGCGCAGACGTCTGTCTCGACCGACCCGCTTCCCCAGATATTCCAGGGGATCCCGGTGCGCATTCGCGACATCCGGGTCAAGGTCGACAGGCCCGAAACGACGCTCAACCCGACGAGCTGCAACCCGATGGAGGTGACGGCTCACGTCGCCGGCACGGGAGGCGACGTGAACGCGAGCGGCGACGACACGGTGGCGGACCTCTCTCAGCGCTTCCAGGCCGCCAACTGCGCGAGCCTCCGCTTCAAGCCGAGGCTCAGCTTCAGGCTGAGGGGAGGCACCAATCGCGGCGACTACCCGGCGCTGACCGCGACCGTGAAGGCACGCCGCGGCGACGCGAACATCGCCCGCGCCGCGGTGACCCTGCCGCACTCCGAGTTCCTGGCGCAGAACCACATCAACACGGTCTGCACCAGAGTCCAGTTCGCCGCGAATCAGTGCCCGACGGGCTCGATCTACGGATACGCACGGGCGACCTCGCCCCTGTTCGACGAAGTGCTTAAGGGCCCGGTCTACCTGCGGTCCTCGAGCAACCCGTTGCCGGACCTGGTGGCCACGTTGAACGGCGCCGTCGACGTCGTCCTTTCAGGTCGCATCGACTCAGTCAACGGCGGCATCCGCAATACGTTCGAGGCGGTGCCCGATGCTCCGGTGACCAAGTTCACCCTGTCGATGAAAGGCGGCAAGAAGGGCCTCCTGGTCAATTCCCGCAACCTCTGCAAGGGGCGCAACTACGCCGACGTGAGGATGGTCGGCCAGAACGGCAAGCTGTCGAAATCCAACCCGCTTGTCGCCAACTCCTGCGCTGACGCGGGCAAGCGCGCCCACTAGCGCATGCCGAAGAGACCAGTCTGGAGCGCCGCCGTCCTGGCGGCGGCGCTCTGCCTCGCCGCGGCGGCGATCGCCGCCGCCGAGGTCGCCCAGAAGGGCAACCTGCGTGTCTCCTTCGAGGGTCGGATCGCCCCCCACCGCCTGCCGCGCCAGGGCAAGGCCCCGGTCGCCGTCACCCTCAGCGGCGAGATCAAGACCACCGACGGCGCCGCGCCGCCGCAGCTGCGGACGATCTCCCTGGCGATCAACCGCAACGGCCGCCTCGACTACCGCGGGCTACCGCGCTGCAACTTCCACCAGATCCAGCCCTCGACCACCGCCGAAGCGCTGGCCGCCTGCCGCAGCTCGCTGGTCGGCAGGGGCACCTTCAAGGCAGACGTCGCCCTGCCCGAACAATCGCCCTTCCCCTCCGACGGCACGATCCTCGCCTTCGACGGCAACCTCCACGGAGCGCCGGTGATCTACGCCCACATCTACGGCACCGAACCGCTGCCGACCTCCTTCGTCCTGCCCTTCGCGATCAGGCAGGGCGCCGGCAACTACGCCACCACCCTGGTCGCCGACCTGCCCCAGGTCGCCTCCGAATGGGGCTACGTCTCCGGCGTCTCCCTGACCCTCGAGCGCAACTTCTCCTACCAAGGCCATAGCCACAGCTACCTCGCCGCCGGCTGCCCCGCCCCCGAGGGCTTCCCCGGCGCCACCTTCGCCTTCGCCCGTGCGGCCTTCGGCTTCGAAGACGGCCGCACCCTGAGCTCGACCCTGACGCGGAGCTGCGGGGTCAGGCGGTGAGGGTCGCCGCTCCTCCCGCCTCCCCGCGAGAGACCACCAGGGCCTTCGCGGCGATCCGCGGCCGCGAGGAGATCCGCCCGATCCTCGCCCGGCTGATCGCCCGCCGCACCCGGATCGAGGTCACGGCCTCCTCGCTGCCGGCCGCCGGCGAGGTGGCGCTGGGCTCCGAGCGCTGGACGATCCGCTCGGCCGGGCCCGAAGGCGCCGTCTTCGCCCAGGACTCGAGCCCGGCGCTGGTCCTGCGCAACCTCGAGGGTGCCTGGAAGCTGGCGATCGCGGCGCCCTGGGGGTGGGGGTAGACGGCTGTGAGAACTTATTCGTTTACCCTGGAACGCGAGCGTTCATACCGGTACGATGCTTGAGCGAATGGACATGGGAGGCGCCTCTCAACCGGCCGTCGTCCTCTCCCTGGGGGCGGCGCCGGACGATCGACAACTCACTCCACCCGAGTGGTGACGGTCGTGTCCAGAGCGGGTCGGCCCGGGGGCGCCGGGATGTCTCCTGTCTCGGCGCCCCGGTCGGCTATGGCGTGAATTCCGGCGGCATCAGCTGCGGAGGAGTTTCGGCCAGAAAGAGACATTCGGGTTTACGATTCGGGTGCATGAGCGGTCTGGAGGGAATCGCATGCCGGGTCTGAGCGCCGACCCGGAGCGTCGCCGCATCCGCGAGGCCTTCCTGGAACTCGTCGCCGAGCATGGCTACGGGGCCACCACGCTCCCCGCGCTGCTCGAGCGGGCGGGGGTCGATCACGCCGCTTTCCAGCGCCGCTACGCTGACCTCGACCGCTGCTTTGCCGACATCTGGGAGGACTACAAGGCCGAGTTCCTGCGCGTCACCGGCGAGGCCTTCGAAAACGGAACCGGCTGGCTCGAGGGCATGCGCGCCGCCGCCTGGGCCTTCTGCCGTTTCCTGCAGAGGGACCGCGCCCGCGCCCGCTTCTTCCTCGTCGAGCTCAACTTTGCCGGCGAGGAGGTTCGTGCCAGCCGCGACGTCGTCATGGACCGCTATGCGGACCTCATCGATCGCTGCAACGACGGCCGCTCCGATGGCAGCAGGGTGCCCCGCGCCCAGGCCGAGGCGATCGTCGGCGCGATCTGGGAGGCCGCCGTGACCCGCGTCGTCGCCGACGAGTTCGACGCCTTCCCGGAGGCGATTCCCCAGGGGATGTACCTCACGGTCTTTCCCTATCTCGGTCTCGAGGCTGCGCAGGAGGAGCTTCGCCGCGGGCCGGAGGACATCGTCCGCTATCTGCGCGGTGAGCTCTGAGCTCGGCCCACCACCTGCTCGGCGCGTTTTTTCTCTTTGGCCGGCTGCGGCGAGGTGACGACCAGGACGGGCCGGCTCGAGTGATGCACCAGCCCGACCGCGACGCTTCCCGGCATCACGGTCTCCACACCGGCGCGCCCCTGGGCCCCGACCGCTACCAGACGGGCACCCCGCTGGTCCGCGACCTTGGCGATCGCCGCCCAGATCGGGCCGTCGGCGCGCACCGCCACTGACTCCGCCCGCAGACCGGCCTGCGATGCCCGTTTCGCCCCCTCGCGCGACAAGCTCTCGGCCGCGCGCCGTTGCCGAGCATCGGCATCGCCGGGATCGGAGATCGGCGGCGCCGGTCCCAACGCCACCGCGAGGATCGCCTCGCTGATCGACTTCCACGCCGTCACCACCAGCGCTTCGGACCCCGGCAGCAACCCGGCGACGAAGGCGATCGCTTTGGCGGCCTCGTCCGAGCCGTCATAGCCGATCACCACCGGGCCGGACTTACCGTTCGAAGCGCGCTCCTCCATCACCGCGTGACGGTAGGCCGCAGGCCCCCAGTTTCAACGCCCCCAGCGGCGGCGGACCTCGGCATCGATCTCGCTGAAGGTTCGTCCCTTCGTCTCCGGGACGTAACGGTTGACGAAGACGAATCCGATGACGCAGACCGCCGCGAAGATCCAGAAGGTCGCGCCCTCGCCGATCGCGTCGGCGATCGGGAGGAAGGCGAGGCCGACGAGGAAGTTGGAGAACCAGACGGTCGCGGTCGCCACGCTCGCCCCGGCGGCTCGCGCTTCGGGCGGGAAGATCTCGGTGATCAGCAGCCAGAAGATCGGCCCCAGCCCGGAGGCGAAGGAGGCGATGTAGCCGAGCA
This sequence comes from Solirubrobacterales bacterium, assembly GCA_036403715.1. GTDB lineage: Bacteria > Actinomycetota > Thermoleophilia > Solirubrobacterales > 70-9 > VAYN01. Next base: position 55,167 of record DASWQL010000060.1, read on the forward strand.
GGCAGATCAGCGCCAGCCAACTGCCGGACGAGCCGAGCGAGACGACGAAGGTGAGGCCGAGCAGCAGCAGCGACACGCCTGCGCCGGCGAGCGAGAAGAGCAGGAGCGGACGCCGGCCGATGCGGTCGACGAGGCGAATCGAGACGACGGTTGCGACGAGGTTGATCGCGCCGATCGCGATCGAGTAGGCGATCGAGTTGGAGGCGCCGAGGCCGGTGCGCTGCATGATGCTGGACGCGTAGGCGATGATCGCGTTGATCCCGGAGAACTGCTGGATCACCGCCAGCGCCACGCCGGTGATCAGCGCCGGGGCCGCCGCCGACCTCAACAGCTCGCGGACGTCGAGTCGCCTGCCTTGCTGCTCGCGGGTCCGCCTGATGCCGTCGATAATCCGCTCGATCTCCTCCTCGTCGGCGGCGACCTGCCGCAGGATCTGCCGGGCCTCCTCCGGCCTGCCGTGCGCGTCGAGCCAGGCGGGTGACTCGGGGGCGCGGAGCATGCCCACCAGCAGCGCCCCGATCGGCACCAGCGCGACGCCGAACATCGGCCGCCAAGAGGAAGAGGAGGCGAAGATCAGCCCGACGGTGTAGGCGCTGACGATCCCCAGCGTGACCAGCAGCTGGTTCAGGGTCACGAGCCGTCCGCGCACGTCCGGCGGCGCGATCTCCGACAGGTACAGCGGACTCGTGGAAGAGACGGTCCCGACCCCGACGCCGCTGATCGCGCGCGCGATCACCAGCACGGCGAAGCTGGGCGCCGCCGTCGCCAGCACGGCGCCGACGGCGAAGAGGGCGCCGGCGAGCAGCAGCGTCGACCGGCGCCCGAGCTGATCCGCCACGCGCCCGGCCAGGAGCCCCCCCGCCATCGCCCCCAGAGGCAGCACGCCGACGAGCACGCCCTGCTCGAATCCGCTCAGCCCGAACTCGGTGCGAACGAACAGCAGGGCGGCCGAGATGACAGCCAGTTCGTAGCCGAAGACGAAGCCGCCAAGCGCCGCCGAGATGCCCCATTTCAACAGTTGGCGCCGTTTGGAGTCGAGGTTCGCCGGGACCAAGAACACGTCGGTGCTGTCCGTAGGACTTCGGTCGCCGCCGGCAACCGGGGGCCCCGCTTGACGACCTCGGTGCGGAGACCTACTGCTATCGATATGCCCGAGGACGAGCCACACCGCTACCGGCGCGAGGACAACGCGATACAGCAGATGGCGCCGGACTCGGCCCCGGAGCGAGAGCCGGCCGAGCGCACCGGCGAGCCGCGGCTGCGCATCGCGATGCTGGCTCCGCCCTGGATCCCGGTGCCGCCACCGGGTTATGGAGGGATCGAGTACGTGGTGGCGCTGGTGACCGACGCGCTCGTCGACCACGGTCACGACGTCGAGTTGTTCTGCGCCCCCGGGTCGAGCTCGAAGGCCAGGGTCCATCCGCTGCTTCCGTCAGCGCACCCCGACGCGATCGAGCGGTCGCTGTTCGAGGGCGACCACGTCGGACGCGCCTTTCGCGCGATCGAAGCGGAGGCCGAGCGCGGTCAGCCGTTCGACGTGATCCACGACAACTGCGGCTATACGCCACTGGCGCTGGCCGACCAGATCGAGACGCCGCTGGTGCACACCGTTCACGGTCCGTTCAACGACGAAACCGTCGACTACTACGCCACCAACGGTCACAACGGCACCATCGTCTGCATCAGTCACGCCCAGGCCGGCCTGGCGCCTGTTCCCGACATCGTCGACAGCGTCGTGCACAACCCGATCGACGTCGATGCCTGGCCGGTCGGCTACGAAAAGGAGGACTACCTGCTGTGGCTCGGGCGCTTCGCTCCCGAGAAGGGCCCGCAGCGCGCGATCCAGGTCGCCAAGATGACCGGACGCCGGCTGATCCTCGCCGGCCCCGTGCAGCGGGGCCAGGAACGGTTCTTCTCCAACGAGATCCAGCCGCACCTCGACGATCGCCAGATCATCTGGATCGGCGAGGTGGGCGGCGCCCGCAAGCAGCGCCTCTTCGCCGACGCCGGCGTCTTCCTGATGCCGATCCGCTGGGCGGAGCCCTTCGGCATGGTGATGGTCGAAGCGCTCGCCGCCGGCACCCCGGTGCTCGCCTTTCCCGAAGGCGCGGCGCCGGAGATAGTCGAACACGGCGTCAACGGCTTCCTCGTCGCGGACGAGCAGGAGATGGCGGCGATGGTGGACAAGGTCACGGAGATCGACCCGATGACCTGCCGGCGCTCGGCCGAGCGCTTCGCCCCGGACCGGATCGCGCTCGGCTACGAGGGCGCCTTCCGCAGCGCCGCAGTCCGGTCCCCGCACGCGGTCAGGCGCTGAGGCGGACGGGGCGCGACCGAGCGGCGATGGCGCAGGAGATCGACATTGCCCCTGTCGCGCCGGAGCGCTTTCGCTCCGTCCTCGGTCCCGAGCGCTACGAGGAGTTCGAGGCCGCCGCCGAGGAAGGCCGCAAGCTGCTCGAGGGCCGTGCGGTCTGGAACGTCAACTCGACCGCGCGGGGCGGCGGCGTGGTCGAGCTGCTGCGACCGCTGATCGGCTACGCCCGCGGCACCGGCGTCGACGCGCGTTGGATCGTCATCGAGGGCACCCCGGAGTTCTTCGCGGTCACGAAGCGCATCCACAATCGCCTTCACGGGTCACCGGGCGACGGCGGACCTCTCGACGAGAGCGCGCGGCGCGTCTACGAGCAGGTCCTCGCCGAGAACATGACGGAGGTCGCCGGCCGGGTCCGGGCGGGCGACGTCGTGATCGTCCATGACCCGCAGCCGGCCGGCATGGTGCCGGCGCTGAAGGCGGCCGGCGCCGTGGTGATCTGGCGCTGCCACATCGGGCTCGACGAGCCGAACGAGCTGGCGCGCGAGACCTGGGAGTTCCTGCGCCCGTACCTGCTGGACGCCGATGCCTTCGTCTTCTCTCGCGAGGCGTTCGCCTGGGAGGGGCTGCCGCGCGAGCGGATCGCCGTCATCCATCCCACGATCGACGTCTTCTCCCCCAAGAACGAGGACCTCGACGCCGAGACCGTGAGCGCGGTGCTGCGGGCATCAGGAGTCGTCGCCGACGGGCCGCCGGGGCCGGTCAGCTTTCGCCGCCACGACGGCAGCCCCGGCCGGGTCGAGCGACGCGCGCACGTCGTCGAGGCGCGCCCGTTGCGGTCCGACGAGCCGGTCGTGCTGCAGGTCTCACGCTGGGACGCGCTGAAGGACCCGATCGGCGTCATCCGCGGCTTTGCCGAGCACGTCCCGGCCACCACGGGGGCGCACCTGGTGTACGCCGGACCCGACGTCGAAGCCGTCGCGGACGATCCGGAGGGCCTGCGCGTGCTGCGCGAATCGATCGCCTTGCGCGAGCAACTGCCGGCCCAGCGGCGCGAGCGGATCCACCTGGTGACGCTGCCGATGGCCGACGAAACGGAGAACGCGATCATGGTCAACGCGCTCCAACGGCACGCCCGGGTGATCCTCCAGAAGAGCCTTGCGGAGGGATTCGGGCTCACGGTCGCCGAGGCGATGTGGAAGGCGCGACCCGTCGTCGCCTCCAAAATCGGCGGCATCCAGGAGCAGATCGAGCACGGCGAGAGCGGCATTCTGCTCGACGACCCCTTGGACCTGGAGGCCTTCGGCGCCGCGGTGACCTCGCTGCTCGAGGACCGCGAGCGCGCCGAGACGATCGGCCGGCGGGCGCGCGACCGCGTCCGCGACCGCTTTATCAGCTTGCGCAGCCTGCTCGACTACCTCGCCCTGATCCGCAGAGTCGCGCGACCAGCCGAGCGTGCCGCGCCTTGAAGCCGCGGGGCTTCCGACCTATTTCCAAAGGCATGACACGAATGAGTGCGGCAGCCCGACTTGCGGCCGGCATCGCGATCGTCGTGCTGCTCAACGCCCTGATCCTGCTGCTTTTCTCGGAGCTGCTGGGGTCGTTCACGCTGGACGGCCCCGCCGCTGCCCTCGAGGCCGCGCTGGCTCTCGGGTTGATCAACGGGGCGGTGCTCTACGCCGTCTCGCAGCTGGGGCTGCCGCTCGGCGCCCTTCTATTGGGGGTCTGCCTGCTCATCGTCGACGTCGGGGCGCTGATCATCGCGGGCTTCCTCATCCCGCATGCCTCGATCGGGTTCATCGCGGCAATTGCGACGGCGGTCGGGATGGCGCTCGCCACGGCGCTCGCCGTCTGGCTCTTCACCGTCGCCGAGGAGGCGGCCACGGTCGAGCGTCCCCGGCAGCAAGCGTCGGCACCTCCGCTCAGCTCTAACTCAACCCCGCGCTACCCTTGAATCGTGGCCCGACCGAGTGCCATCAACCGCAGCGTCCAGAAGGCAGATATCTGGATCAACGAGATGGCGGGCGAGATGGGCACCGAGGACGAGGACAGGGCCTACAGCGTCATGCGCGCCTATCTCCACGCCCTCCGCGACCGCCTGACGGTGGAGGAGACCGCCCAACTTGCGGCCCAGCTTCCCGAGCTGATCCGCGGCATCTACTACGAGGGCTGGGACCCGACGTCGACGCCGGTCAAGTACCGCAAACTTCCCGAATTCGTCGCTCGGATGGAGAAAGAGACCCCTTTCAACGACGCCAAGGACGTCTCCCAGGCCATCAATGCAGCGTCCTCAGTCCTGCGCCGCCACGTCACCGAGGGGGAGATCGACGACATCCGCTCGACTCTTCCGGAAGACCTTCAGCCTGTAGTCGGCTGAGGGCCTGTCGCCTCGATGCGGCCGGGACGAGGCAGGGGGTTCGAGGGGATTTCGCCAGGGTGGCACTGACGCCGATTGCTACCTTCGAAGAGCGATGGGAAGTCTTCACCTGATCGCCTCAGAGTCCGATCCTCGGCTCGGCGATGCGCCGGATCAGCGATTGCCCGATGCCGAGGCTCTGGATGCCTATTCCAGAACCGTCTCGGAGGTCGCCGAGCAGCTTGGGCAATCGGTGGCCTACGTCACCGTCAGGCGGCGTAGCCGCCGTGGATCGCGGCGTTCAGGCGCGGGCAGCGGGGTCGCCATCAGCGCCGACGGGTTGATGCTGAGCGCTGCCCACGTTACCGCCGGAAGTGACGGCCGCGGGTACGCGACCTTCCCGGACGGGCGTGAGCTGGCACTCGAGGTGATCGGGGCGGACGCGCTCTCGGATCTCGCTGTCCTGCGTGCCGACAGCCTGGACCTCATACCCGCCCCGCTCGGCGACGCCGAGAATCTTCGCGTCGGGCAGCTCGTCGTGGCGATCGGCAGTCCGTTCGGCTTCAGCGGATCGGTCACCGCCGGAGTGGTCTCCGGTCTGGGGCGCTCGCTGCCGACCCGCTCCCGCTCGGCCACGAGGCTGATCGAGAACGTGATCCAGACCGACGCCGCCCTCAATCCCGGCAATTCGGGAGGAGCGCTGGCCGATGGTCTCGGCCGAGTGGTCGGAGTCAATACCGCTGTCGCCGGGGTTGGCCTGGGATTGGCCGTGCCGATCAACGCGACGACGCGGCAGATCATCTCCGAGCTGATCCGCGACGGCCGCGTCCGCCGCGCCTACATCGGGGTGACCGGCGGATCGAGGCCGTTGCCTCCGAAGCAGGCGGCTGCGGTCGGGCACAAGAGCGGCGTCGAGGTCGTCGAGGTCGTCGAGGGCAGCCCGGCGGCGGATGCCGGGCTCCGAGCCGGCGACCTGATCATCGAGGCCGACGGCTCGGCTGTTGGAGACGTCGGCGTCCTGCAGCAGCTGATGAGCGGCGACAGAATCGGGCAGCTCCTGACGCTTCGAATTGATCGCCGGGGCGAACTCACCCTTGTCGAGGTCGTGCCCGCTGAGCTTCAGGACTAGCTGACGTGCCCAGGGACGTTCCGATCGACGATCGCGGAGGCGGTGCCGAAGAAGATCGACTTCACTTCGAGCGCTGCTGGATCGCGGTCATGGCCGGGGCGCTAGGAAGAGACGCCTCGATCCGATCGGCCGCCCGGGAACTCCCCTGGCGACTCGAGCTGACCCAGCACCGGCTCTTGGGCCAGTCGCCGCAGCTCCCGGACCGGCGCCCGTTCCTCGTGTTCGCGGGCGTCTCGTGAGGCCGAGCGTCGGTCGGAGCGCTCCCGTCCGATCCAGCCGCAGCAGCACATTGCGACGAAACCATCCCCACGCCGCCGCGCCAGTGCTTCGTGGGTCGGCCGGTAATCGCTCATACCGGTCGAACGGTAGCGCCAAGGTCATAGCGCGATTCGGATGGACGCCCGAAGGCGGCCGACTTTTCGCGCCCGCTACCGTTAACGACCGTCTTAGAACAGCCAAGCAACGGCGTTTGACGAACGCGGGCTCGCCGGCCCAGCGAACCAGCAGCGCCTCTCACGATCCTCCGCGATATCAGCGCCGTAAGGCCTGGCATATCGAGGGCTCACTTCTCCGCCTTTGGCGCGACGATGGTTTGGGCCTTGCGATACGCCACGATCCGGGAGCGATCGTGCGGGAGCGCTGAGTTCCGGGTACGCGGCGAGCCGTGGCGCGAACGCCGTGAGAGAGGAACGATGCGCTCACCGAATGGCGAGTCGGCCATCTGCCGATTGGCCCTTGCACGAATGATGTCCATGGCCGGCACCGACGCTTCCGCGATCGCCGTCAGCTACGCCCTCTACAGCAGCACCGGCTCGCCGATCTGGCTATCGGTCGGCGTCCTGATCACCTTCGGCCTCTCGGCCTTGCTGGGTCCTCTGGGCGGGCGGATCGCGGATCGCTTCGACCGCCGCCGAGTGATGACTGCGGCCGAGCTCACCGGCGCCTGCTGCTTCGCCCTGCTGGTCTTCGTCCAGGGCCCCGGCGCGCTGCTCTCGATCTCGGTCGTGGCGACGATGGCCGGCGTCGCCTTCGGCCCGGCGTCGGCGGCCGCGGTGCCGACGATCGTCGAGTCGGACCGCCTCGCTTGGGCGAACGGCCGTCTCTCGACCGCGGCGACCGTCGGCAAGACGGTCGGTCGGCTCGGGGCCGGCCTGGTGATCGCCGCCGCCGGCTCGCGAACGGTCTTCCTGGTCGACGCGCTGACCTTCGTCGCCTCGGCGGTCCTGATCCGCTCGATCGCCGCCGACTTCGGCGGCGGCTCGATGCTCCCCGCGGCCCGGAAGACGGCCGCACCCTGGCGCTTCATCGTCCGTCACCCGTTGTTGGCGCCGGTGATGTTCTCCTGGTGCATCGCCACTTTCATGACGAGCTTCTCGATGACCGCCGAGACGGTCCTCGTCTTCGAACTCCGGGCCGGCTCGATCGGACTGGGCCTGCTGGCGGCGGGCTGGGGCCTGGGGATGATCGGCGGCTCATGGTTGTCGGGGCGCTGGCTCCACGAGGGCAACGAGCCGACCGCCGTGCTCGGCGGCCGTCTGCTGATGGGCCTGGGAATCGCGGCAGTCGGGGTCTGTCCGGTGTTCTGGCCGACCGTACCCCTCTACGTCGTCGGCGGCGCCGCGGGAGGCTTTCTGCTGGTTGCGGCCCAATCGATACTGCAGCGCCACAGCCCGTCGACGATCCGCGGCAGGCTGATCGGCATCGCCGAAGCGCTGCGCTCGAGCAGCTTCGCGATCGGCGCCCTCAGCGCCGGCTTCATCATCGAGGCGATCGGCGCCCAGCACACCTACCTGCTCGTCGGGCTTGGAGTCATCGTCAGTGCCCTGCCGGTCTTCACTCTGGTCAGGAGGACCGGTGGCCTGCAGCCGCTCCGGCCTGTCCGGGTCGCGGCCGAGGGAACGTGATGGCGGGGTGAGGCAACAGCGGTACCCACCCCGGCAGCCAGACGGCCGCGTCGGCGCTCCGAGGTCGGCTAGTTGCGCTGTGCGGCATCCAGCGCCGCACGAAAATCCGCCTCCGTCTGAGGTCCCCGCAAAGTCTCGACGATGTTTCCGCGGGAATCGAGCACGATCGTCGTCGGTAGACCGCCGAATCCATAGCGCGCCCCGAAAACGCCATCGGGATCGCTGAGGATCGGGAAGGTCCAGTGGTATTCGTCGATGAAGGAGCGGGCCCCGTCTTCTTGGTCGGTGTAGTCGACGCCCACGAGCCGCGCGCTGCCGTTCAACGAGCGGTTGAGGCGCTCTAGTTCGGGCGCCTCCTTTCGGCACGGATCGCACCAGCTCGCCCAGAAGTTGATCAACGCCGGCTTTCCGCTCAGGTCGGCGAGCGTCGTCTTCGGTGGCTGCAGCACCGTGGTCGGTAGCTCGGGCGCCGGCTTCGCCGAATTGTCCGTCGGGCCGGCAGTCGCAATCTCGAAGACGATCAGGGCTGCTACCGCCAGCACCGCTACGGTCGGAAGGAGGGCACGGCGCACCGGACTCCTATTGCTCCTCCAGCAGCGGAACGTCATGGGCGAGCTGAGAAGGACTGAAGTTAGCCGGATAGAGCGTCGTGATCTTCCCGTCCGCGGCTATCCCGTAGATCAAAGCGGAATGCTCGACCAGGTCGCGCCCGGACTTGTCGGGTTTGGCGACGATGTTCCAGTCCTTCCAGACGCGGCCGAGCTCGGCGCGCGAGCCGATCAGGTACTGCATGCGGCCGGTCATCCCGCGTTCCTTCAAGAAGGCCGCCACGGTCTTCGGGTTGTCTCCGCGAGGGTCGGTCGAGACCGCGATCACTTGCAGCTTGCCGGCGTCTGGTCCCAGCAGAGCCAGCGCGGTCTTGATGTGGCTGACGATCAGCGGGCAAACATCGGGGCAGTGGGTGTAGATGAAGGTGACGAGGACTGCCTTGCCCTGGTACTGGCTGAGATCGATCGTCTGGCCGCGGTAGTTGCGGAGCTGCAGCGGGGCTGCCGGCTCCGGAGGGCTCGCTTCGCCGCCCGAGTACTTGCTTTCGTCGGTAGCCGCCGCACCTTCCTCAGCGCTTTGATCCGTGGCCGCGCTCCCGGTGCCACCGCAGCCCGCAATCGCCGCGCAGACAGCGACCAGGCCGACGAGCGCGAGGAGGCAAAGGCAGATGCGGGGGGGAGGCAACCGATGCATAAAAGGGGGCGATCTCAGTTCGAGGCCGACCACAGAAAAGATACGCGCTACCAAGGCCGATGCCGTCGAATCCCGCCCGAGCGTCGGCGTGCCCACACCCAGCAGATCCCGACAGAGCACGATCCCGCCCGCGAGCATCAGCGCCGCCCCCCGGCGCGTTCGGAGTCCCGGTCGCCAGCCCTGGCTCCAGGCGAACCAGGCGAGGCCGGCGAGGCAGAGCAGCGTCGCCACGTAGAAGTTCAGCCGCAGGCCGAAGATGTGGTGAGCAGGATCGACCCGCAGGGACTCCTCGAAGATGCGGAAGGCCGAGTAGCCGGCGACGTAAAGGGCGAATAGGCCCGGTGGGCGGATGCGGCGATGGTGGCCCAGCCAGACGAGGAAGGCGGCGAGGGCGAGGTTCCAGATCAGCTCGTAGAGGAAGGTCGGGTGGAAGGTGGCGAAGCTCGCATAGCCGATGGGACGGTGGGCGGGGGAGATCTGCAGGGCCCAGGGAAGGCTGGTCGGCCCGCCGAACAACTCCTGGTTGAAGTAGTTGCCGACCCGCCCGATCGCCTGCGCTACCAGCAATGCCGGGGCGGCGGCGTCGAGGAAAGGAGCGGGGGAGACGCCGGCGCGTCGCAGGCGCCAGATCCCGACCGCACTGCCAAGGGCAATGCCGCCCCAGATCCCCATGCCGCCGTCCCAGACGGCGAACGGCCCCCACCAGTGCGCCGGCACTTCGCCGCTGCTGGTCAGGTCGAAATAGAGGCGGCCGCCGATCAACCCGGCGGGGAAGCCCCACATCGCCACGTCGTAGACCAAAGCGCGCGAGCCACCCTGCGCCTCCCATCGACGGACGCTGATCAGCACCGCCACGGCCAGCGCGACTACGTACATCAGCCCGTAGACGTGGACTTCAAAGGATCCGACTTGAAGGCCGCTCGAGGCTGGGCTGGGAATTGAGCCGACCACAGAAGCCGATTGTCGCCGAAAGAGACGTAAGGCGGGACCTTCTAAAGAGAACGAGTCTCACTCTTATGTTAGGGTGCCCCGTCCGAGGCCACAGAGGCCGCCGGGACTTCCAGCCACCCACGTTTCAAGGAGACCCGTTGCCCCGATCGAGCGCCCGCGCTTTCGCCGCTCTCCTCATCCTTGCTGCGCTGGCAGTGGCGCTGCCGGCCGGGTGCGGTGGGTCGGGCTCGAGCGCCACCAGCTCCTCCGGCAGGCTCAACGTCGTCGCCGCCGAGGACTTCTGGGGCAGCATCGCCGAACAGCTGGGCGGTGATCAGGTGGAAGTGACCGACATCATCACCAACCCCGCCGCCGACCCCCACGACTACGAACCGACCTCAGAAGACGCGCGCACGATGGCCGGCGCCCAGATGGCGATCGTCAACGGGATCGGCTATGACCCGTGGGCCTCGAAGCTGCTCGCCGCCAACCCCAGCTCGGGGCGCACGGTCCTGACGGTCGGCGACCTGCTCGACCTGAAGGAAGGCGACAACCCCCATCAGTGGTACTCACCGGCCTCCGTGCAGAAGGCGATCGAACAGATCACTGACGACTACAAGCGCGCCGCCCCCGACCACGCCTCCTACTTCGACGCCCAGCAGCAGCGCTTCGAGACGGCCGGCCTCGCCCGCTACCACGGCCTGATCTCGCAGATCCGCTCGCGCTACGCGGGCACGCCGGTCGGCGCCTCGGAGAGCATCTTCGCGGCGCTCGCCCCGTCCCTCGGCCTCAAGCTCCTGACCCCGACCGGGTTCCTCGACGCGGTCTCCGCGGGCACCGACCCGACCCCCGCCGACAAGGCGACGACCGACAGCCAGATCGCCGACAAGCAGATCAAGGTCTGGGTCTACAACAGCCAGAACGCGACCCCGGACGTGCAGCGGCTGAACGACGCCGCCAAGGCGGCGGGCATCCCGATCGCCACCGTGACCGAGACCACGACCCCCGAAGGCGCCGGCTTTCAGGCATGGCAGTCGCGCGAGCTGGAAGGGCTGCTGGCGGCGCTCGCCAAGGCAAGCGGAGGGCGATGAGCACGCAGGCCACCAGCAGCGGCGCCGAGCCGACCAGGCAAGGTCAGGCGGGAGAGGCGATCCGGCTTCAGGGGGCGACCGCGGAGCGCGGCGCTCGCCCGGTTTGGTCGGGCGTCGATCTCAGCGTCCGCCAGGGCGAGTTCGTGGCAGTGCTCGGTCCCAATGGCTCGGGGAAGTCGACCCTTATTCATGTCCTGCTCGGCCTGCTGCCGCTGAGCGAGGGCAGCGTCACGGTCCTCTCCGGGCGGCCGGGGTCCGCCAACTCCCAGATCGGCTACCTGCCGCAGCGGCGCAGCTTCGACTCCGGAACGCGGATTCGCGGCCTCGACCTGGTGCGCCTGGGCCTCGACGGGACGCGCTGGGGCTTCCCGCTTCCGAGCGCGCTCAGCGCCCGCGGGCGCGCCGCCGCCCGCCGCGTCGAGGAGGCGATCGAGCTGGTCGGCGCGAGCGCCTATGCCTCGCGGCCGATCGGGACGCTCTCGGGCGGCGAGCAGCAGCGACTGCTGATCGCCCAGGCGCTCGTTCGCCGCCCGCGCATCCTCCTGCTCGACGAGCCGCTCGACAGCCTCGACCTCAGCAACCAGGGCGCGGTCGCGGCGCTCGTGCAGCGGATCTGCGAGGTCGAAGGGGTGACCGTCCTACTGGTCGCCCACGACGTCAACCCGATCCTTCCTTACCTCCACCGCGTGATCTACTTCGCCGGGGGAGGCGGCGTCGAAGGAAGCCCGCGCCAAGTGATCACCGGCCCGACCCTGAGCCGCCTCTACGGCGTGCCGGTCGAGGTGCTGGAGACCTCCGACGGGCGCCTCGTCGTCGTCGGCACCCCGGAGCCCCCGGCCCACCACCACCCGCGCCATGATCATGGCCATTGAGCTCGCCGGCCTCTCCTGGAACCCGGTCAGGGACTTCGAGCAACTGACCGAATTCCCCTTCATGGTGCAGGCGCTCGAGGCCGGCGCGATCGTCGCGGTCATGGCGGGGGCGATCGGCTGGTTCATGGTGCTGCGCCGGCAGACCTTCGCCGGCCACACGCTCTCGGTCGTCGCCTTCCCCGGCGCAGCCGGCGCCACGCTTGCCGGGTTGCCGCTGGCGCTCGGCTACTTCGGCGCCTGCGGGATCGCGGCGCTCCTGCTCTCCCAGGTCAGTCGCCCCGGCCGGGAGTCCCCGAGCAGCGAGTCGGCGACGATCGGCACCGTGCAGGCGTTCGGCCTCGGCCTCGGCTTCCTCTTCATCACCCTCTACAGCGGGCAGCTCAGCGATCTCGAGTCGCTGTTGTTCGGAACCTTCCTCGGGATCACGGCCGCCCAGGTGCAGACGTTGCTCTGGGTTGCGCTGGCATCCCTCGCGGTTCTCGCCGTGATCGGGCGACCTCTGCTGTTCGCCTCGGTCGACGGGGCCGTGGCCCGCGCGGCGGGGGTGCCGACCGGCCTGCTCGCGCCGGCCTTCCTGCTGCTGCTCGGGCTGGCGGTGGCGGCGACGGCGGAGATCACCGGCGCCCTCCTGGTCTTCGCCCTGCTCGTCACCCCGGCGGCCACCGCGCAGCAGATCACCGCCCGCCCGGGTCCCGGCCTTGCGCTCTCGGTGGCGCTCGCGCTCGCCGTCACCTGGCTCGGCCTCGGGATCGCCTACTTCTCGCCCTATCCGGTCGGGTTCTGGGTGACGAGCCTCTCCTTCGGCCTCTACGTGGCGGTTCGGCTGCTCCTGGGAGCCTTCGCCCGCCGCGGCCCCGAGCCGCTCGGAGCGCCCGCCTGATGCTCGCTCACGAGTTCATGCGCAACGCCTACCTCGCCGGCAGCTTCGTCGCCGTTGCGTGCGGTCTCGTCGGCTATTTCGTCGTCCTGCGCAGCCAGGTCTTCGCCGGTGACGCGCTCAGCCACGTCGCCTTCACCGGGGCGCTCGCAGCAGCGGCGGCCGGGATCGACATCAGGCTCGGGCTCTTCGTCGCGACGATCGCCGTGGCGATGGGGATGGGGCTGCTCGGGGACCGAGCCCGCCCAGACGACGTCGTCATCGGCTCCGTCTTCGCCTGGGTGCTCGGCCTCGGTGCCCTTTTTCTCTCGATCTTCACCAACGGCTCCAGCGGCGAAAACGGCACCGCCGCCGTTCGCGTCCTGTTCGGCTCCATCCTCGGGCTCTCGGCCGCCGACGCCCGGCTCGCCGCGGCGATCGCGGTCCTCGCGGCGCTGGCGCTGCTCGCCATCGCCCGCCCGCTGCTGTTCGGCTCGCTCGACCCCGACGTGGCGCGCAGCCTCGGGTTGCCGCTGCGCGCGATCGGCGTCGGCTTCTTCGCCCTGCTGGCCGTGGTTGCCGCCGAGGCGACTCAGGCGGTCGGCGCCCTGCTGCTGCTCGGCCTGCTCGCGGCACCAGGAGGTGCGGCGCGGCTTCTCACCGACAACCCCTGGCGGGGCCTGGCGCTCTCGGCGGCGCTGGCGCTGGCTTCGATGTGGGGCGGCCTGGCACTCAGCTATGAGGTCTCCTCGCTGCCGCCCAGCTTCGCGGTGATCGCGATCGCCACCGCCTTCTTCGCGCTCGCGGCGCTTCGCGCGCGTTCGAGGTCGCCTCTCCCCGTCTCGGACGAGGGAGCCGGGAGATCGGTCTTTAGGATCGAGACATGACGACGGCCACCCGAACGAGCTGGGCCGAGCACGCCTTGGCCGCCCTGCAAGCCGCGGGCTACCGCCGTGGCGGCGCCCGCACCGCCGTGGTCGAAGCGCTCGCCCGCCACGACTGCGCCGTCACCGCACTGGACCTTGACGATGAGCTGCGTCGCCGCAAGCCGGCGGTCGGCCGCGCCAGCATCTACCGCGCCCTCGAGCAGCTCGAGCAGCTCGGCCTGCTTCGCCGGCTCGAGGTCTCGAGGGGAAGCGCGGGCTACGAGCGGATCGACCCCGACCGCGAGCACCACCACCACGCGATCTGCCGCGACTGCGGCCGGATGATCCCGTTCGAGGACGCCTCCCTGGAGCGCGCGATCGACAAGGTCAGCGGGCGGATGAGCTTCGATGCCGCCGAGCACGAGGTGACGATCCGCGGCCGCTGCGAGCGCTGCGCCGCCTGAGCCCCGGCGGCGAGGGTTTACGGCGGTGGTCAGCTTGAGCGCGTTCATCGTGCCGGCGAGTGCGACCGACCGAAACGTTAGCTTCGCCGGCGAGTGAACTATCTCCCACCCGCCAAGCGCGTTGTCCATGTGGCCTGTCTGTTTGCGACTGCGGTTCTCCTTCTGGCGGTGGCTTCCCAAGCTCGGGCTGCCGACTCCGTCTACTGGGCCAACTACGGAAGCGGCAAGATCTCCTTCGCCAACCTGGCAGGAGGTGGAGGGGGCGACCTCGACCTCAGCGGCGCCGATGGCAGTGAAGCCAACGGCCTCGCGATCGACGCGGCGAAGGGGAAGGCCTACTGGATCTCCACCGCAGGCAGGATCTTCTACGCCAACTTGAGCGGCGGCGGCGGGGGCGAGCTGAGCACGGCCGGTGCGACCGCGGGCTTTTCGCTCGGCCTCGCCATCGACCCTGCCGCCGGCAAGGTCTATTGGGCGAATGGCGAAGCCAACAAGATCTCGTTCGCCAACCTGAACGGAAGCGGAGGTGGAGATCTCGACACCACCGGCGCGATGGTGGAAGATCCAACCGGCGTCGCCGTCGATCTCGCCACCGGCAGGATCTACTGGGCAAACGGTCTTGGTGCCGACAGGATCTCCTACGCCGGCCTCACGGGCGGCAACGGTGGGAATCTCAGCACCACCGGGGCGACGGGGGAAGAAGCGGACGGCGTCGCCATCGATTCCACTTCCGGCAGGATCTACTGGGCGAATTACGGAGGCAACAAGATCTCCTACGCCGGACTCAACGGGTCTGGGGGAGGCGACCTCAACACCACCGGGGCGACCGTGGACGGGCCGTTCGGAGTCGCGGTCGACCCGACGGCCGGCCGTATTTACTGGGCCAACGAAGTCGGCAACAAGATCTCCTACGCCAACCTGAACGGAAGCGGCGGTGGGGATCTGGACACCACCGGGGCGACGCTCGACGCTCCGGCCTTCCCCGCTCTGCTGAAAGCCCCGACCGCCGGCGCAGCGCCACAGGCGAGTGGCAAGTCGAAGCCGGGCTCGATCCTCTCCTGCGCACCGGCGACTTGGGCGCCGGATCTGCTCGAGTCCTTCCTCTACAGGGCCCCTCAGACCACCTCGATGCAGTGGCTGAGGAACGGCCAGCCGATCGGCGGTGTCACGATCGCCCCGTTCGCCGCCACCGCTGTCGGCAGCTACAGCTGCCAGAACACCGCTGCCAACCAGGCCGGCACCACCTCCCAAACGAGCGCCCCCGTGTCGATCTTCAGCGTCGGCAAAGCAAAGCTCAACCGCAGGAAGGGAACCGCCATCCTCGCCGTTCGGGTGCCAGGCGCCGGCACCCTGACCCTCGCCGGCAAGCAGCTGGTCAGGCAGAGGCGCACCAGGAATGCCAGCTCCACCGGCACGGTCAAGCTTCTCGTCAAGGCAAAGGGCAAGGCGAAGAAAGCCCTCCGCAAGAGGGGCAAGGTCAAGGTCAAGGCAACCGTCACCTTCGCGCCCCAGGTTGGCAGCGCGGCAAGTCAGACCAAGACGCTCGTTCTGAAGAAGAAGCTGAACGGCTGAGCCAACGGCCCCGCTGAGCGCGGCCTTCTTCAAATGGGCCTAACCGGATGGCATTTGAACCGAAGGGTGATCTGCCGATTGCACGAGACGCTTCAGCGATTACGCGCTTAAGGGCGCCCGCCTCCAGTAGCGTCGGTCGTAGACTCGCGCCCCCTTCTGGCACCCGCCGGCCGCCGCTACGGTTAAGAGGTGGCGGACGAGTACGAACTGGACGGGCGGCGAGTCGTGAAGGCAAAGATCGCCCGTTGGCAGATCCGGGAGGGCGAGCGAGCGCTTTTCGAATCGGCAGAGCAGGTGCCGAACTGGCGCCTCGCCGACAAGAGCCGGCGCCTGCTTGCTGACTTCTGCCACCACCTATCGGGGAAGCTGCCGTCGATCGTAGGCTCTCCGCTCAAGGACGTGGATCGGGACGTGCTTAAGCGCGAGGCCCTGATCTCGGCAGCTTCGATCATCGTACGTGCGGCGGGAAGCGGGATGGCCAACATTGCATGCGGCTACCAGCCTGAGTCGGCGGGTCCGGCACGGCGCGCGTTTGAGGCGAAGCTCAACGCCCGCGCGGTCGTCGATGATCCGAGCGGTGAGTACGCCTTGCGCTACCTGCAGGGTCGGAGTCGGGGCCTCCAGAAGCTAGCGGACAGATACGGGGGCGGCGACGATCTACCCCTCCTGTCGCAGCTCTCCCATGCCGACGTTCGCGGCCTCTCTCGGCTGTACGTGAAACCCCCGAGAATCAGCGACCAAGTTACCGAGGGCGAGATCAACCTCATGCCGTCCAGGGAGGACCAGAGCGCCGGCCTCGTGGCCTACCTGCTGGCCTACGAGGCTGTTGAGATGTGCTCCATTCTCGCCGAGGAGTTCGGCATTGGGTTCGAGGTTCCGCCCTGGGTAAGCGGTGAGCTCCATAGACAGGGCGAGGCAGTCCGGGCGGCGGCTCCCTGACTGTCGTTGAAGCACAGTCTTCCGGTCTGGCGCCTTGTTCGGTAGATCCGCACTAGCTGGGCAAGTGGCTGGCCAGCAAAGGCCGGACGCCGAGATTTTGGTCGGAAGGCGGCGGGACAGACTAAGAAGCGAGGAATACCTGTGACTGGCAGATAGTGTGCGTGCGTGGACATCCCTTCACTTGGATTGAAGGACCGGAAGACTCTGGTGATCTTGGGAGCTGGGGCAACCCGCGGAGCATCGTTCGTTGAACCCGACGCTGCCGTTCCGCCGCCGCTTGACCAAGATTTCTTCCAGGTTCTCCAGATGTCGGCCTCGGGGCGGTCAGACGAGGGGCGCAAGCTCATTGACCATGTGAGAACCGTCTACGGTCCCGCGCTCAATACTGGCTTGGAGACCGTCTTCAATAACCTCGATGCCGCGCGGATTTTCCATCAGAAGTTCAACGTGACCAGCGGACGCATTTTGGAAGAGCCGAAGCGGCTTATCGATGCCCTGCGCACCGTATTGCCGGAACTTCTGGGAGAGAGCATCACGGACTCGTGCAGCACGCATCGCGCAATAGCCAGTCGTCTATATGTGGGTGATGCCGTTGTCTCTCTGAACTATGACTGCGTGATGGACGACGCTCTGCGAACTCATGCAGGTTTTCGTTTCGATCCCGAGCGCGGGGGATATGGCCTAGAGGTGGCCGAGGGTGCCAACGACTGGCGAAGACATGGCAAAGGGAAGCGAGCGCAAGGGTCAATCCAGTTGCTCAAGCTCCATGGATCGCTCAATTGGCGAGGCCCATCCGTCCCCCTTCGCCTTCGCGCCGAGCCTTACAAACCGGTTGCCAATGGCGTGATCGCGCCCCCGTTGACCAACAAGCCAGTCACCGATCCGCCGCTCAGCCAGATCTGGCGAAGCGCGCGGACCATTGTCGGCAGGATGCGCCGCCTTGTGATCGTCGGGTACTCCATGCCGTCGGCCGATGGCCTAGTCCGAACGCTCCTGGCAACCGACCTCAGCGAATACTTGGAGGACATCGTCTTTGTGGATCCCAGCGAGAATACCCTCGCGCGCCACATCGACTTTTTCGGGCGCGTCGCTCCCAAGGCGAGAATTATCACCTTGCGATCAATGAGGCAATTCGAGTCGGTCCTGTGAAGTATCTCGCATGCTGAGCTCAACTTAATGTTCCGCTTGTGCGAGGCCATTCTGACCCTTTGGGGCAATCACCTATCCACGAATGGGGTTCTCTGAGACCAGCCCATCCCGCAGAGCGATCTTGATGACATGCGCCGAATAGAGCAGAAGCTGGGTGGCTCTAACAAGGACATTGATGAACAGCCACCGCGACAGCGGCACATTCGACAATGCCGCCAGTTTTCGGGCCTTCTCTCGATCCTCGTGGAAGTAATAGCCGTTGATCCAGAGGTCGAGTACACGCTCAGGCTGTAGGGCTTGACCATTGACCAGAAACGCGATGTCCCCGCGGGTCATCGACTCCTTCCACTGTTGTCGCGCCTGCGTCAGGTATTGGACGAGGTCCTCGCCCGTGATGTGGCGATAGGCAACTCCGAAGACCCAGTTCATGAAGACCGGCTCCCCCTCCATCGTGAACTTGCGGAAGTCCAGCAGATACGACCGGAGGTTTTCCTCGTCTGGCTGGTGGTAGTTCATTGCCACTGGCTGGTTCAGTTCCCCTTTGATCTGAAGAGATGACCTCAATTCCTCGTCTTCGATGATCTTCCGGGTTTGCAGTTGATCAGCGAGGTGGACGAAGCGACGGAGGGTGTCGGTCGGAGGCTCTTGAGGGGCAGCCATGTGTTGACGGTAGCGGCCGGGTAATACCGAAACCGCACGGCTCTAGTTGAGCAGGACGATTGCGGCGCCGGCGACCTGGCAGGCGATGCCGAGCGCCAGGAGCACGCCCTCGGTGGTGCGCTCGGCCAGGGTGCGCCGGGCCTCCTCTTTCATCTTCTGGTCGATCTCGTCGACGCGCTCCGCAGAGAGGCGATCGAGCCCGGCCAGCTCTGCTCGAAGATCTCTTGCCTGCTTTTCGATCGCCCGCTCGTGCTCGTTCCATTTCTCGCGCAGTTCATCGAGCCGTTCGCCAACTTCGAGGAAGTTCCGAGGGCGCATTCCTGTTTCCAGCCTCAAGCTTCCCGAGCCGGTCCCGCTTGACCTTAGGTTCCCAAGAGCCGCATCGGTGTAGACGGTTTCCCGCTTTGACCACGGCCAGCGCCTGCGGGCGAAATCCTTCAACCTGCGCCAGCGGGCGAGCAACCGCTCCAAGGTAGAGCGGGCCTTCGCTGAGATCCGTCCTGGCATTCCAACGGCGATCAAGATCGCCACCACAGCGATCATCTCTGCCGCGAGGCCCACGAGGGTGAGCAGGGCGCCGAGATGTTCTGACGACATGATGACGATCATGGTGCCCGTCCCGGCCGCTACCGCAATCGCAGGAAGACGGGAGCGCGAGCGCACGGAGCTCGACAACATCACCCGCACTCCCAACGCGGGGCGACCCCTCGCCGGCCGTTCCGTGCGGCCCTCAAGCTCGATATGACGACTCGACGGCGCTACGATTTATCGATCATGAATCCCCGGCCTCAGCCAGATCCCATCGTCCGTTGGGTGTCGCACGCAATCGTCGCCCTCGGAGTCGGGTATTTCATCGGCAGCCGAACCGGGCTGGCGGGCTTCGTGATCAGCGCCGTTGTGAGTACTGCCGCTCACGAGTATTTGGATCCGCCGGTCGCCCAGCTGCTTTCTGACGCTGGCGCTTAAGTACGGATACGGCGGTTCACAGCCCGCGCTCCGAGCCTCGAGGATCGAGGACCGAGGGGGACCGTAAACCGCGATCCTCGCGCATCCCCGCCAATCCGCTCGCTTTATCCCCGCAGCAGAGCTATCGTCGCCGCGCCAATTGAAAAAGCGCCCCGGCGGCGGTGGAACGCCCCGGGGCATGGCACCGAAGAATCAGCTTCGATGCAAGCGAAAAGCTACTCGCCGAAGTCCTCTGAGGAGGACGGCATCCACGGCGGCTCTTCGGTGCCCTACCGAAAGGAGGGCACCATGCCCCACCCCACCCTGAAGATCATCGCCAGCCAGCGCGACGCGCTCTATGAGCAGGTCCGCACCCACCTGGGCGCCTTGAAGACGTCTGGATCGCGATGGAGTGCAACAAGGACTTCGCCACCGCCGAGCAATTGGCGATCGAGTTCGGCGAAGACTTCCGGCTGATGGAGGACCTCGGCTGGAACCCGGTCGATGAGCGCGACCGGGTCGTGCTGACGATGGCGCCCCACGACCTGATGGAAGTCGCCAGGCGCCTGCGCGATGAAGCAAAGGGCGGCCTCGCCAATGCCCAAGCCGAACACCAGGCGACCGCAGAGGAGAAGGCGACCGAGGAGTTTGAATCCGCTCGCGACACCTGCGAAGAGATCCTGCGGATGCTCGGGCGCCTTTATCGAGGTGATCTGCGTGTGCGCCGCGCATAGGCGCCTGCGTCCTGGCGAGCTTGACGGCCTCGTGCTCTCCTATCTCTGCAAACACGAGAAGGACGGGCCGCTGACCGCGACCACGATCGGCAAGGGGATTGGGCGCTCGCCCGGTGCCGTCGCCAACTGCCTCGCCCGCTTGGCCAAAGTCAAGCAGGTCCGGCTGGCGAAGAAGGCTCCCCGCGCCTACGCCATGGAGAGGGCAAGGGCGCGATGAGCAGGGGGCGGGGTCGGCCAGGAAGGCGCCGATCCCGCCACCATCGGTTTTCCGTCCAAAAAGATCGCGCCGATATGCAGCGATTAGCGTCGATTCCTCGCTTTCCACGATCCGAGTTGACTTCGGCCTTTCACGGAGTTATTCAGGGGCTATGGACCCCTCGCTCACCTACCGACTTCAGCGCCCGGCGACTTCCACTGGCGCTTCCACCGGTACTTCCACTGGCTATTCCACTGGGTGTTCCCCTTGAGAGCACTCCGAGGCGGCCGCTTTGCCCATCGCAGCGCGCTTCGTGCGGCCTCGGGTCTTGCCGACATCTCTGTGTCACAAGATGTTCAGCTGCTGGGATCGGTGCCTCGCGCTCATCCTCTCTCTGTCATAGCGCTCGGCGCCTGCGCCATCTCCTCCGCGCTGGATGCAGCGCCGCCGTCCGAACCGCGCGGGCATCCACTTGGCGGCGCTCGGCGCGGCGCGATCCGCCGCGTGAAGGTGCCTCAGGCGAGTTCGTCCGCAGGCCACCCGTCAGGCCACCCCAGAGGCCGCCCGCCAGGCCACTCGACGCTCTCGCCGAAGGGCGGTATTTCGCGAGCGTGGCGCCGTTTGCGGGCTTTCGGTTTTGCCGACATTTCTACGTCACCCAAAGGTCGGTGCGCAAGTTCGGTGCGCCATCGCTATCCGTGTGCCTCGACACTGCCCGACGCGCCCCTCGCACTCGGCGCCTTCGCTATCGCCTCCGCGCTGGCTCTACAACGCTTTCTCGGCCAAACCGCGCAGGCATCGACCCCCGCCGCTTTGTTCGGCGCGGTCGTCGGGCAGGGGATAGATGCCTACGCCAAGTAGACGCGACAGTTGCCAGGAGAGGCGACGTCCGCGCGGCAGGGCGCGCTCGGCGCGGGTGATGGCCATCCACCGCAAGGAGGCCGACCTGGACCGCTTCGTCGCCGCCCTGCTGGCGCTGGCGACCGAGCCCGACTGCGAGCGTTCTCGCCTCGGGCGTCCCTCGCCGAGGAAGGCACCGCGCCGATGAAGCGGGCGGCGATCTACCTGCGGGTCTCGACGGCTGCCCAGGCGACCAGGGGGCGTGAGCCCGAGGGCTACTCGATCCCGGCCCAGCGCGAGGCGTGTCAGGGCAAGGCCGCTGAGCTTGATGCCGAGGTCGTCGGCGAGTACGTCGACCGGGGCGAGTCGGCGAAGACCGCCGACCGACCAGAACTGAAAGCGCTGCTGGCACGGCTGGAGGCCGAGCGCGACCTCGACTACGTGATCGTCCACAAGGTCGACCGCCTCGCCCGCAACCGTTACGACGACGCGACGATCACCTACGCGCTGCACGAGGCGGGGGTCGAGCTTGTCTCAGTCACCGAGAACATCGACCGCACCCTGGTCGGCACCTTCATGCACGCGATCGTCGCCGCCAATCCGAATTCTACTCGGCCAACCTGGCGGCCGAGGCCCGCAAGGGCCAGGTTCAGAAGGCGAAGATGGGAGGAACCCCGACCAAGGCGCCGCTCGGTTACCTCAACGTCCGCAAGCTGATCGAGGGGCATGAAATCCGTACGGTCGAGGTCGATCCCGAGCGCGCCCCGCACGTCCGCTGGGCCCTCGCCGCCTATGGCTCCGGCGCCTACACGCTCGACACGCTGCTCACCGCCTTGGCCGAGCGCGGCCTGCGGACCAGGCCGACGCCGAAAAAGCCCGAAAAGCCGCTGTCGCGTACGCAGCTGGCCTCGATGCTCCAGACCCCTACTACGTGCGCGTCGTCCGCTACGCGGGGGTGGAGTACCAGGGGCGCCATGAGCACCTGATCGACGCCGCCACCTTCGCCAAGGCGAGAGCGGTCCTTGCTGCTCACGCCAACTCAGCCGAGAAGGACCGCAAGCACCACCACTACCTGAAGGGCTCGCTCTACTGCGGGCGCTGCGGTTCGCGGATGAGCCTCACCTACGCCAAAGGCAACGGCGGGCGCTACCCCTACTTCTACTGCCTCGGGCGCACCCGTGGCAGCGGTTGCAAGCAGCCCTACGTCCCCGTCGACTTGATCGAGACTGCGGTGGAGCGGGCCTACGGAGAGGTTCGCCTTCCCGCAGGCCAGGCCAAGCGGGTACGCGAGAAGCTGGGAGAGGTGTTGGTCGGGATGCGCGAGCAGGCCGAAGCCGAGGCTGCCCGCCAGCAGCGGCGCCTCGCCAAGCTGAACGAGGAGCGCGAGAAGCTGCTTCACGCCTACTACCCGGGAGCGGTTCCGGTTGACCTGCTGCGCCAGGAGCAGGATCGGCTGTCGACCGAGACCTCCCAGGCCGAGCGCCACCTCGAAGTCGCCGAGGCATCGTTCACCGACGTCGAGGAAACGCTCGTTAAGGCGCTTGACCTCTTGGCCGACTGCCAGCGTGCCTATCTGGCCGCGCCCGGGCACCTGCGCCGCCAGTGGAACCAGGCGCTCTTTGAGCAACTGGTCGTCTACGACGACCGCATCGCCGACACCGAGGTCGCCGAGCCGTTCGCCACTCTCGCCGATCCCAAGCTGCCCGCCGAGTTGGATGGCGAAGTACTCCCCGGCGGCGCTGCTTCTTCTGGCGGTGGTTCGAGTAAGGGGCTTCTAGTGGAGCTAGGCGGATTCGAACCGCCGACCTCCTGGGTGCGATTCGCGGCTCTGGACACAGAACTCGCCGCCAAAAGTGGCCAATTTGCAGGGGAGTCAGGCCGTCGCGATGGCGAGAGACGCCCGCCAGTGGCTGTTCGACAACACCACGGTGCAGACCGCGACGAGAGCAGCAGGGCGCATCGAGCCCTTCGTCCACGGCAGCAGCCACCCTGGACCAAAAGCCGGCTCAGAACGGGCCAGTCATGAAGGTCCGCCTCGCGCAGGGAGTCCGGCGCGACCCTGTTCATGAGCCGAGCTCGGGTGCGGTCCCGACGCGGAGGTCCTCATAGGCCTGCTCGTAGACCGTGGCCACCTTCTCGACGTCGAACTGCCGCGACCATACGCGCGCCGCGGCCGTGTCTGGCCGCGACCTGCCGGCGAGGATCTGATCGAGCGCGACCGCCAGCGCCTCGGGGTCCTCCGGGGGGACGATGACGCCGCGATGGTCGGCGAGGGTTTCGGGGAAGCCGTCGACGTCGGTGCCGACGACCGGAACGCCGAGGCCCATCGCCAGGACGGCCGTCTGCGAGAACGCCTCGTCGCGCGAGGGGCAGGCTTGCACGCTGGCGCCGGCTACCCAAGGCCCCGGTTCGTCTACCCAGCCACAGAACCTGACCACGCTCTCCAACCCCGCCAGCACGACCTGCGCACGGAGCCGATCCAAAAGCACCCCCGAGCCGAGGATCAGCACCGGCGGCGGAGCGGCCAGTCTGGAGACCGCATCGATCAGGATGTCCGGCGCCTTGTCGCGGGCCAGGCGGCCGCTGAAAACGATTCTCGGGAAGGGCAATCCGGGACGTTGGGTGGCATCCATACCGGCTACCGGTGAGATCCCCCGGCGGATGCGTTCCTCGCGAATTCCCGCTTGCACCGCGCCGGCTCGCGCCCCTGGTCCGTACGCATAGAAGCGATCAACGCGCTCGGCAACTTCGGCCATCGCCGTCCAGGGCGGCCCTCCCCGCCAGGCATAGCCATTGTGCTCACTGGCAATCAACGGAACACCGTCGGGGACAGCGCTCGCGGCTGCCCACCAAGAACCCAGCATGTGGGCATGGACCACCTCGGCGCCGGCGAGCCTCGGCGCCAGCCATGCTGCGAACTCAGGATCGCAATGCCATTGCAGATCGAGCTTCGAGCCCATCACCTCGCCCTCGACCCCGTGGGCTCGAGCGAGGCGCAGCCCGGCGGGCGTCGCGGTTCCCGCCAACAGCCGCGTCCGATGTCCGCGGACGGCGAGGGCCCGGGCGACCCGCAACAGCGAGAGCTGGGCGCCGCCAAGTTCGAGCTTCGACACGACTCGGGTGATCAGCACGTCCCGGCCCTGCGATTCGACATGCCCACGAGCGAAGCACCCTCCCGCGTGGCGTCCGCGACGTGAAGAGGGTCCAGGACTGACGTCTCTTCTCTGCCGAAAGGCAAGGTGTCATAAGGCTATACAGCTGTCTCAACGACTTGTGTCAAACGTCACGAATGACATTGCCTACGACCTCACGCCCGGCGATGTCGCCGGCCACTTCACTGCCGCAGCTCATCCACGTCGGCGACACCTGCGGGGACGCTCAGGATCGGCTGCCTGGACCCACCGCGTACTTGCCGTTCGCTTGGCGGTAGATCGGCGAGTCACTCCCACGTGCTCCCAGGTGAACGACGGCTCCTCGCCGGGGCTCGCCCGGAGCGCAAGCCAGAGGTCGTAGAAGCTGCCGCGCAGCGCCAATTCACCTATCTTCACCGGCGGCGCCGCGACTTCGGGCCGCTCGTCGCCATCGCACCAGCCCAGATGTTGGCTTATTGAGATGTAGCGGAGCCGACGCGCGCGTGGAGTCATTGACGAGATCGATCGCACCGTCGGCAGGGTTCGCCGAAAGCTGCCGTAGCAGCAAGTCGATGTCGTGTTCGGTTGCCTGTACGGCCTGCTCCTCTGTCATGTCAGGACGTTCCCCTCGGCGGAGCTACCCGCATTGAAGGCAACTCGCCAAGTCGGAGGACCGTGCGAAGATGCGCGGCCTTGAAGCCGGTATCCGACTCCCTGCGGTCCTACGCCAGCGAGCGCATCCTGGTCACTGGCGGCGCCTCATTCATCGGCAGCCATCTCGTCGAGCTGTTGGTCGCCCAGGGCGCCCAGGTTACGGTCGCCGATGACTTTTCCAGCGGTTCGCGAAAGCATCTCGAGAGTGTGATCGGTGAGATCGACGTGCTCGAAGGAGACCTGCGCGAGCCTGCCTTCGCGTCACGCGCTGCTGACGGTGCCCAGACGGTCTTTCACCTCGCAGCGCTGCACGGTGGCCGTGGCTACATCGAGACCCATCCGGTCGAGTGCACGAGCAACATGCAGCTTGACCATGTCGTATTCAATTCATGCGTCGCTTCGGGGGTCCAGCGCGTCGTGCACGCCAGCTCGGCATGTGTCTATCCGACCGACCTCCAAGAGGACGACGACAACCGCCTGCTGTTGGGTGAGGCGGACGCGAACTTCGAGGAACCCGGTAAGGCGTTCGCCGATGGCGAGTACGGATGGGCCAAGCTGATGGGCGAGTTGCAGTTACGCGCCTTCCACAAGCAGCATGGCATCGACGCCATCGCCGCCCGGATCTTCACCGCCTACGGAGAGCGCCAGAACGAGTCACACGCGGTGATCGCACTCATCGGGAAGGCCGCTGCTCGGCTCGACCCGTTTCCTGTTTGGGGAGACGGCCGGCAAACCCGCAACTTCACCTACGTGCATGACACGGTGCAGGGTCTCGCGCTGGCCGGGCGGTTGTCGGGCTTTGAGATCCTTAACCTCGGGACGGCGCAGCATCATTCGATCCTCGAGCTGCTCGACGTGATCTTCGAGCACATCGGCTGGCAGCCGGGGCGTTTGAATCTCCAGATCGATAAGCCGGTGGGTGTTCGTAGTCGCGCAGCTGACAACACCCGCATCAGAGCGCTGACCGGCTGGGAGCCGACGACGCCACTGAGCGTAGGGGTGGCTCGAACGAGCGACTGGTACGTTCGGGCGACGACGCCCGAGCGGCTACGGGACATCGACCGGCTGTTGATGGCGCGGTAGCTCTCACGCCGCCTTGAGTTGAGCGTTCGCATCGCGGACTGCGTGCCGGATCGCAGGCAGGCTCCGCTCGTAAAGCTGTTCGATGAGCTCCTTGTTCGCGCGCTCATTGCGCTCTCGGGCATCGTTGTCCCACAAGGTGGTGCCGCCTGGGAAGATGTAGCCCTGCGTGCCCGTCTCGACCTTCACAGGGATGTCGGTGAGCGCGACCTGGAAGCCCTGCTCCCACGCCCGATAGCAGAACTCCGCCTCGAAGGTGATGCCCGGCTCGCCTGGGGCGGAGAAGCGCAGGTCGAAGCCACCGAGCTCGTCGAAGATGCGGCGGCGCACCAGGTACGGGCCGATGTTGACGTTCTCGACGAAGACAAGGGGCCGGCCAGTCTGGACGTCGGCGAATGGTATGGCGCCGGCTCCTGGCGGGAGCCACGGGGCGTTGTATTCCACGGCGAACCAATCGTCGAATCCACACCATCCACCGAGTACTGCCAGTGCCGGGTAAGCAGTAAACAAGGCGATCGCGTCGGCAAGCCAGTTCCCGTTCTTAGGCGGCTGGTCGTCGTCCTGCATCAGGCAGACGATCTCCCCGCGTGAGTACGCGATCGCTCGTCCATAGCTCCGAATCTCGTGGATGTCATTCGAGTGCAGCAGGAAGTCGTTCATCCCGACCAGGCGACGCATCCACTCTTCGTGCGATCCGTCGACTGAGCCGTCCTCGCAGACGATCAGCTCCTCCGCACAGGTGGCTCGCAATCGCTGCTCGAGGACGGGGATATTGCGCACCTGATTGAACGATTGGACGATGACCGACACGCTTGGAAGCTCGACGTAGGATCCGCCGGTCGCTTTGCGCGCCGCCTTCGAGGCTTTGATTCGCTCGATCGTCGACGCTCGTGGACGAAGCGTCGCGGACCAACGCGCGCGGCGAAAGAGCACCTCGACCCGACGCGCGGCGCTCCAGAGCCAAGCCAACCAGTCGGAAGGCTTTCTAGGCACGGACATGGGTATTGGTGTGGGGCATCGATGGATTCCGCAATAGGACCGTCGTCGCAAGGCCTGCTCCATTGTGGACGAGGTGCACACATCGGCCCAGCAGCAGATACTCGACGATTGCATCCTCACCGTTCTGTGCCGCCGTGCAGCGGCCGGCCGAGATGTATGCCGGCATGATGGCACCGGTCGGACCGCTGCCGGCAGCCTCACCGTCGATGTGGCGGGCCGCGTCGTAGGCAACGATGCGCTCGCCAAACGCGTACTGAAGCCGGTCGAGAGATGCCTGGGCATCCGTTGCGACGAAGATCTTCGCATCCGGGCGGGCCTGCAATAGGCGCTCGAGAGCTTCTTCGAATCGCTCGAGCTTCAGTGACCCTCGGCGGTAGGCACGCGTCTCGCGCGCTGACACCGCATCAGTTCCGCGGGCATGCACACCAATGACCTCGCCGCCGGACATATACGTGTCGAAGAACGTGTCGACCTTCTCGGTGATGTAGGACCGCGGTCGGACGAAGCGACTCAAGATTGTGCTGGTCCACTCGCGGAGCGGCCGATCCGGGTTCCCGGTCGTGTACGGCACGGCCGGGGCGATCCCACGAAGGCTCGGGTGATCGCCGAAGTGGTTGGACACGAAAGCTTCAGGAGTGACGAAAACGCCCAGGTCGTTCTGGTCCGGATAGGAGTGCTCGATCGCCAGGCTTACGGAGCGTGGCACCGCCGAACTCGGCAAGTCGGCCACGACTGGCTCGAAGTAATACTCCCAGACCGACTTACCTCCGCGATGTCCCTGCGGCAGCCAGTAGGCGGTGCGATCGCGGAAGTCGACAACCGGAAGGCGTTTCTCGTGGAGCGCCCAGGGGACGTTGGCCATCACCTGCTGTATGAGCGAGAACAGGCCGACATCGCGCTCACGGATCACATGCAGCACCCGCGGTGCCCGGAAAAGTGCTGAGGCGTATCCGCTATCCAGATGCCCGGCGAGAGGAGGATCTGCCGGCCGGACGGTCGATCCGAAGGACTTTGACTCGTTGCCCTTCGACGATTTCCCCCCAGTGGCCGACACTAGGCCGAAAAGCATGCCAATTTTCTAAGAGGACGGAGCGCACCTCATACTTCGCGTCGTCGGAGCCGCCAACTCGTTCCGCAAACCTATGCGCAGATCATTCAGCCGATAAGACTCACGTGAGGAGCTCGATCGCGCCACGCACAATGAACAGGACGGCGATGACGTTGGCAACCGTGATGCCGATACGACGGCCGTTGCGGCCTACCGAAGCCTTGAATCGGTCCACTCGTTCAGGGGTGGTCTCGGGAGCCAGCCACTCGGCGAGGAAAGGCACCTCGAGCAGCGCCAGCATGATCACGTTGAAAGTGAGTATCGACAGGACTTTCTCAGCCGTGCTCAATTCGTCCTGCGCGATCCGGTTGAGGGCGACCAGATAGGAGGCGCCTGGGAGGGTCAGCAGCGCTCCCACCACGAAGGTGTCCCTGGGTTTGCCCTCGCTGAGAGCCCGTTGCCAGCGGGGAGGACCCTTGTCCTTCTTCTTGCCCTTCGCGGCCTTGCGTTCCTCCCGGCGCGCCCTGCGCTCGGGGCGCAGCGCCCGAGCGACCACGAAGGCGATCATGCCGAGGGCGAAGTTCGCTGCCGGGCTGAGGACGTTCTGCGCTGTGCTTACAGCGCCTGAGCCCTGGAGGGAGAAGACGATCACCAACCCCAGGGTGATGCTGGTCATCATCGCCCCGAGGAGGTACCCCAGCATCAGCTTTTTCGGGTTTGGTACGAGCAGCAACACGGTGGTCGCTGCGAGGAGCGTTGGGTTCAGAGCGGCCGAGAAAGCCAACAGGAAGACGTCCACGCGCAGACCCAATCAGATCCCAGTTCAGAGCGACCCCGTATCGGATTGTTCGGCCGGCGGCCGGACCAATCACCTATAGGCTCGCGGCCGAGATGCGCAAGTCGATACCCGTGATGATGCTGGCCTCTGCCGTCATCAACGGCACCGAGGTCGCGCCGCTGGGCTTTTCGCCCGTGCCCCTCCTGGTGCTCGCCGGCCTGGCCTTGCTCGGAGCGTTCGTCATCTGGGAGCAGCGCCGCGCCCGCCTCGGACGCACATGGCTTCACAAGTTCCTTGCCCGTCGTCGTCCGATCCGCGTTAGTGTCGCAGGACCATCGCAGCCGAGGGTTCCACTGGAGAAGGCGCTTCAGGACACCCGCGCATGGTCGCGGCGCTGCTGGTCGTCGCCACCCTGATCGCGTTCGTAAGCATCTTCTCGATCTGGGTCAACCGGCAGGTGCTGAACACCGATAACTGGGTCAGCACGAGTGACAAGCTGCTCCAGAACGAAGAGGTCCAGACCCGGCTCTCCATCTATCTCGCCGATCAGCTCTTCGCCAACGTCGACGTGCAGGGCGAACTGGAAAAAACTCTGCCGCCACGACTTGCTCCGCTCGCCGGCCCCGCCGCCGGGGCCCTACACCAGCTCGCCCCCCAGGTAGCCCAGAGGGCGCTGGCCACCCCTCAGTTCGAAAGCCTGTGGAGCGACGCCAATCGCGCCGCCCACGAAACGCTGCTGAAAATCGTCGACGGCGGCGGCTCGACGGTCTCGACCAACGGTGGCGAAGTGACCCTCGACCTCAGTTCGCTCTTGTCGCGGATCGGCGGTCAGCTCGGGGGCAAACTGGCCTCGAAAGTTCCCCCCGATGCCGGCAAACTGACGATCCTCAAGTCCGGCCAGCTCTCCACGGCGCAGGACATCACCAGCCTGATCAGGCGCCTGCCGATCGTCCTCACCCTCCTGGCGCTGTTGCTCTACGGGCTGGCCGTCTACCTCGCCGGCCCGCGCCGCCGGGAGGCGCTGCGCTCGGTCGGCTTCGGCTTCCTCGTCGCCGGCGTCCTCACCCTGATCCTCCGGCATTTCGGCGGCACCGCCGTAACTGGCGCGTTAGCGAGTAGCGACTCGGTAAAGCCCGCCGTCGATGCCGTCTGGAGCATCGGCACCTCGCTGCTGGTGACGGTCGCAGTCTCGGCGATCACCTTCGGCATCCTCCTCATCATCGGCGCCTGGCTTGTCGGCCCGACCCGGCTCGCTACGACCCTGCGCCGTGAGGCCGCTCCCTACCTGCGCGAGCGCCCGGGGTCAACCTATGCAGTGGTGGCGCTCGTATTCCTCGCGCTGGTCCTCTGGGCGCCGGTAGTGGCATTCCACAAACTGATTGGGCTGATCCTGTTGGCCGTGCTGATGGTTCTCGGGACGGAGGCCTTGCGGCGCCAGGTCGCTGGGGAATTCCCGGACGCGAGCTTTGGCGGTATCGGGAACAGAGCGCGGGCGTTGGTTCCGAGACGAGCGACCGCGGAGCCGCAGGCCGCGGCGGCGGAGAGCAAGGTCGAGCAGATCGAGCGGCTCTCGGCCTTGAAGGAGAAGGGGGCGCTCAGCGACGAGGAGTTCGAGGCGGCGAAGGCCGAGGTGCTCGGTTCCCCATAAGTACGGGTGCACCGGCGCCGGACCGGCCGCCGCGCCGCTCAGCTCCCCTCCCTCTGTCGGTCCAGCGCTGAAGGCGAACCGCCCACGTCGTCTTCGGCGTCACCGCCGGGGACCCCTCATGACCGAGCTGCACCGCGGGCACCGCGGGCCTTCACGGCACAGACGATCCTGCTCTTTTTCGTTCCCCTCCGCCTGAGGTGCTTGCAGACGACCCGAGGGGCGCGGCCACGTGGACCCGTTGCCCCAGTCGTGCCGGCGGCACCACCTGCTCCGACCGCGCCGGTCTCTCCCGTCGGCCCCTGAGGAAGCGGTCCGGAGGCGCCGGTCAACGCAGTGGCCGGATCGCTGGCGGCGTTGGTCAGCGCGGTCATCGTCGCCGAGCGGCTGCCCTGTGCCTGCGGCGCGAAGCGAACCGAGACGGAGCAGGAGGCACCCGGACCAATGACCGCCCGGCAGCTGTCGGCGGAGATCAGGAAGTCTTCGGGGTCGGCGCCGGTGAAGGCGAACCCCCGAAGGACCAGCGGCGCCGAGCCTTCGTTGCTGATCGTCAGCGCCAGCGGGGCGCTGATCGCGCCCTGGGGGACCGCGGTCTGCGAGCCGAAGGCGAGTGAGGCGACGCTCTGGTCGGCAGTCGGGGCGTTGAGCAGGACCGAGACATTGTCTGAAAACGAGTTCCCGACCGCGAGGTCGGATACTCCGTCGTTGTTGAGATCGCCGATTGCCACTGCGCGGGGTCTGGCGCCGACGCTGAAATCGGTGGCGGCCAGGAAGCTGCCCGAGCCGGTGCCGAGCAGGATCGAGGCATTGTTCGATTCCATGTTCGCCACCGCAAGGTCGGGCTTGTTGTCGCCGTTGAAGTCGCCGCTGGCGACCGCCGCCGGTTGGTTGCCGGCGACGACGCTGACCGCGGCGCCGAAGCTGCCCGAGCCGGTTCCGAGCAGGACCGAGACGTTGCTCGAAGTGAGATTCGCCACCGCCAGGTCGAGGTTGCCGTCATTGTTGAAGTCGCTGACCGCAAGTGAAAAGGGCGTGCTCCCGGCGGTGAAGTTGGTCGCCGCTCCGAAGCTGCCCGAACCCGTGCCGAGCAGGATCGAGAGGTTGTTCGAGTTCGGATTCGCCACCGCCAAGTCGAGGTTGCCGTCGTTGTTGAAGTCGCCAATCCCGATCGCAAAGGGCGTGGTGCCCACGCCGTAGTCGGTCGGTACGCCGAAGCTGCCCGAGCCGGTGCCGAGCAGGATCGAGACGTTGTTGGTGATCTCATTCGAGACGGCCAGGTCGGGCACCCCGTCGCCGTTGAAGTCGCCGACCGCAACCGAAGAGGCGACTCCGCCAACGGCGAATGGGGTCGCCGCGCCGAAGCTGCCCGAGCCGGTGCCGAGCAGGACCGAGACCGTGCCCGGGCTCTCGGTCGAGACCACGATGTCGAGCTTGCCGTCGCGGTTGAAGTCGCCGAGTGCGATCGAGTCGGCGCCAGGCCCCCCGGTGGCGAATTCGGTCTTGGGGCCGAAGCTGCCCGCGCCGGTGCCGAGCAGAACCGCGACCGTGCCCGAGGTCTGGTTCGACTCGACCATGTCGAGCTTGCCGTCACGGTTGAAGTCGCCGAGCGCGACCGAGCGCGGTTCAGCCCCAGCCGCGAAGTTGTTCGCGGGGCCGAAGGTCATCGCGGCCCCAGCCGTCGCCGCCGGCAGCAGCCAGAGCGCGAATGCAGCCGCCACGATCGGTGCAGCGGTGGGCAGCGTCCATCGGACTCCAAGCGGCATCGGATCTTCTTCCTCTAGGCACGGTCGCGCCAGTGCGGGGCGACTCACACGGCAGCCATCGACGGTCAGGGAGAAGGTCTTGAGGCATTGGCTGCGTAATGCCGGGACCACACGCTGCCGGCCAGGGTCAGGGAAGAAAGCGCAGGCCGCTACGGCAGTCGCAAACCCGTGACCCCGGTCTATACGACCGGTGGCGGCGTTCCTTCGGCGCTCGCGGCGAGCGTCCCGTCCCAGCCGCAGACGAGGCAGGCGTGCTGGACGCCGAGCGGGCGAATTCGAGCCCGTAGCTGTGCGGATCGGGAGCGGCGCGGACGTCGTCCCAGTCGAGCACGTACTCCCCCAGCCCGTGGTCCCAGCGGGCGGCCTCCGGATCGAGGGTGGCCTCGCCGAAGCCGTCGGGGGCGGGATGCGCGTAGGCGAAGAACGCCGCCTTTCCGTAGCGGCCATCGCCCGGCCACCAACCCACCTCGACCTGCTGGACGTCCCCTGCGTTGCGCGTGATGAAGTCGTCTGACGGTGGCTTCGCGGGGAGGCCGGAGAAGAGGCTGACGGCGAGGTCGAAGGAGCCCCACCAGGCGTTGACCGGGCTCGAGCGGCCGCGGTAGGGCGCACGGAAGGCGGCAAGCACGAGGGCGGCTTGGGTCGCGGCGGCGAAGTAGGCGGCGACCT
Organism: Solirubrobacterales bacterium; assembly: GCA_036403715.1. GTDB lineage: Bacteria > Actinomycetota > Thermoleophilia > Solirubrobacterales > 70-9 > VAYN01. Next base: position 87,990 of record DASWQL010000060.1, read on the forward strand.
CCTCGGGCTCGTAGGTCGCGTGCTCGGTGTCCTCGTCCAGCGGGGCGCTCCAGGTCACCTCCTGCGGCGCCGGTTCGATCTCGACCGTGCCGACCAGGTCGCCCACCGCGGCCAGCAGCTCCCGGGTCACCTCGCCGACCGCACGGTGCGGGGTCATCGGCAGCCGCAGAGCTCGTCCGTCGCTGTGCTCGGCGACCGCCTCATGGCGGTGCAGATCCAGTGCCCCCGAGCCGTCCGCCGCCGGCAGCGGCGCCGTCTCCCAGCCGCGCGCCGTCAACCGCAGCGCCGCGTGCTGGAGCTGTGGCTCAGGCGGCGCCAGCTTCGCGGCGATCTTCCCCAGCACCTGCGTATGCGCGTGAAGCGTGTCGCAGGTCTCGCTCCAGTCCTCGTAGGAAACGGCCGGCCACAGGTCGGTAGACGACATCGACCCACGGTAGCGCTCCAGCTCCGGCCTTCGTGACGACCGAGCGCCAGGAGCTGACGATCCCTCCGGGTGTAACTCTGGACCAGATCCGCGGCTTCACCCTCTACGCGGCGCGCTCGATCTTCTCCGGCAACGGCGGTGAGATCCTTCAACTCGCGAAGACGAACCTCCGCCGGCTCGAGCGCGAGTGGCCACTACTCGGTATGCGACGTGCAGGAACTCCCGACAGTGGAGCTAGGCGGATTCGAACCGCCGACCTCCTGGGTGCGATTCAAGGCGGCTGGTTATCCAATCTCTTGCAATAAGTAGCTAATTTGCAGGGAGTTTCAAGTATTCGGGCGAGGCCGTCGAGCGTCAATTCCCGCGCCAGATATGCGCGGATATGCGGCGATGTGTTCCGTTTCGGGAACTTCTGGCGAGAAGTTCCCGAAATCGCGGAGGTCGGTTCAAACTGGGCTCAGCGAGCCCCGCGGCCTTGAGATTCGGCGGCTGATGATGTCGAGAGCCCGACACTTATCCCGTGAGATACCTCTGCAGGGTCGGGCTGACCAGCTCCACGATCTCGTCGTGGGAAGCTGAGGCCAGAGGCTCAGGTTCCTAAGGTTGCTGGACTGGGAGACCGACTACGAGTACAGGTTCGTCCTACTAAACCCGAGCCTGCCTCTCGAGGGGCGGGTCGTCGTGGGCTTCGACGGATGCCTCGCGGCGATCATCCTCGGCGAGCGCTTTGATCTCCGCCGCCTCGACAATGCGATCCGCCTCGGTCGAGGTCTGGGGCGCCCGTCCTTCGCGGCGATCGGCTAATCGCGGGACGCGTGGCTTCGAGCGCGTGCTGCCGCGATCAGTCTGGCTCTGCGAGGCCGAGCAGCTCGGCACCGGCCTCGGCCGCCTCCTGCAGGGAGTCGTTCGGGACGCCGCAGAGCTCGTGCATCAGGTCCAGGGTTTGGACGAGGACCCACCAGGTGCTCGAGAGTGCGAACGTCGCCAGTTCCGGCTCGGGGCCGACCCGGAACTGGAGGCCACCGCCTTCCTCGCTCGGGAGACGCCGCAATGCCCTGCCCAGCGACCAGCTGCTCGGGTGGAGCTCGCTGTTGTTCAGGTTGTGGAGGACATCGAAGACGAACCAGAGCCGGTGTCGACCGGCCTCTCCCTGATCGGCGAGGTAAGTCTCGAAGAACTCGACCCTTTGATGGAGGTTCATCTCGGTCCAGCTCCTGCTCGCATATCTGCCGAAGCGAGACATCGATTCTTCGAACTCCTCCGCAGGAAGGCTCTCTTCCTTCAGCGCACCGAAGAACCCCGGGTAGCGGCGTGCCACCTCGCGCTGAAGATGCTGCGTATAGCGGGCGTGAGCGAGAAACAGCTCGTCGGCGAGGGCGGGTTCGGCTTGCGCCCAATAGGCATCCACCATCAACTCGAAGAGCGGTCTGTTCAGCATCATCGTCTCCCGGCCGAAGCCAGCTTCTGCGAGTTGCAGGGCTGCTTCGACCAGTGGCGGTGAGCGGACCAGGAGTGCCGCGCGCACAAAATGTTCCTCGGGGTCTTCTAGTTGCGCGAAGGCCGGCACGAGTATGTCCTGGTAATGGTTCAGCAGGACGTGGATCGCGTTGCTTGCGCTCTCCAGGCCGGGCCCGTCGGGGCCGAAGGAATTCACCGATTCTCTTGCTCCGCAGAGGCTCCATGACGATCGACGGGCGTCATCGCGGCGGAGTTCCAGTTCTCCCCGTCGAAGGTGAGATGGGCGGCGTAGTCCACCCATCCGAGCGCGCTCGGTATCCCGCTGCCGAGCCCATCGAAGGCACGGCGCTCACAGAAGAGGCCGACCGCCAGGGCGAGTTCGGAGGCGACCAGGAACTCCCGCAGCCGATCCTCAACGATCATCAACGCGTGGTCGCGGTCGAAGCCCTCGTCGGTCTCGCGGTAGCGGACCCACTCGCGTCCCTGTGCGTCGACCCAGCTGCCGTCGGTCTCCTTCCATCGGAGCCCCGCCTCTTCAACGAGGAAGCGCGAGGGCATGTCCACATTGATGCTGTCGCTGATCGAACAATCGAAACCACCACTCTCCCCGAGATAGCCCAGCCCGACGGGGACAGAGCGCACCGGCAGCCCATGTGCCGATTCCGGCCGACGCCAGCGTCCGGAGATTTCGAAGCGATGCGATTCGTCGGGCAGCTCTGCCCAGTCGGCGAGGTAAATCTCCTGTGAGGGCCAGTCTGGTAGCGAGCGCACAAGGTCGGGATTTTCCGAAAGCCACCTCCGAAGCCGCTCCAGGTCACCCCGGTGAAGAAAGGTCCCAGCTGAGAGAATCGCGATGTCGCGGTGGGGGCGCCCGGAGTGCTCGATGCCGTCCGTCTCCCGGGGATCGTCGCGCCAGCTGTGATGTGCATCGAGGACGACCCAGCGCCTCCCGTCGGCGTCTGTGATCCGCAGGAGTTCCTCGGGTGAGGGCAGGTCGTCGCGGCGCTCGGCCCATTCCGGATCCGAGCCCGGGGAGAGTTCATCGAAGCTCGGTCGGCGCGGTACCCACCAATTCGGATCGCGGTCGATCCGGAAGGTCGGACCGCGGATCGCCTCCCATTCATCTCCGATCTCAATCGGCTCGGGCGCCAGCGTCGGATCAATCGTCCTGGCGCGAAGCTGCCAGGCGCCCTCGTAGGTCAGCTCCTTTCCCCACTCCTCGAGGACGAAGTTGTCGCTCAGTCGCGCCAGTAGCTCGTTGCGGGCGATCCATTGGTACTTCTTGCCGAACCGCTCGCCCTTGTGCGCCGAGCGGTGGGCCGCGCGTCTGCCGACCTCGGCGTCAAAGTGGGCGAATCGCTCCGGCGTCCAACCCAGTTCGATCGCCCGCTGGAAGATGAACCGGCAGGTCCGCTCGAGTGGATAGGCGCGAGTCTGGGCAGGGCGGACTCGCCGTCGACCCGGAACGTATGCCGCGTAGAGCAGCTCGCGCTGCCCGGAGTCGAGCCCTGTCACACAGCGCCTCTGCTCCTCGGCGTCCTCACTCCCCAAGAGCTCGAGTTGCTCCGGCGAGAGGCTGCCTTCAAAACGCTTCCATGCGCGTCGATCGATCCTGAAGGTCGGCTCCTCGGGCCTCGCCGGTCCCGGTGCGGGCGGAGGATCGCCGAGCCTCCGGTGGGGAAAGCTCCGAGGTATCCCACCGACGACGTAGTGCGACCAGTCGCTGTGCTCGGAGAGGGCCGACGAACGAAGGGAGCCGTACCCGTCGTCGAAGTCCTCGCCCTCGGGGTAGGTCTTCTCCAGATGGTCCCTCCTTCTCGGTGCTCTCGGCGGCCGACTGCCGTAGGGCGGCGTCGCCCGGCCGAGAAGTCGAGGCGGGATCAACTTTTCGCGGCGCCACCACCGCGCCAAGGTCGCGATGTGATCGCGGGTCTCGATGTCGGGGATCACGCCGGGCGCATCCACGAATGTGTCGAGGAGGGCCTCGAGGAGTGCCGATGCGCCCGCGCGATCGTACCCGGGATTCCCGGCCCGCACCACGGCCCCGAGTATCGAGGCCGCGAGGCGCTGGATCACATATGGGTCATCGATGCCGGCGAAGCGCTCCACCAGCCCCAGCTGAACCTCGGGGCGATCGATCAGGAGGCTCGCGAGCGCCTTCGTCGCATAGTCCCTGGCGAAGCGGTTCGGACTCGCGAAGGTCCAGGTGATCATCACCGAGGCGAGTTCGACCACCTCGTCCTCGCACCACTCATACGGTCCCCGCGCGGACCATCGGATCAGTCGATCCAGGGCCTTTTCGGGATTGCCGAACGAGTGGTAGGTCTCCATGGTCCAGTAGGCGTCGCGCTCGGCCATCGACTGGGCGCGCAGCCAGGCGTGCGTCCGCAGTGAGTTGAACGGGTGCTCGGGATCGGCGGCCACCGATACCAACGCATCGCAGGTCGCCTCGGGGAACCGGCGCAGGCCGATGTTCACCAGCTCGCCCGCACGTGAATCGAAGGCATCGCGCCGACGCAGGACGACGCTCGCCAGGAAGGCCTCGAAGACAGGACGCGAGCGGTGGTAGGAGGCCCGGTCCTCGAGCCCGAACTCGAGCACGTCGATGATCTCGATCCCCCAGCGCTCGGGCAGCTGGATCGCCATCGCCTCCACCAATCCCGCGGGCGCCTCGGCGAGCAGGCGACCGAGATCGTTCCCGGGTTCGAAGGCCCGGATGGCCTCGTCCCTGTCGGCATCCCCGAGCGAGGAGAGGATCGTGTCAACGACGAGGTGGTCGGAGAAGCGCTGATAGGGAAAGAAGACGAGCTCCACCGGCCCCTCGCCTCCCGCCCTCCATCCCCGGTCGACGACCACGAGACCCTCGTCGATCATCGTCTCCATCAGGGTCTTCGGTGACGCGGTGGCATGGGGGGCGAGAGGATTGATCAGCCCCGCCGCCTCCTCATATGGCAGGCGGTCCTCTCCTGCCTTCGCGAAGGCATCGGCGAGGGCTGAGATCGCCTTGCCCGGAATCTCGAGCCGTTTGTCGAGGCCCAGCTTCTTCTCCACGCGCCTGCGCCGCCTCCTGACGAAACGCTCGAAGACGGCGCTCAGCTGACCGGCGGCCCGCGGTGGATCTGCTTCGTCCTTCAGTCCCTCGCAATAGAGCTTCAGGAAGAGCGGATTGTTGAACTCCGCCAGGAGCAGAGGAACCCGGGGCGGCTCCAAGTCGTGCAGGGCGAAGATCCGCTCGACGGCCTCGAACTCGCGCCCCTGATAGCCGAGGTGCCGCACGCGCACGAAGCCCTGATCGGGACCTCCCGCCGGCTCGACCAGGTCCAGGTAGCTGGTGCGGCAGCTGACCGCCAGGGCGACCCAGCCACCGGCCGTCAGACGACGGCGCATGTCGGCGAGCTCGGTGGCCCAGATGCCGGGGTCGCCCGACTCGTTCAGGGCGTCGATCAGAAGCACCGCCCGGCGACCGGACGCCTCCCCCGAGGCCGCGAGGATCGTCGCGATCTCCTGCGGCCCGAGGGCCGGGTCGCCCAGAAGCTCGGCGAGCCGGGCCCATGGTGAGCCATCGCGGAATCGTTCGGCGAGCAGGCAGAGGGTCGGGTGCCCGGCGGCCAGGAGACGCTCGGCGACGTCGCAGAAGAGGTGGGTCTTGCCCTGCCCCGCCTCTCCCTCCACGAAGAGGGCCTGGCGCTCGGCTGCCTGACATCCGGGCCCCTCGAGGGCGCTCTCGAGTTTCCAGAGCGCCCCCGCCACGCGACTCGCCCCATGATCGAGCGAGCGGGCGACCTCCCGCTCGCGGGCCACGGGGGCGCCCGCATCCCGATCCCTCTCCTCGGGGTCCTCGGGCCACGCGACCGCGCGCAGTTCACCCTGTAGGTCCGTGAGGACTTGCGAGGATTTATCGATCGCGGCGAGCATCGGTGCGGTTTCGACCCGTGGCGGGACCCGTTCATGGATCGTCTGGCTCTCGAGCTCGACGAGAGACTCCTTCAGCTCCCGGCCCCGCTCTGCCCAGCGACCGTCGATGCGTTCGACGAACTCGCGCCCCGCTCGCAGTAGTGCACCGACCCGCGCATCCAGACGCTCGCACAGCTCCTCGGGCAGGGAGATCGCCTCCAGGATCTCGTCGACCGGCAACTCGACGTCCTGGCTCGGCGTATAGCGATCGCCCGCATCCTCGATCGTGTCGGCGAGCTCGCTCCGACACCACTGCGCCCCGAGGATCCGTTCATTGAAGAAGAACCACTCGCGCCCCCGGTTCCCCTCCAGGGCAAGCCGCCCGAGGATCTCCCCGCCGCCCATCACCCCGATCTCGACGCCAGGTGCGAACCCGACCCAGTTCTTCTTTGCCTCCTCGAAGCGTTGTCGCCCTTGCCTGCCGCTCGCCCCGCTCGGATCGTCGGCGAGATCGATCGGGATGCAGAAGGTCATCGCCCGCAGGGCGGGCCGCTTTTCGACCGCCGACTTCAAGGAGCGGCGCATCGCGTCGAGGAGTCTCCCCACGTCGTTGATCAGCTTCACCTGCCACCCGACTTCCCCTCCGTCGGGCAGCCGCCAGTACCACTCGAGTCCGGCATCGGGCGCGCCGGTCTTGATCAGCTCCGCTTCCGGGGGAGTCGGATCGCGCAGTTGGAAGCAGAGCTCCTCGAAGGCCCGAGCCTGGCTTCCTTCCCACTCCCGGATGCCACCGAACCCATTGGCGACGGGATTGCGCGGCGGCATTCGACCAACGTAGTCCATCCCTCGCCGCCGGGCCGCTTCCGGACGCTTCCCCCGGATCCGGGATCCGGGCCCGCACCCCATGCCCAGGCGAAAAGGACCGGCCCTGCGCCGTAGATGCATGGGCATGGGGTGCGGGGGAAGAGGCGGACGGTGAGAGGTAAAGACCATCGATGTGGAGAGATGCGACCGATGGTGGAGGAGACGAAGAAAGGAAGATCAGGAGAGAAAAGGAGACGAGCGATTGCGAAGGCGGCGAGGGGCAGGGGAGAAGGCCGCGAGGAGGCGAGTGCCGGTTCTGGGGAGCCGCAGGATGACCGGGGCTTTCTGGGTCGACCCCGGGGTGCAAAGCAGAGGCTCGCGTGTACCGGAGGCCGGTGTGGGATTCTTCGCGGATGGCGCAGGGGAGTCTCCGACTGGGTCGCTTCGGCGACGTCTCCGCGACGCTCCTGCAGCTACAGGGAACTCGCGGGGCGGGCGCCGATCGACTCGACATGGCCCTGGAGCTGATGCCGCTCCATTGGGATCTCCTCCACGACGCGCGGCTGATCGTGTGGGCCGATCTGGAGGTCGCTCCCGAGGGCACGGGGCGTCTTGCCGTCGGACCGATCGCGCCCGGTGTCCTCGCCTTCCCCGGACGCGGGAGGACCTATGCGGTCCGACTCGATCTACGCGCGACTCTAGGCCCGGCACAGGTCGAGGCGATCGAGACGGCCCGTGACGGGGGGCCGATCTCCCTTTTTATCCGGGCCCATGGGATGGTCTTTCCCGGGGCGATCGACGGTCAGCCGGATTCGAGCCCCGAGACCTTCTGGCACGACACCGAGTTTCGCCTGAAGCCCGCCGAATGGGTCGAGGTTCTCGAAGGCTGGGGCTACGCGCAGGGGTTCCTGATCCAGGTCCCGACCCTCCCGGACCCATCCTCGATCGCCGCGGTGGAGGCCTCCAAGGAGCTCCGTCGGGCGGTCACCGAAATGACCGAGGGTCGCTACCGCGCGGCGGTTGCCGCCTGCAGGGACGCACTCGAGTCTGCCTACGGCTCCTCCGACGGCGATCTGTATCCGCAGTTGAACTACGCGGTCCCCGGCATCAGGAGGGCGGGCAAGGAGGAGCGCTTCTGGGTCCTCCGCCGCGGTGCCTGGGCGGTGGCGAACGCTGCCAAGCACAACGACGAGGAGACCGGCGACATCGTGTGGGAGCGCAGCGACGCGCAGGCGCTGATCCTCAGTGTGTCGGCGCTCCTTCAACAGGACCCGCCGAGGACGTAGGGCCGCGGGGCGGGCGGGATCTGCCGCCCTCACAGCCAGAACCGCCAACCTTCAGGGGGCGATCGCGCGTCCGCGCCCTATCGCAGCGAGCAGCACAACAAGGAGTAGGGGAAGGTGGTCGCCCATGCCCAGTAATCGCATCGACCCGTCAGGTCCATGCATTGGGCATCTAGGTCGTAGAACGGTCGGTTTACCGGTGTAGGTTTCGTTGGTGCCGTACTTCGACAACCCCGCCGGGCGCCTGCACGATCTCCTGTCCAGGCTTGCAGAACACCCGCCGTCCAATCCGGTCATCGATGCCTGGGCCGAAGTCTTGGGCGTCGAACAGCGAGACGTGATCCTGCGCCTCGGTGACGTCGCCAACCTCGTCCCCCAGATACAGGCTGCGGCGGAATCAGGGAATGAGCCAGCCCTCGTCGATTCGGTCACCCGATACCGCGATGCATGGGCCAAGCCGATCTTCCCCGTGGACAGCGCTTTCAATTCTGAGCTTCACCGGGTCCTCCCGGATGGGCCGGCGATGGAGACGCTGAACCTGGTGTCTGCCCAACTTCATCGGATCGCCCCGGATGGCGTGGTGCCTGACGAGGTGGAACTCGCGAAACTGAAGGCAAGGCTGCGGGAGATCAGCGATGAGATCCAGGTGGCCGAGGAGATCCCGGTCGAGTTGAGAGAGCTCATCGTCGACCGGCTTGGTGACGCCGTGTCGGCTCTCGAGCATCTCAACGTCGGCGGGCCGGGAGCCGTCAAACGGGCCATGGAGGCCCTGATCGGGAGCGTGCTGACCACGCCGGAGAACCGGGACATCGCAGTGGGGTCACAGAAGATCAAGAAGATGCTCGCCATAGCCGGTGTGATTTGGGTGGGATTTACGGCTGGTCAAGAGGTGCCAAAATCGATCGAAGGCTGGGGCACCACCATCCAACTTCTGACGCCGGGTCAGGTCGACACCAATGGTGACGCGGCACAACAAGAACATTCGGCAGCCCCTGAGGATGTGGAGGCATCCGGCGCGCCGAGGGATCCTTAAGGCACCGCAGGTTGACGGTCTCTTATCGGGCGCGTTGGAGCTGCTGGCGAAGAGGAGTCAGCGACTATTGTCCGTCTAGTCGTGAGGAGGCGGTCATGACGCAAAGTACCGGCGCATCGTCGCAGCCATCCCGGCGGGTGCGACCGCCAGACCCGAGACTCATTCGCCGTCGAAAAGCTTCTCGCCCTCGTAGACGATGCCCCCCGCCTCCAACACCAGGCTCTTGATCTGGTTGTCGAATTCACCCCGGAGGCCCGCGATGCCGGGTTTGGCGCGAAGCTCCTCGCAGAGGTTGAGCAGCCGCCGCGTCTGATCGAGCTCCAGTCGGGAGGCGTTCATCTTGCACTCGAAGACGTTGACCGTCGATCCGTCGGTTACGAGGAGATCCCCGTCGACGGTTGCCCCGCTCTTGGTGAAAAGCAGTCCCGGCCACGCGATGAACGACTCCCGTGCACCGCCGTCAAGGCGGGCGCGTCGCAGCGCGAGTAAAACCGAGAGCAGGCTTTCCTCCATCAACCGGGCGGTGAGCCCGTCGAGGAAGTACGCGGTTGGATGCTCCTTGTTGCCACTAAGCACTGGAGTCACCAGCTCCTCGCGGCAGGCCTGACATTCGATCCGCTCATCAAGTTCGCCGAGCGAAACCACTTGGTCGAAGTTACATCGAGGGCAGGCGAAACTGATCCCGCGGCGCACTAGGCCGACCTCGATTAGGCCGGCCAATGCTGCGGTCAGCTCCGGCGCTCGGCGGCCAAGGTTGGAGGCGAGTTCATTGAGGGTTTTCGCTGCCACCCGCAAAAGCAAGCCCTGACCCTGCAAGAGCTCGAGCAGTACCTGCTCGTCGAGTGCCTCGGCCTCGATCTCGACGTCGGTTTTCAACCGCTGCGCCAATCTCTTGGTCGAGTCGGGCGTCAATTGGTCGAGGATCTCTGCCGCGATCGGGTCGGCGAGCGCGTCGAGGTCGGCCGGGGTGGCAAGCCTGCCCACCAGTGCCTGCGCGTAGCGTCCGGGCTGGGAGGGACGTACTTCGTAGCCATAGGAGGAGGCCCAGTCGATGAGCGCCTGCTCGGCGTCCGGGAGTTCGATGTCGAACCGCCACCGCCTTTCAGTATGGGTCTTGATCGTCAGGCCCTCCTGGGAAACCCAGGCGTTGGGGATCATCCGCCTTGCCGCCGCTGTGGTTAGCGGCAGAGGGAGAGGGAGGCCGTCGATCGAGAAGCGCAGGTAGCCGTACGGGAGGCGTACGCCTTCGGGTGAGGGAACGTCAAGTGCGGCGCGACCGTCGGTGACGGTCGCGAGCGTCGTCGCGTTGGCGCCCCGTCGCATCGGGCCGCCCAGCTGGCCCGTCCCAAGCTCGAAGAACTCAAGGGCCGTACGCCCGTCCGGTGGCTCGGGAAAACCATGGCGGTAACGGGTTCGCTCGCCTGCCGAGACGAAGCCCAGCTCCTCGAGCGCCGCAAGGACCGCGGGTCTCTCCGCGGGCTCTACCGCGAGGCTGATGTCGGGTTTGTAGTACGTCGCCCCCTTCGGTTCCTCGACCCAGACGCGGATCGGCTCGAGCTCGGTGGCCGAGAGCATCTCGCGGGGGATACCGACGATCGGCCGGCTGTCGTGGAACCCCGAGAGGCGTGAGCGGAGGTTCCAGAAGTGGACGATTTCTTCGAATCCCGCGCGTCCGAAAACGAAGAGGCAGGGATAGCCATCGAATCCAGCACGCTGCTCGTAGGCGCCCATGTGGCGCGCGCCAAGCAGGAGAGGCGAATTGCCGCGGATCTGCGCCTCGAGGATGCCGCGGAGCGCCTCCGTGCGGCGCGTCTCCTCGGTCACCTCGAAGCGTCGCCGCCAGTCCTCCACCTCGTCGTCGGCGATGTGCCCCCAGGTCGCCTCCGCCACTCGTCGGAGGCGTCTCGACCCGAAGACCGGCCGCTGGATGCTCGCCAATGACTCGTCGCGATCGTTGAGCGATAGGTAGTAGGGATGGATCTCGTGGTCGTCCATCCACAGCGATCCCACCTCCCTGAATCGCTTCCCCAGCGCCTCGCGGGCACACTCCCCGATCGCGTCATGGACCAGCATCTGATCCACCTCGCGTACTTCGAGCAGACGGTCGAGAGATTGGTCGAGGGTGCCGTCACTGCGTACCGGGATGATCAGGCTGCCGAGTCCGTTCCAGAAGGAACTGCAGAGACGGATCACCTCTTCGAGCGCCGCCAGGTTTCCCTGGGGGACCGCGAAACCCCACTCGGGCCCACGAAGGGTGTAGGTAAGGCGACTCACCTGGACCGGACCGCGCCCCCAAATCATGGCTGCCCTCGCCACGGACTCGTCATTGGGCGATCCTCACCGGTTCGGCGTTTGGCATCACTCTCCCTGTCGGCACCCCTTTTCCACGACGCTCAAGGAAGAGGAAGCCTGCCCACGACTTCGTACCAGGACCTCCCATCAGAGCCCCGAGACCCATCGCTCGATCACGATGTGCGTCAGTTGCTCCCCGCGGCAGGACAGCAGGTCGAGGTTCGCTTGCGACATCGGTGAAAAGTTGGTCGGATAGTCGACGACTTGGTCACGGGAGACGAGGTCGGGAGGCGAGTAGGGCAGTGCCCGATCTTGCTGGCCGAGGTAGGGCATCGCAAAGCCGGCGAGCTTGCCGTTGGCGGAGAGCTGGTGCAGCCGGTCCCGGGCACCGTCCTGGAGTTTCCGATGGGTTAGGCCGAAGGAGCGGGCCAGCCGGCCAAGCGCAGGCACCGGGAACGCGTCGTCGAGGAGGCCCCGCCCGGCGTCGCAGGCAATTATGTGGTCGACCTCGAAGACGTTGTAGGAGTGATCCGATGAGCGACCGGGCTCGAGACAGCTCGTGCCGAGGTTGTCGAACAGGCCGCCGTCGCTCAGCACGACGCGGGCGCGGCGCAGCGTCTTGTCGCGCCCTTCGAGCTCGAACTTGCGATCGATGCTCGGCAGGAACAGCGGATAGGCGGCCGAGGCGGCGACGGCGGTGGCGATCTGAACCGGTTCCGCGAAGCGGCCGAGATGCGTCCGCCAGATCCCGCTTTCCCGGCTCCCGAAGCGCACCGCCGATCCGCTGCGCAGGTCCGAGGCAGTCAGGATCACGTCGAGACCCTCGCGCCGTGGAGCCTCGAGGGTGAGTCGGTCGAAAAGGCGGTTCGCGAGCGTCGCCTCGAGGGCGTCGGTCCGGGTACTCCAGCGGCGCGTGGGTGGATGTGGGTTCGTGCCGATCCCGAGTCGAGAAAGCGCCGAAGAGCCGAGCGCCGACGACGTGGAGACGACCTGGGCGACGGTGGAGCTCAGCAGGCGAGGGCTGAGGAGCGCGCGCCGTGCGACCTCACGTCCGAGGCCGCGAAGCAGAAGCGCTTCGATCTCCTCCTCGAAATCGGCGAAGGTGCCACCGCCGTAGGCGTATGCGGCGGCGGCGACCGCCCCACCCGAGACACCCGAGACAACGCGGACGCGCTCAAGCGCACCCCGGTCGTGGAGTGCGCGCAGGCAGCCGAGGTGGAAGGCGATCGCCCGGGATCCTCCACCTGAGAGCGCAAGCCCGACGTTGCGGGGAGGTGAAGGTGGCTCACCGACCGGCTCTCGCCGGTCGGTGACCACCAGAGTCCCGAAGGGCTTTGGCAGTTCCTCGCGTGCGAAGACGTAGGCGCCGATCTCACTCGCCGTCGGATTGCCACCGCAGATCACCATCAGGGTCTCCGGCAGGGACTCCATCGAGACGAGCTCGGCCATGCTGCCGACGTCGCGCGGGCTCGGGATCGCCGGCCCGGCTGGATGCGTGTGCCACATCCCGACGAAGCCGCTCGCCCGCCGCGTCCGTCTGCGGATCGCCTCGTTGCGGTCCTTGACCCCGACGGTCCCGCAGACGAACTCCTCGGGGCTCGCGACGCTGTCGGGTGGCGGGCCGTACGCCTCCTCGACCCAGAGGACCCCGGCGGCGGTGTCGCGGCGGCCAAACAGGACGCCGCCGGTCTCGGCCCGGCGGTCGCCGGCACGCTCGTTGCGGGCGACCTCGGTACGGATGCTCCGCAGCGCGGCGGGAGAGATACGGACCTGATAGCGGCCGAGGCCGTCCTCGAGCACCGTGTCGGATCCCCACGTCAACCTCGCCTGACGTCGGCCGCGGTGGGTGGCGCTGGGAAGGGCGAGCAGTCGCCCGCTTGCCTGTGAGGCGTCGGCGGCGATGTCGGAGGCGGCGGACGAAAGCAGCGTGCCCGCGAGGGCCGCGACCTCGGCGGCGGATCCCCTGAAGGTCGGCTCCGAGCAGCCGGGCTCGGGTTGGAAGTCGTCGACGCGCGGCGGGTCGGGCCAGAACTCGTCCGCGAAGCCGCCGAGGCCGGGTTCGGAGGCGCAGGCGAGCCCGGCACGACGAAGCAGATCGGCGGGACCGCCCGTGTGGGTGGGCGGAGCGACGACGGAGATCCCGTGCTCGGCCGTGTGGCCGAAGATCATCGCGATCACGGTCGTCTCGCCGCAGCCGTGCTCGCGCCGCACTGCCTCGAGCTTCGAGGCGACCAAGGGGGCCGCGGTCGCGTCGAGGACGAAGTCGGCGTCCTCGTGCCAGTTGGGCGAACCGAGTGGGCCCTTGAGCACGTTCCTGACATGGGCGTTGACCACCACCTCGGGGTCGATCCCGGTCAGCCGGTCGACGAGCGCCTTGGCCTTCGGCCGCCCGATGTCGGCGTCGACGTAGGGCTGGCGGGCGAGGATGCCAGCCGAGACGATGCCTTTGTCGTAGACGTCGAGCTGCGCGACGCCGGCGCGGACGAGCCATTCGGCGACATGGCCGCCGATAGCGCCGCATCCCCAGAGGCAGACCTTCTTCCCGGCGAACACCCGGCGAAGAGCCGACTCGGAGTCACGCCGCTCGGTCACCTCGGGTCGGACCTCGTCGACCCGACACCACGCGACGCTCGCGTTGTCGGCCCATTCGGTGAGGATCTCCTCGAGCTCCTCACCCTTCTTCTTCCGCGTCTCGTCCTCGGAGAGGGCCGCGAGTGAGGCGCGGATGGCCCAGGTGATCCGGGGCTTGAAGTACCAGGCGGCGATGTGTTGCCTTCGGGCGCCGTCGCCACCGCGGCGCATCGGCGAGCCGACGATCAGCGGCATCCCCGAGCCCTCCGGCCAGCTCACCGATCCGAGCCGAAGCAGGGCGAGCAGGAATCCCCAACGGACACCGCGATCGGCCAGTGCCTCCAGGAGTGCCCGGGCGTCTTCGGGGTACTCCCAGTCGATCGGTGTCGGCAGGAGGACGGTGGGGACGAGGCGCTCGCCGTCCTCGCTCAAGTCCGCAGTCCAGCCGACGACGTCCATGCGCAGGTCACTCACCTGGCGGGTGCGTGCCATCCCGAGCCAGGGTCGATCCCCGACCTCGGGTGCGTCGGCGCGCACCACGAGGCGTGGCGCATCGCCGCTCGCATATACGGCGGGTGGATGCAAAGGTGCGCCGACGGGGTCCAGTTCTCCGAGGGCGGCCCGGCGCAGCCACGTCTCGAGCCGTTCCAGGAGGCCGAACATCCCGTCCTCCGGTCGCCATTCGGACCCGGCCTGATAAAGGCAGAGCAGTCTCGCCCACTGGACATGTGGGGATCCGGCCCAACGCCTGTGCGCCGAGATGACGGGCGGGGCCGCCCACGGGAAATCCTCGACGATGAAAAGCTCGACGCGCTCGCGTTGGCGCAGGACGATTCCGTCGTCGCGGTGCTCGAAGCCGCCACAGTCGAGCGAGACCTCGACGACGAGCGCGTCCCCCTTGGACCCTGGCTCGCGGACCGACAACATTTCGAGGCCTTCGCCGGCGGTGGCGATCGCCTTGAGCTGTCGCAGCGCGAGATGCTGTCCTTTGCTCACCGCCGTCCGAAGCCGACGCGACCGGCGGGCACCTCGTCCTCGCCGCGAGCTTCGCCGATCTCCTTGGCGAGCTTCGACATGCTTGCCTCGACGAGGGCGGCATCGCGCAAGCCAGCCCCTTCGGGGGAGACCTCGAAGACGATCGGCTCCGGCGCCTCGGCGCTCGGGTGTTGGCCGGTGCAGATGACCCCGTCGGAGGCGATCTCGCGGTAGCGGTTCGCGGCTTTCGCGTGCGGCGGGTTGTCGCCCGCCTGGTTGCCGGTCGGGATTTTGTCGGCGGAGACGACGACGATCGAGGTCTCCTCGGCCGCCTCCTCCATCGCGTCGAGGATGTCGCGCTGCAGCTTCGCCTCGCCGCCGGTCTCCTCGGGCCAGTACATCGCGCCGTTGGAGCAGTGGTGCGGGGCGAGCATCGCGTGCCAGAGCAGGTCGTCTGCTTTGGAGCGGTCGAAGATCGCCTTCAGGTCGGGGTAGCGGAGGTCGCCGAAGGTGAGCGCGTTCAGCGTCTCGGTGCCCTCCCGCAGCGTGATCTGCAACGCCAGGCTCGTGTCGTTGCGCTCCTTGGAGCCGTCGTCCTTGAAGGGTCCGTGGACAAAGGCGCGGAAGAAGTCGACGTGGTCGGTCCCGTCGAGCGCGGTGATGAATTCGCCCGGCCTGATGAAGGTCTCCGCCGGCAGGTCGGAGTAGGGCGGTTCGGAGAGGAGGTCGTCATGGCCGATGATCCGGATTCGGTCGCCTGAGTCTGCTGCGCCAGCTTTGACGACGCCGATCCGTCGTTCGGCCTCCTTGACGAACACCTTGCCGTCGTCGCAGAGCTCGCCTTCGTCGACGTCGCGGAAGATCTTCGGCGTGAACCAGAGGTCGCCGATCGTCACCCGGTCGAGCAGCTCGGCGAAGCCGAGGATGTGGTCCTTGTCGAGGTGGGTGGCGGCGAAGGTCGCCAGGTAGGGCTTGCCGTCGCGCTCGGGAAGGACCTCGACCAGCCGGTCGACGATCGGGACTCGCGGATCATCCTCCTCCTCTGCTGCCTCCAGGTGGTGTAGATCGATTTGCAAGATCGCCTCGTCGTTGACCACCACGGTCGTGCTGTCACCGACGCCCACCGCCCAGAAGACGATGCCGCGGTCCGGAAGTTCGAATTCACTCATATACCGTGTGCCTCCTCGTCTAGTACTCTGCCCGTCCCTAAAGACAGTAGCGAGGCCCCCAGACGCTTCTAGCTGCTGTATCTACAGGCGGTGCGCGTAACGGAAAAGCACGCCTCCTAGGGGCTGCCGGAAAGGTTCGGATGAATCGAGTTCAGGCGGCGGCTGCGCCGTCGCGATCGCGACGATCGTCGTTGGCGACGGCGTAGAGCCCGGTCCGGTTCCCGACCGAGCGGACGTGGGGCGAGCGGGAGACGGAGGAGAGGAAGGTCGCCTGCGGGTCCTTGCCGGAGACGACATAGCCTGCCTCCCGTAGGAGCCGGTACCAGTCCTTGTAGTGGATGGGCTCGCCTCCGGGATTCTGCTCGGCCAGGACTTGGACGGCGATCTCCTGCAGTCGCTGGCCGCCGAGGCGGGAGTCGAGCTGCTCGAGTCGCAACTGGGAATCGATCCCGACGAGCTCACCCAGCTCGCGTAGTGCCGCTTCCTGGGCCTCGGCCTGGACTCGCGCGTCGTCGGCGAGACCTTGCAGGCGCTCCGCGCGCTCGCGTTGCTCGGAGACGTTCGCCGCCATCGACGAGTACTCCGTCATGAGGAGGTCCCGATTTGCCGTTTCCGCGGCAGCTTCCAGAGGTGCACCCACGACTGCAGGGTATGGAGCGCGACGGACAGCGAGTCGCCGCGTATCGCTCGTAAAATCCACGTTGCCAAGCTGCCGTTTCTGTGCTGATCGCCTTCTAACGGAACGGCGATCAGTGTCCTCTGGGCGAGATTGTGCCCCCGCCTTAGCTAAGGGTCGTTATCGGGTACGACCCTCGTGGCTGCGATACGTCTTTCCGCATCCAACGATCGGAGGAGACATGGAAAGCGACCACCCCCAGACTCGCCGCGTGCGCGTCGAGCAGGGCATCTATCTGCAGCCGAATGGGAAATACGCTGTCTGCTTTATGGCCGCCGGTCGGCCGCGCTTCCGCACCGTCGGATACGACATCGAGGAGGCTCGGGCGGAGCGGATTCTCTTCGTCGAGTCGATCCGTGCCGGCGTGCCCCTGGCCACCCCGGAGCTCCGCTTCGCCCGGGTCGCGGGATGGTGGATCGAGCGTTATGAGAGGCGCGTGGAAGCCGCGAGCGCCGTGAGCGCTCGCTCGAGAGCAACCATTATCACCTGGAAAGGCACCTGCTGCCAGCGTTTGGTCCACGCCTGATCCGCACTCTCGGTGTCGAGGATGTCGCCGATCTTATGACCAGGCTCCGGGCGGAGGGGAAGTCGGAGAAAACGGTGGCTGGGGGGCTGGCGACGCTGCAGAGCATCGTGCGCTTCGCGCTCCGCAACGGCTGGATGGCTCAGAACCCGGTCGAGAGACTGGAGTCCTGCGAGCGCCCGCATCCCGTCCCGCGCCGACAGCGGGTGCTCGGCCGCGATGAGATCGTCCGCCTCCTCATCGCCTGCGCGCCGCGGTACCGAACGCTGATCTCCACGGCGCTCTACACGGGCCTGCGGATCTCTGAGCTGCTCGGACTCCTCTGGTCGGACTTCGACCTCGACAGGGGCGAGCTTCACGTGCGGGCGCAGCTGTCGCGAGCACGACGCGGGTCCCCGTCCAGGCGTGTGGCGTTGAAGACTGCCTCTGCCTACCGGGATGTTCCCCTCGCCCCGCAGCTCGTCTCAAGACTCCGCGAACACCGCCACGCGATGCCGCCGGTGGGTGAGGAGGCGTGGGTATTCCACACCGGCGCGGGGACTGCATTCGGGCACCGCAACGTCGAGACCCGGGCTTTGAACAGCGCGGCCGAGCTAGCCGGGCTCGATGACGGAGCCTGGCCCCGCCTGCGCTTTCACGACCTCCGGCATACGTTTGCGAGCCACCTGATCGTCGACCTGCGTCTGGATGTCGCTCAGGTCAGCCGCATACTCGGGCACGCGCAGGTGAGCACGACGCTCAACGTCTACACCCATCTTTTCGACGAGGTTCGCCACTCCCACGAGGTCCGGAGTCTCCTCGCGCAGAGTGCATTCGCGGAGTTGCTCGAGATAGATGGAGACGACGACGGCGTCGTAGCCCTTCCCCCGCCGCATCCTTCGGGAGCCCGCCGTCCCTCTGCGCGAGAGCGGGCGGCGGCGCGTTGGCGTATCGGGGCTGAGGTACGCCCAGAGGCGACGTAGACACGCGCCACGGGGAGCTGGTCAAGTCCGGATTTCAGATAGGCGCTCACCCCTGAGTTGACCAGAACTTGACCCGATTGGCGGAGACCCCTCAGCCGATCGATGTGCGGAGAGGAGAAAACTGCCAGTGAGCAGGTACTTCGAAGTGGAGCTAGGCGGATTCGAACCGCCGACCTCCTGGGTGCGATCCAGGCGCTCTGCCAGCTGAGCTATAGCCCCGAGGCGCGTGGGTGGGAAGTTGCTCCCAAGTCCGCGCACGATCAAGGATAACCGCATAGTCTTTGGCAGCCTCTTCCCGGAGATGGCGAGCATGAGCATCCTCGACGACGCAATTCGAGAGCACCTGGAACTGAAGCGCGCTCATGGCGCGGACGAGTCCGAGCTTAAAAAGCTCGAGGACGAGGCCTTCGGGCCGCCGCAGCGCCCGGACGAGATCGATCCCTTCGCGGAGGCGCCCACGGAGTTCATGGGCATTCCCGAGACCGAGAGCAAAGCGCCCGAGCCAGACGAGGCGGGTCGCCGGGTGCCGAACATCACCGACCTTCAGGAGCCTCCTTCGCCGAAATCCGAGGCGCCCGCCGCCGATGCGGCGATCGAGGCCCCGGAGAGCCAGGCTCCCGCCGAGCCCGACGCTCCGGCTGACGAGGAGCAACCGGCGAGCGAACAGCCGATCCCGGAGCGGGCCGAGGCGGACGCCGAGGTCGAGGTTCCGGCGGAGCCAGAGCAGGCCGACTCCGGCCACAGCGCCCAGGAGCGACACGCGATCGCCGATCAGCCGACCGAGCTCTTCGACGTCGAGTCGGTCATGGAGTCCGAGCCGGACGCCGAGACCGAGGCCCGCAGCCCCAGCGACGAGGACCTGGTCGACGCCGAAGCGGATGGCCCGCGCCTTTCTCCAGTTGACCCCCCAGCCGGAATCGAAACTTCCGCCGGCGAGGTCGAGGCTGCCGAGGAGCCGGCGCTCGACGACGAAGAGGACGAAGACGACTTCTGGAGCGACCAGCGTCTCTCCGACGAGCTGAACCAGGCGCTCGAGCCGCCGGTCACCGATGAGCATGCGGTTGAGGAGTCGGCGCCTCCCGCCGCTGAGCCGACGGAGGAATCGGCGCTTCCGGCCCCAGAGCCCGAGGCCGAACAAGAGGACTTCGAGGCCGAGGAGCACGAGCCCGCCCGCCCGCCCGAGCCCGAGCACAAAGAGCACGAGGACGCCGAGGAGCACGAGGACGTGCTCGAGGACACGCCGGACTTCCTCGAGGACGCGCCGGAGGACGACAATCTCTGGTTCGAGCAGCGTCCGCCCAAGGATTTCGATTTCGACGACTAGTGCGGCTGCGCCTGTCGGTGCACGGCGTCTTTGTGCTTAAACTTTCACTTCAGGGGCCATAGCTCAGCTGGCAGAGCGTTCGGTTTGCATCCGAAAGGTCGCCGGTTCGATTCCGGCTGGCTCCATCTTCAGGGCCTGTGCCAATCCGCGCCTGCGGCGACGGACGCCAGGGGGGAGGAGAACCGCTAAGCGATGAGGCTCTCCGCCCGGTGGGCCTCGGGCAGGTTCTGGTCGGCGTGGTAGCTGCTGCGGACCAGGGGACCGGAGGCGACCGACTCGAATCCCAGGTCATAGGCGGCCTTCTCGAGCGCCTCGAACTCCTCCGGGTGCCAGTAGCGCACCACCGGCAGGTGGTTCTCGGTCGGCCGCAGGTACTGGCCGACGGTCAGCACCTGGACCCGGTGCTCGCGCAGCAGGCCGAAGGTCTCGACCATCTCCTCGAAGCTCTCGCCGAGGCCGACCATCAGCCCGGACTTGGTGACGACCTCGGGGCCGCCCATCTCCTTGGCCAGCCGCAGGACCCGGGCCGAGCGCAGGAACTGGGAGCCGCGGCGGGCGATCGGGTAGAGGCGCGGCACCGTCTCGACGTTGTGGTTGAAGACGTCGGGGCGCTCGTGGACGACCTTGGCCAGTGGCATCTCCTGGCCGCGGAAGTCGGGGGTGAGGACCTCGACCTTGCAGCCCGGGGCCAGCATCCGGATCGAGCGGATCACGCCGACGAAGGCGCCGGCGCCGTAGTCGGGGAGGTCGTCGCGGTCGACCGAGGTGACGACGGCGTGGCGCAGCCCCATCGCCTTCACCTGGTTGGCGACGCGCAGCGGCTCCAGCGGATCGTTCCAGGTCGGCTTCCCGGTCTGCACGTTGCAGAAGCCGCAGCGGCGGGTGCAGACGTCGCCGAGGATCATGAAGGTCGCGGTGCCGCGCTCCCAGCACTCGCCGACGTTGGGGCAGTTGGCCTCCTCGCAGACGGTGTGGAGGTTGTCGGAGCCGATTGTCTGCTTCAGCCGGCGGTAGTTGGGCCCGCCCGGCGCCGGCACTTTCAGCCACGGCGGCTTGCGGGCGCGCTTGAAGGGGATCGTTCCCTCCGCGGCCGCGGCGGTGCCGCCCGGCTTGGCGCGGGAACGGGTGACGTGGATGCGCTCGCCGACCTCGGTCATGGAGTTGCCCTGAGCGTAGCGGCCGGCACTCGCAGGCCCAGCTCGGCCGGATCGGCGGCGACGGCCGTGCGCTCGTAGACGGCGGCGAAGTGCTCGGTGACGGTGGCGGCGAAGGCCTCGAGGTCCTGCTCGGCGCCGAGCTCGCGGCCGAGCGAGGTGACGGCGCAGCCCTCGATCCCGCAGGGCACGATCCACTCGAACGGCTGCAGGTCGTTGTTGACGTTGACCGCCAGGCCGTGGGTGGTGACGCCGCGGCTGACGTGGACGCCGATCGAGCCGATCTTGCGGGCGCCGATCGTCGACGGGCCGGCGGCGGAGCCGGCGTTCGTCCCCGGCCGCGGTCGCCCGACCCAGACCCCCGTCTGGCCCTCGATCATTCCCGCCTCGACGCCGTGCTCGGCGAGCGCCCCGATCATCACCTGCTCCAGCCGCCGCACGTACTCGTGGACGTCGTCGCCGTAGGGGGCGAGGCTGACGATCGGATAGGCGACGAGCTGCCCGGGGCCGTGGTAGGTGACGCGGCCGCCGCGATCGGTGTCGCGCACTTCGATTCCCTGCATCTCGTACCAGTCGACCCCCATCGGCAGCTCGTCGGCGGTGGAGCGGCGGCCGCGGGTGTAGACGGGCGGGTGCTCGAGCAGCAGCAGGACGTCGGCGATCTCGTCGCGCTGCCGGCGGTCCTCGAGCTGCCGCTGCGCCTCGCGCGCCTCCTCATAAGGCACGGTGCCGCAGTGGACGACCAGGATCTTGTCGCGCATCCGCCAATTCTCTCAGGAAGCCGCCCTATCCTTGGCACAACGCCCATGGTCCAGTCCAAGGTTCTACGACCCGAATGGCTTCCGGCCGTGGCGCTCAGCTCGGCGCTGGCGGTGCTGATGTTGATCTGGAGCCCACCGGTCGGCGACCTCGCGGCCCAGGTCTTCCGCACCGAGCTGTTCCAGCATGCAGGCCTCTCGATCTGGAACGGCAGCTGGTACGGCGGCCACTACACCCTCACCTACAGCGTTCTCTTCCCGCCGCTGGCGGCGCTGCTGGGTCCGCAGGTGGTGGGACTGGTCGCCGTCGTCGCCTCGGCCTACTTCTTCGACCGCATCGTCCGCGACCGCTGGGGAGTGGAGGCGCGATGGGCGACGCTCTGGTTCGCGGCCGGCGTCGTCACCCTGCTCGCCGACGGTCAGCTGACCTTCGCTCTCGGCGTCGCCTTCGGGTTGGCGTCGTTGCGCTGCCTGCAGGCAGGGCACCGGGCGCTCGGCATCGGCGCCGCCGCGGGCTGCGCCCTGGCCGGCCCCGTCGCCGCGGTCTTCCTCGCCGGCGTCGTCCTCGCCGGGGCGTTGGAACGGGGCAGGCGCGCGAGCCGCGCGGCGCTGGCGGCGGCGGCGCTGGCGCTGGCGCTGACCGTCGTCCCCAACCTCGCCTTCCCCGAGCCGGGGCAGTTCCCCTTCGTCTTCTCCTCCTTCGTCGCGATCCCGCTCTGGTGCGCGGGCGCGCTCTACGTCACCCGTGGCCTGCCCGAGGAGCGGCAGCTGCGGCGGGTCATCCTCGGCTACCTGCTGGCGTCGACGCTTATCTGGCTGACCCCGAACGCGCTCGGCGGCAACGCCGTCCGGCTGGGGGCGCTGTTCGGCGGCCCCGTCCTGGCCGCTGTGGTGCTGGCACGGCGGCCGCGGGTCGCGCCCTGGATGGTGGCGCTGGTGATGGCCGGCAGTCTTTACTGGCAGCTGACCGCGAGCGTCAACCAGATCGCCCGCAGCGTCGGCGACCCCTCGACCACGTCGGACTACTTCCAGCCGGCGGCGAGCTGGCTGCGCGCCCACGGGGCGGACGGGCTGCGGATCGAGGTGCCGCCGACGGCGAACCACTGGGAGTCCGCCTACCTGGCGCCGAGCTTCGAGCTGGCGCGAGGCTGGCTGCGGCAGCTGGACACGACCCGGGACGACATCTTCTACGACGGCGGCGAGCTGAACGACCGCACCTACAGCCACTGGCTGCGCAGCAACGCGATCTCCTACGTCGCCCTGCCCGACGCGCCGCTCGACTACTCCTCGACGGCGGAGCAGCGGCTGATCCTGCGCAGCCCCGCGTACCTGAAGCTGCGCTACAGCAGCGAACACTGGCGGATCTACGACGTGCTCAACCCGAAGCCGCTGGTCGCGCCGCTGGGGACGGCACGAGCGCAGACCATGTGGGTCGGCCGCCAGGGCTTCGCCCTCAGCGTCGACACTCCGGGCGAGTTCCTCGTCCGCGTCAACTTCACCCCCTACTGGTCGATCTCCCGCGGCAGCGGCTGCATCCTGCGGCGGGGGGATTGGACGGTGGCGCGGGCATCGAGGCCCGGCATGTTCAGGGTCGATGCCGACTTTTCGCTGGGGCGGGCATGGAATGCAGTAACCGGCGCCCGCAAGACCTGCTGAGGGTCGCTGGACCGGCGCATTTCGGTCGCTAGAGCGCCAGTGCCAGCGGCTCTTCGAGCAGCGCCCGGATCCGCGCCAGGAACTCGGCGCCCTCGGCGCCGTAGAGGATGCGGTGATCGCAGGCGAGGCTGACCCGCATCGTCTGGGCGGGGACGATCTCGCCGCCTCTGACCAGCGGCCGCGCGGCGATCGCGCCGACCGCCAGGATCGCCGCCTGCGGGGTGTTGATCACCGCGTCGAAGTCGTCGATCCCGTACATCCCCAGGTTGGAGACGGTGAAGGTGGCCCCGGAGAGCTCGGGCGGGGTGATCGTGCCCTCACGGACTTTGGCAGCGGCAGCACGGGTCTCGACGGCGATCTGCCGCAGTCCCTTCCTGTCGGCGTCGAAGACGGTGGGCACGACCAAGGCGCCCCGGGCGGCGACGGCGACGCCGACGTCGACCCGCGAGTAGAGCTCGAAGCGCCCGTCGCGGTAGGCCGCGTTTGCTTTCGGGAACTCCCGCAGCGCGATCGCCGCCGCCTTCACGACCATGTCGTTGAAGGAGGGCACCACCTCGCCCTCTTTGGCCGAGGCCTTCAGCGCCGCCCGCGCGGAGACCGCCTTGCTCATCTCGACCTCCGCCCGCAGGTAGAAGTGCGGCGCCGTCGCCTTCGACTCCGCCATCCGCCTCGCGACGGTCTGCTGCAGCTTGCTCGGCTCCACGACGGTGACCTGCCCCTTGGCCGTCTCCACCGCCTCGGGCGCAGCCGCGACCTCGCCGACAGCCGCCTCGGGCCCGCCCGCCGCCTCGGCCGGCGCAGTAACCGGCCCGGCCGGTCCCTCAACAGCTTCGACATCGGCCTTGACGATCCGACCCCCGGGCCCGGACCCGACGATCGCGGAGAGCTCCAGCCCCCTGTCCCTGGCCAGTCGTTTTGCCACCGGCGAGGCCTTGACCCGGCCCGAGCCCTCGGCGCGGGACTCCCCCGTCCCGTCTGCGGGTGGCGCCGTAGGGGGGCCCACCCCCGAGGAAGCTTTAGCTACCGCAGGGGGTGGGGGGTCCCCTGCGGCGACAGGACCCGCAGCCGGAGCGGCCGATCCCTCGCCGTTTCCACGGACCACCTCCGAGGCATCCCCGACCCGCGCGATCGGGCTGCCGATCGGCAGCGTCTGTCCCTCCTCCGCCAGGATCTCGGTCAGCGTCCCGGCGACGTCGGCCTCGTAGGCCATGTTCGCCTTGTCGGTCTCGATCTCCACCAGCTCGTCGCCGACCGCGATCTCGTCGCCGACCTGCTTCAGCCAGGCGATGATCGTCCCCTCCTCCATCGAGTCCGAGAGGCGGGGCATGACGACGTCGGTCACCGGAGCGACCCCTCGAGCGTCGCCAGGGCCGCCTTCACCACGTGCTCCTCGTGCGGGATCGCCGCCTGCTCGAGGCGTTTCGAATAGGGCATGTGGACGTCGGCGCCGGTCACCCGCTGCACCGGCGCGTCGAGGTGGTCGAAGGCCTGCTCGGTGATCAGCGCCGCCAGGTTGGCGCCGACGCCGCCGTGCGGCCATCCCTCCTCGACGACCACGGCGTGGTTGGTCTTGCGGACCGACTCGAGGATCGTGTCGAGGTCCAGCGGGCGCAGCGTGCGCGGGTCGATCACCTCGGCCTCGACGCCGTGCTCCTCGCCGAGCTGACTCGCCGCCCGCTCGGCGACCTGCGCCATTTTCAGCACGCCGACGATCGTCACGTCGCTGCCCTGGCGCCGCACCGCCGCTTCGCCGAAGCGCAGCACCTCGCCGTCGTCGGGCACCTCGCCGCGGATCCCGTAGAGGCTCTCGTGCTCGATGAAGATCACCGGGTTGTCGTCGCGGATCGCCGCCTTCAGCAGCGCCTTGCCGTCGGCCGGAGTCGAGGGGCAGGCGACCAGCAGCCCGGGGACCTGGAGGAAGAGCGCCTCGAAGCTGTGGGAGTGGGTCGGGCCGAGCTGGTGGCCGCCGCCGCCCGGCATTCGGATAACCATCGGCACCCGCGCCTGACCGTTGAACATGTAGGAGATCGCCGCCGCGTGGTTGACGATCTGGTCCAGCGCCAACAGCGCGAAGTTGACCGTCATCAGCTCGACGATCGGCCGCAGTCCGCCCATCGCCGCCCCGACCCCGGTGCCGACGATCGTGTTCTCGGAGATCGGCGTGTCGCGCACCCGTCGCTCGCCGAACTCGTCGAGCAGGCCTTCGGTCACCTTGAAGGCGCCTTCGAAGACGCCGACGTCCTCGCCCATTACGAAGACCGCCTCGTCGCGGCGCATCTCCTCGGCCATCGCGTCGCGCAGGGCTTCGCGCATCCGCAGCGTCGCCATCAGTCCTCCGCCTCCTCGCCGCCGCCGGGCGACCCGCCCGCCTCATCGGCGTTCAGCGCCGGCTCCCCCTCGTGCTCGACCCCGTGTGCCGAGCCCTCCTGAGCGTCGCCCTGCAGCGCCGGGTTCGGCCGCCCGCCCTCCTGCGGCTGCTCGGCATAGGCGGCCCCGGCCTCGGCCAGCTCCCGCGCCGCCGCCGGCATCCGTCCCTCGTCCTCGCCGCGGTGCGGCTCCGGGCTGCGCTCGTCGACCGCGTACCAGCCGCCCGGCTCGGTGCGCGCGTAGAGGTTTTCGTACATCGTGTCGAGCGGCGGTTCCGGCGAGGCGTCGGCGAACTCGACCGCTGCTTCGACCACCTCGTCCGCCTTCTCCCGCGCCTGCCTCACCTCGCGCTCCGCCAGCACGCCCGCGTCGACGCAGCGCCTCGCGAAGGTCTCGATCGGGTCTCTCTCACGCCACTCCTCGACCTCCTCACGCTCGCGGTAGACCTCCGGGTCAGCGGCGGAGTGGCCGCGGAATCGATACGTGAAGGCCTCGATCAGGGTCGGCCTGCTCTCCTTGCGCGCCAGCCGGATCCCTTCGGCGACGGCCTCGCGTACCGCGAGCACGTCCATGCCGTCGATCCGCCTGCCGGGAATGCCGTAGCCCTCCGCCTTCTTCGAGAGGTCGGTCTGGGCGGAGTGGCGCTCGACCGAGGTGCCCATCCCGTAGAGGTTGTTCTCGACCAGGAAGAGGACCGGCAGCTTCCACAGCGCCGCCAGGTTCATCGTCTCGCCGAAGTTGCCGGTGTTGGAGGCGCCGTCGCCGAACATGCAGACCGTTATCGAGTCTTCCCCCTTGTACTGGGAGGAAAGGCCGAGGCCGGCGGCGATCGGCAGGTTGCCGCCGACGATCCCGTAGCCGCCCATGAAGCGGTGCTCGGCGTCGAAGATGTGCATCGAGCCGCCGCGGCCGCCGCTGGTGCCGTCGACGCGGCCGAAGAGCTCGGCCATCACCCTTTTCGGCTCGGTACCGCGGGCGATCGCGTGGCCGTGAGTGCGGTAGGTGCCGATCAGGTAGTCCTCGTCGCGCATCACCGAGGTGGTGCCGACGATCGTCGCCTCCTCGCCGATCCCCAAATGGAGGAAGCCGCCGGCTTTCGCCCGTTGGTACTGGCGGCCCGCCTCCTCCTCGAAGCGGCGGATCAGGGCCATTCGCGCCAGCAGCTCGTAACAGGTGGCGGCATCGGGCAGGTCGGCCATCAGGCTCACCTTACCCCGCCGGCGGATCCCGTCAGCCGGCCTGGCGGCGGGCCGCCTCGACGGCTTCCTCGAGCCGGTCGTCGCCCCAGAAGACCTCTCCGTCGACCACCACCGCGGGGACGCCTTCGACCCCCAGCGCCGCCGCCTCGTCGGTCGCCTCGCGCAGGGCGCCCTTGACGATGTCGGTCTGCACCGCTTTCAGCAGCGCCCGGGGGTGCAGCTCGCAGGCGGCGCCGGCGATCATCACGTTGTCGGGCTCGCTGAGGTCGCGGCCGGCGGCGAAGGCCTGGCGGAAGGCGGCGAGCGAGAAGGAGACGGTGCGGCCGGTCTGCTTGGTGAAGGTGGCGACCCGCATCGCGGTCAGCGTGTTGCCGGGAAAGGGCTCGGGCCAGGCGATCGGCGGCAGCCCGTAGGCGGCGGCGCGCCGCTCGACCTCGGCGAATCCCTCAGCCCGCCCTGGCCCGTTCCCCCAGGAATCGCGGCCGAAGCGCTTGAACAGCCCGCCCAGCAGAATCGGCTGCCACTCCGGCTGCTCCAGCCCCGCCTCCGTGAAGAGTCCGCTGATCCGCTCCGCCGAGAGATAGGCGTAGGGGGAACCGAGGTCGAAGTAAAAAGTGGCCCGACTCATCTGAGGCTCCGAAAATCAAGCAGATCGGCGGACGCAGGGAGTGCAACGAGGGGAGCGCACTCCAGTGCGTGACCCGAGGCGCACGACCGAGGACTCCGATATGCGCCGATTTGCAGGAGCCTCAGCTCAGGCGTGGATGGCCCAGCCGTCGACCGCGCGAGCTGCGTCGAGGATCGCCTCGGAGATCGTCGGGTGGGGGTGGGCGGTTCGCGAGAGCTCCTGATAGCCGCCCTCCAGCGCCATCACCGCGACCAGCTCGGCGATCATGTCGCAGGCGCGGTTGCCGACGATGTGGGCGCCCAGCACCTCGCCGTATTTGCCGTCGACGACGAGCTTGACCAGGCCTTCTTTGTCGTCGTAGACCGTCGCTCCGCCGACCCCGGCGAGTTTCTGTTTGCCGACCTTGACCTCGTGGCCCGCCTGCTTGGCGGCGTCCTCGGTCATCCCAACCGAGGCGACCTGGGGCTGGCAGAAGGTGGCGCCCGCCATCAGCGCTTCGTCGAGCGCGTGGGTTTCGACCCCGGCCGCTTTCTCGACCGCGACCACGCCCTCCTCGGAGGCCTTGTGGGCGAGCGCCTTCTGCCCGACGAGGTCGCCGATCGCATAGACCTTCGGGTTGGTGGTCTGCCGGAATCCGTCGACCTTGATCTTGCCGTTCTGCTCCAGCTCGACCCCGGCCTCCGCCAGGCCCAAGCCCTCGGTGTCGGGGCCGCGTCCCCCGGCGATCGCCAGGTAGTCGACCTCGGCGCTCTTGTCGCCGTAGGTGAACCTGACCGAGGACTCGCCGACCTCGACATTTTCGACCGGCGTGCCGGTGGAGATCTCGATCCCCTGTTTCTTGAAGGCGCGTTCGACCACTTTCGCCATGTCCCTGTCCTCGGCGGGGAGGATCTGCTCCAGCATCTCGACGAGGAGCACCTCGGTGCCGAAGCGCGCGTAGGCGGAGGCGATCTCCGACCCGGAAGCTCCGGCGCCGACCACGGCGATCTTCGCCGGCCGCTCGGGGAGGGACCAGGCGCCCCAGGTGTCGAGCACGCGGTCGCCGAATTCGACCCCGGGGATCGGCAGCGCAACCGAGCCGCTGGCGAGGGTCACCGCCTTGGCCTCGTAGACCTCGTCGCCCACTTTCACGTTCGCCTCGGGAGTGAGCGAGGCCACACCGGCGATCAAGGTGATCTTGTTCTTCTTCCACAGTCCCTCGACCCCGCCCGAGAGCGAGGCGGAGACATCGGCGCGCCGTTTCCCCAGCGCCTCCCAGTCGAGCGTGACCTCGGAGGCGAGGACGCCGAGCTCGGCGCTGTTGGCGGCCTCGTGGTAGATCTCCGCCGTCCGCAGCACCGTCTTCGCCGGGATGCATGCGTAGTTGAGGCAGCGCCCGCCCGGTTTGTCGCGCTCCACCACCGCCGTCTTTTGGCCCAGCTGAGCGGCCCGAATCGCCGCCACGTACCCGCCGGGCCCGCCGCCGATGACGATCTGGTCGAAGGAGTCGGGCATAAGTCCGCCCGGACCCTATACAAGGTCAGGCGCCGGCAAGACGCAAGCCCCGCCGATCCCCCCGATTGAGCTACTCGGGAGGGATGCGGTGCGGCATCTGGATCCGCGCCATCGCCTTGACCATGAAGTAGAAGAAGCCGCCGGCGACCGCCAACAGTCCCAGGGTCGCCGCGAACTGGGCCACGGTCGCAGCCTGCACGGCGAGGCCGAAGACGGCGCTGAAGATCAGGAAGACCAGGATCAGCTGGAAGCCGAGCACCGCCCAGTAGCGGGCGTGCCACATGCCCCAGGCCATGATTCCCATCAACAGCGCCGGCGCCACGACCTGCGGCACCTTCGGCGGCTCGCCGTTCACCTTCACGCCGGCGACGTAGCCGGCGACGATCGAGAGCGCGACCAGGGCGGCGACGATCGCCCCCACGGTCACCACCAGCGGCCGCTCCCCCGCCGCCAGCGGCTCCAGCGACTCGCGCGCTTCGCGGTTTCGCTCCTCGGCCTTGGCGTAGCCGCGGGTCATCGGGTTGGCGCCGCGCTGCTTGCGCTTGTGGGGCTGCTCAGCCACCGGGCGCCACGCCCCTCCACGCGCGACCGCTCAGCAGCTCGTCCTGCGCATTCCCGCTCGTACGCTCGGCGGCGCCGAATGCCCGCCGCAGCGCCGCCGCCGCGGCAGCGGGGTCGGCGGCATCGCGGATCGCCCGCACCGCGCAGAGCCGCCGCGCCCCCGCCCGCACGACCTGCTCGGCGTTGCCGGGGTCGATGCCGCCGATGGCGAAGAAGGGACGGGTCGCGTGCTCGGCGGCGTAGGCGATCAGCTCGAGCCCGACTGCGGGCCGGCCCTGCTTCGTCGGCGTCTCCCAGATCGGGCCGACGCTGATGTAGTCGACCGGCCGCTCCGTCGCGGCGGCGATCTGCTCCTCGGAATGGGTGGAGAGGCCGATGATCGCGTCCGGCCCCAGCAGCTCGCGCGCCTCCTCGGCGGAGACGTCGTCCTGGCCGACGTGGACGCCGTCGGCACCCAGGGTGAGGGCCAGCTCGGGATCGTCGTTGACGATGAAAAGGGCGCTGTAGGTGTCGCAGACGCGGGTGAAGGTCGACGCCGACCGCTTGATCTCGACCCGATCCAGCTGCTTCTCGCGCAGCTGCACGATGTCGACGCCGCCGCCGAGCGCCGCCCGCAGCATCGCTTCCGGGTCCTCGCCGCGGGGACGCGCCTCGCAGCAGAAGTAGAGGCGTGCCGTGCGCAGCCGCTCGCGCCGGAGCGGGCCGCTTCCCTCTGGGGGCGAGAGGCTCATGAGCCGATTATGAACCGGTTTCGGCCGGCTCACGCGCCCGCGGCCGGATCCCGTCCGGGAGGCGGCGGCGGGGGAGTAGCATCGACTGCATCGGGAGCCCGAGAGGGCTGAGAGGGTGGCATCGAGGCCACCGACCGTCTGAACCTGATCCGGGTAATGCCGGCGGAGGCAATGGCTTGACCGATAGGCGTAGTTTCGACGCGGTATTCGTAGGCGGAGGAGTGATCGGGCTCGGCTGCGCCTGGCGCGCGGCCCGGCGGGGAGCCCGGGTGGCGGTCCTGGAGCGCTCGGTTCCGCCGGCCGGCGCGACTCGGGTCGCCGCGGGGATGCTGGCGCCGGTGGGGGAGCTGAGCTTCGGCGAGCCGGAGCTGCTGCAGATGACCCTTGCCTCGGCGCGGCTCTATCCGCAGTTCGTGACGGAGCTGGAGGCGGTGAGCGGCGAGATCACGGGATACGCCCGGCAGGGCGCGCTCCACATCGCCCTCGATCGCGACGAGGCGGCGCAACTGCGGCGCCTGCACGAGCTGCAGCGCTCGCTCGAGCTGGAGGCGGAGTGGCTGCCGCCGCGGCGCTGCCGTCAGCTGGAGCCGGGGCTGACACCGTCCTTCAACGGCGGGGTCCACGCTCCGGGAGAGGCGTCGATCGACCCGCGGGCGCTGGCGCGGGCCCTGATGGCGGCGCTCGCGGCGGAGGGCGTGGAAGTGAGGACGGGATGCGAGGTCTTCGGCGGAGTGTTCGACGGCGAGCGGCTTGCCGGCGTGCGGGTGAGGGAGGCGGCTACGGGTGGGGCGCGCGGCGGCGGAGGATGGCGCGGCGGTGGAGGACCATCCGGCGGCGCCGGCGAGGAGGAGCTTCGCGCCGACGCCGTGGTTCTGGCGACCGGCGCCTGGTCTGGGACGACCGAGTGGCTGCCCGAGCACGCCCGCCCCCCGGTGCGCCCGGTCAAGGGCGAGGTCCTGGAGCTGCGGGGACGCGACGGCTCATCGCCCTGCGAGCGGCTCGTCTGCTCGGAGCGGGTCTACCTGGTGCCGCGCCCCGACAGCCGCCTGATCGTCGGCGCCACCGTCGAAGAACAGGGATTCGACACCACGGTCACTGCAGGCGGCGTCCACGAGCTGCTGCGAGAGGCCTACCGCCTGCTGCCCGACATCGCCGAGATGGAGCTGCTCGACACGATCGCCGGGCTGCGCCCGGGAACTCCCGACAACCTGCCTCTCGTCGGCCCCGGCGCGATCGATGGCCTCATCCTCGCCACCGGCCATTACCGCAACGGCGTCCTGCTGGCGCCGCTGACCGCCGACGGCGTCGCCGCGCTGCTCGCCGGTGAGCCGGTTCCCGAGTCGCTCGCGGCGGCCGACCCGGCGCGGTTGTCTTTTCCACCGCATGGCGGGCAAAATGACGACCGCACCCAAAGCCCGGCGCCGTTGCCTTTTGCCGCCCAGAGGGCGACAAGCGACAACCGCGCTGCGACGGAGGCCGGCCGATGAGGATCGAGCTGAACGGCGAGCCGCTCGAGCTGCCCGCCGGGGCGAGGCTGGAGGCCGCGGTCCGCGAGTCCGGCGCCGGCGAGGAGGCCCGGGGCGTCGCCGTGGCTCTCGACGGTGAAGTCGTCCCCCGCGGCGAGTGGGAGCGGACCCCGCTGCACGACGGCCAGAGCGTCGAGGTCCTGGCGGCGATCCAGGGTGGGGCGGACACCTGGGAGCTCGGCGGCCGCCAATGGTCGTCGCGGCTGATCGCCGGCACCGGCGGCTTCCGCTCACTGGAGCAGATGGAAGCGGCGCTCACCGCCGCCGGCACCGAGATCGTGACCGTCGCCCTGCGCCGCATCGACCCCGCCGCCGAGGGCTCGGTCCTCGACGTGATCAACCGGCTCGGGCTCTTCGTCCTCCCCAACACCGCCGGTTGCTACACGGCCCGCGACGCCGTCCGCACCGCCAAGCTCGCCCGCGAGGCGTTCCAGACCGACTGGATCAAGCTCGAGGTCATCGGCGACGACCGCACCCTCTACCCGGACGCGGTCGAGCTGCTCGACGCCGCCGAGCAGCTGGTCGGCGACGGCTTCACCGTCCTCCCGTACACCAACGACGACCCGATTCTCGCCCGCCGCCTCGAGGAGGCGGGTTGCGCGGCGGTGATGCCGCTCGGCTCGCCGATCGGCTCCGGCGCCGGCATCCGCAACCCGTACAACATCGCGATCATCACCGAGCGGGCCGAGGTCCCGGTCGTCCTCGACGCCGGCATCGGCACCGCCTCCGACGCCGCCCAGGCGATGGAGCTCGGCTGCGACGCGATCCTCGCCGCCAGCGCGATCTTCGGCGCCGAGGACCCGACCGCGATGGCCGGCGCCCTGCGCGGGGCCGTCGTCAGCGGCCGCGCCGCCCGCGAGGCGGGCCGGATCCCCCGCCGCACCCACGCCGAGGCCTCGACGGCCTACGAGGGTCTGCCGGACCTCTCCTGAGTCGCGGCGGCACGCCACTCAGCGCCCCTCTACCATGGGCACTTCGCCCCTGTAGCTCAGTTGGTTAGAGCGGCGGCCTTTTAAGCCGCGCGGCGCGGGTTCGAATCCCGCCGGGGGCACTTTGGCCGGTCCGGACGGCAGCGTGGGAGCGAAGCGCGACGAGCAGCTGCTCCGCACGCCGCGCGACGTCGAGGAGCAGGACGAGCTTCGGCTCGAGCGCATCCAGGCCGAGATCGAGACGGGGTTCGATGCCCTGCGCGACGTCGAAGAGGGCGTCTCCATCTTCGGCTCCGCCCGGATCCCGGCGGGCCACCGCTGGTACGAGCTCTGCCGCGAGACGGCCGTCTGCCTCGCCGACCACGGCCTCAGCGTCATCACCGGTGGCGGGCCCGGCCTGATGGAGGCCGCCAACCGCGGCGCCGCCGAGGCCGGCGGTCTCTCGATCGGCCTCAACATCGAGCTGCCGATGGAGCAGGAGACCAATCCCTACGTCAATCGCTCCCTCGAGTTCCACTACTTCTTCGTCCGCAAGCTGATGTTCGTCCGCTACGCGCGCGCCTTCGTCATCTTCCCCGGCGGCTTCGGGACCCTCGACGAGATGTTCGAGAGCCTGACTCTGATCCAGACCCACCGGATCAAGCACTTCCCGACGATCCTGGTCGACTCCCACCACTGGCGCCCCCTGCTCAAATGGATCGACGAGGTCCTCGAGGACGAAGGTCTGATCTCCCCCGGCGACAAAGAGCTACTCGTCGTCGCCGACTCCCCCGACGAGGTCTGCGACCACGTGCTGCGTGCGAGCGCTCGGCAAAGAGAGCTCGCCGGCACCTGAGCCAAGAAGGCAAACGGCGCTAGTGCCGAAAATGCCGGTGCTTGGTGAAGACCATCGAGACGCTGCCGGCGTCGCAGGCTTCGATCACCTCGGCGTCGCGTTTGGAGCCGCCGGGCTGGATCACCGCGGTGGAGCCGGCTTCGATCGCCAGCTCGGGGCCGTCGGCGAAGGGGAAGAAGGCGTCGGAGGCGACGGCGGAGTCGGCCAGCAGCTCGGCGGCCTGGTCGCCGCGGGCGTCGCGGCACTTCTCGACCGCCAGCCGCACCGAGTCGACGCGGCTCATCTGGCCGGCGCCGATCCCCAGGGTCGCCCCGTCCTTGGCGATCACGATCGCGTTCGAGCGGACGCGGCGGACGACGGTCCAGGCGAACAGCATGTCGCGCCACTGCTGCTCGCTCGGCTGCGTCTCCGTCACCACCTCCATCAGCTCTCGCGGCTCGGGGTTGCCGTCACGGTCCTGGACCAGGAGCCCTCCGTGCACTCGCTTGACGTCGCGCTCGGTGGAGTCCGTCTGGCGGCGCTCCTCCTCGCGGAGGATGCGGATCGCCTCCTTCTGCTGCAGCACCTCCAGCGCCCCGTCCTCGAAGCCGGGCGCGATCAGCACCTCGATGAAGTTCTTGTGCAGCTCCTCCGCCAGCTCGGCGTCGATCGGCCGGTTGAGGGCAATCACGCCGCCGTAGGCAGAAAGCGGGTCGCAGGCCAGGGCCTTCAGGTAGGCCTCGCGCGCGTCGGCCCCGATCGCCACCCCGCAGGGATTGTTGTGCTTGACGATCACGCAGGCCGGCGCCTCGAAGTCGCCGACCAGGCCGCGGGCCGAGTCGAGGTCGAGCACGTTGTTGAAGGAGAGCGCCCGGCCGTGCAGCTTCGAGACCCGCGAGAGGATGTGGCTGCGGGCGCCGGACTCGGAGTAGAGCGCCGCGCGCTGGTGCGGGTTCTCGCCGTAGGAGAGGTCGAGCACCTTCTCGTAGGCGACCGCCAGGTGTTCCGGGAAGTCCTCGTACTCGGTCGAGAACCAGCGGCTGATCGCCGCGTCGTAGCGCGCGGTCTGGGCAAAGGCCTCGTTGGCCAGCCAGTGGCGGGTCGAGGCGGAGATATCCCCGCCGCTCTCCTCGAGCTCGGCGCAGACCGCGTCATAGGACTCCGGTTTGACGATCACGGCGACGCTCTCGTGGTTCTTGGCGGCGGCGCGGATCATCGTCGGCCCGCCGATGTCGATGTTCTCGATCGCTACCTCCGGCGCCACTTCGTTGCCGGAGACGGTCTGCTCGAACGGGTAGAGGTTGACGCAGACGAGGTCGATCGGCTCGATCCGCTCGCGCTCCAGCGTCGCCATGTGCTCGGGGTCTTGGCGCCGCGCCAGCAGCGCCGCATGCAGCCGCGGGTGCAGCGTCTTCACGCGGCCGTCGAGGATCTCCTCCTGGCCGGTGAACTCGGAGACGTCGGTCACCTCGAGCCCGGCCTCGCGCAGGGCGGCGGCGGTGCCGCCGGTGGAGAGGATCTCGACCCCGAGCGCGGCCAGGCCCTTGGCGAAGTCCGCCACCCCGGTCTTGTCGGAGACCGAGATCAGCGCCCGGCGCACCCGGATCGCGCCGTCGTCGGCGGTCTCGGTTCCGGTCTGGGCGGCTGGCTCAGTCATCGATCGCGACGGCGCCGGGGCCGTCGACACCGATCCTAACCCGGCCCTCCGCGATCATGCGGATCGCCTCGGGGTACAGCTCGTGCTCGGCGGAGTGGATCGCGGCCTCCAGCTCGCCTCGGTCGCGCCCGCGGGGCACCGGCACCTCGCGCTGGAGGATCGGCGGACCGGTGTCGACTCCCTCGTCGACGAGGTGGACGGTGACGCCGGTCACCTCGACCCCGGCGTCCAGCGCCCGGCCGATCGCGTCGAGGCCGGGGAAGGCTGGCAGCAGGGCAGGGTGGATGTTCACCACGCGGTCGCGGAAGCGGGCGACGAAGCCGGGACTCAGCAGCTGCATGTATCCGGCGAGGACGACGAGGTCGGGCCGCAGCGAATCGACCCAGTCGCCCAGCGCCGCGTCGCGCGCCTCGCGGTCGGCGTATTGGTCGCGCGGGAAGACTGCCGTCGCGACTCTCGCCGCCCGACCACGGTCGAGCGCCCGCGCCCCCGGCTTGTCGGAGCCGACCCCGACCACCTCGATCCCGTCGCGGCCGTGGACCTTGTCGAGGATCGCCTGCAGGTTGGTTCCAGAGCCGGAGGCGAGGACGACGAGCTTGAAGGTGCCGGCCACCAGGGCATCTTCGCGCAGGCGCTGCGGCCGCGGCGGCTCAGCTCTCGCTGTCGAGCAGGGCGAGCAGGCTGCGGTGGTCTTCGTCGCAGGCGGGACAGCCCTGCAGATGGGCTCGCATGCCGGGGACCGCGGCGTCGGCGTCGGAGCCGGTGCGCTCCAGCTCGACGTAGCGGTCGAGCTCCTCGAAGCACTGCTCGCAGGTCAGCTCCGGGCCGGCCGGGCCGAGTGCCCGGGCCAGCAGGCGGGCTGGATCGGGCTTGTCTTCGGGATGGCTCATCGTTCCTCCAGGCGGTTGCCGCTCGGCTCGAGGCCCCGCTCGGCCAGGGACCGGCGGAGCTTCTTGCGGGCGTCGTGGAGCGTCTTGTAGAGAGCGCCGCGGTTCGAGCCGAGGCGCTCGGCGAGGACGTCGATCGGGACGTCGTTGAGGGCGACCGCTACCAGGACCTCCCGTTGGCGGGTCGTCAAGCTGCGCTCGATCTCCGCGCGCAGGGCGCCGATCAATTCCCTGTCCTCGGCCTGCCGGGGCACCGCCGCTCCGGCGTCGGCGAGCGTCGCCCAGGCCTCGTCTTCGAGTGGGACCTCCCGCCCCTGCCAGGCCCGGCGGCGCACCTTCACCCCCGCCTCCAGGAGCGCGAACTTGTAGGCCCAGGTCGTGAAGCGGCTTTCGCCGCGGAACTCGCCGAGCTTGCGAAGCACCGCCAGGAGCGCGTCGTCGGCGCTCTGCTGCGCGAGGTCCTCGCAATCGTCCCCGCCCAGGTGAGGGAGCGAGTCGCGGCGACGATTCAGCTCGAACCGAGCCGCCTTCAGCAGCAGCGTGTGGAGCTCGAGCACCGCGGCCTCGCGTTCGTGGCCGTCGCCGCCGAGCCGCTCGTGCAACCGACGCGAAATTGCGCCGCCGGGCCCGCTGCCCGTCTCCGCTCCTGGAATCTCCCTCGGCATCGCGAGGGTCGATGGTGCCATGCATCGTCAGCGACCGCCGCCCGCCGGGTCTTACCTCGACGCCGGAGCGGGATTCAGAGCCGCTGGGTAAGACCGCGCCTGCTCGCGACGCAAAGGGGCAACCAGCAACCGACTACGGAGGTCTCATGTCCACTGCAACGCTCGACCCACGCGCCGAAGCGGAGTTCCCGTCCACGTTCGCCGAACGGCTGAAGGGCGACCCCGCCTACCAGGCGTTCCTGCTGCTGCGGATCGCCTTCACGGTGGCCCCGATCGCCTTCGGGCTCGACAAGTTCTTCGACGTCCTCGTCGACTGGAACGTCTACCTCGCCCCCTGGATCAACGACATCGTCCCGGGCAGCGCCTCCACCGCGATGCACCTGGTCGGTGTGGTCGAGATCGTCGCCGGCATCGCCGTCGCCCTGAAGCCCCGCTACGGCGCCTACCTGGTCGCGGCCTGGCTCGGCGGCATCATCCTCAACCTGCTGACCTACTCTGGCTACTACGACATCGCCCTCAGGGACTTCGGCCTGATGCTCGGCGCCCTGACCCTGGCGCGACTGGCAAGCAAGTACGACCCCCCGGGATTGAGCGTGACGCTCTGATCGTCTCCTAGGATCGGCGAGGTGACGATCCTCGAGCGCCTCGGCATCGCCGTCCCGGTCGTCCAGGCCGGGATGGGAGGAGGGCTCAGCCGGCACGAGTTGGCCGCGGCAGTCTCGGAGGCCGGTGGCCTGGGGACGATCGCGGTCAACGGCGCCGCCGCGATCGAGCGCGAGCTCAAAGCCGCGAGGGAGCGGACGGCGGCGCCGGTCGCGGTCAACCTGCTGCTGCCGTTCGCCCGCCGCAGCTGGTTCGAGGCCGCGGCCGGCGCCGACGTGGTGGTCACCTTCTGGGGCGCGCCGCTGCGGCGAGTCCCCGGCATCTGGATCCACCAGTGCGGCTCCGTCGCGGAGGCCTGCGCGGCGCATGCGGCCGGCGCCGACGCGGTGATCGTCCAGGGTGTCGAGGCGGGCGGGCACGTGCGCGGCAGGACGCCGGCGCTGGAGCTGCACGAGCGGGTCAGAGCCGTGCTGCCCGCCGGTTATCCCACGCTGATCGCGGCGGGGATCGCCGAGCGCGCCGACGTCCGCATGGCGCTGGCGGCGGGGGCCGTCGCCGCCGTCGCCGGGACCCGCTTCCTGCTCAGCGACGAGAGCCGCGCCCACCCCGATTACAAGCAGCGCGCCGTCGAGGCGACCGACACCGTCCTGACCGAGCTGTTCGGCGCCGGCTGGCCCGCGGCGCCCCATCGCGTCGCCCCGAACGCGGCGACGCGGCACTGGCTCGACGGCGATCCGCGCGGCCCGCGACTCAGTCGCGCTCTGAATCGCATCTCCGCCCCGGCGGCGCGCCTCCTGCCGGGGACGGTTCAGTTCCGCCTCGCGCGAGCCCAGCGCCCCGGCAGTCGCCTGCTCAGCCCGATCGGCGCCACCGACGACGGTCCGGGCAACCTTGTCGACGCCGGCCCCCTCTATGTCGGGCAGACCGTCGCTCGCATCAACGACATCCGCCCCGCCGCCGAGATCGTCGCCGCCCTCACCCCGTAGCCGCCACGGCGGGCGCATCCGACTTTGACCACAGTGGAATGGGGAAAAAGTCGCCTGCGAGCTGGAGCCTTTGCGGGAAATACCCGAATCCCGGTCAGGATTTGCTATTTTCACACTCCGGCTGTATTTAGCCCGGACCGCCCGCACCCGGACAATGGAGGAGTCAACGGCATGGATGTTTCTGCGCCCACCGAGAGCACTGCGAGCGCGGTCCTCGACGGTCTCGACGTCGATCACGACAAGCACCAGCGAGGCAAGGGCACCCCGGGCTCGCGCGAGAACCCGGAGCTGCTGGAGAACGTCCCCGGCCATGTGATCCCGATCCTCGAAGACGAGTTCGACGACTTCCGCTCCGAGGCGGGGAGCTTCCTCGAGGGCGAGCGCGGCGAGGACGTCTTCATCCCCTTCCGCCTCAAACAGGGCGTCTACGGGCAGCGCCAGGCCGACGTGCAGATGATCCGCATCAAGCTGCCGTTCGGCGGCGTCTCTCCCGAGCAGATGGACGCCTTCGCCGAGGTGATCGAGCGCTGGGTGCCGATGCGCAAAGGCCACATCACTACCCGCCAGAACATCCAGCTGCACCACGTCCCTCTGGCCGACGCGGCGGAGCTGATCCGGGAGCTGGGCAAGGCCGGCCTCTCCTCGCGGGAGGGCTGCGGCAACACCGTCCGCAACGTCACCGCCGACCCCTACGCCGGCGTCGCCGGCGACGAGGTCTTCGACCCGACTCCCTACGCCGGCGCCTACGTCCGCTACTTCGTCCGCCACCCCGTCACGCAGGCGATGCCGCGCAAGTGGAAGACGGCTTTCTCCTCCTCAGCGGCCGACCGGGCGATCGTGCCGATCCACGACATCGGCTTCCTGCCGGTGATCCGCGACGGCGTCCGCGGCTTCGAGGTCTGGGTCGGCGGCGGCACGGCGATCATGCCCCGGCTCGCCCACCAGATCTACGACTTCGTCCCCGCCGACGACGGCTCCTACCTCAGGGTGACCGAGGCGATCGTCCGCATCTTCGACCGCCAGGACTGGCTGCGCAAGAACCGCGCCCGGGCGAGGATCAAGGTGCTGCTGGAGAAAATCGGGCCCGACGCCTTCCGCGACCTCGTCGACGAGGAGCTGCGCGGCGAGTGGGTCGCCGAGCGCGACTTCGCGGCCGAGCTCGAGCGGCTGCGCTTCGACGACAACGAGGAGGCGCACCTGTCGCCGCCCGCCCCTGCCTACGGCTCGCCCAACGGCGACCGCTCGCTGTTCGACGTATTCGTCGAGCGCAACGTGACTCGGCAGCGCCAGCCCGGCTTCTCCGCGGTCGCCGTCAAGGTGACCCGCGGCGATCTCACCCCGGAGCAGTTCCGCGGCCTGGCGACGATCATGCGCGAGTACTGCGGCGGCTACGCCCGCACCACCGTCGAGCAGAACGTGGTCCTGCGCTGGGTTCGTGACGAGGCGCTCTACGACGTCTGGAGCCGGCTCCGTGAGCTGGACCTCGCGGGCTCCGGCGCCTTCGAAATCGACGACGTGATCAGCTGCCCCGGCACCGACAGCTGCAAAATGGGCATCACCGCCTCGATGGGGCTGAACGAAGCGATCCAGGATCGGGTCGAGGTGATGCAGATCGACGATCCGCTCACCCGCGCCGTCCAGATCAAGATGAGCGGCTGCCCGAACGGCTGCGGCCAGCACCACATCGGCACGATCGGCTTCTACGGCGCCTCGCTGAAGGTCGGCGAGCGCCAGATGCCGGCATACATCCCGCACATCGGCGGCCGCGCCACGGACGGCAAGATCGCCTTCGGCAAGCGCCTGAAATCCCGCCTCCCCGCCAAGCGTGTGCCGGACGCGGTCGAGCGCTGGCTGCGGATGTACGAGGCGGAGCGCAGCGAGGGAGAGAACTTCGAGGCCTATGCGGAGCGGGTCGGCAACGAGCGCTTCGAAGCCGAGGCCAAGGATCTGACCCTGCCCGCCGAGTTCAGCCTCGAGACGATGGGGGAGTTCATCGACTGGAACCGCTCCAGCCCGTACAAGGTCGTGCGCGGCGAGGGGGAGTGCGCGATCTGACCCTCGCCGCTCGGGGCTACCCGGCGAGGGCGGACCCGAGCACGACCAGGGTCACGGTGAGGAGGGCGATCGCCCCGCGCAGGGCCGCCGCCAGCGCCGCCCCGCGGCGGATCCGGGGGTCGAGGGCGACGCCGCCGGCGCCGGTCAGCGCCTGGCGACGCAGGCGGGTCATCGCCCGCGCCTGCGCCATCCCGACCACGGTCGTGACCAGCAGGGCGCCGGCCACGACGGCGGTCGCGACCAGCAGCCCGTCCCAGGGATGGCCGCGCAGGAGCAGAGCGCCGGTTGCCAGGGCGACCAGCAGCGCAACGCTGCCGACGATCCCGTAGGAGCGGCCAAGGCTGCGGAAGAAGGCGACCCGGGTAGGGGGGTCGAGGGTCGCGGCGGCAACCCGCGCGACGACGAAGATCGCAACCAAGCCACCGACCCAGACCGAGGCCGAAAGCGCCTGCAGCGCGATCAGCGGCGTCGAGGCGGCGGCCTCGCTCAAGCCTTGCCCTTGCGGTAGTAGGCGGCGTTGATCTCGATGTACTTCTGCCACTCCGGCGGCACCATCGACTCCGGGGTGATCGCGTCGACCGGGCAGGCCTCGACGCAGGCGTCGCAGTCGATGCACTCATCGGGATCGATGTAGAGCATCTCGACCGAGTCGTAGTCGGGCTCGTCCGGCGTGGGATGGATGCAGTCGACCGGACAGACCTCGACGCAGGAATTGTCCTTGGTCCCGATGCACGGCTCGTTGATCACATAGGCCATGGATCCTCCGCGGCGGTAGAAGTTTTCACAGGGAGAGTGGGAAAAATATCAGAGCACCTTTGCTTTACCCAGCTTGGCTGTGCAAAGCTGGCATCGCGATGGATCTGCCGCCACCCGCAGAGGACGCGCTCGCCCAGCCGACCCGCGCCCAGATCTTCGCCTTCCTGGTCGAGAGGCGAGGGCCGGCGGGGACCGACGAGGTAGCCGAGCGCTTCGGCCTGCACCCCAACGGGGTCCGCCGCCACCTCGAGCGCCTGCTCGAGGGCGGCTTCGTCACCCGCAGCCAGGTGCGGGTGGGGAAGGGACGCCCCCGTGACAGCTGGGCCGTCTCTCCCGACGCCCACCCCGGCGGCATGCAGCCCCGCGCCTACGCCGATCTGGCTAAGTGGCTCGCCCGCGCGATTCCGAGCAATCGCAACCGGCTGCGCGAGGTCGAGCGCACCGGGCGGGAGATCGGCCGCGAGCTTGCACCCCCGGCCGGAGCTGACACGGCGGAGGATCTTCGCGACGCGCTCGCCGCGCTCGGCTTCGAACCGACGCTCGAGCGCGGCGCCGAGGGCTTCACCTGTCGCCTCGGCAACTGCCCCTACAAAAGCTCCGTGCGCGAGAGCGCCGACGTCGTCTGCACCCTCCACCGTGGCATCACCGCCGGACTCCTCTCCGAGCTCGACCCGAAGGCGAAGCTGGTCAAATTCGAGCCCCACGACCCCGACCGCGCCGGCTGCCTGGTCAAGGTGCGCGGCGTGCCGGCTGAATGACCCCGGCCGTGGCCGCACGACGCTGCCGGCCGCAGCCACGACAGCAGGGCGACCTGCGCCCGACCGACGTCGTCGGCGCCTTTTTCGTCGCCGCCCTCGCCTTCCTGCTCGCCGCCGCATTGGTCGGGGTGGCGCAGTGGCTGCAGCCGTGGCCATGGGGGCATTGGCTGGCGCTGCACCTCGCCTTCGTCGGCGGCGTCTCGCAGCTCGTGCTCGGAGCCAGTCAGTTCTTCGCCGGCGCCTTTCTGGCCACCGACCCGCCGCCGCGGATTCTCGTTCGGCTGCAGCTGTCGGCCTGGAACGCGGGGACGATCCTGCTGGCGGTCGCGATTCCCGAGCGCGCCGGCGCCCTCGTCTGGGTCGCAGTCGCTCTCCTGCTCGGCGGTCTCGCGGGCTGGGGCGCGGCGATCGCGGCGATGCGGCGAAGCTCGCTGCGCCGCTCCCCCTGGGCGACCCGCTGGTACGTCAGCAGCGCCGCCTTCTTCGGGCTGGGCATGATCGCCGGCTCCCTGCTCGCCCACGGCACGCCCTGGGTCCACGGCGATCTGCTCGCTTCCCACATGGCGCTCAACCTGGGCGGTTGGTTCGGCGGCGCGATCGTCGGCACCCTGCACACCTTCTATCCCTCGCTGACCCAGACCCGGCTCCGTTATCCGCGCCTGCAGGGAGTGGCGTTCGCCGCTTGGACGGGCGGCGTCGCCGCCCTGGCGGTCGGCTACGGATGGTCGCTCGACCCCCTCGCCGTGGCCGGCTGGCTCGCCCTCTGTCTCGGCGCGCTGGCCCTGCTCGTCAACGTCGCCGGCTGCCGCCGCCGTGCCGTGCGGCCACTCTCGCTGGCTGCCCGAGTCGTCGGGATCGCCCAGCCGTTTTTGCTCGCCGGCCTAGTCGTCCCGACCATCGCCGCGGCCACTGACGGCCCGGCCCGCGCCCTGGCCGGCGCGACCCGCCCCGTCGTCGGCACGCTCCTGGTCGCCGGCTGGATCGGCCTGACGGTCCTTGGCTCGTTGCTGCACCTGCTGGCCGTGGTCGTGCGGGTGCGCGGAGGCTTCATGGCGAAGATGCCGGCGCCCCGCCCCCGTGTCGACGCCGTCGTGGTGGTGCTGGCGATGACCGGCATCGCTGGCCTGGCACTGTCCCAGGGCGCCGGCCTCCCGGGCTGGCATGCCCCGGCGGCGGTGCTGTTGGTCAGCGCCTACGCCGTCCTCGCAGTGCGGATCGCGACGCTCGCCGCCCGCGTCCTGACCCGCGCCCGGCCAAGCGTCTAACCGCAGTCGCGAGGGCCACGCGCCCGCCGCCGGGGCGCCGTCGCACGAGTCCGTGGTAGTTTTTCCACTATCAGTGTGTTTAATCTGAGATCCGGCTCTCGTGGCAGCTGAGGCGACCGTGCGCCCGGCCACGACCGCCCCACCGGCGACGTTCGGGATCTCCGGCGACGAGCTCTTGCGCCGCTGGATCCGGGGAGCCGCCGGGGCGCTGATCGGCGGCGCGCTCGGGTTCTGCCTGGTGATCGGGTTGCGAGCCGCCTCGGGCCTTGACCTCTTCCAGACCGAACAGACGGGTTATCCCCACGTGGTGGTGCCCGTGGTCACCGCCTCGCTCGGCTTCCTCGTCGGCTTCGGCGCGATCACCTACTGGCTGCGGTGGGCCCTCGGAATGCCGACGAGGCCGGATGACCACGCCGATCACGGCGCCGCCTCCTGGCGGGACTACTTCGCCTTCAACACCGACCACAAGGTGATCGGCATCCAGTACATCGTCACCACCTTCTTCTTCTTCTTCATCGGTGGGCTGCTGGCGATGCTGATCAGGGCCGAGCTGGCACAGCCGGGCACCCAGATCATCGACGCCGCCGGCTACAACTCGCTGTTCTCGGCCCACGCGGCGATCATGATCTTCCTCTTCGTGATCCCGGTCTTCGCCGGGATCGGCAACTACGTCCTGCCGCTGATGCTGGGAGCGCCGGACATGGCCTTCCCGCGGCTGAACGCGTTGAGCTTCTGGTTGCTGCCGCTGGCCGGGATCATCTTCCTCAGCAGCTTCCTCGTGCCCGGAGGGGCGTTCGACGCCGGCTGGACCGGCTACGCGCCGCTCTCCACCGGGGCGCCGCTGGGGCAGAGCTTCTTCAACATCGGCGTCCAGTTCGCCGGCTTCTCGTCGATCCTCGCCGCGATCAACTTCCTGGTCACGATCATCACCATGCGGGCGCCGGGCATGACCCTCTGGCGCATGCCGCTGCTGGTCTGGGCGAATCTCGCGACCTCGCTGCTGGTCGTGGCGGCGACGCCGTTCATCGCCGGCGTGCAGTTCATGGTCCTCTGCGACCGGCTCCTCCACGCCAACTTCTTCGAGTTCGCCGCCGGCGGCGACGTGGTCAGCTACCAGCACATCTTCTGGTTCTACTCCCACCCGGCGGTCTACATCATGATCATCCCCGGCTTCGGGATCATCAGCGAGGTGATCTCGACCCATTCGCGGAAGCCGATCTTCGGCTACCGCCTGATGTCGCTCTCACTGCTGGCGATCATCGTCCTCAGCTACTCGGTCTGGGCCCACCACATGTTCGTCGCCGGCATGTTCAGCTGGCTGCGGGTGCCGATGATGATGACCTCGGTGCTGATCGCGGTGCCGACCGGGATCAAGATCTTCTCCTGGCTCGGCACCCTCTTCTTCGGCAAGATCCACCTGCGCTCGACCTCGATGCTCTTCGCCCTCGGCTTCATCGGCAGCTTCGTCGTCGGCGGGATCAGCGGCGTGATGCTGGCGATGGTGCCGATCGACATCCACGTCACCGACACCTACTTCATCGTCGCCCACATCCATTTCGTCCTCTTCGCCGGCTCGGTCTTCACGATCTTCGCCGGGGTCTACTACTGGTTCCCCAAGATCACCGGGCGGATGTACGACGAGAGGCTCGGCCGGGTGCACTTCTGGCTGACCCTGGTGGGGACCTGGGGCACCTTCATCCCGATGCACTGGATCGGGATGGACGGGATGCCGCGGCGGGTCAGCGACTACGCGGCCCAGTTCGGCGACTGGAACCTGCTGATCAGCTGCTTCGGCTTCCTGCTCGGCCTCGCCCAGCTCGTCTTCCTCTACAACATGGTCGTCAGCTGGCGCTACGGGCCGCGGGCGCCGGCCAACCCATGGCGCGCCAACTCGATCGAGTGGCAGGTCTCCTCGCCGCCGCCCCGCTTCAACTTCGAGCAGATCCCGCGTGTGGTCGGCGGCCCCTACGAGTACGGAGTGCCGGGCGCGGTGCACGCCCTCATGGAGGAGGCTCAGCCTGAGGCCGGGACCGCGGCGATGTCCTCCAAGGCGAACTTGCCGTTGGCGTCGTCCGGGTCGCCGAGCGGGTAGCGGCCGCTGAAGCAGGCG
Source organism: Solirubrobacterales bacterium (assembly GCA_036403715.1). Lineage (GTDB taxonomy): Bacteria > Actinomycetota > Thermoleophilia > Solirubrobacterales > 70-9 > VAYN01. Next base: position 132,937 of record DASWQL010000060.1, read on the forward strand.
TCGCAGTGGTCATCGGCGCTGCCGCCGATCGCCTCGTACACGCCCTCCATCGAGAGGTAGGCAAGCGAGTCGGCGTCGAGCTCGTCGGCGATCTCCTGCACCGTGCGCTTGTGGGCGATCATCTCCTCGCGGGTCGACATGTCGACGCCGTAGTGGCAGGGGTTGCGGATCGGCGGCGCCGAGATTCGCAGGTGGACCTCCTTGGCGCCGGCGTCGCGCAGCATGCCGACGATCTGGCGCGTGGTGTTGCCGCGCACGATCGAGTCGTCGACGACGACGATCCGCTGCCCGGCGACGATCTCCGGCAGCGGGTTGAACTTCAGCCGCAGGCCGTGCTTGCGCAGCTCCTGGCCGGGCTGGATGAAGGTGCGGGCGACGTAGCGGTTCTTGATCAGGCCGTCGTCGCGGGGCAGCCCGGAGGCCCGCGCGAATCCCGCCGCCGCCGGATTGCCGGAGTCGGGGACCGAGATCACCAGGTCGGCGTCCACCGGCGCCTCGCGCCAGAGGATCTCGCCCATTTGTCCGCGCGCCTGCTGCAGCACCCGGCCCTCGAGCCGGCTGTCGGGGCGGGAGAAGTAGATGTGCTCGAAGACGCAGCCGGCGCGGCGCTCGGCCTTCACGACCTGCCGCGTCTCCAGCCCGCGCTCGGTCAGCGAGACCATCTCGCCCGGGTGCACCTCGCGCATCAGCTTGGCGCCGATGATGTCGAAGGCGCAGCTCTCGGAGGCGACGACGAAGCGGTCGTCGAGGCGGCCGAGGCTGAGCGGCCGGATCCCGTGCGGGTCGCGGAAGGCGACGATCGCCCGCTTGGTCATCACCACGGTCGAGTAGGCGCCCTCCAGCCGCGGCATCACGTCGCAGACGGCGTCCTCGATCAGCTTGCCGCCGTTGGAGGAGAGCAGCGCCGCGATGATCTCCGAGTCGGAGGTGCCGCGGAAGTCGATCCCGCGCTCCTTCAGCTCGGCCCATAGCTCGACCGCGTTGGTGAGGTTGCCGTTGTGGGCGAGCGCCAGCTCGCGGCCGTCGTCGCGCCAGACCGGCTGCGCGTTCTCCCAGGAACCGCCGCCGGTGGTCGAGTAGCGGACGTGGCCGATCGCCATGTCGCCCTCCAGCGCCTTCAGCTTCTCCTCGTCGAAGACCTGCGAGACGAGGCCGGAGTCCCGCAGGGTGGTGATGTGGCCGCCCTCGCAGGTGGCGATGCCCGCCGACTCCTGGCCGCGGTGCTGGAGCGCGTAGAGGGCAAAGTAGGCGAGACGGGCGACGTCGTGCCCGGGTGCGTAGACGCCGAAGACACCGCACTCGTCGCGCGGTCCGTCACGGTCACCGATAGGCCCCTTGCCGGGAGTCATAAAGCGCGTTTTCCTTGCTGGTCAAAAAGACAGGACGCGCAGGCAGACTGCCTACCCAGGCAGGGTAGCAGCGGCGGGGGATTGCCTTGGACCGCTCGGATCGCCCGAATTTGCGGGAACGACGAGCAGGTGGGCTAGCTGGCGGGCGGGCCGTCCACGGCGCCGAAGGCCGGCAGTCCGTCGATGCTGACCGAGTTCTTCTCCGCTTTGTAGGCCTCTATCGCCGCGGGCCCACCCGTGCGGAGCTTCTTCTCCGCCCACGCCTCCATGTGGGGGCGTTCTCCCTCGTAGCTCATCAGCGGCACCCCGTAGCCGCAGGAGTCGGCGATGCGATCGACGGTGACGACGATCACCGCCCGCCGCGACTCCTCGACGGGGTGGATCTCGAACCCGGCCTGCTCGATCAGGCCGGCGAAGCGGGGATCGCCGGCGGGGACGACCTCGCCGCGGCCGTGAAGACGGAGGATCCGCGGCGGCCCCTGGAAGGCGCAGAGCATCACCACGATCCGCCCGTTCTCGCGGATGTGGGCGACGGTCTCGGCGCCGCTGCCGACCATGTCGAGGTAGGCGACGGTGTGCTCGTCGAGGACCCGCAGCGTCCCGATCGGCCCCTTCGGCGAGACGTTGACGTGCCCGTCGCCGTCGAGCGGCGCCGAGCCGACGAAGAACAGGTGCTGCTCGGCGATCCACTGCCGCTGCCTCTCGTCGATGCCCTCGTAGACCTTGCCCACGATGGCGACGTTAGCAACGCCTCTGGCCACCCACGGCAAGCTCAGCGGGCGCCGCCGCCGCTCAGACGACCGACTCGGCCTTCTGCGGCAGCGAGCGCCAGGCGCCCTCGGCGGTACCGAGGCCGACGTCGAGGCTGCGGTCGCCGGCGGCGATCTCGATCGTGGTGCCGCCGACGGTGCCGATCGGGATCGCGCCGAGGGCCTCGAGGGCGGCGCGCTCGCCACTGAGCAGGAAGCCGCCGCTGCCCTCGCCGAAAAGGGCCTCCTCGGGGGAGCAGCCGCGTTCGCGCAGGGGCTGGACGTCGACGCGGCAGCCGAGGCCGGCGCCGATCGCCGACTCGGCAAGGGCGCAGGCGAGGCCGCCATCGGAGATGTCGTGGGCGGAGGCGACCTGGCCCGCGCGGACCGCGTCGCGGACGACGGCACAGGCGGCGGCGACCGCGGCGACGTCCGGCTGCGGCAGCCCGACGTCGAGTTGGCCCCGCTGCTTGGTCAGCTCCGAGCCGGCCATGGTCGGGGCGAAGGGTCCGAAGATGGCGATCGTGTCGCCCTCGGCGGCGAAGGCGCTGCCCGCGACCCGCGCCGGATCAGGCAGTTCGCCGACCATGCCGACCACAGGGGTCGGGTAGATCGGGCCTTCGGGCCCCTCGTTGTAGAGCGAGACGTTGCCGCCGACGACGGGGATGCCGAGCGCGTTGCAGGCATCGGCGAGGCCGCTGACGGCGCGGTCGAGCTGCCAGGCCGGCGCCGGCTTCTCGGGGTTGCCGAAGTTGAGGCAATTGGTCAGTCCGAGCGGCTCGGCGCCGACGCAGGCGAGGTTCTGTGCGCACTCGAGCACCGCCTCGACCGTGCCCGCATAGGGGTCGCAGGCGACCCGCCGACCGTTGCCGTCGATCGAGACGCCGATCGCGTTGCCGCACTCGGGCAGCCGCAGGACGGCGGCGTCGGCGGACTCCGGCCGGCGCACGGTCCGCGAGCCGACGATCGAGTCGTACTGTTCGAAGGCCCACCGCTTGGAGGCGATGCTCGGGGAGGCGAGCAGGGCGAGCAGCTCGTCCTCGGGTGAGGCCGCGATCGGCAGCGTCGCGCGGTTGCCGTAGATCCAGCCCTCCGGCTCGGCCGGGCTGAGGTCGTAGAGGGGGCAACCGTCGACGAGCACCTCGACCGGCATGTCGCCGACCATGTCGGGGCCGCGGAAGACCCGGACCCGACCGCTGTCGGTGACGACGCCGATCTCGGCCGAGCCGGTCTCCCACTTCTCGCAGATCGCCCGCACCTCCTCGACCCGCGCCGGCTCGACCACCGCCAGCATCCGCTCCTGGGACTCGGAGACCATGATCTCGAAGGGCTCCATGTCGGACTCGCGCAGCGGCACTTTGGCGACGTCGAGGTCGATCCCGACCCCGCCGGCGGAGGCCATCTCCCCGGCCGAAGAGGTCAGCCCTGCGGCGCCGAGGTCCTGCAGGGAAACGAGTAAGCCCTTGGCCAGGAGCTCGAGGCAGCATTCGAGCACCTTCGACTCCTCGAACGGGTCGCCGATCTGCACCGTCGGGCGCTTCGCCTCGTCGCCGTCGCCGAGCTCGGCCGAGGCCAGGACCGAGGCGCCGCCGATCCCGTCGCGCCCGGTAGAAGCGCCCATCAGCACGACGGCGTTGCCGACCCCGGCGGCCGCGGCCCGCACCATGTCCTCCGTCTTCGCCAGGCCGAGGCACATCGCGTTCACCAGGCAGTTGTGCTCGTAAGGCTCCTCGAAGTAGATCTCGCCGCCGACCGTCGGCACCCCGACCGAGTTGCCGTAGTGGCCGATCCCCCGCACGGCGCCGTCGAGCAGGTGGCGCGAGCGGATCGAGTCGAGCTCGCCGAAGCGCAGGCTGTCGAGGATCGCGATCGGCCGCGCGCCGATCGCGAAGACGTCGCGGAGGATGCCGCCGACGCCGGTCGCCGCCCCCTCGAAGGGTTCGACCGCGCTCGGGTGGTTGTGGGACTCGACCTTGAAGGCGACCGCATAGCCGCCGCCGACGTCGACGGCGCCGGCATTCTCGCCCGGGCCCATCACCACCCGCTCGCCCTCGGTCGGCAGCCGCCGCAGCAGTTTGCGCGAGTGCTTGTAGGCGCAGTGCTCGGACCAGAGCAGGCTGAACATCGCCAGCTCGACGGTGTTCGGCTCGCGTCCCAGCTGCTCGACGATCAGCTCGTACTCGTAGTCGGTCAGCCCGAGCTCGCGGTGCTTGGCGACCTCGGCCCTCACCGCGCGAACCTGGCGATCGATTCGAAGACCCGCCGCCCGTCGGTCGAGCCGGTGAGCGGGTCGACGGCGTGCTCGGGGTGCGGCATCAACCCGACCACGTTGCCCGCCTCGTTGGCGACTCCGGCGATGCTCCTGGCCGATCCGTTCGAGTTATGACCGTCCGCATAGCGATAGGCGATCTGACCCTTCGCTTCGATCTCGTCGAGCATCCCCTCCGGCGCGTAGTAGCGCCCTTCCCCGTGCTTCATCGGAATCGAGAGCGTTTCCCCATCAGCGAGGAGGTCGACCTGCCGGCAGATGAAGCGGAGCTCGATGTTGCGCAGCAGCGCGCCGGGGAGCAGGCGTGCCTCGCAGAGGACCTGGAAGCCGTTGCAGATCCCCAGCACCGGGCCGCCGGCCGCGGCGAACTCGGCGACCGCCTCCATCGCCGGTGAGAAGCGGGCGATCGCCCCGGCCCGCAGGTAGTCGCCGTAGGAAAAGCCGCCGGGGATGACGACGCCGTCGACGCCGTCGAGCTTGCGGCTCTGGTGCCAGATCAGCCGCGCGTCGCCGAACAGCGAGCAGGCATCGAGGGCGTCGCGCTCATCACAGGAACCGGGGAACTGAAGGACGCCCCAGTTCACAGGGTCTGGATCTCGTAGTCCTCGATCAGGGGGTTGGCGAGGAGCTTCTCGCAGAGCTCGCCCAGCCGCTCCGGGTCCTCGGCCTCGAGCTCGACCATGCGACCGACGCGGACGTGCTCGACGTCCTCGAAGCCGAGTGCCGGCAGTGCCCGTTCGACCGCCTTGCCCTGGGGGTCGAGAATTCCCTCCTTCGGCCTGATCAGAACCCTTGCCTTCGCCACTAGAAGCTGCTCTCCGTGATCTGCTCGAAGGCCTCGACGTATTTGCCGCGGGTCTGCTCGATCACGTCGGGCGGCAGCTCCGGCGCCGGCGGGGTTTTGTCCCAGCCCTGCTCGCTCGCCCAGTCACGCACGTACTGCTTGTCGAAGGAGGGCGGCGTGGCACCGGGCTGGTAGCGGTCGGCGGGCCAGAAGCGTGAGGAGTCGGGAGTCAGTACCTCGTCGGCGAGGACGATCTCGGCATCGGCGTGGCGCCCGAACTCGAACTTGGTGTCGGCGAGGATGATCCCGCGCTCGGCCGCGTGCTCGGCGCCGCGCCGGTAGACCTCGATCGAGACGCGCCGCAGCTCCTCCATCAGCGCCCGGTCGCCGACGATCTCCGCCGCTCGGTCGAAGTCGACGTTCTCGTCGTGATCGCCGATCTCGGCCTTGGTCGCCGGGGTGAAGATCGGCTCCGGCAGCTTGTCGGACTCCAGCAGCCCGGCAGGGAGCTCGATCCCGCAGACCGCCCCGCTCTCGCGGTATTCCTTCCAGCCCGAGCCCGAGAGGTAGCCGCGGACGACGCACTCGACCGGGTGCATCTGCAGCCGCCGCACCCGCATCGCCCGTTCGCTCACCTCCTCCGGCACATCCTCGGAGATGAAGTGGTTGGGGACGATGTCCTCGGTCAGTCCGAACCAGAAGACGGACATCCGGTTCAGCACCTTGCCCTTGTCGGTGACCGGCGTAGGCATCACCACGTCGTAGATCGAGATGCGGTCGGAGGCGACCATCAGCAGGTCGTCCTCCCATTCGTAGATCTCGCGCACCTTGCCGGAGGAGTGGAGCGTCAGGTCTGCCAGGGCCGCCATTAAGTCGATGCTAACCATCGGCGCAGCGGACCACGGTGCCGGCGTTCGGTGCGATGCTCTGGAGGCGATGTCACTGCCGCCCGAAGCTCGCAGCAGCCCGCTGGTGCAGACGCTGCGCTGGGCCTTGCGACCACTCGCCTTCATGAGCGACTGCCGCGATCGCTACGGCGACGCCTTCAGCGTCCGCTTCCTCGGCTTCGAGCGGCCGATGGTGCTGATCTCCGATCCCGCCGCGATCAAGGCCCTTTACATGGAGCGCAGCCACGGCCTCCCTCCCGGCCGCGACATCATCCTCAAGCCGATCCTCGGCTCGAACTCGGTGCTGCTGCTGGACGAGGTGCAGCACATGCGTCAGCGCAAGCTGATGCTGCCGCCCTTCCACGGCGAGCGCATGCAGAGCTACGGCGACACGATCCGCGACGTCACCGAGCGGCGGATGGCCGAGTGGCCGTCGGGCAAGCCGTTCGAGCTGCAG
>DASWQL010000061.1:0-19846 GCA_036403715.1 Solirubrobacterales bacterium
GTCCCCGCTCCTCCTCCACGGAGGTCTTCTCCGGGGCCGGATCTTCTGTCGCTCCAATAGCCTGGGCCGCGTGAACGACGCAGCGACCCGGCGCACTCCTCTCTACGAGCAGCACCAGCGGCTCGGCGCCAAACTCGTTCCCTTCGCGGGGTGGGAGATGCCGGTGACCTATGAGGGGATCCGGGAGGAGCACTCGGCGGTGCGCAGGCATGCGGGGATGTTCGACGTATCCCACATGGGCGAGGTCGAAGTGGAGGGCCCCGGGGCGCTTGAGTTCCTGCAGCGGACGCTCTCCAACGACGTCGCCAAGATCGAGATCGGCGGCGCCCAGTACTCGTGCCTCTGCGACGAGTCCGGCGGCGTCCTCGACGACCTCTTCACCTACCGGCTCGGCGGCGACCGCTACCTGATCGTCACCAACGCCGCCAACCACGAGACCGATCTCGCCTGGCTCGGTCGCTGGAGCCGCACCTTCGACGTCAGCGTCCGCGACGTCGCCGACCGCTACGCGATGCTCGCCGTCCAGGGACCGCACGCCCGCCAGGTCCTCTCCGGCGCGCTCAAGATCGAGCTGCCGCCGCGGATGCATGTCGCCCACGTCCGGGTCGGCAGGCGTCCCGCCCTCGTCTGCGGCACGGGCTACACCGGCGAGGACGGGGTCGAGCTGCTGCTCGACCCCGAGGTGGCGGCGCCGATCTGGGCCGAGCTGCTCGACGCCGGGGTCGTCCCCTGCGGCCTCGGCGCCCGCGACACGCTGCGACTCGAGGTCTGCTTCCCGCTGCACGGCAACGAGCTGACGCCGGAGCGCAACCCGATCGAAGCCGGCCTCGGCTGGTGCTGCGCGGAGGAGACGGGCTTCGTCGGCTCCGAGCCGATCGCGCGGGCGCGCGCCGAGGGCACGACGGAGCAGCTGGCCCCGTTCCTGATCGAGGGCGCCGGCATCCCCCGTGGCGGCAACCCGGTGCTGCAGGGGGACGAAGAGGTCGGCAGCGTCACCAGCGGCACCTTCTCGCCCTCGCTCGAGGTCGGCGCCGGGATGGCCTACGTCCGCACCGCGCTGGCCGAGCCCGGAACCGAGCTCGAGATCGACGTGCGGGGCAAGCGACGGCCCGCCCGGATAGCTTCCAAACCCCTCTACCGGAAGGAGAAGTGACGTGGCTGCCGAGGCGAACTATCCCGAGGACCTGCTGTACCACGACCAGCACGACTGGGCGCGGCTGGAGGGCGACGAGCACGCCGTCTTCGGGATCACCTGGTACGCCCAGGACTCGCTGGGGGAGGTCGTCTTCTACGACCCGCCGGAAGTCGGCGCGACGATCCAGAAAGACTCCTCCTACGCCGAGGTCGAGTCGGTCAAGGCGGTCTCCGACGTGATCGCGCCGATGTCGGGGGAGATCGTCGAGGTCAACGACGCCCTCGGCGACGCGCCGGAGCAGATCAACGAGGATCCCTACGGCCAGGGATGGCTCGTCAAGGTCAAGCTGACGGCGACCGGCGAGGCCGGCGCGCTGCTCGACGCCGCCGAATATCGCAAGTTGCTGGACAACTAGCCGCCGAGCCCCGCCACCCGCTTCCGTAGCCTTACGTCGGTGACCCGCTATACCTCCGCCACGCCTGGCGACCGCGCCGAGATGCTCGATGCGATCGGCGTCGACTCCCCGGCCGACCTCTTCGCCCAGATTCCCGAGCCGCTGCGGCTCGGTCGGCCGCCGGCGCTCCCGGACGGCCTCAGCGAGCCCGAGGTCTACGAGCGGCTCTCGGCCCTGGCCGCCCGCAACGCCGACGCCGAATCGGAGGTCTGCTTCGTCGGCGCGGGGATGTACGACCACTACGTGCCGGCGATCGTCGACGCGATCACCCAGCGCTCCGAGTTCCTCACTCCGTACACGCCCTACCAGCCGGAGATCTCACAGGGCGGGCTGCAGGTGATGTTCGAGTTCCAGACCGCGATGTCGGAGCTGACCGGGTTGCCGGTGTCGAACGCCGGCCTCTACGAGGGCCCCTCCTCGGTCGCCTCGGCGGGTTACCTGGCGATGGGCGCGACCAAGCGCCGCCGCTTCGTCGTCTCCCGTGGCCTGCACCCGCACAGCCGCGAGACGCTCGCGACCTACTCGCAGGGCTACGGCGCCGAGGTGGTCGAGGTCGGCCTCGAGGCCGGGGTCACCGACGCCGCCGCCCTGGCCGCGGCGGTCGACGGCGAGACCGCCGCCGTCTTCATCCAGAGCCCCAACTTCCTCGGCGCGGTCGAGGACGTCGAGGCGCTCGGCGCCGCCGCCAAGGAGCATCGCTCCCTGCTCGTCGTCGCCTGCGACCCGATGACTCTCGGCATCCTCAAGCCGCCGGGCGAGTGCGGCGCCGACATCGCCGTCGGGGAGGGACAGCCGCTGGGCAACCGGCTCGACTTCGGCGGTCCCTCCTTCGGCTTCTTCTGCGCGACCGCAGAGCAGATCCGCCGCATGCCGGGGCGGATCGCCGGCGAAACCGAGGACGTCGACGGTCGCCGCGGCTTCGTCCTCGCGCTGCAGACCCGCGAGCAGCACATCCGCCGCGAGAAAGCGACCAACAACATCTGCACCGCGCAGGCGCTGAACGCGCTGGGGGCGATGGTCCACCTCGCCTGGCTCGGCCGCCAGGGCTTCCGCGAGCTCGGCGAGCTGCTGGTCCGGCGTACCGCCTACGCGCGCGAGCGGCTGGCCGCCGTCGAGGGCGTCGAGCCGCTGCACGAGGCGCCGGTCGCGCGCGAGTTCGCGATCCGCCTCGATGCCCCGGTCGGCGCCGTCCTCGACCGCTGCGCCGAGCGCGGCATCGCCGCCGGCTACCCGCTCGGCCGCGACTATCCGGAGTACCCCGACGGCCTTCTCGTCGCGATCACCGAGCGCCGCACGCGCGAGCAGATCGACCAGCTCGCCGAGGCCCTCGGCGCCGCGATCCGCGAGGCCCGCCGCGAGGCGGTGGGAGTCGGATGACGGCATACCGGCCCGCGGCGGACGCGGAAGCGAGAGAGCGAGATCTCCGGTGATGACGAGCGCGAACGAGCGAGAGCAGGGTACGCGGGCGGAATTTATGGAGACGCCGATGCAGCGCGAACGTGCAGAGACGATCTTCGAGAAGTCGAAGCCCGGCCGTCGCGCCGCCGTGATGCCCGAGCTCGGCGTCCCCGAGCGCCCGCTCGAGGAGCTGATCCCCGCCAAGCTTCTGCGCTCGGAGCCGCCGCGGCTGCCGGAGATCGCCGAGCCGGAGATCGTCCGCCACTACAACAAGCTCTCGCGCCGCAACTTCGACCTCGACAGCGGCTTCTACCCGCTCGGCTCCTGCACGATGAAGCACAACCCGCGCCTCAACGAGCGGGTCGCGGCGCTGCCCGGCCACGCTCGCCTGCACCCCGCCCAGGACCCGCGGCGCGCCCAGGGCGCGCTGGAGCTGATGTGGTTGCTGCAGGAGTCCCTCAGTGAGATCTGCGGCCTGCCTCACGTCAGCCTGCAGCCCTCCGCCGGTTCGCACGGGGAGCTGGCCGGGCTGCTGCTGACCCGCGCCTTCCACGCCGACCGGGGCGAAGAGCGCCACAAGGTGCTGGCGCCCGACACCTCGCACGGGACCAATCCGGCCTCGGTGACGATGGCCGGCTACGAGGTGGTCAAAGTCGCCACCAACGAGCGCGGCGGCGTCGACATGGACGACCTGCGCTCGAAGATCGACGACGACGTCGCCTGCCTGATGCTGACCAACCCGAACACGCTCGGCGTCTTCGACGAGAACATCGCCGAGATCGCGGCGCTGATCCACGAGGCGGGGGGGACGCTGTACTACGACGGCGCCAACCTCAACGCGGTGATGGGCCACTCGCGCCCCGGCGACATGGGCTTCGACATCGTCCACGTCAACCTCCACAAGTCGTTCAGCCAGCCCCACGGGGGCGGCGGCCCCGGCGCCGGCCCGATCGCCGTCTCCGACCGCATCGAGCCCTACCTGCCGCGGCCGCAGGTGGTCCGCCGCGAGGGCGCCAACGGCAACCGCCCGAGCTTCGACCTCGACTACGAGCGGCCGAAGTCGATCGGCCGCCTGCGCGGCTTCCAGGGCAACTTCGGCGTCTTCGTCCGCTCCTACGCCTACATCCTCAGCCTCGGCGCCGACGGCCTGGCCGAGGCCTCGGAGACGGCAGTGCTGAACGCCAACTACCTGAAGGCGCGCCTGGCCCAAGGTCGCTCCGGCAGGTACCTGCCGGTCGCCTTCGACCGCCACTGCATGCACGAGTTCGTCCTCTCCGGCAAGCCGATGAAGCGGGAGCTAGGGATCGCCACCCTCGACCTCGCCAAGCGCCTGCTCGACTTCGGCTTCCACCCGCCGACCGTCTACTTCCCCCTTCTCGTCGAGGAGGCGCTGATGATCGAGCCGACCGAGACCGAGACCAAGGAGAGCCTCGACTCGTTCGCCGAGGCGGTCGAGCAGATCCTCGCCGAGGCCGAGAGCGACCCGGAGATCGCCAGGGACGCTCCTTACACGACCCCGGTCCGCCGCCTCGATGAGGTCCGCGCCACCCGCCGCCCGGTCGTCCGCCAGCCGCTCGGCTAGAGCTTCGGCAGCTTCTGCTCGAGCTCGAGCACCGGTGCGAAGAGGTCGCCGTGGCGCTCGACGCGCTGGAGCACGTCGCCCGCTTCGAAGACGAGTGAGTCGGCGTCGTCGTTCTGCGCCGCCTGTTCGACCTCGTCCCAGGTGATCGGGGTCGAGACCGTCGGGCGTTCGCGTGCCCGCAGCGAGTAGACGGCGATCGTCGTTTTGCTCTGGTGGTTCTGGGACCAGTCGACGAAGACCTTGCCCTCGCGTTCGACCTTTTTCATTTTCGAGACGACCTGGTCGGGAGTCTGTTTTTCCAGCAGCTGGGCGATCGCTTTGGCGAACGGTTTGGTCGTGTCGTAGGTGACCTGGGTGTTGAGCGGGACGTAGACCTGCATCCCCTTCGAGCCCGAGGTCTTGGGGAAGATCTGGAGGCCGAAATGGGCGAACATCTCGCGCAGGCGCAGCGCCACGTGGCAGCAGTCGACGATGTTCGCGGGTGGGCCCGGGTCGAGGTCGAAGACCAGCACGGTCGGTTTTTTGGGCGCCCGGCCCAGCGAGAGCGACGGATGCAGCTCGATCGCCGCCAGCTGCGCCATCCAGACCAGGGTCGGGCGGCAGTCGCAGACGCAGAACTCGATAGTCCCCGAGCGCGGCCCGGCGACGACCTTCGCGGTCTTCACCCATTTCGGCCGGTGCTTGGGGCAGCGCTTCTCGAAGAAGGCTGAGTCGAGGTCTTCGACCCCTTCCGGGAAGCGGCGCAAGGTCACCGCTCGCCCCCTCAGGTGCGGCACCATCGCGTCCGCCACCTTGGCGTAGTAATCGACCATCTCGCCCTTGCTGAAGCCCGTCTTCGGGTACAGCACCTTGTCGAGATTGGTGAGCTTCAGCTCACGCCCGTCGACCTCGACCTGCCGGCTCGCGGCCACGCCTATTTCGAGGACTTCGATTTCGCCCGCGACGAGGAGCTTTTCGATTTCGATTTCGTCGCTTTGGCTTTTTTCGCCGGCTCTTTGCGTTTCGCCGTCTTTTCCGCCGGCTGCCTGTCTTTGACCGCGGCGATGCTTTCCTCCAGCGCCGCCATCAGGTCCGGAGCTTTGGTCGCTTTCGGCGCCTCCGCCTCCGGGGTCACGATCTCTTTGCCTTCGGCCTTGCGTTCGATCAGCGCCAGCAGCTGCTCGCGGTACTCGTCGCGGTACTGGCTCGGGTCGAAGTCGGTGCTGAGCGACTCGATCAGCTGCTCGGCCATCTCCTGCTCGCGTTTCCCCGCTTGCGCTTTTTTCTGCGGCAGCACGTCGTCGAGCTCTGACGGCGGCACGACCTCGTCGGCGAAGCGCATCGTCGTCAGGGTGAGGACGCCGTCGGAGGCGCGGATCGCCGCCAGGTGCTCCTTGTTGCGGAAGACGAAGCGGGCAATCGCCGCTTTGCCCGAGGCTTCCATCGCCGCGGCCAGCAGCGAATACGCTTTCTCGGCGCCCTCGGCGGGGCCGAGGTAGTAGGGGCTGTCGAAGTACATCGGGTCGATTTCGTCGATGTCGACGAAGTCGATGACTTCGATCGCGCGCGTCTTCTCCGGCGCCAGCGCCGACATCTCGTCTTTGCTCAGCGGCACGTAGTTGCCGGGCGTGACCTCGAAGGCTTTGATGATCTCGTCGTAGGGAACCTCCTCGTCGGTCCCTTCGGCGACGCGGCGGTGTTTGATCCGGGAGCTGTCGGACTCGCGGATCTCGCGCAGGGCGATGTTGCGCCGCGCCACCGCGCTGTAGAGCCGCACGGGCACGTTGAGGAGCCCGAAGCTGATCGTGCCGGTCCAGATCGCTCTCGCCATCAGCGCATCACCTACCCGAATTCTTCCAGCCGATCTCGGTCCGCGGGAGTTAGCGCGGGCGCCCGGCAGACATCTTGCGCGGGCGCCCGGTGGGAACATGCTGCGGTGCTGTTCGAGCTCCGAGACGTCGGCCTCACCCGCGGCGGCCGCATCGTCCTCGACTCGGTCAGCGCCCAGCTCCCCGCCGGCGCCACGGCGATCGTCGGGCCCTCGGGCGCCGGCAAGTCGACGCTGCTGCGCCTGCTCAACCGGCTCGCCGACCCCGATCGGGGCGGCGTCGCCTACCGCGGGCGGCCGCTGGCGGAGTACGACCCGCTGGCCCTGCGCCGCGAGGTCGCGCTGGTGCCGCAGCTGCCGGCGCTGCTCGAGGGGACGGTCGAGAGCAACCTCGCCTACGCGGCGCGGCTGGCCGGGACCGAACCCGACATGGGCCGCGTCCTCCGCCTCGCCGGACTCGACCCGGAGTTCGCCGAGCGCGACGTGGCCAGGCTCTCGGTCGGCGAGCAGCAGCGGGCGATGCTCGCCCGCGCCCTCGCGCAGGAGCCGAAGGTCCTGCTGCTCGACGAGCCGACCTCGGCCCTCGACCATGTCGCCCGCGACGCGATCGAGGCGGCGCTGGCGGAGCTGCGGCGCGAGCTGGAGATCTCGATCGTCCTCGTCAGCCATGACCCCGAGCAGGCGCGCCGGCTGAGCGACTGGGTGGTGCGCCTGGAAGACGGGCGGGTGGTCGACTCCGGCCCGGTGGAGCGGGTGCTGGCATGAGACCGGCAGATCACTGTGCCTTTTGGTCCCCATACGCCCAAAAGGACCGGCGCATCCGATGAACCCCTCGATCCACGTCCACCTCTGGCAGGTCGCCGCCTCGCTGGCCCTGGTCGCCAGCGCCGCCGCGATCTCCTACTGGCGCCGCGCCGACCTCGAGCGCGACATCGTCGTCGCCACGGTCCGCTCGATCGTCCAGCTCACCCTGGTCGGCTACGCGATCAAGCTGATCTTCGAAGCCGACACGATCTGGCTGGTGCTGGCGCTGCTGAGCGTGATGGTCGTCTTCGGCGCGCTGACCGCCCGCCACCGCGCCGACAAGGTGCCGCACGCCTTCGGCCCGCTGCTGATCGCCCTGGCGCTCGCCGGCGGTTCCACCCTCGGCCTCGTCGTCGCCCTCGGCATCTTCGAACCGACGCCGCGTTATCTGGTCCCGGTCGGCGGCATGGTGATCGGCAACGCGATGACCGCCTCGGCGGTGGCGCTGAACCGCCTCGGCGACGAGGTCGCCGACTCGCGGGCGCGGATCGAGGCGACGCTGGCGCTCGGTGCCACCGCCGGCGAAGCGGCGGCGCCGATCGTCCGCCGCTCCCTGCGCTCGGGGATGATCACCCTCGTCGACTCGACCAAGACGACCGGCCTGATCTTCTTCCCGGGCACGATGGTCGGGATGCTCCTCGCCGGCGCCGAACCGGCCGACGCCGTCCGCCTGCAGCTGATCCTGCTCTACACGCTGCTCGGCAGCGTCTCGATCTCCGCCCTCGTCGCCACCGGCCTCGCCTACCGCAACTTCTTCACCCCGGCGCAGCAGCTGCGGGAACTGCCGGCCGAGGCCTAGCCGCCGCCCGTCGTCGCGACGCAGCACCAGCCCTCGATCCGCGGAAAGGCGGCATCGCGGCCGCCGGGGGAGAACTGCGCGGCGATGTCGCCGATCGCGTGGACGCGGCCGCGCCCCTCGGCGGGGATGAACAGCCATTGGTCGGCGTCGGGCCAGGCGATCAGCAATCTGCCGCCGTCGGGGGACCAGGCGAGTTCGGAGAGCCGTCCCGGGGTGTTGAAGAGAACCTGCCGTGCGCCACCATCCGCGTCGGCCAGGACGACCACGCTGCGCGGCGACCCGGCGCTGCCGGTCGTCAGCAGCGCGGCGACGGTGTTGCCGTCGGGGGAGAGGGCGGCGTCGCGGATCCTGGCGCCTGCGGGCAGCGGGACATCCCGCGGGGAGCCGATGCCGAGCTGGTCCCGCAGCTTGTAAACGATCAACTGGCGCAGCCGCAGCCGCGACCCGGAGGCTTCCAGCAGAGTCGAGCCGCCGGCCGCCCATTCCAGCTCTCTGATGCCGGGCAGGGCGGGCGCCGAGCCGACCGGCGCGGCGCTGTCCGTATCGACGATCCGCACGGTTCCGCCGCTGCCGACGTAGGCGAGCAGCGCCAGACCCTGGGGCGACCAGACCGGCGACACAGACTCCGTCTGCGGATCCAACGATCCATCGCCGCTGCCGTCGGCGGCGATCACCCGCAGGGTTGCCCCTGACCGATAGGCGATGCGGAAGCCCGAGGGCGACCAGCGCGGCTCGCCCACGGCGGCCGAGGCGGATATCGACCATCGCGGGGTGCCGTCGGGCTCGATCGCGCTCAGCGTCCGTCCGGAGGCGACGGCGACGAAGAGGCCTCGCGGAGACCAGGTCGCTTCCCGGTAGTGACCGAGCAGGCGACGCGAGCCGTCGGGCTGGACGACCCAGGGGCCGGCGGCGCTCTGGACCAGAAGCCGCCCGCCGCCCGGGATCTCGGTCAGCGAGGGCTCGGCGTCCGGGACCCCGGCGGTGAAGACGTCGTCGACCCAGTTGCGGACGGCGGCGCCGGCGGCGGAGAGGAGCAACGCCGCCACGACGGTCGCGATCGCCAGCGCCATGGCGAGCCGCGGCAGCGCCGGGCGCCCAGCCCCGGGCGGTTCTGCCCCGCCACGCTCGGCGAAGGAAGCCTCCACCATCTCGAGCCCGCGGCGCTCGGCCTCCTCGCCCCCCGGGATCGGCGGCTCGCGCAGCAGGGATCGCAGCCGCTCCTCGTTCATCCCTCCACCTCGATCGCTCCCCGCAGCTGGTCGAGCGCACGCCGCAGACGCGAGTTCACGGTTCCGCGCGGCAGCTCGAGCATCCGCGCGATCTCGCCCGGCGTGTATTCGAGCAGGTGGCGGAGGACGACCACCGCCCGCTGCTCCGGCGGCAGGGCCGCCAGCGCCGCCATCAGGTCCTGTCCAAGCGTTTCGGCCGGCTCGGCGGCGAGCTGCGTGGAGTCGGGGTCGGCGACCCGGCGTCGCAGCGCTTCCCGCCGCGCCCAATCGATCGCCCGGTTGACGACGATCCGGTGCAGCCAGGGGGCGAATGGCCGGCGCCGGTCGAAGCGATCGAGGGCATCGACCGCGGCCAGGAAGGCGTCCTGGGCGATGTCCTCGGCCGCGGCGGCGTCGTGGACGACGAGGTAGGCGGCGCGGTGGGCCCGCTGCCAGTGCGCCGAATACAGACTCGCCAGCGCCTCGCGAGACCCGCGCTGGGCCTCGCGGACGAGCTTTCGCTCCAGGCGAGGGGAGGGCGGCTGACGCTCTGCCGCCCGCTCCACCGCCTTGCTCTCAATTCCCAAATCCGATCCCTTCCGCGCGACATCTCAATCTTCGCTCACCTTCCTGCCGAAGCGGTCGACCGCCCTGGCAAGCCGCGACTCCATCGCCGACCCGAGGGCTCCCCGCGGCAGCTCGACTACGAAGGAGCTGGTTTGCGGAAAGCGGTGGTTCTGCCAGTTCGGGGCCGTCCCGGCCATCCACGGCAGGAGCCGGAACCGCATCCGAGCAAGGCGGGCGAAGCGGCGGCCGGCGGGGGCGCTCTGGCCCCAGGCGCGGACGAACGGGCGGCTGCCGCGGTACTGGTGGAACCAGATCGTCGCCTCGGGCGCGAGAGTGCGGATCAGCCGCGCCGCGACCCGGGTTTCCGGCTCCGAGAACGGGCGCGGCCCCGAGTACTGCGGATCGCCGCGGCCTCCGATCGGCCGCCAGCCGGCCGGGAAGTTGCGGTTGAGGTCGACGCCGCGGCCGTTGACACGGGTCCCGGCGGCGGCGCCGTCCGGATTGAGGTTCGGGACGACGTAGATGTCCGCCGCAGGGTCCGGGCAGCCGTTGCGCAGCGGCTCGATCCCACCGGCCCCGCACTCGTCGCCGTGGATGCAGCCGAACACCAGCAGCTCGCCGCCGAACGAGGGGTCGCCCAGCTGTCGCAGCCTGATCGGCCGCCCCTCGGCCGAGCGACCGGCGACGCCGCTGCGGGCAGGCAGGTTGCCGGGGTGGCGGGCGAAGGCGAAGTAGCGGTCGGCGGACGGGAGGGCCTGGTTTCCGAGCCCTAGCTGAGCGGCTGCTCCGAGCACCATGGCGATCAGCGCCGCAAGCACGAATCGGCCTCTCTCATCCCTGCCCGACCGGTCGCCCGCCGGCCATTCGCCCTCGACGCGCGACGACCCAGAACAGCGCCGCCGCCAGCGCCGCCGCGGCGATGCCGATCGGCACCCAGGGGTTCGTCCCGGAGCCAGGCCCAGCAGCCGCCGGTCTCGGTCCGTGCACTGCGAAGCTGCCGGCGTCGATCGTCAACAGCGGTTCGGCATCGCGGTCGCGACCGGGCCCGGAGAACGGCCCGGAGCCGAGGACGGTGAGCTCCCGACCCGAGCGATCGACGCGCAGCCCGGAGCCGAACAGGTCCTTGCGGCCGGCCAGTTGCGGTAGGTCGACGCAGACGGCGAGCCCGCGTACGGTGTCGAGCGCGTGCAGGAACGGCGCTTTCCCGTTGCCGTCGTAGAGGGTGTAGGCCCAGCGGCCGTCGGGACTCATGGCGCGGGTGATCGGCAGGCCCTGCATACGCTCGCCGGCCTCCTCGGGGTCGACGATCGGGTTCGACAGCAGGCGACCGCCGGCGACCTCGTAGCCCCGGACCTCGTAGGCGATCGGCCCCCGCGACGGCAGGTAATGGATCAGGTAGACCATCCCGCCGTCCGGCGCGATCGCGTCGAAGCTGTAGAACCCGGGGAGGGAGAAGCGCGAGACCGCGTGCCGGGGGCGCCGTTCACCGGGCCGCAGTGGATGTCGCAGATGGACAGCCGTGTCGAGGATGGCGAACCGCGACCGTTGCGGCGGATAACGACGGGGCAGCGCGGTCAGTACCAGCGTCCTGCCATCGGCGGAGAGCCCGCCGCCGCTGCCGTCGTAGGCGACCGCCGGCACGTGGAAGCCGCCTCGCAGATACCACCATCGACCTACCTTGCCGCCGTCGACGTCGATCCGCTCGACCAGCGTCGGCGCGCCGGAGAGCCTGGGCTGGATGGCGACATAGCGGTACGGGGAGCCGCTCATGGTCACCCCGGCCGGGGCGGACAGCGTGCCGATGCCGCCGTCCGCGTCCGCGACGACGGGGAAGGCCGCCAGGGCCAGCATCGCAATCGCCCAGAACCGCTTCACCATCACTGCCTCCTCAGCCGGTTACGCCTTTAGTACGCACAGCCGCGCCCCAGAGGTCCCGCGCCTCAGAGGTCCCGGCGAACGGCCGGCGCGAAGCGCCGCCCGGCGTAGACTCGACCCGTGTCCCGTCACCAGCGCTTGACCCTGGTCGCGACGATCCTCGGGTCGACGGTTGTCTTCCTCGACAGCACCGTGGTCAACGTGGCCCTGCCGGCGATCGGCAAAGGGCTCGACGCCAAGCTGGCGGGCCAGCAGTGGGTCGTCGAGGCCTACATGCTGACCCTGGTCTCGCTGCTGCTCGTCGGCGGCTCGCTGGGCGACCAGTTCGGGCGCCGGCGGATGTTCGTGATCGGGTTGATCGGCTTCGGCGCCACCTCGGCGCTCTGCGCGATCGCTCCCTCGGTCGAGTTCCTGATCGCGGCGCGGGCGCTGCAGGGCGTCGCCGGGGCGCTGCTGGTCCCGGGCTCGCTGGCGATCGTCGCCGCCACCTTCGAGGGTGCCGAGCGCGGCAAGGCGGTGGGGACCTGGACGGCGTGGACGGGAATCGCGACCGTGGTCGGCCCGGCCGGCGGCGGCGCCCTCGTCAGCCTCACCTCTTGGCGGGCGATCTTCTGGGTGAACCTGCCGCTGATCGCTGCCACCGTGGCGCTGACCCTGCATTCGGTCGAGGAGAGCCGCGACCCCGACGCTTTCCGCGGCATCGATTGGGGCGGCATCGTGCTCTCGGCCGCGGGGCTCGCCGGCCCCGTGTTCGCTCTCACCGAGCAGCCGACCCGCGGCTGGAGCGACCCGGTCGTCTGGGTGTCGCTGATCGCCGGCATCGTCTGCTTCGCGCTCTTCATCCGCCACGAGGCGCGGACGCCGCACCCGATGATGGACCTGAAGCTGTTCCGGATCCGCAACTTCGCCGTCGCCAACCTGACCACGCTCGCCGCCTACGCGGGGCTGATCGGCGGCCTCTTCTTCGTCACCCTCTTCCTCCAGCAGGTCGCCGGCTACTCGCCGCTGGAGGCGGGGCTGGCGACGACGCCGGTCTCGATCATCCTCTTCTTCCTCTCGCCCTACTGGGGCCGGCTCGCCTCCGGCACCGGGCCGCGGCTGCCGATGACCGTGGGCCCGATCGTCGGCGGCCTCGGCCTGCTGCTGATGCTGCGGGTGGGGTCGAACGCCGATTACGTCAGCGACGTCCTGCCGGCGATCGTCGTCTTCGGCCTCGGCCTCTCGGCGACGGTGGCGCCGCTGACCGCGACGGTGCTCGACTCGGTGGAGGAGCGCCACGTCGGCATCGCCTCGGGGATCAACAACGGCGTCTCACGGGTCGCCGGGCTGCTGGCGATCGCCGTCCTCGGCGCCGTCATCTCGGCTCACTTCGGCTCCGTCCTCGATTCCAAGCTCGGCAACCGGCCGCTCGCCCCGAAGGCCGCCGAAATCGTCTCCGAAGCCAAGGCGCAGCCGCTGGCGGTACCGGGGACCGACCACCTGCCGCCGCCGGAAGCGAAGCGGTTAAGGACCGCCTCGGCGGACGCCTCGACCTCGGCCTTCCACCTCGGCGTCGGCATCGCTGGGATCCTGATGATCCTCGGCGGCATCGCCTCGGCGATCGGAATCGAAAACCCGCGCCGGCGGACGCAGGCGGTGCCGGCGGGCGGCGCCGCGACGGCCGGCGAGTGCGGCCACGGCCGCGATGCCGACAGCCGCCAAGGGGAGGTTGCGCCGGAGCCCGGCAGCGAAGCGCCCGAGCCCGAGCCCGCATAGGCTCCGGGGCGATGTCCGCCCCGATCATCTTCTCCGGCATCCAGCCGACCGGCCGCAAGCACCTCGGCAACTACATCGGCGCCGTCCGTCAGTACGTCGAGGGACAGGACCGCGGCGACCCGGCGATCTTCTGCATCGTCGACCTGCACGCGATCTCGGTCGCCTACGACCCCGCCGAGCTGCGCGAGCGCCTCTACGACACCACCGCGATCCTGCTCGCCGCCGGCCTCGACCCCGCCCGCAGCATCCTCTTCCGCCAGTCCGACGTGCGCGAGCACACCGAGCTGACCTGGCTGCTCTCCGCCGTCACCTCCCACGGCGACCTCAACCGCATGCACCAGTTCAAGGACAAGTCGGCGCGCCAACGCGAGCTGGTCTCGGCGGCGCTCTTCTTCTACCCGGTCCTGATGGCCGCCGACGTGCTCGCCTACCGGGCCGACGAGGTGCCGGTCGGCGACGACCAGCGCCAGCACGTTGAGCTGATGCGGGAGATCGCCCGCCGCTTCAACGAGCGCTTCGGCGAGGCGCTGGTGGTGCCGGAGCTGCGGATCCCCGAGGTCGGCGCCCGAATCATGGACCTGCAGGAGCCGGAGCGGAAGATGTCGACGACCGGCGGCACCGAGGCCGGGACGGTGCTGGTTCTCGACGAGCCGGAGGCGATCCGCAAGAAGTTCGGCAGCGCCGTCACCGACTCCGGCCGCGAGGTGCGCCGCGCCGGCGACAAGCCCGGGATCACCAACCTGATCGACATCCTCTCGGTCGCCCGCGGGGTCGACCAGGCGGCGATCGAGCGCGAGTTCGACGGTTCGGGCTACGGCGACTTCAAGCAGGCGGTGGCGGAGGGAGTGGTCGAGCTGCTCGCCCCCATCCGCGAGCGCTACGCCGAGCTGCGAGCGGACGAGGCCGCGCTGGAGGCGGCGCTGGCCGAAGGGGCTGAGAAGGCGCGCGAGATCGCCGCCTTGACCCTCGCCGACGTCCGTGCCCTGATGGGCATCGGCCCTTCTCGTTAACGTCCTCACGTGGCCGTAGCCGACCTCGACCTCGATCTCGACCTCGACGTCTTCGCCGGCCCCTTCGACCTGCTGATCGCGGTCGTGCTGCGCGAAGAGGTGAACCTGCTCGACCTGCAGCTGGGCGAGGTCGTCGTCGCCTACGTCGAGCACCTCGAGCGCGAAGGCGAGCTGGAGCTGGAGGTGGCGACCGAATTCCTCGTCCTGATCGCCTCGCTGCTGGAGCTGAAGTCGCGGTTGATGCTGCCCGGGCCGGAGGAAGAGCTGGACGAGCTCGGGCCCGAGGAGGCGGTGGAGGAGCTGCTGGCGCGGATGCTCGAGTACCGCCGCTACCGCGACGCCTCCGCCGAGCTCGCCGAGCGCTTCGAGTCCCAGCGCGGCTACCTCTACCGCTCGGCGCCGCTGCCGACCGAGCTGCGGCGGGTCGCCGTCGAGGCGGCGGTCGCCGTCTACGACCCCGACCAGCTCGGCGCCGCTCTCGGCGACCTCCTCGTCGAGCCGGCCGACGTCGACATCAGCCACATCCGCCCGACCGTCTCGCTGGAGCGCCGGCTGCGGGCCCTGCGCGACGCCCTCGGCCGCCGTGCCAACTTCGACTTCGACGACGAGTTCGGCGGCGAGGATCGGCTGACCCAGGCGGTCACGGTGTTCGCCCTGCTCGAGCTCTACCGCAAGGGCGAGGTGACCTGGGAGCAGTCCGAGGCCTTCGGGCCGATCCGCGTCCGCGGGGTGGCGCGATGAGGGACCTCGCCCGCACCGTCGAGGCGCTGCTCTTCCTCTCGCCGCAGCCGGTCGCGGCCGCCGACCTCGCCGAGGCGACGGAGGCGACCGAGGGCCAGGTCGCCGAGGCGATCGAGCTGCTGCGCGAGGACCTCGCCGAGGGCCGCCGGGGCGTCGTCCTGCGCGAGGTCGGCGGCGGCTTCAGCCTGGCGAGCGATCCGGCGAGCGAGGAGGCGGCGCGGCGGCTGCTGGCCAAACCACGGACGCCGCCGCTGACCCAGGCCCAGGCCGAGACCCTGGCGATCGTCGCCTACCTGCAGCCGGTCTCCCGGCCCGAGATCGCCCGCATCCGCGGCGTCAGCTCGGAGTCGGCGGTGCAGACCCTGGCCGAGCGCGGCCTGATCGACGAGTCCGGCCGCTCCCGCTTCGGCGCCGCGATCTTCAAGACCTCGGAGCTGTTCGAGCGCCTCTTCGGCCTCTCCGGCCTCGACCAGCTCCCCGACCCGTCGCGCTTCGACCCCAGCCCCGACGATGAGCGCGAGCTGCGCGAGAGGCTGCTGAAGGCCGGGGAACAGCGGGCCGAGCCATGACGTCGGTGCGGTGAGGTTGGCGAAGTTCCTCGCGCACGGTGGCGTCGCGTCGCGGCGCCTGGCCGAGAAGATCATTGCCAACGGGCGGGTGACGGTCGGCGGCGAGGTGGTCACCGATCCCGCTCGCGACGTCGGCGAGGAGGACGACGTGCGCGTCGACGGCAGCCCGGTGGGGGCGGAGGCGCGGGAGGTCTGGGCGGTGAACAAGCCCGCCGGCGTCGTCTCGACCGCGAAGGAGCCGGGGGAGAGGTCCGCCGTCGTCGAGCTGGTCGGCTCCCCAGCCCGCCTCTACCCTGTCGGCCGCCTCGACGCTGACTCGACCGGCCTGCTGTTGCTGACCAACGACGGCGAGCTGGCCAACCTGCTCACGCACCCCCGCTACGGGGTCGCCAAGACCTACCGGGTGCGGCTGCACCGCCCGCCGAGCGAGGGCGAGGTCGAGCGCTTGCGCCGGGGGGTCGAGCTCGAGGACGGGCCGACGGCAGCGGCCGAGGTGCGCCGGGTCGGCGAGCGCGAGATCGAGATCACGCTCCGCGAAGGCCGCAACCGCCAGGTCCGCCGCATGGTCGAGGCGGTGGGCAACCGGGTCGGCTCCCTGCGCCGCGTCGCCTTCGGCTCGCTGCGCCTCGGTCGGCTCGCGGAGGGGGGCGCCAGGCGCCTCGGCGACGAGGAGATCGCGCGTCTGCGCGCCGACGCCCGTGCGGCCTGAGTCGCCGCTCGATCGCCTGCGCCACGAGCTCGGCTTCGGATTCGGCCTGTAGACGCGTCACCCGCAGGCTGGAGAAACCGACCCGCATCAGTTCCCGATCTCGCCGGCGATCGCGCTCGAAGGCGACCTCGGTGCCGTGGAAGTCGCGGCTGTCGGCCTCGAGGACGAAGCGCTCCTCAGCCCAGAGAAAGTCGACCGTGATGCGTTTCTCGACCAGCTGCACGGGCGCGTTGGCGCGAGGCGCGGGCAGGCCGCGGCCCGCGAGCAGCGGCAGCACCATCGCCTCCAGTGGGCTCTTGAGGTGGGACGCCGAGGCGAGGCGCGCTCTCCGCGCCGCTGCCCGCTCGAACGCGCTCCGCATGGTGCGGGCGCTCGAGGCCGCGGAGAGATCGACAAGGGTCCGCGCCGGGCTCGTGCATGGAATGCGGTCGACGGTGCCCACCTCGGCTCGGCCCGGCGGCGCAACCGCGTGTGCACGGATGCCATCGATCTTCCGGCCGCGTTCCCCCGCGGCAATCACGTCGACCACCACCGGGGCACGATCTACAAGTCCGAGCAAGGCAGCGGCGCTGCGATGCGAAACCACCGCGCCCTCGCCGCAGGCGAGCGCCGCCGCCACCATCCGCGGCCGCTCCCCCGTAACGGGGAAGCCCACCGCGTAGACACCGCGGAAGACGCGGTGCAGAAGCCCGGCGCGAACGGCGTGCGCGATCGCCTTGTCGCTCATCCCGAGGTCACGCAGCTGCCGCCGCGACACGAGCCCGTACTGACGGCTCGCGAGCGCGGCGAGCGCCGGCCCGACCTCGGTACGCCCTCCAGAATCGCTGTGCCTTTTGGTCCCTATGGGGGTCAAAAGGAACGGCGATCCCAGTCTCGCCCCCCGGGGCCGGGCGCGCTCTGGAAAGATGCGGAGTCGTGAACCAGGAACAGCAGCGGCTCTTCGCCGTCCGCGGCGCCACACAGGTCGAGGCCAACGAGGCAGACGCGATCCTCGACGGGACCGAGGACCTGATGAAGGAGCTGATCTCCCGCAACGAGCTCGAGCCCGAGGCGATGGTCAGCTGCCTGTTCACGACGACCGAGGACCTCGATGCCGAGTTCCCGGCGGTCGCGGCGCGGCGGATCGGCCTCGACCAGGTGCCCCTGCTCTGCTGCCGCGAGATCCCGGTGCCGGGCTCGATGCCGCGGGTGATCCGGGTGATGGCCCACTACTACGCGCCTGTCGGCCACTCTCCCTCGCACGTCTACCTCGGCGGCGCCCAGGACCTGCGGCGCGATCTCGAATCCGCCCAGTAGCGACGGCGTCCGTCAGAATCCCCCGACGATGACCGTCACCTTCGCCGAGAAGCTGGCCCGGATGCCGGGCTACCAGGCCGGCGTGCCGACCGGGCAGGCGCCCGAGCAGATCGCCGCCGGCGAGATCGCCCAGCTCGCCTCCAACGAGTCGCCCTTCCCGCCGCACCCGCAGGTGGTCGAAGCGATCGAGCGGGCCGCCGGAGCTATGCACCGCTACCCGGACCCCGACGCCACCCTGTTGCGCCGGCGCCTCGCCGACCGCTACGAGACCGAGCCCGGCCGCGTCGCCGTCGGCAACGGCTCCTGCGAGATCCTGCTCGCCGCCGCCGAGGCGCTCTGCGAGCCCGGTGCCGAGATCCTCTACGCCTGGCCGGCCTTCTCGATGTACCCGTACCTGCCGGCGCTGACCGGCGCCCGCGAGGTGCGCGTGCCGCTCGACGCCGAGGACAGGCACGACCTCGACGCGATGGTCGCCGAGACCACCGCCGCGACGCAGCTGCTGATCGTCTGCAACCCGAACAACCCGACCTCCACCCACCTGCCGGCGGCCGAGATCGCCGCCTTCTGCGAGCGCATCCCGTCCCACGTGACGGTGATCCTCGACGAGGCCTACGTCGAGTTCCAGGTCAACGACGACCCCGACGCGACGCTCGACCTGCTCGCCGACTTCCCCAACCTCGTCGTCCTGCGCACCTTCAGCAAGTGCTATGGCCTCGCCGGCCTGCGGGTCGGCTACGCGATCGGCTCCGCCGACTTCCGCGCCGCGGTCGACGCCGTGCGCCAGCCCTTCAGCGTCAACGCCCTCGCCCAGGCGGCCGGGGCGGAGGCGATCCTGCACTCCGACGACGTCCTCTTCCGGGTCGAGAGCACCGTCGCCGAGCGCCTGCGGGTCGAGGAGGCGCTGCGCGAGATCGGCCTCCACACCGCCGACTCGCAGGCCAACTTCTCCTGGATCGATCTCGGCGATGGCGACGAGGCCGAGGTCGTCGCCGGCCTCGCCGAGCGCCGCATCGCCGTCCGCCCCGGAACGCCCCTCGGCGGCCCCGGCCACATCCGCGTCACCTACGGCACGGCGGCGGAGAACGACCGCTTCCTCGCCGCCCTGTCGGAATTACTCGACTAATCGCGCGGCCCGTGGTACAAACTTCGCCGAGGTGTTGAAGCAAGCCACATCCGCGAACGGCCCCGCGCCTGGCGCCGTCGTTGCCCCTGGCAGCTTCCGCACCTATCGGTATTGGCGATTTAGCTAGGCGTCCGGCCTGGCGGCGTTTCGCCGCAGCAAATTTTCACCTCGGCCGGGCGCCGAACCCAATTGTTCGCAGCGGTTGCCGCTTGGCTTTCTGGCAGCCGACGACCAGAAAGTACGATTTCAGCGGTTTGGAGAAAGGCGAAGGCAAAATGATCATCGGGATGGAGGGCGCCAAACGAGACGGTGTGCGGGACCAGCGGATCGCGAAAGTGGTCGAGCTGGCGCCACCGGAGACTCTGATGGAGGAACTGCCGCTCGGTTCGGGGCGGGCGAAGTCGGTAGTCAGGGGCCGCGAAGAAGTGGTCGAGGTGCTGCACGGGCGCGACCCGCGGCTGATGGTCGTGGTCGGCCCCTGCAGCGTCCACGACCCCAAAGCCGCGCTCGAGTACGCGCGGCGGCTGAGCGCGACCGCGAAGGAGCTGAGGGAGAACCTGCTGATCGTGATGCGGGTCTACTTCGAGAAGCCGCGGACGACGACCGGCTGGAAGGGGCTGATCAATGACCCGCACCTCGACGGCTCGGGCGACGTCAACGAGGGCCTCAGGATGGCCAGGCGGGTGCTGCTCGAGGTGCTCGAGCTGGGCCTGCCGGTCGGCTGCGAGTTCCTGGACCCGATCACGCCGCAGTACATCTCCGACGCCGTCAGCTGGGGCGCGATCGGCGCTCGCACCACCGAGAGCCAGATCCATCGCCAGCTCGCGTCCGGCCTCTCGATGCCGGTGGGGTTCAAGAACGGCACCCACGGCGCTGTCGGGGTGGCCGTCGACGCCGTTCGAGCGGCCGCGGCGTCCCACGCTTTCGCGGGGATCGACGTGATGGGCACGCCCGCGATCCTGCACACTCGCGGGAATCGCGATTGCCACATCATCCTGCGCGGAGGGCGCGCGG
>DASWQL010000062.1:0-3640 GCA_036403715.1 Solirubrobacterales bacterium
CACTCGCGCTGGGGCTCGGTCGCCGAGCTGCGCGCCGCCTTCGACTCTTTCTCGGCCGGCGCCCGGATCGCCGAGTTCGACCAGGGCTCGCCCGGGCCGGCGGAGCTCGAGCTCGCGGTCCCCGGCCGCCACAACGTCCTCAACGCCCGCGCCGCGCTCGCCGCGATCGAGCTCGCCGGGCTCGACGTCGAGGGTTCGGCGGCGGCGCTCGCCGCGTTTCCCGGGGTGCGCCGCCGGCTCGAGCTGAAGGGGCGGCGCGGCGGCGTCTCCATATACGACGACTACGCCCACCACCCGACCGAGGTGCGGGCCGCGCTGCAGGCGCTGCGCGAGCTCGAGCCCGATCGCCTGGTCGCCGTCTTCCAGCCCCACCTCTACTCGCGGACCAAGGCCCTGGCGGAGCAGTTCGGCGCCGCCCTCGCCCTCGCCGACGAAGTCGCCGTGCTCGACGTCTACCCGGCGCGCGAGGAGCCGGTCGGCGAGCTGGCGGGAGTCAGCGGCCTGCGTGTCGCCCAGGCCGCGGCCGAGCGGATGGGAGGGAGGCGGGTCTGGTGGCTGCCCGAGGCCGAGCGAGCCCGCCCCGCGCTGGTCGATCTCCTCGACGGCAACGAGGCACTCGGCTTCCGCGACCAGGTCCTGGTGACGCTCGGCGCCGGCGACGTCTACAGGCTCGGCGAGGCGCTGGTCGAGACGATCGCTGTTCCTTATGCCCCCCAGGGGGACCAAAAGGCACACCGCAACTCGGAGGGGGAGGGATGAGCGCACCCCCACCCGGCGTCGAGTCCGACTTCCCCTTGGCCCGGCTGACGACCGTCCGGACCGGCGGCGCTGCCGATTGGTTCGCCCGCCCGGACAGCGAGCCGCGGCTGGTCGAGTTGCTGCGCTGGGCCGAGGAGGAGGGGCTCGCGGTAGGACTGATCGGCTCCGGCTCGAACCTGCTGATAGCCGACGATGGCTTCCGCGGACTGGCAATCAAGCTTGACGGAGACCTGGCGCAGATCGAGCGCGATGGCGATCGGATTCTCTGCGGGGGTGGCGCCCGCCTGCCCTCGGCGGCGGCGAAAGCAGCCGGCTGGGGCCTCTCCGGCCTCGAGTTCGGGATCAACATCCCCGGTACCGCGGGTGGGGCGGTGCGGATGAACGCCAACGCCTATGGCGGTGAGTTGGCGCGCGTGCTCGAATGGGTCGAGGTCAGCACCGCCGCCGGGACCTCCCGCCGCGCCCCCGAGGAGCTCGGCTTCTCCTACCGGCAGTCGAACCTCGGCGCCGGCGAAGTCGTCTCCCGCGCCGCCTTTCACCTGTCGCCCGGCGACCCGGCGGAGATCCGGGCGACGCTGGCGACGATGCGGGAGCGTCGTCGCGAGGCCCAGCCCTCGGGGATCAAGACCTTCGGCTCGACCTTCAAGAACCCGGAGGACGAGCGCGCCGAGGGGCGCTCCGCCGGGCAACTGCTCGAGGCCGCGGGCTGCCGCGGCCTGCGCCACGGTGGCGCCCGCTTCTCCGAGAAGCACGCCAACTTCGTCGAGAACGCCGACGGCGCCACCACCGCCGACGTGCTCGAGCTGATGGCGGAGGGAAGCCGCCGGGTCCACGAGCGGTTCGGCATCGAGCTGGAGCCGGAGGTCCAGGTGCTGGGCAAGGTCAAACGGCCCGGCGGCTGGGAGCTGTGAATCGCCGGCGGGCGGCCCTCGCCCTCGTCGCCGTCGCGGCGCTGGCCGTCTACTTCTTCCTCGTCCGCGACAAGACGGTCGCCCCCGCGGTCAGCTCGCCGCAGCCGGCGGCGACGATCGGCAGCGGCTCCGACGCGGTCGTGGTCAGCGCCAAGGGCGCGGTCGTCCCTTGGCTGACCCCGCCCGAAGACCCGCCGCTCCCCCAGCTGTCGCTCGACGAAGCGCCGAAAGCCGGCCGCGTCGCCGGCCCGGTGCTCGAACAGGTGCACGTCCTGGGAGCGGTTCCCGCCCCACTGCGGCCCTACGTCGCCAGCAGTTACTACGGCGAAAGCGGGGTGGACGTGATTCTGACCTCGGGCATCGAACTGCGCTTCGGCGACGACTCGCAGGCGGCCCGAAAGTGGCGGGCGGCGGCAAGCGTCCTGGCCGATCCGGCGATTTCCACGCTCGATTATGTAGACCTGCACGCGCCGAGCCACCCCGCCGTCCGCGGCTCCGGGCACGCTTTGCCGCCTGCTCCGTGAGCCTTGGCGTCGCCTCTCCGGCCAGCCGAGAAATGTGAGCAAATCCTTGTCCCAGAGCCATGAACAACGGGTATAGATCGCCCCGTAGGGCCGTTCGAGCAAAGGCTCGACCTTAGAGTGAGGTTGGCGAAACCCTCAACCAAAGATCGAGAGTATGGCTTTGCACGATGCGTGTCGGGCGTTTGACAGAGTCGCCACAATGCCCTACGTTGAGCGCAATTTCCGCACTTGAGGCGGAGGCTCGAACCCTTGAGCCTTGCTGAAGACTCGGACGGAACAAAGGCTCAACTCAACCAACAGCTGTCTCGCCCGGCCCTCTAAGGTCGGCGAGGAGGAAATCGGGAGATGGAATCCACTTACCTCGCGGTCATAAAGGTCGTCGGTGCAGGCGGCGGTGGCACCAATGCCGTAAGCCGCATGATCGATGCCGGAATTCGCGGCGTCGAGTTCGTCGCGGTAAACACGGACGCCCAGGCGCTGCAGGCCTGCGACGCCGACATCAAGCTTTCGATCGGACAGGAGCTGACCCGCGGCCTCGGTGCCGGCGGCAATCCTGAGGTCGGCGCGGGCGCGGCGGCGGAGAGCCGCGACGAGATCAAGGAGGCGCTGAAGGGCGCCGACATGGTCTTCGTCACCGCGGGGGAGGGCGGCGGCACCGGCACCGGCGCGGCCCCCGTGATCGCCGAGATCGCCAAGGAAGAGATCGGCGCGCTGACGGTCGGCGCCGTCACCAAGCCGTTCGAGTTCGAGGGCAAACGACGGATGCAGCAGGCGCTCGAGGGGATCGAGAAACTGCGCAACAACGTCGACACCCTGATCATCGTCCCGAACGAGAAGCTGCTGCAGGCGGTCGAGCGGCGCACCAGCGTGCTCGAGGCCTTCCGCCAGGCCGACGACATCCTGCGCCAGGGCGTCCAGGGCATCACCGACCTGATCACGATCCCCGGCCTGATCAACCTCGACTTCGCCGACGTGCGGACGATCATGCGCGACGCCGGCTCGGCCCTGATGGGAGTCGGCTCCGCCTCCGGCGAGGCCCGCGCCCTCGACGCCGCCAAGGCGGCGATCACCTCGCCGCTGATCGAGGAGTCGATCAAAGGCGCGACCGGGATGCTGCTCAACATCACCGGCCCCGAGGACCTCGGCCTGTTCGAGGTCAACGAGGCGGCGCAGCTGGTCCAGGCCGAGGCCGACGACCAGGCCAACATCATCTTCGGCTCCGTCGTCGACCAGTCGATGAAGGACGAGGTCCGCGTGACCGTCATCGCCACCGGCTTCGAAGGCTTCGAGCTGCTGGCCCGCTCTCCGCAGCGGGTGCGACGCCGCTACGAGAGCCGCCCCCGCGTCTCCGCCGAGGACACCGACATCCGCAAACTGCGGGTGTCGGAGGACGACATCGACGTTCCGGGCTTCTTGAAAGAGTAGGTGGCGTTGGGGGCGTGGGGG
>DASWQL010000063.1:0-23822 GCA_036403715.1 Solirubrobacterales bacterium
CGACTCCGAGCACTCGGCGCTGCATCAGCTGATCGGCTCGGAGGCGCCTGGCACCGTCGAGAAGCTGGTCCTTACCGCCTCCGGCGGGCCCTTCCGCGGCCGTGACGACCTCACCGACGTCAGCGTCGCCGACGCCCTCGCGCACCCGACCTGGAGCATGGGGGGGAGGATCACGATCGACTCGGCGACGCTGATGAACAAGGGCTTCGAGGCGATCGAGGCGCACCACCTCTTCGGCGTCCCCTACGAGCGGATCGAGGTCGTCGTCCACCCGCAATCGCTGGTCCACTCGCTGATCCACCTGATCGACGGCTCCTCGCTGGCTCACCTCGGCTACCCCGACATGCGGGTGCCGATCTCCTACGCGCTGCACTATCCGGAGCGGGCGGAGGTAGACGTGCCGCAGTTGGACCTCGCCGCCGCAGGAGCGCTGACCTTCGAGTCGCCGGACCCCGAGACCTTCGCCTGCCTGCGCCTGGCGCTGGAGGCCGGCGAAGCGGGGGGGACGGCCCCGTGCGTGCTCAATGCCGCCGACGAGGTCGCGGTCGCCGCCTTCCTCGCGGGGCGGATCCCGTTCACCGGGATCGCCGCGGTGATCGAGCGGGTGCTGGAGGAGATGCCGGCGCAGCCGGTCGGCCACTTCGACGACCTCTTCGCCGCCGACGCCGAGGCGCGGCAGCGCAGCGAAGAGCAGGTCCGGGGGTTGACTCCAGCATGAACTGGCTCTGGATCTTCCTCGGCTTCTGCCTCCTGATCATGCTCCACGAGGCGGGCCACTACGTCGCCGCCAAGGCGACCGGGATGCGGGTCGAGCGCTTCTTCCTCTTCTTCGGCCCGACGATCTGGTCGTTCAAGAAGGGGGAGACCGAGTACGGCGTCAAAGCCATCCCGCTCGGCGGCTACGTGAAAATCACCGGCATGAACCCGGAGGAAGAGATTCCCCCGGAGGTCGCGCACCGCGCCTACTACCGCCAGCCGGTCTGGAAGCGGATCGTCGTGATCGCCGCCGGTCCCGCGGTGAACATCGTGCTGGCTTTCGCGATCCTCTTTGCCGTCTACACGATCGGGGTCCCGCGGGTCGATCAGTCCGTGGGCGAAATCAGGAGCGGGACCCCAGCGGCGAAGGCGCTGCAGCCCGGCGACGAAGTTCTCGCCGTCGACGGGCACGGCTTCCGCGGATCGAGTCTCAACGACCGGCTGGTCAAGTTCGGCAAGCAGGTGGGCTCGCATGAATGTGCCGGCGAGCAGGTCGACGGCTGCCTCGCCTCGACCCCGGCAGAACTGAAGATCCGCCGCGACGGAACGATTCGGACGATTTCGGTCCGCCCCCGATACGACAAGGAAGCAAAACGCGCCCTGGTCGGATTCTCCTATGGGTCTGAGCCGGTGAGCTTCGGCCCCGCAGCGGCCGCAAGGGAATCTCTCGACGCGATGTGGGCAGTCGCCTCAGGAACCGTCCACGTCTTCGCCCACATCTTCGAATCCGAAGAGCGCAAGGAAATCTCCGGAGTCGTCGGCACCAGCGACGTCGCCAACCAGGTGATCGATGTCGGCATCGCTCCGGCGCTGCTGCTGCTGGCCCTCGTCAGCCTCTCGTTGGGGCTGATCAACCTGCTGCCGATCCTGCCGCTCGACGGCGGTCACATCTTCTGGAGCCTGGTCGAGAAGGTGCGGGGGGAGCCGGTCTCGCTGCGGGTGATGGAGCGGGCCAGCATGATCGGGTTCGCCCTCGTCGCGATGCTGTTCTTCATCGGCCTCTCGAACGATCTCGGTCGCATCGGCGGCGAAGGGTTCAACGTCCGCTGATCAGCGCCTCCCGGGCAGCACGCTGAACGAATAGGAGGCGGGGGTGGGGTCGGCCTGACCGGACCCGTCGCGGGCGCGGACCCGAAAGCGATGACGCCCCGGCGGCAGCGGCTTGGACTTGAAGGGCGAGCGGCAGGGGCGCAGGCGACGGCGGTCGATAGCGCATTCGAAGCCGGCGCCGGCCTCGTCGGAGCTGAAGCGGAAGGTCGGGGTGCGGTCGCGCGACCGCTTCGGCGGCTTACGTCGCAGCGTCGTCTGGGGGGCGCCAGGGCCGGACGGCGCCGGCCCTCCTGCGCCACCGCCGCCGGCGCCGCCACAGGAGTGCTCCGACGGGGGCGTCGAGTTCGGTCGTGGAGCGGGGAAGGCGGGCGAGAAGTCAACCGCGCTGTTGTCGCGGTCGTCGGCCGGATCGAGCCTGGTCGGGCAGGCCGGTGCGATCGTGCGGCGGAGAGCCATCCCGTCGGGAATCCCCGTCGGCGTCGCCGGCGATCCGGCCGGACTGGGCAGAGAGCCGTTGAAGTCGCCCCAGGAGACGCAGTCGATCGCCTCCCAGCAGACCGCGCCGCCGCTCGGGTCGAGCGCCGAGGACGACGCCAGCGCGGTGTCGGCGAGGAAGCCGAATTCGGCTTCCGCCTCGGGCGTGGCCAGCACCATCGTGCTCTGGTCGGCGTCGTCGGGGACGTCGGCGGCAAAGGTGCTGGTGCCCGTCACCGTGCCGCCGGCATCGTAGCTGCGGAGCAGATGGCCGCCGACCAGGTTCTGGCCCGACGCCCACATCTGCAGCTCGACGTACTCGGAGCCCGGGTCGGCGATCGATCCGGGATAGAGCTCGCGGATCTGCATCAGGTGGAAGGTGGCCGACGCCGACGGAGCCCAGAACGCGGACAGCGCCACCGCGGCCAGCGCCGAGATCACCATGGGCCTGGACATGTTCACCTTCCCCGCACGACCTTGAAGCTGAATTTGCTCGGAGACCTGTCGGCGACGCCGCCGAAGACGGCGCGCACCGAGAAGGCGTGTGCGCCGAACCCCAGCCGCTTGGTCGTGAAGGGAGAGCGGCAGCCCTTGAACGGCCCGCGGTCGACAGCGCATTCGAAGCTTCTGCCAGGACCGTCGGAGCGGAAGCGAAAGGTGGCGGTGCGGTCGCGCGTCTTCGCCGCGGGCTTGAGCGAGATCAGGGTCTGCGGCGGTGCTGCTTTGCCGGGCCCTGGCGGCGGCGCGACCGGCGGCAGCGTGGGGGTCTCCAGGACTACGGTGAAGCTGTAGCCGGCGGGCGTCGGATCGACGTTGGCGCCGGCGTCGATTGCCCGCACCTGAAAGCTGTGGGCACCCGCGGCCAACCCCGAGTAGGTGACTCCCGATGCCGGGCAAGAACTGAACGCGCCGCCGTCGAGGGCGCATTCGAAGCTGGAGCCGGGCTCACTCGAGGCGTAGCCGAAGAAGGCCGTCGAGCTGCTGCTCGGATCGCTCGGCTTCGCCTCGATCGTCGTCTGGGGCGGCGTCGTGTCGGCCAGCGAGTTGTCGACTTCCCAGCTGAACGACGCCGGCGCGCCGAGGTTGGTCGCCAGGTCGGTTGCCTTGACCCTGAAGGTGTATTCGCCGTCGGCGAGGCCGGAGTAGGACTTGCCCGAGGCGCAGGCCGAGAAGAGGTCGGGTTCGCTCGACGGCACGAGGCTGCACTGGAAGGTCGCGCTCTCGCTCGCATGGAAGGTGAAGGCGGCACCGGCGCCTGAGCTGGGGTCCGCCGGGTGACCGTCGATCGTCGTCGTCGGCGCCACGGTGTCCACAGTCCAGGTGAAGCTCGCCGGCGTCGGGTCCGGCCCCGACGCGTTGACGCCACGCACCTGGAAGGTGTGGCTCCCGTCGGAGAGGCCCGTGTATTCCTGTGGGCCGCTGTTCGGGCAGCTCGCGAAGGCCGCCGAGTCGAGCTTGCATTCGTAGCTCGTCGCCGTCGGCGCTTCATAGGTGAATTCGGCGGTCGCGCCGTTCGAGCGCAGCGGCGGCTTCTCGTCGATCGCCGTGTTCGGCGCACCGGCGCAGGTCGTCTCGGTGATCGCGACGGCATTGTCGCGCGGGAGCGGGGAGACCTCTTTGAAATCGGTGGCGCTGACGTCGCTGTCGTCGCTCTCCTCCAGCAAGGTCGGGCATCCCGGTTCGATCGTGCGTCGAATCGCTTTGCCCGCGGTTATGCCCGCCGCAGACACCGGCGTGCCGGCGCTGGTTCCCGACGCGGTCTGCAGCGCGGCGGCGCCGGAGAAGCTTCCCCAGGCGACGCAGTCGGCGGGCAGGCCGCCGGCGTTCCAGCAGGCGGCGCCGCCGGACGCCGGCACCGAGAGCGCGCTGTCGACGAGGTCCGGTGCGACTCCGAACGCCGCCTGCACGCCGGAGTCGCCGATCAGGACGGTGCGCTGGTTTTCTCCTTTGGCGACGCCGGCGGAGAAGGTGGAGGTGTGGGAGAGGGCGCCGGCCGAGTCGTAGAGGGTCATCGAGTGGCCGCTGAGGAAGGTCTGGCCCGCCGCGTACATCTGCAGCTCGACGTAGCTGTCGTCGTTCGTGCCGGGGTAGACCTCACGCACCTTGATCAGGTGGAAGGTCGCCTCGGCGGCCGGGGCCGCGACCATGCCGACGGCGCCGGTCAGCAGGCCGACCAGCACGAACATGCACCCCACGAAGCGTCCTCCCATCGACCGCTCTACGGCTTCGCTGCCGCCGAGGTTCAAACCGGCGCGCGAACCCCTCCCGGTACGCTTCGCCAATGGCTTCCAAACGCCAGATCTTCGTCGGCGGCGTGCCGATCGGCGGCGGCGCCCCGGTCGTCGTCCAGACGATGACCAAGACCGAGACCGCCAACCTCCCGGCGACGATGGAGCAGATCCGCAAGGTGGCGGACGCCGGCGCCGACATCGTCCGCTGCGCGGTTCCGCGTGAGCAGGACGCCGAGGCGCTGAAGACGATCGTGCGCGAATCGCCGATCCCGATCATCGCCGACATCCACTTCAACCACACCCTGGCGCTGAAAGCGATCGACGCGGGCGCCCACTGCATCCGCCTCAACCCCGGCAACATCGGTGGCCGGGAGAAAGTCGCCGAGGTCGCGGTGAGGGCCACCGCCGCGGGCGTGCCGATGCGGATCGGGGTCAACTCCGGCTCCCTCCCCAAGCACCTGCACGAGCTCGAGCGCGAAGCGCCGGTCGAGGCGCTGGTCGCCGCCGCCGTCGAGTTCGTCGAACTGATGGAGGGGCTCGATTTCGAGAACTTCAAGATCTCGATCAAGTCGACCAACGTCCCCAACACGATTGCCGCCAACCGCCTTTTGGCCGAGAAGGTGCCCTACCCGCTGCACCTCGGGATCACCGAGGCGGGGACGAAATGGTCGGGTTCGCTGAAATCGGCGGTCGGCCTGGGGACGTTGCTGGCCGACGGGATCGGCGACACGATCCGGATCAGCCTCTCGACCTTCCACGCCGAGGAGGAGGTCAAGGTCGCCTGGGAGATCCTCAAGGCGCTCCACCTGCGCGAGCGCGGCCCGGTGCTGATCGCCTGCCCGACCTGCGGCCGCCTGCAGTTCGACATGGACTCGGTCGTGGCCGAGATCGAGAAACGGCTGGAAAGCTACGTCGAGCCGGTCGAGGTGGCGGTGCTGGGCTGCGCGGTCAACGGGATCGGCGAGGCCAGCCACGCCGACTTCGGCATCACCGGCGCCAAGAACGAGGGCCTGATCTTCTCCCACGGCAAACCGCTGCGGAAGGTCCCGCAGGAGAACCTGGTCGACGCGCTCTTCGAGGAGATCGACAAGTCGCTCGATCGCGGCAAGGTCGAGGTCGACGCCGCCGAGTCCGCCGAGGGGGGCGCCTGGCTGGCGAAGATCGAGGAGGAAAACGCCGGCGAACTGACCCCCGAGAAGATCGCCCAGATGGAGAAGGAAGCGGTCGAAAAGGGGGAGTCGGATCGGGTCCTGCTGGACGAGGAGGCCTCGCCGACGGCGGGCCGCCGCTTCACCCGGGCCTAGGGCCCGTGCCACCCGCGCGAGAAGCGGGATAGGTTTCACGGGTGACTCGGCTCTCGCAGGCATTTCTTCCCACCCTGAAGGAGGCCCCGTCGGACGCGGAGGCCCTTTCTCACAAGTTGATGGTGCGGGCGGGGTTGATCCGGCAGCTAGGGGCGGGGCTGTGGACGTTTCTGCCCGCCGGCTGGCGGGTGGAGCGCAGGGTCGAGGCGATCATCCGCGAGGAGATGGAGGCGATCGGCTGCCAGGAGATGCTGATGCCGGTGCTGCAGCCGGCCGAGCCCTGGAAGAAGACGGGTCGCTACGAGATCGACGAGCTGTTCAAGCTCGAGGACCGCAAGGGCTCGCCGCTGGTGCTGGCGATGACCCACGAGGAGGCGGTCACCACCCATGTCGCCCGCGAGGTCCGCTCCTACCGCGACCTGCCGCTGATGCTCTTCCACATCCAGACCAAGGAGCGCGACGAGCCGCGCCCCCGCGCCGGCCTCCTCCGCACCCGCGAGTTCACGATGAAGGACGCCTATTCCTTCGACCGCGACGATGAGGGGTTGGCGCGCTCCTACGAGCTGCAGGCCGATGCCTACGGGCGCATCCTCGACCGCTGCGGGCTGCGCTGGTTCCGGGTCGAATCCGACGTCGGGATGATGGGCGGCTCCGGTGCGGACGAGTTCATGGCGCCCTGCTCGGCGGGGGAGAACGAGGTGGCGCTGGCGCCCGGGTATGCCGCCAACGTCGAGGTCGCCTCGGCGCTGGCTCGGGCGGTTGAGCTGCCGCCGCCGCTGCCGGCGCCGGAGCGGGTCTCGACCCCGGACCTGACCACGGTCGAGCAGGTCTCCAGCTCGCTTGGCGTGCCGCCCGGAGCGCTGATCAAGGCGCTGCCGGTGATCGTCGAGGGCCGCGGCATGGTCCTCGTCCTCGTCCGCGGCGACCACCGCCTCAACGAGGTCAAGCTGCGCAACGCGCTCGGCGCTGACTTCCGCCAGGCGCGCGAGGAGGAGGTCGCCGCCGAGCTGGGCCCGGTCGGCTTCATCGGTCCGGTAGGGGCGACGGTGCCGGTGATCAAGGACGCCGCGATCTCGGGCGACTCCTACGTCACCGGCGCCAACGAGCCCGACGCCCACCTGCGCGGGGTCGAGCCAGGCCGCGACTTCAGCTTCGAGGAGCTCGACGTGCGGACGGTCGAAGCCGGCGACACCGCGCCTGGGGGCGGCACGATCGAGATCGAGCCGGCGATCGAGGTCGGCAACATCTTCAAGCTCGGCACCCGCTACTCGGATCCGCTCGGCGCCGGCTTCCTCGACGAGAACGGCAAGGAGCGCTCGGTCGTCATGGGCAGCTACGGCATCGGCCCGGCCCGGATCATCGCCGCGGCGATCGAGCAGCGGGCCGACGAGCGCGGAATCGTCTGGCCGCCGGCGATCGCTCCCTGGCAGGTCCACCTCGTCTCCCTCGCCAAGGCGGGGGAGCCCGAGCGCGAAGCCGCCGACGAGATCTACGAGCAGCTCTGCGCCGCCGGGGTCGAGGTTCTCTACGACGACCGCGACGCCGGGCCGGGGGAGAAGCTGACCGACGCCGAGCTGCTCGGTTGCCCGCTGCGGATCGTCGTCGGCCGCCGCGGCCTCGCCGAGGGCGTGGTCGAGGCCAGTCGGCGCGACGGCGGCGCCGAGCACAAGTTGCCCGTGGGGGGCGCCGCCGAGGCAGCGGTGGCGATCCTCCAGGGCGATGTCTGACAGCGCCCCTTTCGGCCGCGGCCGCCTGCGCCGCCTCGTCGGGCTCGACCGCACCGGCCGCAAACCGCGGCCGACGCGCCGCGGCGAGCCGCTCCATCTTTGGACGATCCCCAACCTGGTCGGCTACGTGCGCCTGGCGGCGCTGCCGCTGTTCCTCTACCTCGCCTTCGACTCCGGCGACGGCAGGTCGGCCGCCGCCGCCACCGTCTACTGGCTGATCGCCGCCGGCGACTACCTCGACGGCTTCCTCGCCCGCGTCACCGGCCAGTACAGCCGCATGGGGGCGCTGCTGGATCCCTTGGTCGATCGCCTCACGGTCCTCGCCGGCGCCGTCGTCTGCTGGCACTTCGACCTGCTGCCGCACTGGGCATTGGCGCTGCTGGCGCTGCGCGAGCTGGTCATGCTCGGCCTCGCCGAGCTGGGCCTGCGCCACGGCGTCGACATCGAGGTCAACTGGCCCGGCCGCCTCTCGGTCTTCCCGATCATGGGCGGGATCTTCTTCGCCATGGTCTTCGAGGGCTGGGTGCCGGAAGCGCTGCTGATCGTCGGCCTCGGGCTGGCGATTCTCGCCACCGTCCTCTACGCGCGGACGGGCATCCGAGCAGCGCGCGGCGCCGCGCCCGCCGCCTGAGCGGCTGCAAGCTGAGGGCCAAACCGCCTGAACCTTCAACCTACAGTTGAACCTTTGCGGTTCTCCGACTTATAATCGACCCTCGCGGAAACGGAGGCGTCAGCGCCCCCTCGAGTTAGGAGCACGATGGAGGACACCTTTCCCGATCTCGGTTCGCTCAGCGACAAGGAGCTGAAGGACCTGATCGACAGCCTCACCGAGGAAGAGAACGAGATCTCCTATAAGCGGCGCGTCCTGCACGGGAAGATCGACATCCTCCGCGCGGAGCTCGTCAATCGGCTGCGCGACAAACACGACCGTGGCGATTCGATGATCTCCGGCGACGACGTCAGCAAACTGACCGAGATCCTGGCCGGCAAGGCGCAGCAGCCGCCGGGGGACGACCCCGCCGCCTGAGCGCCGGGAGAAGCCGATGGCCGTCCACTGTCCCGAGTGCGGGTTCGCGAACCCCGAGGGCGCCAATTACTGCCAGAAGTGCGGTGCCTATCTCGGCGGCCCGAGCGAGAGCGGCGAGGACCCGACGACGATGACCTACCGGGTTGACGAGACCGGCGACATGCAGCCGGTCGACATCGACGAGGTGGTCGAGCAGGCGGGGGCGGCGATGGTGATCCGGGCCGGCGGCGGCCGCGCCGGCGAGAGCTTCAGCATCGACGACGATCGGGTCAGCATCGGCCGCAGCCCAGATGCCGGCGTCTTCCTCGACGACGTCACCGTCTCCCGCAACCACGCCCTGCTGGTGCGCCGGCGCGACGGCCTCTACATCGACGACCTCGGCTCGCTCAACGGCACCTACGTGAACCGGCGCCGGATCGAGTCCCACCGGCTCGCCGACGGCGACGAGATCCAGGTCGGCAAGTACAAGCTTTCGTACCTGGAGCGCTGAGGGGTGCCCGTGTCCGAGCAGCCGGCGCGGACGCCGGAATCGGCCAGCAGGCCGCGCAAGGCGCTGACGATCGGCGCCGTCTGCAAGATCCTCCAGAGCGAGTTCGACGACGTCTCGATCTCGAAGATCCGCTACCTCGAGGACCAGAAGCTGCTCAGCCCCCGCCGCACCTCGGGCGGCTACCGCCTCTACAGCCAGTCCGACGTCGAGCGGCTGCGGACGATTCTGCGCCTGCAGCGCGACGAGTTCCTGCCGCTGCGGGTGATCCGACAGGAGCTGGCCGCGGGCGGCGACATCGTGCTCGGCGGCGACTCCGACCGCAAGTCGGGCAGCGGCGCCGTGCGGCGGGCGATCCTCGTCGATACCTCACGTGCCTACCTGACGTTGGAGGAGGTGGTGGAGGAGACCGGCGCCCGCGAGGAGCTGATCGGCGAGCTCGAGAACTTCGGCATCGTCCAGCCCGAGAAGCGGGACGGGAAAACCGTCTACGACGAGACCGACCGCGAGATCGTCCGCGCCGCCAACGAACTCTCGCGGGTCGGCGTCGGCGCCCGCAACCTGCGCGTCTTCCGCTCCTCCGCCGACCGCGAGGCGAACCTGCTGGAAGCGCTGCTGGGCCCGTCGCTGCGCTCCCGCAACCCCGAGCGCCGCAAGGAGGCGCTGCAGAGCCTGGAAAGCCTGGCGGCCACCGTCAGCCACCTCAAGCATCTGCTGCTCGTCCGCGATCTGCGCCGCCTCGCCGGCGACTAGGTCTCTAGCCGATGCCGCGTGTGACCAGGAAGAGAACGGTCGCGGCGCCGGTCGGCGAGGTCTGGAAGCTCGTCTCCGACCCCTACAGCCTGCCGCGCTGGTGGCCGCGCACGGCGCGGGTGGAGAACGTCGAGCGCAAGAGCGGCGGCCGTCGCAGCCAGTGGACGAAGGTGCTGGAGACCACTGAGGGGAGAGGTGTCCGGGCCGACTACCGCTGCCTCAGCGCGGCGGAGGACGAGCGCTACGTCTGGGAGCAGGAGCTCGAGGGCACCCCGTTCGAGCGCCACCTGCGCGCCTCTCGGGTCGAGATCGGGCTGCGCGGCGACGATGACGGCACCGAGGTCAGCATCGCCTCGGTGCAGACGATGAAGGGGATGTCTCGACTGGGCTCGCCGATGCTTCGCCGCGGCCAGGGCGCGATCCTCGACCAGGCTTTGGACGGGATCGAAAGAGCGCTGACGTGAGCCTGGCGCCTTGGTTCGGATATGCCGAACAAAAGCGCCAGGCGGGGAGAGGGCCAAGGTGACGGAGCCGCGACGCGACGCCAAGTGGTGGGGGTGGGGGGACCCGAACGTGCGGCCCACGCTCGACGACGAGGCGCTCGCGGTGCTGCGCGAGCGGATCGGTGAGCTCGAGCCGTGGCCGCTGGCCGCGGAGCTGGACCGCTTCGCCTTGCCGCCGGCGGAGCCGCTGCCGGCGGCGCTGAGCGAGGCGGTCGGCCCAGAGGCGATCTTCAGCTCCGACGAGGACCGGCTGCGACACGCCGGCGGGCGCGGCTACGGCGACCTGGCGCGGATCCGCAGCGGGCGACTG
Organism: Solirubrobacterales bacterium; assembly: GCA_036403715.1. Lineage (GTDB taxonomy): Bacteria > Actinomycetota > Thermoleophilia > Solirubrobacterales > 70-9 > VAYN01. Next base: position 10,623 of record DASWQL010000063.1, read on the forward strand.
GAGGCTGCTCCGGACGCCGTGGTGGTGCCCGGCGACGCCGCGGCCCTGCGCCGCGTCCTCGATGTCTGCGCCGCCGAGGGCATCGCCGTCGTCCCCTTCGGCGGCGGCACCAGCGTCGTCGGCGGCGTCGAGCCGTTGCGGGGGACGCACTCGCGGCTGATCAGCCTCGACCTCGCTGCCCTGCAGGACGTCGAGGTCGACCGCCGTTCCCTGACCGCCCGCCTCGGCGCCGGCCTCCGTGGCCCGGAGGCGGAGGCGGCGTTGGGTCGCCAGGGCCTCACCCTCGGTCACTTCCCGCAGTCGTTCGAGTACGCGACGATCGGTGGGTTCGCCGCGACCCGATCCGCAGGCCAGGCATCCAGCGGCTACGGGCGCTTCGACGACCTCGTCACCTCGGTGCGTCTGATCGCCCCGTCCGGTCACCTGAAGACGCTGGAGACGCCGCATACCGCCGCTGGTCCGTCCCTGCGGGAGCTGGTGGTCGGGTCCGAGGGCGTGCTTGGCGTGATCCCCGACGTCACCGTGCGAGTGCGCCGGCTGCCGCCGCTGCGCCGCTACGAGGCCTGGATGGCGGAGAGCTTCGAGGCCGGCGCGGAGATCGTCCGCGCCCTTGCCCAGGGACCCGGACTGCCGGACGTCGTCCGCGTCTCCGACGAGGAGGAGACGCAGGGATCGCTGGCGCTGTCGGGTCCGCGCGGGGCGGCGGGCCGGGCCTTCGACGCCTACCTCGGGGCGCGCCGCCGCCGCGGTGGCGCGCTGGTCATCGTCGGGCTGGAGGGCGACGAGGAGTCGGTGGCGCGGCGACGGGCACTGGCCGTGCGGCAGCTGCGCGGCGGCAGCGCCGCCTACCTCGGCCAGGCGGCCGGGCGCGCCTGGGAGCACGGGCGCTACCAGGGCCCGTATCTGCGCGACACGCTGATCGGGATGGGAGCGATGGTCGAGACGCTCGAGACCTCGCACACCTGGAGTCGGCTCGGCGAGCTCCACGCCGCGGTCGCGGCGGCGATCCGCGACACGCTCGCCGGCCAGGGCACGCCGGGGCTCGTCTTCTGTCATCTGTCCCATGCCTACGCCGACGGCGCCTCGCTCTATTTCACCTTCATCGCCCGCACTCGCCACGGCGCCGAGCTGGAGCAGTGGGGGGCGGTCAAACGCGCCGCCGGCGAGGCGATCGTCGCCTGCGGAGCCACGATCACCCACCACCACGCCGTCGGCCGCGACCACGTTCCCTACATGGAGGCCGAGGTCGGGAGGACCGGCCTCGAGGTCCTCCGCGCGGTCAAGAAGCAATTGGATCCTGCCGGGATCATGAACCCGGGCAAGCTGATCCCGTGACGCGAGCGGCTATTCGCCTTTTTCTTTGCGAGCGGCGCCGACGATCGGACCTTCGACGGTCCCACGGAGGACTTCGGTGCCGGTGTAGGCCGGGGATTCCTTGTTCTTGGTCGCCTTCGCCAGCGAAGCTTTCAGCTTGGCGTCGTCGGTGAGGGTGATCGCGAGCTGACCGAAGGTTTCGTTGGCGAGGTAGGCAAGGACTTCGACCGGCACTTCGAACTGGGCCCCGATCCGGCCGGACTTGCCGACCGGCGTCGAGGCCAGGGGCAACATCCGCTGCGGCGACTGCGCCAGCCAGATCGCGTAGGACTGGCCCGGCCCGGTCGCTTTCAGCCCCTGCGCCTGAACCTGCAGGGCGAGAGCGTTTTTGACCCGGCCGAAGATCGCGACGCCGCTCGCGTTGCTGCCGCCGACCGGTTCGAGCACCGCTTTGGTCACCTGCTTGCCGTCCGCCGCGGTGGCGCTTTCGCCTTCGCCCGAGGCTTCCCCCGGAGTGTTCGAGGCGTTCGTCGTCGCCATCGAGCTGTGGTCGTCTCCGCCGCTGCTGAGGACCAGGACAAGGGCGACAACGACGATCACGGCGACCCCTGCGGCGACCGCCGCCAAGGGTCCGCGGCCGGAGGGAAGCGAGAATTTCGGGCGGCCGGTTCCGCTGTCGGCGGGCGCCGAGGCCGCTGCAGCAGGCTTCGGGACAGGCTCGGTTTCGGCTTCGGCGGCGGCCTTCGCCGGGGCGGCGGGCTCGGGCTCCAGCGCCTTCGGCGGCTCGGGCTCGGGCTCAGGCTCCCTCGCCGACTCCCGCGCTTTCGGCGCCTCAGTCTCCCTCGGCGGCTCGGGCGGCAGGTCCGGTGCCGGCTTCCCTTCGTCCTCCAGTTGCGCCAACGCGTCGCGCACGCGGGCGCGCACGTCGTCGACGCTGATCCCCATCAGCGCGGCGATGTCGTCGTAGCCCTGCTCGCGCTGCGCGAGCAGGCGCAGCATCGCTCTCTGGTCGTCGCTCAGCGCCACCGGCCGCAAGCCTACGCGGCCTGCGCCGCCGATGGAGCCCGGTCGCCGATCGGTCGCGAAGACTTAATCTCGGCCCTCGGTAGGGTTCGCCCGGATGAGCGCCGAGGACCCTCGCGGCCTGCGATCCCACTTCGACTCGTTGCTCGGAACCGAGTGGCTGGACGACGATCCCGACCACGCTCGGGTGAGGATCCAGATGCGCGACGAGCTGCGCCAGCCGGTCGGGCTGCTGCACGGCGGCGTGATGTCGAGCCTGGTCGAGAGCGTCTGCTCGCGGGCGACCGCGCTGGCGGTCCTCGACGAGGGCAAGATGGCGATGGGCCAATCGATCAGCGTCAGCTTCATCCGCCCGGTCACCGAGGGCGCCGCCGAAGTCCTCGCCAAGGCACGCCACCGCGGCCGCACCGGTTGGGTTTGGGATGCGGAAGTCGTCAACGACGAGGGCAAGCTCTGTGCCCTGGCCCAGATGACGATCGCGGTACGTCCGATCCCGAAGGGCTAACCGCCGAATCTGTTGGTGATCGGCAGGCGTCGGTCCTTGCCGAAGGCGCGCGGCGTGATCCTGATCCCCGGTGCTGCCTGGCGCCGCTTGTACTCGGAGCGGTCGACGAGGCGGATCACGTCGTCGACCACCGCCGCCGGCATGCCGGCGGCGATCAAATCCTCGCGGCCCTGATCGCGCTCGACGTAGGCCTCGAGGATGCGGTCGAGGAGCTCGTAGGGCGGCAGCGAGTCGCTGTCCATCTGGTCAGGCCTCAGCTCAGCCGAGGGCGCGCGCTCGATGACGCTCTCCGGCACGAGCTCGCGACCGGCGCGTTGGTTGCGCCTGCGCACCAGTTCGTAGACGAGCGTCTTCGGCACGTCCTTGATCACCGCGAAGCCGCCGGCCATGTCGCCGTAGAGGGTCGCGTAGCCGACCGACATCTCGCTCTTGTTGCCGGTGGTGAGGACGAGCCAGCCGTGGCGGTTGGAGAGCGCCATCATCAGGTTGCCGCGGATCCGCGCCTGGATGTTCTCCGCCGCCAGGTCGGGCTCAGACGGTCGGGCCGGGTCGCGGGGGACGTCCTCCTCGCCCGGCGCCGGTAGCTCGCCCGGTTTGAGGTAGCCGCCGAGGGCCTGCTCGTACCCCGCCATCATCCCCTCGATGTCGATCTCGATCAGCTCGCAGCCGAGGTTGCCGGCGATGGTTCGCGCGTCCTCCTGGGTTGCTGAGCTGGAATGAGGCGACGGCATCACCACGCAGCTGACCCGCTCGGGACCGACCGCGTCGACGGCCAGCATCGCCACCAGGGCGGAGTCGATCCCCCCCGAGAGGGCGACGCCGACGTGCCGGAAGCCGTTCTTGACGACGTAGTCGCGGAGACCGAGCACCAGCGCCTCGTAGACCTCGTCGAGGTCGTCGAGCGGCTCGGCGAGCACCGCCGGCCCGCCCGGCACGTCGCAGACGAGCAGCTCCTCCTGGAACTGGACCGCACGGGCGATCGGCTCGCCGTCGGGGCCGATCACCAGGCTCTGGCCGTCGAAGACGAGCTCGTCCTGACCGCCGACCAGGTTGCAGAAGGCGAAGTAGGCGCCGTAGGAGCGGGCGCGTTCGGCGAACATCGCCTCCCGCTCGCGACCCTTGCCCCGGTGGTAGGGGGAGCCGGAGGGGTTGACGATGATCTTTGCGCCTTCTTCGGCCTCGGTCTGCGCCGGCGGTCCCGGCGCCCAGACGTCCTCGCAGATCGTCAGACCGATTCGCTCGCCCGCGACGTCGATCACCAGCGGCTCGGAGCCGGGGATGAAGTAGCGCTGCTCGTCGAAGACGCCGTAGTTGGGCAGCCGGTTCTTGCGATACACGGCCTGGACCGCGCCGTCGGCGAGGACGGCCAGCGAGTTGTGGGCCTGGCGGGAGTCCTCGCCGGCCGCCGCCGGCTCGGCGAACCCGACCAGAGCCGTGAGGCCGCTCACCCCCTTGGCCAGGTCCTCGACCGCCCGGCGGTTGGCCTCGACGAAATGGCGCTTCAGGTAGAGGTCCTCGGCCGGGTAGCCGGGCACGCAGAGCTCGGGGAAGATCACCAGCTCGGCACCCTCGTCGCGGGCGCGGCCGATCCACTCGGCGATCTTGGCCGAGTTGCCGTCGATGTCGCCGACGGTGGGGTCGATCTGTGCCAGGGCTATACGCATCGGGCCGGGGTGGGGCTGATCCGGGAAGTATCGCCGTCGCGGACGGCGAAGCGGGCCGAGCGCGCAGGTAGGGTGGCCGCAATGCGGGACCGCCGTCGGCAGCTGGTCGGTTTCTCGGTGGTGGCGCTCGCCGCGCTCGCCGCTGCGCCTCTCCCTGCCCTCGGCGCCACGACCAGCGCGTCAGCCGACGTCGCCGCCGCCGTGCCCAGCCTCGCATCGCCCTCGCAGAAGCCGTTCATCCTGCCGAAGTCGCGGCCGACGGAAGCGCAGCGCCCGACCGACGATCCCGACCCCAACCGCAACGCCTACTCCGTTCCCGAGGCGCCGCGCTCGCCCTTCTGCGGTCCCCACTTCTGCGTCCACTGGGTCGCCGAGGGGCTCGATGCTCCCAACCTCGCCGACGGCGACGCCGACGGCGTGCCGGACTACGTCGAACGGGTGCTGAGGATCGCCGAACACGTGCACGCGGTCGAGAACGACAAGCTCGGCTGGCGCGAGCCGAAGAGCGACGGCCGCAAGGGCGGCGGCAACGGCGAGACCGACATCTACCTCTCGCAGATCGGCGGCGAACTGTTCGGCTACGCGGCGCCCGACCGCGGCCAGGCGACCAAGCAGCACCGGATCCCGCGCCGGCTGCACGGCTACCTGGTGCTGGACAACGACTACAGCGCCTTCGAGTTCCCCGACACCTCGCCGGTCCAGGACCTCGAGGTGACCCTGGCCCACGAGTACAACCACATCCTCCAGTTCGGATACGACGCCTTCCAGGACCCCTGGTTCGCCGAGTCGACCGCGACCTGGATGGAGGACCAGGTCTACAACGGGATCAACGACTACCTGCGCTACGTCAAGCGCTGGGTCCGTCGCTTCGACACTCCGCTGACGACCAGCTCGATCAAGATGTACGGGTCGGCGGTCTGGAACCAGTGGCTCGCCCGACGCTACGGCCGCGCGATTGTCCGCAAGGCCTGGGCACGGGCAATCCATACGAGGCCCGGCGGCTTCTCCGTCAACGCCTACGAATCGGCGATCCGCGGCGCGAAGGGCCCCACCTTCAGCCGTGACTTCGCCGCCTTCGCCGGCGACGTTGCCGAGTGGCGCACGGGGGAGGGGTTCCGCGAGAGCAGGCTCTTTCCCGACATGCCCCGGCAGGGCCACCTGCGGCTCGGCGCGCCTCATCTGACCAGGCTGCTCAACCATGCCACCTTCTCGCTGTTGCGGATCAAGGCCCGCGGCCGGCGCGCGGTCGCGGCGCACGTGACCGCGCCACGCGGCACCCGGGCCGCAGTGGCCCTGGTCGGCCGTCTCGGCAGCGAGCGCCGCGGCCGCACCGTCACCCGCCTCACCTACAGCCGCGGCGGCGGCCGCATGGTCGCGCGCCTGCCCGACCCCGGTCGCTTCGAGCGCATCACCGCCGTCGTCGTCAACGCCGACGCCCGCGCCCGCGGCTTCAGCGCCCGCCGGCTCGACTGGCTCTACCTGACCGACCAGGTCCCGTTCGAAATCCGCGCCAACGTCGTCGGACGGAGGCGCAGCGGGGGCGCGAATATGCGGCGAGGCCGACCCTAGCTGCGGGTGCGGCCCGCGACCGGCGCGGCGCCGTTGCTCGAGGCGGCGTCGGCCTTCGCGCGAGATTTGACGCGCTTCCTCGGCGCCGTCGCCACGGTGTCGGCAGTCGCCGCCTCGAGATCGAGGGCGAAGCTCTCGAGGTCGCCCATCGCGTCGTAGTCGCCGATCAGGCCGAAGTTGACCTGGCCGTTGTAGGACATGATCCCGACGCAGAGCGCCTGGCGGCGGGCCAACGGCACCATCGGGAAGATCGACTCCATCTTGTGGCCGAGCACGTAGAGCGGGAACTGCGGGCCGGGCACGTTGGTGACGACGAGGTTGAAGAAGCGCTGGGCGGGCTGCAGGCGGGCTGCCTGGGAGGCGATAGTGGTTGGGGCGAAGTCGGTGATCCGGGTGAGGATCTCCGCTCCCACCGCCTGGCCCGAGGCCTTGAGGTCGCCCATCGATTCGGTCACCACGTGGAGGCGCTCCACCGGGTCCTCGCACCAGACCGGCAGCGGCGCCATCATCGCCGAGATCCTGTTGCCGAGCGCGCCGCGCTCCTCGGTGGCGCGGACGCTGACCGGGACCATCGCCCGCAGCTCCAGCCCCGCCGTGTCGTGGCCGCGGGCGCGCAGGTACTTGCCGATGCCGCCGGCGACGATCGAGAGGATCACGTCGTTGACGGTGCCGCCGTGGGCGTCTTTGACCCGCTTCAGCTCGGCGAGGTCGGCCTGGGTGATGGCGAAGCGGCGGTGGGGGCCGATCTCGACGTTGAAGACGCTGCTCGGAGCGGACATCCCGGCGCCGATCATCTTCGAGGTGACGCCGAGCCCCCGCAACACCTGGCGCGGGCCGCGCAGGGCGTGGCGGACGCCGCGGACGATCTCGCCCGGGCTGGTCAGGCGCTCCTTCAGCGCGTCGCCGAGCAGCTTCACGTCGGTCGGCTCGGGGCGGGCCAGCCAGGGCGGCGCCGAGGCGCGGGAGGCCTGCGGCTCGGGGTCGAGGTCGAAGAGGACGGTGGTGATGTCGACCCCGGAGATGCCGTCGACGAGCGCGTGGTGGCTCTTGCCGATGATCGCGAAGCGGTTGTCGCGCAGGCCCTCGACCAGCCACAGCTCCCACAGCGGCTTGCTGCGGTCGAGCTGCTGGGAGAAGATCCGCGCCGCCAGGTTGCGCAGCTGCTCCTCGGAGCCCGGCGCCGGCAGCGCGGTCTGGCGCACGTGGTACTCGAGGTTGAGATGCGGGTCGTCGACCCAGACCGGCCGGCCCTGGTCGAGCGGCACGAAGCGCAGCTTCTGGCGGAAGCGGGGGACCAGGTGCAGGCGCGAGGCGATGTGGTCGCGGAATTCCTCGTGGCTGGGTGCTTGGCCCTCGAAGATGCTGGTCGAGGCGACGTGCATGTGCGCCCCGGCTCGCTCCATATGAAGGAAGGAAGTGTCGAGCCCGCTCAGCCTGTCGCTAGCCACAAAGTCATCTTCGCACAGGTTGCTCAAGCGGGATAGGCCCAACTTTTGGCTCCGCAGAGCCATCTGCAAGCGGCCGTGCCGGAGCGGTATGTGTGTGTCTGGTCACACGGGGAAAGCACTGGGCTCCCTAGCGTGTTGATTCCTAAACGAGCGAATCCCCATCTGCCGAGTCCCCACGCGCAAAGTGACGGGGAACGGGGGAACCAATGTCGCGGAGATCTATCCGCGGTGGGGGCGAATCGGGCGGCGAGCCGCCCGTAGCGAGGCCCCGGCACGGAGCCGGAGCCCGCGAGCCCGTCAGCTAACCCCGTAGGCAGAGAAAGCGAGTGAAATCACATGCGTCATCTCCTGCCCGTGGTGGCAGTTGCTACCGCGTTGTGCGCCGGCGTGTTGCCGGCCGTGGCGAAGCAGTCACAACACCTCCAAGAGCCCATGCGGGCGAATTCCCACGTCACGCTCCACCTCTCCACCCACACGGTGCTTAACGGCAACGGGATCGCCGTCCGCGGCAAGGTTCGGCCGAGCGGCCGCAACCGCGTGAAGATCGTCTTCCGCGGCGCCGACTCCGCCACCCGGACCCTGACGACGCGCGCGAACGGCACCTTCGCCGAGCGCTGGAGCCCGGAGGGCACCGGCAACTACTCGGTCCGCGCCTACGGCATCCACAGTGCCCGGACGAGCAGCTCCAAGAGCCCCGCCCGCCGGCTGACGGCCTACCGCTACGCCGGCGCCTCCTACTACGGCCCCGGCCTCTGGGGCAACGGCGTCGCCTGTGGCGGCACCCTGATGCCGGGGACGATCGGCGTCGCAAACAAGACGCTGCCCTGCGGGACGATGGTGAAGCTGCGCTACAACGGCCGGTCGATAACCGTGCCGGTGATCGACCGCGGCCCGTACGTCGCCGGCCGTGACTACGACCTGACCGAAGCCGTCAAGGAGCGCCTGCGCTTCCCCGGCGTGGGATCGGTTATGACGAACCGCTAGGGCGAATCGACGTTCCTTTTGGTCCCCATGGGGGTCAAAAGGCACAGCGATTTCCCCTCAGCCGCTGGAGCCGAGGCCGAGCCGCAACTGCGGCTCGCTCGCCGGCTTCTCGCCGGCGTCCGCATCGTGCTCGAAAGAGGCGACGCGGACCCCCAGCAGCCGCACCGGCCGCTGGGGGTCGTAGGCCCGCAGCAGGTCGAGGGCGACAGGGCCGACGACGGCCGGGTCATTGGTCGGCGACTCGACCGTGTGGGAGCGGGTGACGTTGGTCCAGTCGTCGAGCCGCACCTTGATCCCGATCGTGCGACCCTCGAGCTCGCGCTTGCGCAGGCGCCGGCAGAGCTCCTCGGAGAGGTCGCCCAGGGAGCGCTCAAGCTGGGCGCGGTCACGGACGTCGACGTCGAACGTCGTCTCCGCCGACTGCGATTTGGTCTCGCGGGATACCGTGACCGGCGTCTCGTCCCAGAGCCTGCCGCGGGCGTGCAGCCAGGCGCCGGAGCGCGGGCCGAAGGCCGATTCGAGCTCCTCGCGCCGGCGCAGGCGCAGCTCGGCCAGGGTCCGGATGCCCATCCGCTCCAGCCGCTGCACGGTTTTCGGCCCGATCCCCGGGACCAGCCCGGGGGATTCGGCCGCGAAGCGCTCCAGCGCTTCGTCCCGCGAGAGCACGACGAGCCCGGCGGGCTTGCCGAGCTCGCTGGTGATCTTCGCCAGCATCCGGCTCTCGGAGATGCCGACCGAGCAGGTCAATCCCGTCTCCGCCCGGATCTCCGCCGCGATCCGCCGCATCGTCGCCTTCGGCGAGAAGATCCCGGTGAGGTCGAGATAGGCCTCGTCGAGCCCGACCACCTCGACCGTCTCGACGTTGCGCCGCAACACCTCCATCACCCGCGCCGAAGCCTCCCGATAGGCGGGGAAGTCAGGCGCGAGGTAGACCGCGTCCGGCAACCGCCGCCGCGCCACCGCCGCCGGCATCGCCGAATGGATCCCCGCCAGCTTCCGCGCCTCATAGCTCGCCGTCGTCACCACCGCCCGCGGCCCCGACCCACAGACAATCACCGGCTTCCCGCGCAACTCCGGCCGCCGCCGCAACTCCACGGACGCATAGAAGGCGTCCATGTCGAGATGGGCGACTACACGGGTCCAGTTTCTGATCTCACTCACGCTAGGGCCCCCAGCGGCGGCAGGCGCCAAGTCGCCACGGGCTCCGTACCGAATCACTCACCGCTCAAGGGCCACGCGAATCGATTCCACGACCGCCTCGCCGGCCAACTCAACCGGCTCGGTGCTTCGCAACGCGCGGCTGAGGACGAAGGCCCCCTCCAGGGCGGCGAGTAGTTGGATCACCAGTTCGCGGGCACGGGACCGAGGGATGCCTTCCATCGCGAACCGTTCGGTGCCACCCTCGATCCAGGCGTCGAAGACCTCAGCGCAGGCCCGGCGCAATTCCTCATTGGTGCTCGATGCCTCAAGGGCCACGGTGGCGATCGGACAGGCGTCGGCGTAGTCGGTGTCAAGAAGGGTCTCGACGGCGCCTGCGAAGAAGGCGCGGATCCCGGTGAGGAGGTCGACGTCGGGCCCCGCGTACTCAGCCAAAAGCAACCCGTAGAGGGCTCCGGAGTGCCGCACCGCCTCCGCTCCCAGTTCCGCCTTGCCACCGGGGAAGAAGTGGTAGAGGGATCCGAAGGGCGCCCGGGCCTCGGCGAGGATCTGTTTGACACCGGTACCCACGTATCCCTGACGCCGGAAGAGCTCGCCACTGCTGTCGAGAATTCGCTTTCTGGTGTCGCTCGCCACTGCGCTCCTCTCGCCGCCGTTGCCTGAATCCCAATGGTAGGGTCTGCCAACTAGAGCGATCTATCTAGTGACGCGAGACGGGGGGGTTTGACTATGCCGTGGGTTGAGCTTTCGGCGGGCAGCATCGAATACGAGGACTCGGGTGGGGAGGGGCCGACCCTTGTCATGGTGCATGGCCTCTCCGACAATCGCCATTGGCGCAAGGTCGTCGCCGAGCTCGGGTCTGAGTTCCGCTGCGTCTTGCCGACGCTGCCTCTCGGCGCTCACAAGCGTGCGATGAAGCGCGATGCCGACCTATCCTTGCGCGGCATGGGGCAAATCGTCGCCGAGTTTCTCCAGCGCACCGACCTGCGCGACGTCACCCTCTGCTTCAACGACTGGAGCGCGGCGCAGACGATGATCGCCGACGGCCTGATGGAACGCGTCGGGCGACTCGTCCTCGTCTCCTGCGAGACCGCGGGCAACTATCCACCGGGTCTCGGCGGCCATGCCGTCTGGCTCTCGGCGAAGGTGCCGGGCGGCTTATCGGTGCTGCGCTGGGTGCTCTCGCGGCCGCGACTGCGGGACTCGCCGTTGGTCTACGGGCAGATGACGAAGCGAGGCATCCCCGATCAACTGATGCGCGAATGGCTGGAGCCACTGAAGCGACCCGAGATCCGACGCGACCTGCGTAAGTACGCAGGCGACGCGATGCAAGGCAAACGCGACATACGCGCCGCCACGCCCGCCTTGGCCTCCTTCGATCGCCCGGTACTCGTCGTCTGGGACAAGGAGGGTCCGATGATGCCGAACGAGGAGGGCCGCCGACTCGCCGAGGCATTTCCCGACAGCCGATTGGTTGAGATCGTCGACTGCTACACGCTGATTCCAGAGGACCAGCCTGCGGAGCTCGCCCAGCTGATTCGGCAGTTCGTCGGCTGACGAATACCGCCTCCAGGGAGTGGCCCACGACCCTTTAGGCTCCCCACTACATGGCTTCCCCCGAGGCGAAGAACCTGGAGGCGATCTCCAAGGCGATCGACCAGCACAACGCGAACTGCCCGTTTCCGGCGGCCGAGGTGCGGATGAACCCGTTCGAGGTCGAGCGGCTGGGCTGGGAGACGATTCGCGGGCTGCCGCTGGTCCCGGACGGCAACATCAGTACCGGCCGCTTCCGCATCGTCTGCTCCCGCGACCTCGAGGGCGAAGGCCTCGAAGAGGTCGAGGCGGTCGGCACGGAGCTGGCGACGGTAGCCCCCTCTCAAAACTGAGACGCCGATCGGCCGCCGGTCGAACGTCCTCTCAGACGCCGTTCCAGAAGTCGAGCCCGAGTTCCGACATCAAATTCTGGGCTTCGATGTTGAGCTGGGTGAGCTCGCCGTTGAGGATCAGGACGCCCATCGCGATCAGGATCGCGCCGCCGACGGCGACGATCGCCTGGTAGTGGCGCTTGACCACGGTGAAGGCGGTGGTCATACGGGAGAAGGCGAGGGCGGTGAGGATGAAGGGGATCGCCAGGCCCGCTGAGTAGACGGCGAGGAGGAATGCTCCCCGGCCGGCCGATTCCGACAGCGCGGCGGCGGAAAGTATGGCGCCGAGGGTCGGTCCGATGCACGGGGTCCAGGCGATCGCGAAGGCCGCGCCGGCGACGATCGGGCCTCCCTTTCCCGCCCGTTCGAGCAAGGCGTCGACGTGCCACTCGCGGTTCAGCCTGGTGATGAAGAGGGAGGCGACGAAGAGGACACCCATGGCGATGATCAGGACGCCGGAGACCTTGGTCAGCAGTTCCTTGTGGTTCTGCAGGGTCGAGCCGAGGCCGGTGGCGGTCAGCCCGAGGCCGATGAAGATCGCCGAGAAGCTGGCGACGAAGAGCAGGCTCGGTCCCAGCACCCGGCGCCAGCCGGCGTTGTCGAGCTCGGCGGCGGAGACGCCGGTGACCGCGGAGAGGTAGCCGGGGACCAGGGGAAGCACGCACGGCGAGAGGAACGACACGATCCCCGCCGCGAGGGCGGCGAATATCCCGACGCCGGCGGCGGGATCGGAGCTCAGAGCGGCAGTCACCATTGACCCCAGATTACCCTCGGGCTGAGCCCACCAGAGCCCGCCGCCCGGTAGATTCCTGGCTACGCAGCCAAACTGCCGCGGGGGGCCGCGGGCGACAACAGGAGCAGACTTTGAGCAACCGCACGTTCGTGATCGGGGTCGGGATGACCAAGTTCGAGAAGCCCGGCACCAAGGAGGGCGACTACCCGGACTGGGCCAAGGAGGCGGGGGAGAAGGCGCTCTCCGACGCGAGCATTCCCTACGAGGACGTCGGGCAGGCCTACGCCGGCTACTGCTACGGCGACTCCACCTACGGCCAGCGGGCGCTCTACCAGCTCGGCCTGACCGGGATCCCGGTCGTCAACGTCAACAACAACTGCTCGACCGGCTCCTCGGCGCTGTTCCTGGCCCGTCAGGCGGTCAAGGGCGGGCTCGTCGACTGCGCTCTGGCGCTGGGCTTCGAGAAGATGGAGCCGGGCAGCCTCGGCGTCAAGTACACCGACCGCACCAACGCGCTCGACAAGCACGCCACCCGCATGTTCGAGATCCGCGACCCGGAGGCCTCGCCGCCGGCGCCGCAGATGTTCGGCAACGCCGGCCGCGACCACATGGAGAAGTTCGGCTCCAACCCCGACCACTACGCCTGGATCGGCTGGAAGAACCACAAGCACTCGGTCAACAACCCCTACGCCCAGTTCCAGGACGAGTACTCGCTCGATGACATCAAGAACGCGAAGATGATCCATGACCCGCTGACCAAGCTGCAGTGCTCGCCGACCTCCGACGGCTCGGCCTGCGCGATCGTCGCCTCCGAGCGCTACGTCGACGAGCACGACCTCTGGGACCGGGCGATCGAGATCGCCGGCCAGTCGATGGT
>DASWQL010000064.1:0-65297 GCA_036403715.1 Solirubrobacterales bacterium
CGGCTCCTCGGGCCGCCAGAGGAAGAGAGTGAAGGTGAGCACGAAGAGGGCCTCGGCGGTCTCCTTGAAGGCGGCCTGGGCGAAGTAGGAGGCGGCGAGGTAGGGGAGGGCGACCATCGCCGCGGCCAGCGTCCGGCGCCCCGCTCCGAGCTCGCGCAGCGCCCCCAGCGCGGTCAGCCCGGTGAGGACGCCGATCGCGACGATCTCGCCGAGGAAGGCCTGGCCGAGGCTGACCCCGGGCACCGCCGCGCTCGCCACCGCGAGCCCGTGCGGGCCCAGCGGGTAACCCGGGTCGGGGGAGGGGCCGAAGCCGCTGCGCAGCCACTCGGCCCAGGCCAGGTGCAGGCCGAGGTCGTTGTTGAAGCCGACCCCGAGCAGGCCCCAACGGCCGCTGACGGCGAAGGGGATCGCCATCGCGATCAGCACCACGACGACGACCGGGAGCGCCACCCGCCATGCCCCCTGCGCCTCGTAGGGCAACCGCCAGACGATCACCGCCGCGACGGCGATCAGGGCGACGACGCCGAGCGTGGCGCTGGTCCCGTGCCCCGGCGCCCGCGCCAGCAGGCCGGTGACGGTCAGCACCGCGCCGAAGCCGACCGCGGGCTCCAGCCACGACCAGGTGCGGCGACCGGCCAGGGAGAGCACGGCGCGACCCACCAGCAGCGAGGCGGCGCAGATCAGCGCCGCCGAGGCGTAGGTCCCGATCATCAGGGCTGGCAACCTATGGGATCAGTACCGCTCGGCGGCGCGTTCCAGCGTCTCGCGCAGCCCCTCGCCGCGCAGCGGCCGCTCGTGCCCGGCGCAGAGGACCCGGGGTTCCAGGGCGGCCAGCCGCCGCACCGATTCCTTCGCCTTGGCATGGTCCCAGGCCCAGGCGGGGTGCGGAACGCTCGCCTCTCCCTCGGGCAGCGGTTTCAGCCGCGCCGAATCGACCAGGTAGACGACGTCGCTGACGAGGGCGACGCGGTCGCTCTCGCGCCAGAGCCCGATCAGCCCCGGCGCGTGGCCCGGGAAGTGGAGGACGCGGAAGCCCGCGACCTCGTCGCCCTCGCAGACGGTGCCGGCGATCTTCACCGCGCCGCCGTCCCAGCGCCGCAGCAGGAAGGGATAGAGCCGGCGCACCCAGGCGACCGGAAGCTGCGCCAGGTCGAAGTAGGGGGCGATCGCGGCGTCGCTTTCGGCGTCGGCGACTTCGTCGGGATGGCAGAAGACCGGTGCGTCCACGTACGGGGCGGTGCCGCGGTGGTCGGCATGGGCATGCCCCAGCACCACCCGGTCGAGCCCTCCCAGCCGCGCCGCCGCCGCCCGCGCCTTCTTGCGCATTCCCCGCGTGCCGGCGTCGAACTGCACCACACGATCACCGTCCTCGAGGAAGTAGACGTTCATCGCCGAGCGGAAATCTCCGCGCAAAAGCCAGACCCCGTCGGCCACCCGCTCCAACCCCATAGCCGCAGCCTAACCGTGGATTCGACCATCTAGGGTTGCGGCGTGCCCTGGATCTGGAAACTGGGACTGTTGGTGCTGCTGATCTGCCTGCTGGCCTCGATGGCGATCGCCGCCGTGCGGCTGACGACGACTCCAAACGAAATCCTCGGCGACGGATTCCGCGGCCTACCGGCCCAAAGTCGCCGTTAGCGGCCACACCCGCCGTTAGTATCTCCCCGTCCGACGACCGAGGTGGAGGGAGACCGGGGTGTTCACTCGTATCGTGGTTGGGACCGACGGCTCCGACACGGCGGCCGAGGCGGTTCGGCAGGCGATCGACCTGGCCAGGATCTCCGGCGCCCAGCTCGGCATCGTCAGCGCCTATTCGCCGGTCCCGCAAAGCCGGGTGAAAGGCGAGAGTCTGTCGGCCCCGGCCGACATCCAGCACGAGATCGGACCGCGCGAGGACGTCAACCTGATCCTCGACGCCGCTGCCGCCGAAGCCCGCAAAGAGGGAATCGAGGTGCAGACGCATCCGGTCGAGGCGGATCCCGCCGAGGCGATCCTCAACGTCGCCGAACAGACCAACGCCGACCTGATCGTGGTCGGCAACAAGGGCATGACCGGCGCCCGCCGTTACCTGTTGGGCAGCGTCCCCAACAACGTCTCGCACCACGCGCCGTGCAGCGTGATCATCGTCAGAACGACTTAGCCCGAGGCGCCGTAAAGGTGGCGCGTCCGTCTCCGGTGGTCCGTCGCCGGTGTCTCAGGACGGCGGCGCGGTAGCCGCGGCGGCGTCGATCAGACCCGCGCCCTGCTGGGTCCGCGGTAGCCCGATGTCGCGGGCGGTGGTCCGCAGTCGGCGGCTGACCGCTTCGACCCGCCCTTTCGGGCTGGGCTGCGGCCCCAGGGCCCCGCTCGCCAGGACCATCGCGGCGACGCCGGAGACGTGCGCCGCCGCCATCGAGGTGCCGACGTAGTTGCCGGGGATCCCGAAGATCTCGGTGCTTCCCGCCTTCAGCGTCACCTGGTAGATCGGGCGGGCCGAGACCGAGGGGCAGCCGGCCAACGGCGTGCCGCCGCCCGGGGCGACGAGGTCGATCGCCTCGCCGGCCAGCGAGTAGTTGCCGAGGCAGGCTCCCTCGGTGGTGCCGCCGACGGCGATCACCCGCGGGCCGGTCGCCGGCTCCGAGACGCAGGTCTCGGCGTCGAAGTTGCCCGCGGAGGCGACCGTGACGACCCCCCGAGCGTAGGCCTCACGCAGCGCTTCGTCGACCACCGGGACCTTCTTGCCGCAGCCGAAGTTGAAGCTCATGTTGATCACCCTGGCGTGATGGGCGACGGCGAAGCGGATCCCCTTGGCGATCGCGCCGGCGTCGCCGCGGCCCTCGCTGTCGAGCACCCGCACCGGCATCAGCTTGGTCCGGTAGGCGAGGCCGGTGAGGCCGACCCCGTTGTCGGTCTTCTCGGCGATCGTCCCGGCGACGTGGGTGCCGTGGCCGTTTTCGTCGAGCGGCAGGCGGTCGCCGTCGACGAAGTCACGGCCCTTGACGAACTGCCCGGAGGCGAAGTCGGGGCTGCGGCGGAACCTGCTGCCCTTGGCCCGGTAGGCGACGCCGGTGTCGAGGACGGCGACCGTGACCCCTTCGGCTCCGGGGCGGCCGGCGGCTTCGAGGTTGCGCCAGGCGCCGAGCGCGTCGATGCCACCGGGCGAGATCGGCCGGCTCGTGCCCGGGCTTTCTTCCCAGGGGAGGAAGTTCCACTGCTTGGAGGACCAATCGCCCGCCACCGCGGCTGCTTCCCCGCCCTGTCCGCCGAGCGTGCCCGGGTCGTCTGGCAGGCCGAATTCATCGCTGGGCGAGGTCGTCGAGGCGGTGGCTATGTAGTTCGGCTGTGCGTATTCGACGCGAGGATTGCCGCGCAGCGCCTCGGCAGCCTGCCGAACTCCGGTCCCCGCCGGCAGCCCCAGTGCCCGCCCGGACCGCTGGCCGGCGAACTTGACGACGACCTGCCGCGGGGAGAATTCGCGCGCGGGCGCGATCCCGGTCTGCGCCTGCGCCGGCGCGGCAACCGCGCACAGCGCTCCGAGCAGGGCGAAGAGAGCAAGGGTCGGGAGAAGTCGTCTCATGGGATGTGGGCTCGCCTGGTGTCGTGCTGCCGCGAGTCCTAGACCTAACACCGGGCGGCCGGCGAAGTTGTTGGGGGACATACTCCCGGACGATGCACTCGTACCCGGCCGATCCGCGCCACCAGGAAGCGATGGCGCTGGCGCTCGAGCAGGCTCGCCATGCCGAGCAGCACGGCGACGTCCCGATCGGCGCCGCGATCTTCCACGAGGGCGAACCGCTGGCGTTGGCGGGGAACGAGCGCGAGCTGCGTCGTGACCCCACCGCGCACGCCGAGATCCTGGCGATCCGCGCCGCCGCCAAAGCGCTGGGCGGATGGCGCCTGCCGGGGACGACGCTCTACGTGACCCTGGAGCCCTGCGCGATGTGCGCCGGCGCGATCATCCTCGCCCGCATCCCCACCGTCGTCATCGGCACTCCCGACCCGAAGGCGGGCGCCGCCGGCAGCGTCCTCGACGTCCTCGCCGAGCCCGCCCTCAATCACCACCCCGAGGTCCTGCGGGGGGTGAGGGAGGCGGAATGCGCCGAGCTCCTCCGCGCCTTCTTCGCCGCCCGGCGCCTCTAGCAGCGACCAGCGAAACCCCCCCGTTCGCGGCTCCCCCAAAGGTGCCGGCTTCGCAGCCGACCTTTTCCCCATCCCGCTGTGGTCAAAGTCGGATGCGGGTTCTTACCTCCCGTTAATCGGAGGATGCTGAGGTCCCTGAGAGCGTTTTAAAGGGGGACGACGTGCACAGATCCCGGCTCCTGCTGATTGCCTGCCTGACCGTGGGTGTGCTGCTCGTCGCGGGTTGCGGCTCGGGCAGCTCCGAAAGCACGCAGGGCACCGAGACGACCGCGAAAGCGCGACGGTCGCGGCCGCAGCCACGGGAATTCAGCATCCCTCCGCTGCTGAATCCCGACGACGTCTACGCGGCCGACCGGGCAGGGATGCTCTCGCCGGTCGTACGGCGCTTCCCCGAACGCGTCTACGTGCCGAACAGCGAAAGCGACACGGTCAGCGTGATCGATCCGAAGAGGTTCAAGGTGATCGACGAATTCCCGGTCGGCGCGCTTCCGCAGCACGTCACCCCCTCCTACGACCTGAAGACCCTCTGGGTCGACGGCGACGAAGGGAACAGCCTCACCCCGATCAACCCGGCAAGCGGAAAGCCGGGGAGGCCGGTCCCGGTGGCCGACCCGTACAACCTCTATTTCACCCCGGACGGGCGCTACGCGATCGTCGTCGCCGAGCGGCTGCGGCGGCTCGATTTCCGCAACGCGCAGACGATGGGCCTGCACCACTCGCTCTTGGTGCCGTGCCCAGGCGTCGACCATATGGACTTCACCGCCAACGGTCGCAAGCTCGTCGCCAGTTGCGAGTTCGGCGCCAAGCTGATCGAGGTCGACCTCGCCCGCGAGAAGCTCGACCGAACCCTCTCCCTGAAGCGGGGTGCGATGCCACAGGACGTCAAGCTGTCCCCCGACGGTCGGGTCTTCTACGTCGCCGACATGAACTTAGGCGGCGTCTGGATGATCGACGCCCGGACCTTCCGGCGGATCGGCTTCATCCCCACCGGAGCCGGGGCCCACGGCCTCTACGCCAGCCGCGACTCCCGCTATCTCTACGTCTCCAACCGCGACGAGGGGTCGGTCTCGGTGATCTCCTTCGCCAAGCACCGCGTCGTCGACAAGTGGGTCCTGCCGGGAGGCGGCAGCCCGGACATGGGGGGCGTCTCGGCCGACGGCAAGATCCTCTGGCTCTCCGGCCGCTACGACGCCGAGGTCTACGCGATCAGCACCCGCAACGGCAAGCTGCTCGCCCGCATCCCCGTCGGCAACGGCCCCCACGGCCTCTGCGTCTACCCGCAACCCGGCCGCTACTCCCTCGGCCACACCGGCGTCTTCCGCTGATCGTCGGCCACGCCGGTAGCGGAGAGGGTGGGATTCGAACCCACGAGGCGGGTTAACCCCGCCCACGCGATTTCCAATCGCGCTCCTTAAGCCACTCGGACACCTCTCCGGGGTGCCGGGAAAGCCTAGCTAGGCGTTCTGGAACACCACCGTCAGACCTGTTCCAGCGCCGGCAGCGGAACCGCGGCGGAGGCTGCCGGCGTGGCTCGGTAATCGTCAAGGGAGACGACGATCGCTTCGCTCGCGCGGATCGGGGTGCCGGGACGACCGCCCCGCAGTCGCTCGTGGCTGCAGACGACGTAGCACCACTCCATCAGCTGCAGGCGGGACTCGGGGTCGATCTCGGCAATCGTGGCGCCGACGAGGAAGCGGCTGTCGACCTCGCGGCAGCTGCGCACCTCGACCCGCGCCGCCACCTCGTGCGCGGCACCGGAAGCGTCGGCGAGCTCCAGCAGGATTGCCGGGCGGCTGCCGATCTCGAGCGGCGCCTCGGCGACCAGCCCGAGCCCGGAAGCGCTGGCGTCGACCAGCCGCGCGGGCACGTGGGCCTCGTCGGTGAAGCAATGCGCCTCGGCGTCGCCCTCGAAGCGATAGACGATCCGCCGCTGGCGCCGTCGCCCGATCGTGAGCACGGTTTTGAGCAGGCGCCGGAGCTCGAACAGCCCCAGCAACGGCACGATCACGGCGGCGATCCCCGGCATGTCCGGCAGCGGCCCGACCCCCGCCAGGTCGAGCAGGCGCATCAGGGTGCCGCCGGCGAGCAGCACCGCGCAGAACAGCACCAGGTGGAGCTTCCGCACGGCGTCGAGGCCGCCGCCGTCGCGCCCCTGCTTCGGGGTCACCTCGAAGGCGGTGTGTCCGGGCCGGAGGACGCAACGCAGGGCCCGGGTGTAGATCTCCATCGTCAGCAGCTCGTAGTGGGCGGTCTCGGGGATCCGCATGTAGCCGCGGGCCAGCGCCGCGCCGGCGCCGAGGTTGAGCAGGACAGACGGGAGCCACAACGCCGCCAGCGCCGCGACGCTGATCTTCATCGGCAGCTCCCCCGTCCACAGCACCAGCCCGAGCGTCAACAGCAGCAGCAGTCGCATCGGCGGCGCCAGGTAGGCGAGCAGGCTGGCGAGGTAGGAGAGGCGCTGCAGCGGCCGCAGCTCACGGGCGCGCAGGGGGGACTCCGGCAGGCTGAAGACGGCGAGGTTGCCGCGAGCCCAGCGGTCGCGCTGCAGGAGGTAGCCGTCGAGGTCGTGCGGGGCAAGGCCCTGGACGAGGACCTCGTCGTGGTAGCGGCTGCGCCAGCCGGCGCGCAGCAGTCGGATCGTCGTGTGGAAGTCCTCGGCGATCGTCTCGGTGGCGACGCCGCCGATGTCGAGCAGGGCGTGGCGGTTGATCAGCGCCGCCGAGCCGCACCAGTAGGCGGCACCATGGCGGTCCTTGCCGGGGCAGACGACCCGGTAGAAGAGCGACTGCTCGTGGCGCCCGACGGCGTAGTGCTGGGCCGAGTCGTGGTTGAAGAAGTCGTGCGGCGTCTGCACCAGCGCCATCCGCTCGTCGTCGAAGTAGCCGACCAGGGCGTCGAGGGCGTCGGGCATCGGCACGTGGTCGGCGTCGAGCATCAGCACCAGGTCCCCCTCGGTGCGGGGAAGGGCGGCGTTGAGGTTCCCCGCCTTGGCGTCCGAGTTGTCCTCCCGGGTCAGGTAGCGAGCGCCGGCGAGCTTCGCCAGCTCCTCCATCTCCGGTCGGCGGCCGTCGTCGAGCAGCCAGGTCGTGTGCGGGTAGGTCAGGGCGCGGCAGCCGGCCAGCGTCGCCATCACCACCTCGGCGGGCTCGTCGTAGGTGCAGACGTAGACGTCGACCGCGCGTCCCTCGCTGGCCTCCGGGCGCACGGCCGCGGGTCGCGACCAGGAGAACCAGGTGAGGATCGCCAGCGCGTAGACGCCGTAGATCTCGGTAGCCAACAGCATCGCGAAGAGGACCGGGCTCGCTCCCCGGCCGCTCCAGCCAACACGCCAGGTCAGGTAGCCCAGGGCCCAGGCCAGGGCGACCAGTGCCAACCCTCGCAGCAGCCGAGGATGAAGGTCGAAGAACCGCCCGATTCGAGTCTGCTCGCCGAGGTCCACGCCGTTTTGATCGACAGCCCGGAGGGGTCAATTGAGCAATGCACCCGTTTTCGCCGGCCGGTCGAGGGGTATCTGCCGCCATGCGGAGTGCCGACGACGACGTTCAGGTCGTGGAAGTTGGTCGATTGAGTGGGCCAGGCGAGATCGTGGACCTGCGGCGGCTCGGATATTTCGTTGCCGTCGCGGGCGAGTTGAACTTTTCGCGCGCCGCGGTGACGGTCGGCATCTCGCAGCAGGCGCTGTCGAGCCAGATCAGGTGCCTGGAGCGGGAGATCGGCCGCACCCTCTTCTTCCGCACGACCCGCCGAGTCGAGCTGACCCCCGCGGGCCGGGCCCTGCTGCCGAAGGCGAGGGCGAGCCTGGCTTCGGCTGCCGAGGCGCTCGAGAGCGCGCGGGCCGCCGAGCCCGACCGCAGATACAACCCCTGGTTGTGATTCTGCCTGTCGGCCGAGGGGCAGAAAGGGGGCATGCCTGCTTCGACCGACGAACGCCTGGCCGGGTTCCTCGCCTGCTTCAGCCTCGGTCTCGGCACTCTCCAGCTGGCGGCGCCCGACCGTGTCAACGAATTGGCCGGCATCCGTGACGACGCCGAGGCTCGGCGCTGGCAGGGCATCGTCGGCGCCAGGGAGCTTGCCGCCTTCGCGCTGATCGAAGCCACCGGCCGGCGCCGGGCGATGCCGATCTGGATGCGCGTCGCCGGCGATGCGACGGACCTGACGCTGCTGGGACTGGCCTGGCGCGGGAAGCGGCGGAACGCCACACGACTCGGGATCGCGATCGGCAACGTCGCCACGATCACCGTGGTCGACCTCTACACCGCCTTGCGACTGAGCGGTCGCAACTCCGAAGAGGCCCACGATCGAGCCAGGGAACGGCGGCAGCAACCGGACCAGAGAGCGAACGGAGGCGGACCGATGCACGTGAAGGCCGCGGTGACCGTAAAGAGAGCGCGAGAGGACGTCTACGGGTTCTGGCGCAACTTCGAGAACCTGCCGACCTTCATGGGCCATGTCGAGTCGGTCGAGAACCGGGGCGGGCGGCGCACGCACTGGAAGGTCAAGGCACCGGTCGGCACGAAGATCGAGTGGGACGCCGAACTGGAGGAGGAGCGGCCGGGCAGGCTGATCGCCTGGCACTCGCTCGAGGGGTCCGGGGTCGAGAACTCCGGCAAGGTCCGCTTCGTCGACGCTCCGCGCAACCAGGGCACCGAGGTCCACGTCGAGTTCGATTACGACCTTCCGGGCGGCAAGGTCGGCGAGCTCTTGGCCAAGGCGTTCGGCGAGGAGCCGACGCAGCAGACCAAGGACGATCTGCGCCGCTTCAAGCAGGTGATGGAGACCGGCTTCGTGGTCCGCAGCGAGGGCAGCCCCGAGGGCACCAGCGCCCGCCGACACATCAGACAGCGACCGGCACAGCCGCTCGCGGAGGGGAGCAGGCGATGAAAGCGACGGTCTTCTCGGGTCGAAACTCGGTCGAAGTCGCCGAGGTCCCGGATCCGAAGATCCTCAACTCTCGCGACGCCGTCGTGCAGATCACCTCGACGGCGATCTGCGGCTCCGACCTGCACCTCTACGACGGCTACGTGCCGACGGTGAAGAAAGGCGACATCTTCGGGCACGAGTTCATGGGCACGGTCACCGACGTCGGCTCCGACGTCACCAACCTCAAACCCGGCAGCCGTGTCGTCGTCCCCTTTCCGATCGCCTGCGGCAACTGCAACGCCTGCGACGCCGAGCTCTACTCCGTCTGCGAAAACTCGAACCCCAACGCCGGGATGGCCGAGAAGATGTGGGGCCAACCGATCGCCGGAATCTACGGCTACTCCCACATGCTGGGCGGCTACCCGGGGGGTCAGGCGGAAGCCGCGCGCGTCCCGTTCGCCGACGTCGGTCCGCTGAAGATCAAGAGCGATCTCCCCGACGAGCGGGTGCTCTTCCTCTCGGACATCCTCCCGACCGGCTACATGGGCGCCGAGATGTGCGACATCGAACCGGGAGACGTGATCGCGATCTGGGGCGCCGGACCGGTGGGGCAGTTCGCCACGGCCAGCGCCAAGATGCTCGGAGCCGAGCGGGTGATCGTCATCGACCGCTTCGACTACCGCCTGCGGATGGCGCTCGACAAGGCCGGCGCGACCGACGTGATCGACTACGAAGCGCGCCCGGACGTGGTCGAGGAACTGAAGGAGATGACCGCCGGCCGCGGGCCGGACGCCTGCATCGACGCGGTCGGCATGGAGGCGCATCACGCCCACGGGGCCATCTACGCCTACGACCGGGTCAAGCAGGCGGCGCGGCTGGAGACCGAGCGCCCGTACGCGCTCCGCGAGGCGATCCTCGCCTGCCGCAACGGCGGCACGGTCTCCGTGATCGGGGCCTACGGCGGCCTGATGGACAAGTTCCCGATCGGGGCGGTGATGAACAGGAGCCTGACGATCAGGACCGGCCAGTGCCACGTCCACAAATACATGCGCCCACTGCTCGAGCGAATCGAAGCCGGCGACATCGACCCGAGCTTCATCATCACCCACAGACTCGCCCTCGACGAAGTGCCCCACGGCTACGAGGCCTTCAAGCACAAGCAGGAGGAGTGCGTGAAGGTCGTGCTCAAACCGTAGCCCCATCCCCTCGGCCGTTCCCCAGCGTTGAGCGCCGCTAGGATTTCGCTTGTCGCAGCCCTGGAGGGGTGCCGGAGCGGTTGAACGGGGCAGTCTCGAAAACTGTTGGCGTCGCAAGGCGCTCGTGGGTTCGAATCCCACCCCCTCCGCTAGTCGCAGAGCCGAATCCCTGCTTTCCCCGGGGCGAGGGATTTTAGGCGGCTACCTGAGCAGCGAGTGCTTCAGCCGGCCGGCGCCAGCTCTTCGCCGGCCGCGGCGTGACCCTCGTACGGGAGCACCGCGAAGTACATCATTGACGGCAGCAGTGCCTGGAGCTCGTCGAACTCGCCCCTGCAGAGCCGCGCGTAGAGCAGGGCTTCGAGGCCGCCGACGACGCCGGAGGCGGTGATCGGCGAGTACCGGCTCGGTTCGGGCAGCAGCTCCCGCGCCTGGGCGTCGAGGCAGGAGGAGAAGTGGTCGAGCAGTTCGACCCGCCGCACCAAGGCGGCGGCACTCGCCGCCCGGGCCTCGACGATCAGAGTTCGTGCGGTGTCCGGTTCGGCGGTGGTGAAACGCACCAGCTCCTCGAGTGCGTGCCGTACGCGGTCACGCCACCTGTCGCCGCCCTTGCTGGCTGCCGTTTCGACCCTGTGACGCAGGCGTTGGGCGCTGGTGTCGAAGGCCGCGAGGAAGCAGTCCTCTTTGTTGGCGAAGTGCTCGTAGAAGGTGGGGCGGGAGACACCGGCCCTTTCGATCACGTCCTGGACGTTGGCGCCCCCGTATCCAAGCTCGGATGCGGCCCGCAGCATCGCCACGATCAGACGCTCGCGCTGGACCGCACGCACCAGCTGAGAGGGAAGCTTGCGGACGCCGGGCGGAAATTTTCCGTCGCTGCTCGCGAGCAGCTCGATCGCCGCTTCCACCTGCTCGGGCGGCCACTGGTCACCGATCGCCGTCAGCAGGATCTCTTGGCTCAGCTGAATTCGATCGGGGGGCACCTAGGAACTCACCGGTTTTTAATAAAAACAACGAGAGTTTCCTTACGGTACCAGAATAGATGACGCGTCGCGCTTCGATTTCGAGACCGCCGGTATCCTTGCCACCATGCTCCCACCTCACATCGGGGAGCCCAGTTGAAGCCGACTCGGCCCGAGCTTCCACGAGAGTTCGTCGCAGTTCACAAGCGTCGTCGGATGATCGACGCAATCGCCGAATTGAGCGCTGAGCAGGGCTACGAAGCGACCAAGATCGCCGACATCGTCCGCTGCGCGGGCGTCGCCCGCAAGACCCTTTACGACAATTTCGAGGGCAAGGAAGACCTCTTCCTCGCCGCTTTCGACGTAACCGTGACCGAGGCAAGAGCCGCGGTCGAGGAGGCCTGCGAGGCGACCGGGGGAGGGTGGCAGCAGCGGATCGAATCCGGGCTCGCGGCCTTCCTGCGATTCGTCGGTGAGCGGCCGGCGGCGGCGCGGATGTGCATGGTCGAGGCGCTGTCCGCGACTCCCACCGCCTCGGCGCGCTACGACGCCGCGATGCGTGAGTTCGTCGCGCTGCTGAAGGAGAACGCCCCCGGTGGTTCGGACCTGCCGGAGACTATCGAGGAGGCGCTGGTGGGGGGAGTCGCGTGGATCCTCCACCAGCAGATCAGGCGCGACGGCGCGGGCCGGGCGCCGGAGTTGCTGCCGGAGCTGTCCGAGTTCATCCTTTCTCCGTACCACGGTGTAGCCGAGGAGGCGACGGGAACCGCGAGGCGAAAGTGACAGTACGCTGGCAGACTCCAATACTGAATGGACCGTTTACCCCGAGGACGCCATGGCCTTTCGCCTGAGTTCGTTGCGCAGAATCAGCGCAAGCGGCTGATCGCGGCCCTCACCGAGGTCCTCTACGAAGTGGGTTATCAAAAAACGACTGTGTCATTGATCGGCCAGCGCGCCGCCGTCTCAAAGAGTGACTTTTACAAACACTTCGAAAGTAAGGATGACTGTTTCCTCGCCGCCTACGAGGTCGCGATCGACCGGATCCGCGACCAGGTTCGCGCCGCCTGCGCCGAGCACGAGGAGGCCGAGTGGCCGCCGCGGATTCGCGACGGCATCATCTCCGTGGTCACGCTGCTGACCAGCGACCCGCCGCTGGCGGGGATCGCCTTGGTGGAGGGCCTGCGGGCCGGCCGCGGCGTCTACGACCGCTACCAGCAGGCGGTGGAGAGCTTCGTGCCCTACCTGCGCGAGGGCGCCCCCGAAGCCCCCGGCGGAGGAGAGGTCCCGGAGGCAACCGACGAGGCGGTTGTCGGCGGCATCGCCTCGCTGCTGGGTAGGCGGGTGCTGGCCGGCGAGGTCGAGCAGCTGGAGGAGCTGATTCCCGACGTGCTCGAATTCGCGCTCACGCCTCACCTCGGCGCCGCCGAGGCGCGGCGAATAATCTCTGCCGGATGATCGAGCCGGCAAGCGCGGGCGAGCAGGCCAGGAGAGAGCGGGGCGGGGAGGCTGCGGGCGTGCTGCCCTCGCAGCAGCTGGACCGGGCGATCGAGTCCGAATGGGTCACCTCCGGCGACTACCGCATCCGTCCCGAGGCGGTGCAGCCCGCCAGCATCGACCTGCGTCTCGGCGATTTCGCCTGGGCGCTGCGCTGCTCATTCCTCCCCGACGTCGACTCGACGGTCGAGGAGAAGATCGACGGCCTCGCCTTCCAGCGGGTCGACCTCCGCGACGGCGCCGTGCTCGAGCGCGACCGCCCCTACCTGGTGCCGCTGGTCGAGGAGCTGGCGTTGCCCGACGACGTGCGCGGCAAGGCCAACCCGAAGAGCTCGACCGGCCGCCTCGACGTCTTCACCCGGGTGATCACCGACCGTCATCACCGCTTCGACGACGTCAGGGCCGGGTACCGCGGCAAGCTCTACCTGGAGATCGTCCCCCGCTCTTTCGCGATCCAGGTCAGGAGCGGGCTCTCGCTCAACCAGCTGCGGCTCTCGCGCGGCGACGTCCGCCTCGACGACGGCGAAATCCGCGAGCTCCAGGACGAGTTCCCACTGCTCTACCTCGACTCGCAGGCGCTGCGCCAGTCCGAGCTGGCGGTCGCGGACGGCCTCTTCCTCAGCCTCGACCTCTCCGGCCCCGCCGACCGCACCGTCGGCTACCGGGCGAAGAAGAACAGCCTTCCGGTCGACCTCTCGCGGATCCGCGCCTACCGCTGGACGGACTATTGGGACCCGGTCTACCCGGAGCCGGGCGGCAGGGTCGTGCTCGAGCCGGAGATCTTCTACCTGCTGCTATCGGCGGAGGGAGTCTGCATCCCGCCCCAGATCGCCGCCGAGATGATGGCCTACGACCCGACCGCCGGCGAGCTGCGCACGCACTACGCCGGCTTCTTCGACCCCGGCTTCGGCTACGACCCGGCCGGCGGCCGCCACGGCAGTCGCGCCGCCCTCGAGGTGCGCGCCCGCGACGTCTCATTCATGGTCGAGCACCGCCAGCCGGTCTGCAAGCTCGGCCTGGAGCGGATGAGCGCACCCGCCGAGCGCCTCTATGGCGCCGGCCTCGGCTCCAATTACCAGGGCCAGGTGACGATGCTGAGCAAGCACTTCGAGGAGCAGACCGCCGGCACGCCCTCAGCTGACGGTTAGCTCCCGCATCAGCGCCTGTACCCGCCTGCGCCGGGCCTGGAGCTCGGATTCGAGCTTGGCGATCTCGTCGCGGCGGCGGCGCACCAGCTCCAGTTGGCGCGAGATGTAGGTGAGCGACTGCTCGAGGATCTCGCCGCGGCGCAGAGGATCCTCGACCCCCTCCTGCCACTCGCGCCGCAGGGCGTCGCGGGCGTCCTCGGCCTCGACCAGCTCCTTCAGCTCCTCGAGTGAGACCCCGAGCAGGTCTTTCAGCCGCAGCAGGTCGGTGAGCCGCTCGACGTCGGCCTCGGCGTATGTGCGGTGGGCCCCCGGCTCGCGGGCGGCGGCGGTCGGCAGCAGGCCGATCTCCTCGTAGTAGCGGATCGTCCGCGGCGTGGTGCCGGCGAGCTTGGCGACATCGCCGATCCGCAGCTCGCCGCGCGTCTGCATGGTCGCGCTCATGGCGTCGCCTCGATCTCCTCGCGGATCGCCTCGTCGACCGTCAGGCCGGTCGGCTGACGCTGCGCTCCTCTGGCCTCGACCACCTCGCTGGGCCGCAGCAGCGAGACCCCGGCGCCGAAGAGGGAGACGGCCGCGAGCACCCAGAGCGCCGTGTGCATGTTCTGGATGAAGGGATCGAGTTGAGCGCTGGTCAGACCGGAGGCGAGCCCGGAGAAGATTTTGAAGAGGATCGGCTTGGGGACGGCGGCGGTGATGATCGCGAGGACGAAGGCGATCGAGATCACGGCGCCGGTGTTCTGCACCATCGTGCGGGTCCCGGCGGCGATGCCGCGACGCTCGGTCGGCACCGTCCCCATCATCGCCGCCGTGTTCGGCGACATGAACATCCCCGAGCCGATTCCCACCACGGCCAGCCAGATCATTCCCTGCCAGTAGGGCGAGTCGGCCTGCAGGGTCGTCATCAGCGCCAGTCCGAGGGCGGTAACCAGCATCCCCAGCGCCGCCAGCGTGCGCGAGCCATGGCGGTCCGCCCAAACGCCGGCGAGGGGGGAGGCGATCAGCATGCCGATCGCCATCGGCGCCAGCTTGATCCCCGCCGTGATCGGATCGTCCCCCTGGGCGCCCTGGTAGTAGAAGACGAAGATGAACATCAGGGCGAAGCGGGAGAGGCCGTTGATGAACGCTGCCCCCGTCGCCGCCGCGAAGAGCCGATCGCGGAAGATCGTCAGGTCGAGCATCGGCGCTGCGCCGCGGTGCTCGATCAGCACGAACAGCGGCAGCAGGATCGCGGCGACGATCAGGCTGCCGACCACGAGCGGGTCGTTCCAGCCGGAGATGCCACCGCGGGAGATGCCGTAGACGAGCCCGGTGAGGCCGACGACGAAGGTGAGCGTGCCGCCGAGGTCGAGCCCGCGGACGGTGTCGCGCCGCGCCAGCTCACGCAGGACCAGAGCCGCCCATATCGCGCCCGCCAAGGCCAGCGGCACGTTGAACCAGAAGACCCACTGCCAGGAGATCGAGACCAGGGCGCCGCCCAGCACGGGACCGATGACGAGCCCGATCGCGGCCACCATCGTGTTCGTCCCCATCGCCAGGCCGAGCTGCTCGCGCGGGAAGGCGTCGGTGACCAAGGCGGGTCCGTTGGCGAAGATGAAGGCGCCGCCCACCCCCTGCACGATCCGCCAGAGGATCAGCTGCGTGCCGTCGTTGGCGAAGCCGGCGCCGAGCGAGGCGAAGGCGAAGATCACGAAGGCGGCTACGAACGCCCTCTTGCGGCCGAAGAGGTCCGAGAGTCTGCCGGCGGTGAGGACCAGCACGGTCGAGGAGATCATGTAGGCGAGGATCACCCAGACCAGTTCCAGCAGGCTGGTTCCGAGCGCCCGCTCGAGGTCCGGCAGGGCGATGATCAGCGTGCCCGAGTTGGTCGCGACCAGGAGCATCCCGAGGCTGGTGCAGGAGAGGGCCCACCACTTGTAGTGCTCGTGCTCGGCCGAGACTCCGGCGCTGGTGAACCTCTTTTTTACGTTCACGTCAGATATCCTAGCCCATGACGCGCATGTGCGAACATGCGTTCGTATGCGTTGGGATCAGCAGCGAGTCGAGAACGACCTCCGCCTGCCTGGAGTGGGCGACGGCACCGTCGTGCGCACCTTCGACGCGCCGGAGGCGATGGGGATCAACTTCCACGAGGTCCGCGCCCGCTCGGCGCTGAACCACGTGCCCGGCGGCCGCTACGGATTCGACTACACGATCAACCCCTACCGGGGCTGCACTCATGCCTGCGTGTACTGCCAAGTGGGGGAGACGCCGGTGCTGATGTCCGACGGGACCAGTCGACCCCTCGAAGACCTTCGGGTCGGCGACGCCATCTATGGCACCGCGCGGCGCGGCGCCTACAGGCGCTACGAGGTAACCGAGGTTCTTGCCCACTGGCAGACCCGCAAAGAGGCGTTCCGAATCATCTTGGAAGACGGGACGGAGTTGACCGCCAGCGGCGACCACCGCTTCTTGACGCGTCGAGGATGGAAGTACGTGACGGGCGCCGAACAGGGCCCCGGGCAGCGTCCCTTTTTGACGTTGAACGACAAGCTGATGGGATTCGGCGCGCTGGGCCCGGGGTCACAGGAGTCGGATGAGTACTGCCGCGGATATCTGTGCGGGCTGATTCGCGGAGACGGCCACATCGGGACTTACTCCTACCCGAGGCCGGGGCGGACGAAGTTCGAGGTCCATCGCTTTCGACTGGCGTTGGCCGACGAGGAGGCGTTGCGACGCGCCGCCGGTTACCTCGACGACGCTGGTGTCAGAACTAAGGAGTTCGAGTTCGCGCCGGCCGGCGACCGGCGCCGTCGCATCGGGGCGATTCGCACCTCGTCGGAGCAGGGGGTGGACCGGATCAGGGAGCTGATCCGCTGGCCGGACTCGGCCGGCGATGAGTGGACCCGTGGATTCCTGGCGGGGATCTTCGATGCCGAGGGCGGTCGCAATGGGAGTCTGCGCATCAGCAACAAAGATCGACAGATCATCGGCCGAATCGTCGACGGTTTGAGGCGATTCGGCTTTCCATTCACGGTCGAGGGGCCAGATCGCATCGGGGTATCCAATGTCCGCCTCCTCGGCGGCCTGGCTCAGCAGCTTCGTCTCTTCCAAAAAATTGACCCGGCGATCACCCGCAAGCGCTCGATCGACGGCATCGCGATCAAGTCCGATGCGAAGCTCGGCGTTGACTCGGTCGAGTCGCTCGGCATCGAGGTGCCGATGTACGACATCACGACCGGCACCGGCGACTTCATCGCAAACGGCGTCGTCAGCCACAACTGCTTTGCCCGCCGCACGCACAGCTACCTCGACCTCGACGCGGGCCGGGACTTTGAGCGCGAGATCGTGGTCAAGGTCAACGTGCCGGAGCTGCTGCGGGCGGAGCTGGCGCGGCCGAGCTGGAAGCGCAAGCTGGTGGCGCTGGGGACGAACACCGATCCCTACCAGTGGGTCGAGAGCCGCTATCGGATGATGCCGGAGATCCTCGAGGCGCTGGAGGAGGCCGATACCCCGGTCTCGATCCTGACCAAGTCGCCGTTGGTGATGCGCGACGTCGAGATCTTCGAACGGATGTCGAAGCGGGTGCCGGTCTCGGTCAACCTCTCGATCCCGACCCTCGAC
This sequence comes from Solirubrobacterales bacterium, assembly GCA_036403715.1. Taxonomy (GTDB): domain Bacteria; phylum Actinomycetota; class Thermoleophilia; order Solirubrobacterales; family 70-9; genus VAYN01. The sequence continues at coordinate 17,374 of DASWQL010000064.1, forward strand.
GAGGACGCCTGGCGCGCCACCGAGCCGCACACGCCCAGTCCCGCTGCCCGTCTCGACGCGCTGGCCGAGCTGCGCCGCCGCGGCATCGACTCCGGCGTCCTGATCGCGCCCTTGATGCCGGGGATCAACGACAGCCCCGAGCAGGTGCAGCCGATCGTCGACCGCGCCCGCAAGGCGGGGGCCACCTTCCTCGGCGGCGTCGCCCTCCACCTCAAAGGCGAGGTCCGCGACGTCTTCTTCGGCTGGCTCCAGGCAAAACGCCCCGACCTGATCCCCAAATACGAGCAGCTCTACGCCAACGACCGCGCCTTCATGAAGCCCGAGCAGCGCAAAAAAGCCACGCGAGCCGTCAAAGGCTGGGGCCGCTCCCGCATGCGAACCGCCCGCGCGGACGCTCCTCAGAAGCCGACGCCGAAGCCCGAGCCGCCGGCTCAGGACTCCCTCTTCTAGCCCCCCTCGTCCAACTGCTCGAACCTGCAGTCAGCCGGCGCTTTGTCGTCCCGGAACCGGTGGAAGCGCGCCCCGTGGCGGATTCTCCCGGCCGCCGCGTGGTCGTACCCGACCTCGATCACCAGCTCGGGCCGCAGCTCGACCCACTCGAGCTCGCGGCCGCCGGTCCAACGGCTCGGCTCGGCGGTCCCGCTCTGGCCCGTCGCCAGCGGCGCCAGCAGCTCCCGCATCGAGCGTTTGGCCGCGGCCGAGAAGCCGGAGATGTGGCCGACCGTCCGCAGCTCGTCGCCGTCGTAGAGGCCGAGGATCAACGAGCCGACCGTGCCCTCCTCTTTGCCCGGGCGCCAGCCCATCACCACGCAGTCGATCGTCCGCTCGCGCTTCACCTTCGCCATCCCCTTGCGCTTGCCAGGCAGGTAGGGCGCGTCGAGCTGCTTCGCCATCACTCCCTCGATGCTGCCCAGCCAGCGCTCCGCCTGCTCGGCGTCGGGCGTCAGCGGCGTCAGCTCCAGGCCCGCCCGCTCGGCGATCGCCTCCAGCCGCGCCCGCCGCTCCGCGAGCGGCGCCTCGAGCAGGGACTCGTCACCCTCCGCCAGCAGGTCGAAGCCGACGAAGCCTGCGGGGATCTCCTTCGAGAGCAGCTCGATCCGCGACTCGGCCGGGTGGATCCGCATCTGCAGGGCGTCGAATTCGACGTTGCCGTCGCCATCGCGGATCACCAGCTCGCCGTCGAGAACCCAGCGCCCGGGCTCGAAGCTCAGCTCCGGGAAGTAGCGGGCGAGCGCTTTGCCGCCCCGCGACTGGATGTAAGCCTCGTCGCCGTCGACGAAGACGATCGCCCGGAAGCCGTCGAGCTTGGGCTCATACGCCCACTCCTCGCCGACCGGCAGCTGTTTGCGCGTCAGCGCCAGCTGCGGCTTGATCGGCGGGGCGAGCGGCAGGGCCACGCCGGAAGGATCGCAGTCGGCTCAGGCGCGCGCGCCGGTCGCCGCTTCGCGCCGGGCGCGGCTCTCGCGCGGGTCCGGGACCGGCACGGCCTCGAGCAGTTTCTTCGTGTAGGGGTGGCTGGGGTGCTCGCAGACCTGATCGGCCGTCCCTTGCTCGACGATCTTGCCGTTGTGCATCACCGCGATCTGGTCGGAGATGTGGCGGACCACGCCGATGTCGTGGGCGACGAAGAGGTAGGTGAGCCCGAACTCGTCCTGGAGGTCGTCGAGCAGGTTGATGATTTGGGCCTGGATCGAGACGTCGAGCGCCGAGACGGGCTCGTCGGCGATCACCAGCTTCGGCTGCAGCGCCAGCGCCCGAGCGATCCCGATCCGCTGTCGCTGTCCGCCGGAGAACTCGTGCGGGAAGCGGTTGTAGTGCTCGGCGGAGAGTCCGACACGCTCGAGCAGCTCGGTGACTCGTTGCCGCATGGTCGAGCCCGAGGCGATGCCCTGGCGCTTCAGCGGGTCGCCGACGATCTGGCCGATGCGTTTGCGCGGGTTGAGCGAGGCGTAGGGGTCCTGGAAGATCATCTGCATCTCGCGCCGCAGCGGTCGCATCGGCCGCCGCGAGAGCCCGGCGATCTCCCGCCCCTCGAATCGCACCGATCCGGAGGTCGGCTTGATCAGCTGCAGCACGGTGCGGCAGGCGGTCGACTTGCCGCTGCCAGACTCGCCGACCAGCCCCAACGTCTTCCCCCGTTCGATGCTGAAGCTGATCCCGTCGACAGCCCGCACCTGGTCGACCACGCGGTCGATCAGGATTCCCCGCTTGATCGGGAAGTGCTTGACGAGGTCGGTCACCTCGAGCAGGACCTCGCTCATACCGGCGCCTCCAGACCGATCTGGCCCTCGACCTGCCGCTTCTGGCGCTTCTCCTCGGGGGAGAGCCAGCAGCGGTCCAGGTGCTCCGGCGCGTCGGGAAGGCGCGCGTCGAGCCCCGGTAGCTGCAGGCATTTCGGGAACTCGTGCGGACAGCGGGGTCTGAACGAGCAGCCTTCGGGAAGATCGAGCAGCGACGGCGGCGAGCCGGGGATCTGCGGCAACCGCTTCGGCCGCGGCCGGTCGAGCCTGGTCAGCGATCCCAACAGGCCCCAGGTGTACGGGTGCTGGGGGTCGTAGAAGATGTCATCCAGCGTCCCCTGCTCGACCACCCTGCCCGCGTACATCACCAGCACCCGGTCGGCGATTTCGGCGACCACGCCGAGGTCGTGGGTGATCAGGATCGTCGCCAGGTTGCGCTCCCGGTTGAGGTCCTCGAGCAGCCGGAGGATCTGAGCCTGGATCGTCACATCGAGCGCGGTCGTCGGCTCGTCGGCGATCAGCACGTCGGGCTCCAGCGCCAGCGCCATCGCGATCATCGCCCGCTGGCGCATCCCGCCGGAGAACTCGTGTGGGTAGTCGTCGACCCGTCGCTCGGCGTCGGGGATGCCCACCGAGTCGAACAGCTCGACCACCCGTTGCCGCGCCTCTGCCTTCGAGGTCTCCGGTCTATGGGCCCGGAGCGCCTCGATGATCTGGGCCCCGAGGCGGTAGACCGGGTTGAAGGAGGTCATCGGGTCCTGGAAGATCATTGCCACCCGCTCACCGCGCAGCCGCCGCATCTCCGCCTCTCCCGCGGTCGTCAGCTCCTCGCCTTCTAGCTGCACCGAGCCCTCGATCCGCGAGTTGTTGGAGCGGGTGAGTCCCATGATCGTCTGGGCCGTGACGCTCTTGCCGGAGCCGGACTCGCCGACGATCGCCAGCACCTCCCCGGAGTTGAGGTCGAAGCTGACCCCGTCGACCGCCTGCAGCAGGCCGCCTTCGGTCGCGAAGCCCACGCGCAGGTCGCCGACGGAGAGGAGCGGGGTCGGGCTCACTGAGCCGACGTCCCCAGTCTCACCCGCGGGTCGAGATAGGCATAGGCGATGTCGACCAGGGCATTGATGAAGACGACGAAGAAGGCTCCGTAGAGCGTCACGCCCATGATCGGCGGGAGTTCGAGTTTGCCGATCGATTCGGCCGCGTAGAGACCGACGCCTTCGATGTTGAAGATCGATTCGGTGATGATCGCGGTGCCGGCAACGGTGGCGCCGAAGTCGAGTCCGAAGAGGGTGACGATCGGGATCAGGGAGTTGCGCAGGACGTGCCTCGTCAACACCTGACGCTCGCTGAGCCCCTTGGCCCGCGCGGTGCGCACGTAATCCTCGTTCATGACGTCGAGCATGTTCGAGCGCAGGACGCGGCTGTAGAAGCCGATCGAGAGGATGGCGACGGTGAACCAGGGCAGGATCAGGTGCTGGAACCACCCCCAGGGGTCTTCCGTCAACGGGACGTAGCCGGCGTTGGGGAAGATTTCGAGCTTGTAGGTGAGGAAGTACAGAAGGACCGGCGCGATCAGGAAGACCGGGATCGAGATCCCCGCGACCGCGAGCCCGGTGAGGAATTTGTCGAGCGCCCCGCCGGCGCGGATCGCCGATAAGTACCCGAGCAGCAACCCGAAGGAGAGCCAGATGATGCCCGCCCCGATGCTGAGCGAGAGCGTCGCCGGAACGCCTTCGAAGATTCGTTCGTCGACCGGAACCCGCGGCGAGTATGAGGTCAGTTCGCCGGTGAACACCTTCTTCATCATCGTCACGTACTGGCTCGGCAATGAATTGTCGAACCCCCATTCTTCTTCGATGCTCTTGACCAGGACCGGGGTCGCGTTCTTGCCCGCCAGACGCTGCGCGGGCGGCGAGTTGGGGATCACGTTGAAGATCAGGAAGACCAGCAGCGAGACGACGAAGAGGACCAGGCCCATCCCGACGATCCGCCTGGCGATGAAGCGGAACATCAGATCGGCGTCCCCTCAGGCTCGGCGATCCCGGCGCGTACCTCGAGTCGAACTTTGGCCCGCGGATCGAGCGCGTCGCGAAGCCCGTCGCCGACGATGTTCAGCGAGAGCACCGTCAGCAGGATCATCACGCCGGGGATGATCGCCAGCAGCGGCTCCGTCGTCAGCAGTTCCTCTCCGATCGAGATCATCGTTCCCCAGGACGAGTTGGGAGGCTGCACCCCGGCCCCGAGGAACGAGAGCGCCGCCTCGAAGAGCATGTTGTTGGCAATGTTGAGGGCGAAGAAGACGATGATCGTCGAGGCCAGGTTGGGCAGGATCTCCCCGAACATCACCCGCACCGAGCCGGCCCCCTGGGCGATCGCCGCCTCGACGAACTCTTTCTGGCCGAGAGCGAGGACTTCTCCGCGAATCGGCCGGGCGACGTAGGGCACGGTAAAGATGCTGATCACGAAGATCGGCACCCAGATCGAGCCCCCGGACAGTTCCAGCGGCCCGATCTTCAGGCCGCCGACGGCGAGGGAGACGCCGAGCGCAATCCCGAACAGCAGTACGGGCAGAGACCAGAGCACGTCCAGGGTGCGGGCGATGACGGCGTCCACCCAGCCCTTGTAATAGCCGGCCAGCAGACCGAGGACGACCGCCAGGATCGTCGTGATCAGGCCTGAGACGACGCCGATGAAGAGCGAGGTTCGGCCGCCGTACATCAGCCGCACCATCTCGTCGCGACCGAGCCGGCTGTCGGCGCCGAGGAAGAACTTACCTCCGGCTTCGAACCACTGCGGCCCGATCGGCCTGCCTTCGGGGGTCACGACTTCCCGGACTTCGCCGTTGACGTGGAGTTTCTCCAGCGTGTGCGACTGGTTCGGGCCGGTGTGGGCCACGTGGTGAGCCCACAACGGCGCCGCCAGCACGAACAGGACTATGAGGATGAAGAGGCCGAGGAAGGCGACCGCGAGGCGGTTGCGCACAAACCGTTTGTAGGCGAGGTACCAGGGACCCCGCTCCGCGCCGCGGGGGATATCAGGCATGGCCGTGGGGGGCGCGGCACCCCCACCCCTGCCCGGAATGGGCTCTTTGGGGTGGGGGTCGATCGCCACGTCGCGCCTATTCTGATTCTGACCTATTCGTTGAATTCGAAACTGGTCAGGTAGTGACCGAACGTCGGGTTGAAGATCACGCTTTCGAGGTTGATGGCGGAGGAGACGAAGGTCGACAGGGTCCTGGTCCCGTAGGGCGCCCAGGGCGCCAGTTCCATGTATTTCTTGTCGAGTTCCGCGTAGGCCGCTTCCTGTTCGGGGCCGAGCTGTTCTTCCTCGAGTTTGTTGATTTCTTTGTTCAACGCCGGTACGTCGATATTGGCGAAGTTCCCGTTGTTGGTCTGCAGGATGCTTTCCCCGGACAGCAACGGCTGGAAGAAGTCGTTGGGGTGCGGGTAGTCCTGGAACCAGTCCGACCAGCCGGTGTCGAGGTCCGGGGTCGACTGGTTGCCGATCACGGTGAAGTAATTGTCCGCGTTGATCTGTTTCAGCTTCGTGTTGAAGCCCATTTCCTTGAGCACGCCCTCGTAGTATTCGCCCGCTTCGTTGTTGGGGCTTTCGGTGTCGGTCCAGACGGTGATGTTCATGTCCGACGGGTGCGCTTCCTTGAGCATTTCTTTGGCTTTCGCCATGTCATGCGGGTACAGGCTGAGTTTCTTGTAGCCCGGCATCCCCGGCGGCAGGATCTGCTGCGTGCCCTTGATCTGGCCGGAGTAGATCCGTTCCAGCGCCGCCGAGTCGACCGCGTAGTTGACCGCCTGGCGGACTTTGGCGTCGTCGAACGGCGCCTTCTGGGTGTTCATCCAGAAGTAGTAGGTGCTGATCGTCGGCTCCTCGCGGAACTGGCTGCCTTCGTATTTTTCTTTGACTTCGGAGTAGCGCGAGGCCGGGGGCGGGTTCTGCATCCAGTCGAACTTGCCCTGTTCGATGTCGTTGACCTGCGTCTGCGGATTGCGGATGATCGTGATCTTCGCTTTGTCGACGTGGCCGCTCGGATATTCCGGCAGCGCTTTTTCGTTTGCTTTCGCCCAGAGGGGATTGCGTTCGTATTCCCAGCCTCGGCCCGGCTCGGAGTTGGTGATCATGTAGGGGCCGGTGGCAGGAGGCGGGCTCGCCGAAAGGTCTTCCTCGGGCGTCCCCTTCGGAACCGGTGCGACGAACATCAGTCCGAGCTCGTTGGTGAAGGTTCCGCGCGGTTTCGTCAGGTTGATGACGATTTCGCCGGTTTTGTCATTCGTCTTGATCCCCGGGATGCCGCCGGTCTTCGTTTCGGCGAATTTTTCGCCGCCGACAATGCCCGTGTAGAAGATCGAGCCGCCGGAGTTGACCTTGAAGCAGCGTTCGACGGCGTAGGGGAAGTCGGAGGCTTTGACCGGGGTGCCATCGGAGTATTTGAGGCCGGGTCGCAGGAAGAGCGTGTACGTCTTGCCGCCGTTGCTGATTTTCGGCATTTCTTTGGCCAGGCCCGGAACGACCTCGCTGCCTTCCGTTCCTTCCGCGTGCTTGTAGGTCAACAGCGGGATGTAGACGTCGGCCATCGCCGTCCAACCTTCCGCCGTGTAGGAGAGCTGGGGGTCCATGTAGTCGGGGAACGAGGCGTAGGTGGCGTTGAGGGTGCCGCCCTGCTTGCCGCCGCCGCTACCACCGCTCGATCCGCTGCTGCTTCCCCCGCCACATGAGACCAATCCAAGACTCAGAACCGCTGCAAGCGCGATTACCGCGCCAATCCCCCAAAGCTTCTTCAACGTTTAGACCTCCGAGTCGGACTGCATGGGCCAGCTCCCTGGGATCAACTCCAGCACAACGTCGTCATCCACGTCAAGCTTGGATGAAGTGGGACTTGCCGCGCGTTCAAGCCAGTTGCGGCCAAGTGAGGGGGTCACGATCGCGACGATCGCGAAGATGCCGACGCCTGCGACGAGGAAGGTCGTGCGGGGGGTCGCGATCGAGGCGACGATGCCGCCGACGGCGAACCCGACCCCCGGCATCGCCGCCCCGATCGACTCCAGAACGCTCATCACCCGTGCCTGCATCCCCTCCACCGTCAACTCTTGGACGGCGCTGATCGTCGAGACCCATTGCACGCCGTTGCCCGATCCGCCGACCACCGAGGCGACGCAAGCCACGCCGAGCGTGGGCGCGACGGCCAGGCCCAGATAACCGACGCCGACCGCCAGCGTGCTGAAGAAGAGCAGGTAGGCCAACGACATCTTCCGCACCGCCGCGAAGAGGAAGCTGCCGAGCACCATGCCGATGCCCCAGCTGGCCAGCATCAACCCGTAACCGGAGTCGCCGACCCCCAGGGTCTCCTTGGCATAGACCACCTCGACAGGGATCACCGCCGCAAAGAAGACGAAGGCGGCCCCCTCCGCGACCAGCAACCGTCGCAACTCGACCTTCTGGCGGATGTAGGCAAGGCCCGCACGCACGCGGTCCTGCATCCGTCCCTCTTCGGGCTCAGCCTGGGGCAGTCGTCCGGCGGTGATGAGGATCCAGGCCACCGCGTAGAACGAGACCGCGTCGAGCAGCAGCGCCGTCTCCACTCCGAGGCCGGCGACGACGATGCCGGCGAGGCCGGGGCCGATCGCGGCGCCGCCGGTGAAGGCGATGTTGAGGAGCGCGTTGCCGGCCCGCAGCTCTGCCGTCGGCTCGAGCAGGCTGGCGACGACGGCGCGGGTCAGGGCCCGACCGGCCAGCGCCAAGGCCCCGTCGACGGTGGCGAGGACGATCACGGCGGCGAGCGAGAAGTGATCGGCGGAGGCGAGCAACGCCAGGCCGCCGAACGCCGCCGCCTCGCCGCAATAGATCACCGGCAATGAGAAACGCGGCTGTGGCCGCTCCACGCGCGCCACCAGGATTGGCGCCAGCAGAGCCGGCAGGAAGCGGGTTCCGAGGAAGAGCCCGGCGGTCGCCAGGACGCTTCCGGTGCGGTCGAAGACGAGGACCGAGAGGGCGACGATCCCCATCCAGTCGCCGATCTCGTTGACCGCATAGCTAGTCGCCAGGCGTCGGAAGAGGGGTCGCCTCAGTGGCTCTAGGAGGTCTGGTTTGGGCATGGGTCGATGTTTGTACTACCGACTTCTGCACAAGATTTCCTGCAGATGCACAACTTTTCGCCAACCTGTGCTACAAATCCACCAACGATTTAGACGGTTCTTGAAAGCAACGCACAGCTTGGGCTTCAACCAAGGATGGGAAGGGGAAACATGGGCTTCCGCAACTAGATCTTTTTCAAACGCGGCGCCGAGACCAATCGGACCGCAATCAAGCTTCAGACATCGGGCGTCCCTTGCGGGCGCCCTTTGTCTATTTCGGGCCCTTCTTTCGGGGACCTCCGCGGCTCGAAGGCGGACCTGAGGCCATCTGGGAGAAATCGCTCATCCGGCTAACTTCGCTTGCGAGAGCGAAACATCGCTACTACCGTAGGAAACCAGCCGGGTTCGCCATTCCTGCCGTACCCGGCCGGCGCAGGGAATGGCGCTGCGCGCAGGAATACCTACAGCGTTCGCCCTACCCAGTCGGAAGAGCCAATGATCGAGACCCGATCCACCCGCGCCGCCACGGCGGCCATGCTGCTCGGACTGGCGCTGGTCGCCGCCGCCGGCTGGCTGGAGGCGCCCTTGTGCAATTGGGACCTCGCCCTGTTCGGCGTCATCCTCGCCTTCTCGATCTTCAGCGATCTGACCGCGGTCGCGACCGAGTCCAAGGTAAAGGTCTCGGGCAGCTTCCTCGCGCTGGTGGTCGCCATGGTCTTCCTCGGCGGCACCCCGGCGGCGCTGATCGGGGTGATGACGATCCTCGTCGGCTGGCTTCGCTGGCGCGACGAGCCGCATTACCTGGTCAACAACGTCCTCACCTACGCGCTGTTCCCGCTGATCGGTGGCGTGCTCTTCCGCTTCGTCACCCAGGAGGCCAACGTCAGCCAGGACGACTCCTGGTTCTACCTGCTGGTCTTCGCCCTCTTCCAGGTGTCCCTGGCGCTCAACTTCGTGTTCACGGCCGGCTACCGCGCATACATCGAGCGAGTCACCTTCGTCAGCCAGTTGCGCGTCCTGCCCCCGGTTCTTCCGTCGGAGTTCGCCAGTGCGATGCTCGCCGTCGCGGTCGCCTTCATCTACCACGTGATCGGGATCTCGGCGATCGCCCTCTTCGGTGTCGTCCTCGTCACCTTCCAGTACCTGCTCGGTCAGCTCTTGCTTTCCCAGCAGCGGGCGCGGGAACTGGAGCTGCGCAGCAACCAGCTGGCCAGCTTCCAGGTCGGGATGTTGAGCGCGATGCTGCGCACCCTCGACCTGCGTGACCAGATGACCGCCAGGCACTCGGCCGCGGTGGCGCGCTACTCGCGGGCGATCGCCCAGCGGGCCGGTTACTCGCGGCGGGAAGAGGAGCTCGTCCACATCGCGGCGCTGCTGCACGACATCGGCAAGTTCATCCTCCCCGACCGCATCCTCAAGGCCAACGTGCCGCTCACCGACGAGGATTGGATGCTGATCAAGCGCCATCCCCAGCAGGGTGCTCGCGTGGTCTCCTCGCTCGACGGCTACGGCCCGGTCGCCGAGATCATCCTCGCCCACCACGAGCGGATCGACGGCAAGGGCTACCCGCGCGGTCTGGCCGGCGACGACATCCCCGAGCCGGCCCGGATCATCTCCGTCGCCGACACCTACGACGTGATGACCGCGCGCGACTCCTACCGCACCCCGATGTCGAGCTACGACGCGATCGTCGAGCTGCGCCGGGTCGCCGGTAAACAGCTGGACGCACGCTTCGTCGAGGTCTTCATCGAGCTGCTCGAGGGCAAGGACGTCTCCTTCCAGCACGGCGAGGCCGCCGACTTCGAGCGGGAGCTGGCGCTGGAGGCCCGGATCGCCGAGACCGCCAGCCCCGAAGGCGAGGGCAACCGCTTCCAGGTCGCCGGCGTCAGCGTCTGAACGATTCCGGACCGGCCGCAGCCGATTCCAGACCTGCGGGACATGCCCACGGGCGGATAGGGTCCGACTGATGCGCGCCGTCACCTTTCAGGCCCCGGAGCAGGTTCGGGTCGAGGAGAAGCCGGATCCCGAGATAGCCGCTGCCGACGACGTCGTCGTGCGGGTCGAGGCGAGCGGGATCTGCGGCTCCGACCTCCACATCTACCACGGCCGCGTCCCGGTCGAGCCGGGTTTCACGATCGGGCACGAGTTCGTCGGCACCGTCCTCGCCGCCGGCGACGACGTCCACCGGGTCGGGGTCGGCGACCGCGTCCTCGGCTGCTTTCACACCGCCTGCGCGACCTGCGCCGCCTGCCTGCGCGGCGATTACCACCGTTGCCAAAAGGGCCAGACCTTCGGCCACGGCGCCAACCTCGGCAATCTTCAGGGAGCCCAGGCCGAGCAGCTGCTGGTTCCTCGCGCCAACCTCACCCTGCGGCGGGTGCCGGAGGGGATGTCCTCCGACGTCGCCCTCTTCGCCGGCGACGTGATGGGGACCGGCTACCACGCCGTCGCCCACGCGGGAATGCGCTCCGGCGACACCGTCGCCGTGCTCGGCCTCGGTCCGGTGGGACTCTGTGCCGTCCAGGCGGCGCTGGCCGGCGGCGCCGTGCAGGTCTTCGCCGTCGACACGGTCGAGGACCGCTTGGCGATGGCCGCTTCCTTCGGAGCGACCGCCCTGCACCTGACCGAGCAGGAGCCGAAGAAGGAGGTGCGCGCGGCGACGGACGGCATCGGGGTCGACGTCGCCGTCGACGCGGTCGGCGACCCTGGTCCGCTCGGGCTGGCGATCAGCCTCGCCCGCGACGCCGGCACCGTCTCCGGAATCGGCGCCTATGCCGGCCGCGGCGAGGTGCCGCTGGGCCTGGCCTGGCTGAAGGGCCTGGAGCTGCGGCTGGGGCTCGCCAACGTGATCGCCCACGTCGATCGCGTCCTCGCTCTGATCGAGGCGGGAAAACTCGACCCCTCGCCCCTGGTCAGCGCCCACATGTCGCTCGACGACGCCGCCGAGGCCTACGGGATCTATGACCGCCGCGAAGCGCTGAAGATCGTTCTGACGGCATAGCGTTCTGACGGCGTAGCTGTGTGCTTGACCAGCACAGTTGTTGCGGTTACTGTGTGCTCTAGTGGCACAGCAATCCCAAGTCGAGCCGAACCCGTTCGCTACGGATCCCAGCGACGAGCTGCCGGTGGGGCTGCAGCTGACATGGCGGCTGCGCGCGCTGATCGCGACCGGGCAGTTGGGGAGCGGCGAGCGGCTGCCGAGCTTTCGGGAGCTCGCCGGTTGGGCCGGCGTGAACGTGAACACCGTGCGCGGGGTCTACGAGGGCCTGGAGCGGGAGGGGCTCGTCGTCAGCCGCCACGGCAAGGGAACCTTCGTCGCCGCTGAGGTCGACTCCAGCCCGGAGCTGGAGGAGATCGCCGCCGATGCGCTGCGACGCGCCCGTGAGGCCGGATTGGGGCCGCGCGATCTGGCGATCGTGGCGATCGCCTGCGCCGGCGTCGAACCGGAGAGCGAGAAGCTCGAGGTGCGCCAGGAGCTGCGCCGGCAGATCGGCCGACTCGAGGCCGAGCTCGCCTCCTACGCCCGTGACCTCCCTGCCGACATGCCGACGGCGCCGCGTCGGGCCGTCGCGCACGTGGCCGGGGTGGAGGAGTTGGAGCAGACCCGGGACACGCTGATCGCCCAGCTCTCCGAAGCCCAGCGGGCGGCGGAGCAGCGGGTCAGCCACGAAGCCGAGGGCCGCGGGCCGCTCGGCAAGGCGATGAGCCGGTGGCGCTCGAAGCCGTAGCCAGGAGAGCCGGCTCCTTCACCGCGCTGTTCGTCGAGGTGGGGAACATGATGCTCCTGACCACGCGGACGATCGCCTCCGCGGTGCGCCCGCCCTACCCCTACGGCGGCGAGCTGATCGACCAGTTCCATTTTGCCCTCAGGTTGTGCTGGTTCCCGCTGTTGATCTCGACCTTTGCCCTCAACCTCGGCGCCCCCGGACTGCAGGCCGCCGGCCCGCTCCAGGTCTTCGGCGCGCTCGATCGGCTCGGCGGCTTCTTCGTCCTCACCGCGATCCGCTGGATCGGGCCGGTCGTCACCGCGGTAGTCGTCAGCGGCGTGGCCGGCACCGCGATCACCGCCGACCTCGGCGCCCGCAAGATCCGTGAGGAGCTCGACGCCCTGCAGGTGCTGGGGGTCGACCCGATCAAGAACCTGGTCGTGCCCCGCTTCCTGGCGCTGATGATGGTCACCGCCCTGCTCGACATCTTCGCGATCGTCTTCGGCCTCACGGCCGGGATCGCCGCCGAGCTGCTCTATCACCAGTCGCTCGGCGGCTTCTTCGCCACCCTCTTCGCCAACGCTTCGGTGACCGACCTCTGGGGGTCGGTCCTGATGTGCACCACCTTCGGGGCGATCATCTCCGTCGTCTGTTGCTACAAGGGGATGACCGCCTCCGGCGGGGCGGCGGGCGTCGGCCGCGCGGTCAACCAGGCGGTGGTGATCTCGCTGGTCGGCGTCTTCGCCTTCAGCTACGTCTTCACCGCGGTGCTGTTGGCGACCAACCCGGACCTGCAGACGATCCGATGATCGGTCGACTCGAGGTCCCGCGGGCCTGGCTCGACTCGTTCGGCGAGATCGGGCGCTTCGGCATCCGCGTGACGGGCCTCGTCTACTCCGGCAAGGCACTGCGGTTCTTCGGCGAGTCGATCCGGCAGGCGGGGATCCTGATCCTCGGCTCGGCCCTGATCATCTGGGCCTTCGTCTTCATCCTCGGCCTCCAGTGCGGAATCCAGGGCGCCTACTTCTTTCGCGCCCAGGGCGTTCCCTCTTACGCCGGCCTCTTTGCCGCCTTCTGCGACCTCCGCGAGGCGTTGCCCTACGCCTTCGGCTACATCCTCTCGGCCAAGGTCGGGACCGGGATCGTCGCCGAGATCGGCGCGATGCGGATCTCCGACGAGATCGATGCCCTCGAAGTGATGGGGGTGCCGCCGGTCACCTTCCTCTGCGCGACCCGATTGCTGGCAGCCTGGATCGCGCTGCCGTTCATCTACCTGGTCGGGATCGGGGTGATGTACGCGGCCAGCTACCTGGCCGTGGTCGAGCAGGTCGCCGATGTATCAGCGGGCGGGTACTCGCTGATCTTCTGGATGTTCCAGGACCCCACGGACCTCGTATTCAGCCTGGTGAAGGGGATGACGATGGCGACCGTGATCGTGCTGGTGGGCTGCTATTACGGCTACACGGCCTCCGGCGGCCCGGTCGGCGTCGGCACCGCGACCGCGAAGTCGATGGTCTTCAACATCGTCGCCGTCCACATCCTCGGCATGCTCGGAACGGTGGTCTTCTGGGGCGCCGCCCCGCGGATGCCGATCGGCGGCTGACCTTCAGCCGCCGCTGGCGAGGATTGCGCCGATCACGCCGATCAACCCGAGGATGACGCCGATGCTGCCGCGGTTCAGCGTGGTTTGGAGGGCGGCTACGCCCTGCCTCAGTTCGGATAGGTCGACCCGGACGCCGTCGATCCTGCTGTTGACTTCATCGAAGCGACGGTCGACTTGTTCGAAGCGACGATCGACTTGTTCGAAGCGGTGATCGACTTGTTCGAAGCGACGATCGACCTCGTCGAAGCGACGGTCGATTCCGTCGAAGCGCTCCTCGAGCCTCTCGTCAGTCCATGCCATCCGCTGCATGGTGGCAGCCTAGCGGGATAAATGCGACGTATTGTCTGCAAACTGCAACAAATCTGTGACTTCTTTTCAGCCGATCCCGCTCGAGGCCGTCGGCCGAGCCGGCTTGCGATGCCGTCGGAACATCTCTTCGACGTAGGCGAAGCCGGGGCGTTCGCTGAGCGTCTCGCGGAAGCGCTCGAGGGCCTCGGGGCTGCCGATGTCCGCGGGCATCGGGCCCTCGGGCGGGCGCACCAAGGGATAGAAGAGCGAGGCGGCGGCGAGGTCGGCGACGCTGAAGCCCTCTCCGACCAGGTAGTCGCTGTCGCTCGCCGCCAGCTCGGTGTCGAGTCTGTCCATCGCTGCGACAACCTTGTCCCTGGCCACATCGGCTGCCCTGTCGTCGCCGGCGCCGAAACGGAGGCTGGTGAAGACGCGGGCGTAGGCGCCGGTGAGCCCTTTGGCCTTGCCCAGCGGTCCTGGTGCCGAGCGAGCGGCCAATTCACCGAGCAGCTGCGGCTCGCCGATCAGCTCGTGCCAGGCGAGCAATCGGATGTGCGGTCCCAGCTCCTCGTCGAAGTAGTCCTCGAGGTCGAGGGCGCGGCGTCGCTGCTCGGGGTCGGAGGGATAGAGGGACGGCTCCGGAGAGAGCTCCTCGAGCGCGGCGACGATCTCGGTGGAGTCGGTGATCGTGCCCCCGTCGAGCTGCAGGATCGGAAAGGTCTTCGTGGCGCCGCGGCTGAGCCAGAGGGCGATGGCCATATGGGCACCCGGCATCGGCGAGCGGCGCACGTGCTCGACCTCGTTGTAGGCGAGCGCCCAGCGTGCCTTCTCGCTGAAGTGCGAGACGTCGATTTGCCAGAGGACCGGCTTGGACTCGCTCATTGCACAGAGTTCTCCCGCCTGCCAGCATAAGGGCGATGACGCTGCTCGACGACTCCGAGATCGAGGCCAAGCTCGCCGAGCTCAGTGGCTGGGAGCGCGCGGGATCCGAAATCGTCAAGCAGTTCAAATGCGGAGACTTCGTCGGTTCGGTCGCCTTCGTCGACAAACTGGTCGAACCTGCCGAGGAGATGAATCACCACCCGGACCTGGAGATCTCCTGGGACACGGTGACGGTGAAGATCACGACCCATTCCGAAGGCGGCCTCAGCGCGGCCGATTTCGAGCTCGCGGCGAAGATCGACGCACTTGCCTAGCCTCGGGCGCGCACGGCGACGGTCAGGGATTCGACCAGCGCCTCGCCGCAGGCGCGGTGGAAGTCCTTCTCCGGGTTGTAACAGGCGAGCGAGGCGCCGATCAGCGCCGGCGAGGAGAGGAGTGGCGCCAGCACCGCGCCGAGGTCGTCCCAGTCGATTCCCCCCGGGCTGAGGTAGTCGGTGGCGGGGAAGACGGACTCGTCGAGGACGTCGACGTCGAAGTGGAGCCAGTACGGACCCTGTTCGCCGATGATCACGGTGATTCGGGTCGCCGCCTCCGCCGGGCCGATCGCGCGCAGCTGCTCGACCGGGCACAGCAGCGGCGTCGGCGAGATCTGCTCCGGTTGGCGCATCCCGTGCGAGACCGCCTCCTCGCGGTCGCGGTAGCCGACCAGGGCGGCCCGCTCGGCGGCGACCGAGGCGCCGCCGCAGGTCTCGACCCAGGCCTCGGGCCCGAGGCCAAGCCCGACCGAGATCGGCATGTCGGCCGCCTCGCCGGTCGGCGAGGTCCTGCCGTCGTAGAGGTCGAGGTGGCCGTCGAAATGGACGAGGCCGACCGCGCCGAGGGCGTCCCGCGCACCCGCCAATGCCCCGGGCAGCTCGGCGCAGCAGCCACCCACGAGGAAGGGTCGGACGCCGGCCCCCAGTTTCTCGGCGACCGTCGCTCGGATCGTCTCCGTCGCCCGCAGCACCTCGGCGACGGCGACGATGCCGGTCTCGGAATCGCGGGTCTGGCCGCGGATCCGCAGATCCAGGTCGCCCTCGTCATCGCCTCCCAGGGCGGCTGCGAGGCCGAGCTCGCGCAGCGCGGTCGGCCCGCGCTCGGTGCCGCCGCTGCGGCCGACGGAGTCGATCGGGACGCCGATGAAGCTCATCGCTGCCACGGCATTCGAGGCTACTCCTGCGCTCCGGGCCGGCAAACTCGACCGAATGGCGAAGCGAAAGAAGCAGCGCCGGCCGCGGCAGAAAGCGGTGACGATCGACTACACCGATCCCGAGGGCAACATCCTGACCCTGCGCGAGTCGCTGAGTGGCCCGACGATCGCCAAGATCGGCGAGCCCCCCGCCGGCCATGCCGCCTCGCTCGAGGACGCCTGGCGGCGGCGCTCGGAGGCCCTGTTCGAGCGCCTGGCGGTGCGCTGGGAGATCGCCGGCCTGCCGCTCGACGACCAGAGGATGCTGCTCGGCCGGTACCGGATGGCCGACCCGGAGACACAGCGTTGGGTGCGCCAGACGATCGACGAGCATCTGCGGCGCTACATCCCCGAGCTCGCCGGCTAGCCCGGCGCTAGCGTGGGTCGATGGCCGACGAGCTGAGGATCAACGAGCGGCTCTCGATCCCGCTGGCGGAGATCGAGCTGCGCACCAGCCGATCCTCGGGCCCCGGTGGCCAGCACGCCAACGTCACCGCCTCGAGGGTCGAAGCCGTCTTCGACGTCGAGGCCTCGCAGGTGCTCGACGAGGCGCAGCGGGCGCGGCTGCTGGAGCGCGCCGGTGGTGTCGTAACCGCGGTCGCCCAGGACGCCCGCGGCCAGTCCCGCAATCGCGAGCTGGCGCTGCAGCGGCTGGCGCAAAAGATCGCCGCGGCGCTGCGGGTGCCGCGGCGACGCCGGCCGACGCGCCCCACCAGAGCCTCGCGGCAGCGCCGGCTCGAGCGGAAGCGCCGCGCCGGCGAGCGCAAGCGCCAGCGGCGCCGGCCCTCCGGCGAAGGGGAATAGCAGGGTCGGCGATGACTTTCGGCGACCGGGGCGGTCTAATGGGTAAGGGGTCGAAATCGAGAGCAATCGAAAGGAGCCGCAGATGCTCGCCGAAAGCAAGGCATACAACGGGTTCGCCGTTGACGACGTGGAGAGGGCGAAGGACTTCTACGAGGGGACGCTCGGCCTGAAGACGACGACGTTCGACGAGCAGCACGGTCTGATGGCGATCAACCTCGACGGCGGCCGCGACACCCTCGTCTACCGCAAAGAGGACTTCGTCCCGGCCACCTACACCGTCCTCAACTTCGAAGTCGACGACGTCGACGCGGCCGTGGACGAGCTCGCTGCGAAGGGAGTCCAGTTCGAGCGCTACGACGGCTTCGAGCAGGACGAGAAGGGGATCTCTCGCAGCCCGGGGCCGCTGGTCGCCTGGTTCAAAGATCCGGCTGGGAACATCTTCTCGGTGCTGCAGCAGCCGTAGGGGAGTCGAGGCGAAGAAGTCGCACAGTTGGCGCGCTCAGCGCGCCCCATGTGGATCGCTCGCGGGTCAGACCCTTGACGAGCTATGACTCCTACGAAAGGGAATTTGGCGACTCGGCCGTCTGAGGCTGAGTGGCCGTTGCCCGGGGCTCGACGCTGTCGAGCTCGCGGTGCACGCGGGGTGCGACCTCGGTGCCGAAGAGCTCGATCGACCGCATCACGTCGGCGTGGGGGAGGGTGCCGACGCTGAACTGGATCATGAAGCGCTGGTGGCCGAAGATCCCGTGCTGGTAGATGATCTTCTCCGCCACCTGCTCGGGGCTGCCGACGAAGTTGGCGCCGTGCAGCTCGCGGCTCGCTTCGAACGCCTCCCGCGTCATCGGCGGCCAGCCGCGCTCGCGGCCGATCCGGTCCATCATCGTCGCGAAGGCCGGGTAGGCGAGGTCGGCGGCGACGTCGGGGTCGTCGGCGAGGAAGCCGTGCGAATTGATGCCGAGTGGGGGCGCCGGGTGGCCGGCCTCGATCGCGGCGGCGCGGTGCAGTTCGGCGAAGGGGAGGAAGCGTACCGGCTCGCCGCCGATGATCGCCAGTGCCATCGGCAGGCCGAGGTGGCCGGTGCGGATCGCCGACTGGGGCGAGCCGCCGACCGCGACCCAGATCGGCAGCGGGTCCTGGATCGGGCGGGGATAGACGCCGCGGCCTTCGATCGGGGCGCGGAAGCGACCTTCCCAGCTGACCTCGGTCCCTTCCCGCACCGCCAGCAGCAGTTCCAGCTTCTCTGCGAACAGCTCGTCGTAGTCTTCGAGCTCGAAGCCGAAGAGCGGGAAGGACTCGACGAAGGACCCGCGACCGGCCATGATCTCCGCCCGCCCGCCCGAGATCAGGTCGAGCGTCGCGAAGTCCTGGAAGACCCGCACCGGATCGTCGGAGCTGATCACCGAGACGGCGCTGGTGAGTCGGATCCGATCGCTGCGCTCCGCCCCCGCGGCAAGTACGACGGCCGGAGAGGAGACGGCGAAGTCGGGCCGGTGGTGCTCGCCGACGCCGAAGACGTCGAGCCCGACCTGGTCGGCCAGCTCGATCTCCTCGATCAGGTTCCGCAGCCGCTCCCGCGCCGTGATCGTCGGCCCGCCGGAGGGGTCGGGCGTCAACTCCGCGAAGGTGTAGATGCCGAGTTCCATGGGGAAAGGAAGAGGCTCGTCAATGGTAGGTGGGCGATGATGCCGGCCATGGTCGGCGAACGAACCGAGGACCGCTTTCCGGCGCTGACCCTGGAGAGCGAGGCCGGTCAGGCTCGGCTGGCCCCGTTTTTCCGTTGGGGCCGACTCTAGGGTTAGGGGGAATGTCGTCTCGCCGTCGCTACGAGCTGATCGACCTGTTCGCCGGCTGCGGCGGGATGACTCGCGGGTTCACCGACAGCGGTCGATTCGAGCCGGTCTTCGCCGTCGAGTGCGACCGCGACGCGGCCGAGACCTATCGCCTCAACTTCGGCCCCGACCACGTCGCCGAGGTGCCGATCGAGGACGTCGCGGTGTTCCCCTCGGCCGACGTCGTCATCGGCGGGCCGCCCTGTCAGGGCTTCTCGCCGCTCAACCGCGACGCCGTCGGTTTCGAGCGGCGCGGGCTCTGGCGCGAGTACGTGCGGGCGCTCGAGCAGGCCGACCCGGAGGTCTTCGTGATGGAGAACGTGCCGGAGCTTCTTGCCTCAGCCGAGTACGCGGCGTTCAAGGTGCGCGCCGAAGAGGACCTCGGCTTCGTCGTCGACGAGGAAGTCCTCAACGCCGCCGACTTCGGCGTCCCGCAGCGGCGCCGGCGGGCGATCGCGATCGGGACCAGGCGGGGACCGGTGCCGTGGCCCCAGGCGACGCACGCCGACCCGAGCCTCGAGCACGACCGGCCGGACTGGGTGACGTTCCGGGAAGCCGTCGAGGGGCTGTCGGCGACCCCCGACGGCGCCGCCTGGCACCGCTCGCGCAATCCGCGCCCGTTCAGCGTGCGCCGGTACAAGGCGGTGCCGCGCGACGGCGGCAATCGGTTCCAGATGCAGCGCAACCTCGACCGCGCCGGGCTGGGGGATCTCGTCCCCAAATGCTGGCGCGACAAGCCGACCGGGACGACGGACGTCTTCGGCAGGCTCTGGTGGGACCGTCCCGCCTACACGATCCGCACCGAGTTCTTCAAGCCGGAGAAGGGCCGCTACCTGCATCCCTCGGCGCACCGCCCGATCACCGTCCGCGAGGCCGCCCGCTGCATGAGCTTCCCCGACGACTTCGTCTTCCCCGAGCACCAGGCGATGACCAGCGTCGCCCGTCAGGTCGGCAACGCGGTGCCACCGCTGTTGGCGCGACGGATCGCCGAAGGGCTGGCGGTTCATCTCGATGCCTGGGCCGACCTCGCCGACGCGGCCGCCGAGCAAGCCGCGGCCTGAGCTGGGGGCCCGCGAGCTCGCTGCGCTCTACAGCTTGAGCTTGCGCTGCAGGTCGGGCGGCAGCGAGCGCAGCTCCTCGATCGGTACCGAGACGTAGTCACGCTTGGTCAGCGGCCCGTAGCCGAGCAGTTCCGCCGCTTCCTTCGGGGCCCTGTAGTGGCCGCTCAGCACCTTCATCCCGCCGAGCCCGTCCGCGCCCTTGTCCTGGCGGATCCGCCGCATCGGGTCCTCCTGCACGGCCAGCGTCGGGATCACCTCGCGTGGCACGGGGCGACGGGTGACCCTGGAGAAGAACTCCCGCACCCGGGCCTGCCCCGGGGGGCGGCTGAGGACGGCGGCGCGGGTTACGGGGTCCAGGGTCGCCAGGAAGCCGGCCGGGAGGCGGCCGCTCTCGACCAGCCAGCGGATGCGGGCACGGCCGGCTTTCGAAAGCGTCCGCTTGCCGTCCTTGTTCTTGCCCGGGTTGAGCAGCTCCGTGCCGCAGCGCACGAGCCCGACCGAGAAGGTGCCACCGACCTCGTCGCCGCGAAGCAGCAGGCACAGCTCGCCGACCGCCTCGGTGGGGATCATCCAGCCGCCCTTCGCCGACCACTTGAAGTCGACCGCCTGACCGTCGATGACCGTGTCGAGCCTCCCTTCCCGCTCCAACCCGAACTCGGTCCGGACGACGATCTCGATCCGGGTGCCGATGTAGGCCTTCTCCTGCGACTCCAGTTCCTCGTAGAGGTATCTGCCCGTGCGCGACCCGTCGATCACCTCGTCGATCGCCTGCCGGATCGCCCGCGAGAACGTCGCTTCGAGGTCGAGTTCGTCCCCGGCTCTTTGCGGGTGGCCGAGCAGCCAGGAGTACACGGCCTCGAGCGCCTCGTCGGTCTCCTCCTCTGCTCCGAACAACTCAAGCATTCGGACTCGGAGCCTAGGCAGTTACCCTGACGGCAGTGAAGAGCAGGCCCTCGCCCCGCGCCCGCCCGATCCCTTCCTCAGCCGCGAAGAGCGCCGAGATGTCGCGCCTCGGCCGCCGCGACACCGCCCCCGAGCTCGCCCTCCGCTCCGAGCTCCACCGCCGCGGCTTCCGCTTCCGCGTCGACCGCGCCCCGGTGCCGGGCGTGCGCTCCCGCGCCGACGTCGTCCTCGGCCCCGCCAAGGTCGCGGTCTACGTCGACGGTTGCTTCTGGCACTCCTGTCCGGAGCACGCCACCAAGCCGAAGGCGAACGCCGACTTCTGGGACCGCAAGCTGGCCCGAAACCGCGAGCGCGACACCCAGACCGACCTTCTCCTGCGCGAGCGCGGCTGGGAGGTCGTGAGGATCTGGGAGCACGAGGATCCGGTGGAGGCGGCGGATCGGATCGAAGAGGCCGTGCGCTCCCGGATGGATCGGTAGGGACGATGGCCCACTTGCCTGGGGAGTGGGCACGGCTGGTTTCGAACCAGCGACCTCTCGCGTGTGAAGCGAGCGCTCTCCCACTGAGCTACGCGCCCGGGTGGCGGATCTTACGCGCTCCGCTCCAGCGTGCCGCAGCCTGCCGGGCGAGCGCTCAGGCGACCGCCGGGGCCTGTTCCCCGGCGGTCGCGGGCGGCTGGTCCCCTTCTTCGGCCTTCCCGCCGGTCCGCAGCGCCTGCGCGACGAACGGGTAGATCAGGGTGGAGAGCATCGCCGCGCCGACCAGGCCCGCCGCGGTCGAGGTCTTCATGTGGCCGGTCTTGACTGCGATCGTGGTGATCGCCACCACCAGCGGCAGCTCGGTCGCCGAGTAGAAGGCAAGGGCGGCGCGGTCGCGCATGTTCAGCACGCCGCGGTAGAGCAGCAGGGCGGGCACGCCCCGCACCACCAGGAACAGCGCGAAGAACATGAACAGCTTGGCGATCGCTTCCACCGACCCGAGCGCGGCGAGGTCGAACGAGATGCCGCTGGTGACGAAGAAGAAGGGGACGAAGAAGCCGAAACCGACGGCGGTCAGCTTCGACTCGAAGACCTGCAGCTCGTGCCCCTGCAGCGCCAGTCGGGTGATCATCCCGGCGACAAAGCCTCCGAGGAGGATGTCGAGCCCGAGCTTGCCGGCGAGCAGGACGAGGCCGAAGACGAGGACGACGGTGACCCGCACGGCCAGCTGGCTGCTGGCCTCGAAGGTCCGTTCCAGGGCCGGCCAGCCGCGCCAGGCGTAGCGCACCGAGACCAGCGCCAGCGACAGCGCCAGGACGACGAAGGCCAGCAGGATCACGGCCTCGTGCAGCGGATGGTCGGTCGACAGGACCAGCGTCACCAGCAGGATCGGGCCGAACTCGCCGGCGCCACCCGCCCCCAGCAGGTAGGTGCCGAAGCGGGTCTTCAGTTCGCCGTTGTCGCGCAGGATCGGGATCAGCGTCCCGATCGCCGTCGTCGCCATCGCCGAGCCGGTGTAGAGGAAGGAGAGCACGATCCCGGCCGCGGCGAGGGCGCCGCCGATCCCGTAGGCGAGGATCACCGAGAGCAGCCACCCGAGCGCCCCGAGCCCCATCGGCCTGCCCTTGATCCGCCCGAAGTCGATCTCGTAGCCGGCGAAGAAGAAGAGCATCCCCAGGCCCAGATTCGAGAAGAAGTCGACGAAGGGATCGGTGTGGGCGATGCCGAGGATTTCCGGCCCGACGAAGATCCCCAGCACGAGCTCGAGGACGACCACCGGCGGCGCCAACCGCTTCGGCAGCGCCGCCACCGTGATCGCCGCAACCGCGGCGACGACGACGATCGCGAAGAAAGAATCGGTATCGACGGTGATCACGGCCGCGTGATCCTATGGCGGGCCAGGTAGAATGACCAGTGGACCGTGCTAGGCGGGGAATCAGCGGTGCCCTGTAACCCGCAATCCGCTCTAGCGGGGCCGAATCCCGTTCCGAGGAGCTGGCCGTCGGGGTCAGTGCGTCGCGGCGGCGTTGACGGCCGGGTCCTGCGCGACGTGGGCACGCGAATCAGGTCAGGTCCGGAAGGAAGCAGCCTTAAGCGGATGCCGCGGGTGCCGCAGGAGAGCCCGGCCCGAGCCATAAACGACGGACACGCCCGGTGGCCTCGCTTCGAAGGCGGGTGCACGGTCCATTTTTTTTAGACCCCCGCCCTGCGGGTAGCTGCTCGAAATGGAGGAAATCCGGTCCGCGGAGGAGCGACCACTGCGCGTCGCAGTGCTCTCCCCGCCCTGGATCCCCGTCCCTCCGCCGGGCTACGGCGGCATCGAGGTGGTCCTGGACCTCCTCTGCCGGGCGTTGGTGCGGCGCGGCAACGACGTCACCCTCTTCGCCGCTCCCGGCTCCCGCTCGGAGGCGACGGTCGTCACCCCCCTCGAGGAGCCGCACCCGGAGGAGATCGAGCACTCGCTCCACGAATCGGACCACGTGGCCCGCGCGTTCGAGATGGTCGATGCGGGGCAGCCGGGCTCCCGGCCCTATGACGTGATCCACGACAACTGCGGCTTCACCGCGGTCGCGATGGCCGATCGCGTCGAAACGCCGCTCGTCCACACCATCCACCGACCGCTCGACGAGCCCTGCGTCCGGGCCTTCTACGAGCACCACGGCCACAAGGTCACGGCGGTCTCACTCACCGAGGCGCAGGCCGCCCGGGCACCCGACGGGCTGGTCGTGGAGGCCGTCATCCCGAATCCGATCGACGTCCCCGCCGGGCCCCTGGTCGGTGACAAGGAGGACTTCCTGCTCTGGATCGGCCGCATGACCGAGTGCAAGGGACCGCAGAGAGCGCTGGAGGTGGCGCGTCGTTGCCACTCGAAGCTGGTGTTGGCCGGCCCCGTTCAGCCAGGGGAGGAGGAGTTCTTCGAAGCCGAGGTGGAGCCGCAGCTGCGCTCCTCCCGCGTCACCTACGTCGGCGAGGTGGGCGGCCGGCGCAAGCGGCAGCTGTTCGCGCGGGCGCGGGCGGTGCTTATGCCGATCCGCTGGCCGGAGCCGTTCGGGATGGTGATGGTCGAGGCGCTCGCCGCCGGAACGCCGGTGATCGCCTTCCGCGAGGGCTCGGCGCCGGAGATAGTCGAGGACGGGGTGAGCGGGTTCCTGGTCGACGACGAGGAGGAGATGGCAGCGGCGACGACCCGCCTGGCCTCGATCGATCCCCGGGCCTGCCGCGAATCGGTTCAGCGGTTCGACTCCGACCGGGTCGCGGCCCGCTACGAAGCGGCTTACCGCCGCGCAGCCCACACGGCGCCGGTCGACGACCTGACCATCGTGGCGGCGCCTGCCGATCGCCGGGCGCCGATCTCGGCGCCGGTCGAACTGAACCTACCCGGGGCACTGGCCTAGGAGGAGGGCTGTGCGAATGGTCAGCGTCTTCGATGGCAGTACGTTCGCCGTCTCCGACGAGCGCGGGGACATGGAACGGGGGGAGGTAACCCACGGGTTCTTCGTCGCCGATACCAGGCACCTCTCGGTCTGGCGCCTCTTCTTCGACGGTCGCCCGCTCGAGCTCCTCTCGGTCGCCGACGTCGACTACTTCCTGGCGCAGTTCTTCCTCGTGCCGCCGCGGCGGGCATTGTTCTCCAGCCCGGAGATGTCGCTGATCCGGCGCCGTATCGTGCAGGAGTCCTGGCTCGAGGAGATCACCTTCGTCAACCATCGCAACGAACCGCTGCAGGCCGAGCTGCGGCTGGAGGTCGACGCCGACTTCGCCGATCTCTTCGAGGTCAAAGGCGGCCGGATCCGCGAACGGCCGATCATTCGCAAGGCGGAGGGCGACGAGCTCTGCCTGCGCTACCGCTCCGGCGAGTTCATGCGCGAGACGCGGATCACGACCGACGCCGAAGCGAATGTCAACGAGGACGGCTTCGAGATCGTCGTCGAACTCAACCCCCGCGAGGAGACGACGGTCTCCTTCCGGGTGGCCCCGGAGGGCGCGCGGGCAGCAACCGGGGAGTTCGCCCCCTCAGAAGAGAAGACCGGCGCCGCCAGCTTCGATCGGACCCGAGCCACGCTGCACGAAGAGCTGGGCGCCTGGTTCGCCAAGGCGCCGCGACTCGAGACCGACTGGCCGCTGCTGGCCCGCGTCTACAGGCGCAGCCTCGCCGACCTCGCTGCCCTGCGCTTCTACCCCGAACTGCTCGAGGGCGAAAGCGTGCCGGCCGCCGGGCTGCCGTGGTTCATGACCGTGTTCGGCCGCGACAGCCTGATCGCCAGCTACCAGTCGCTGCCCTTCACGCCGCAACTCGCGCGCGCCACCCTGCGCGTCCTCGCCACCTGTCAGGCCAAGGCTGACGACGACTTCCGCGACCAGGAGCCTGGCAAGATCCTGCACGAGATCCGCTATGGCGAGCTGACCAAAAACGGCGAGTTGCCCTACTCGCCCTATTACGGCACCGCCGACGCGACGCCACTCTTCCTCATCCTGCTCGACGAGCTCGAGCGTTGGACCGGCGACCGCGAGCTCGTGCGCGAACTCGAGCCGAACGCCCGCGCGGGCCTGGAGTGGATCGACCGCTACGGCGATCGCGACGGCGACGGCTACGTCGAGTACCAGCGGCGCAACCGCGATACCGGCCTGCGCAATCAGTGCTGGAAGGACTCCTGGAACTCGATCGTCTTCGCCGACGGTCGCCTGGCCGAGACTCCGATCGCGACCTGCGAGATCCAGGGCTACGTCTTCGACGCCAAGCGCCGCTGCGCCCGGCTCGCCGAGGAGGTCTGGGGCGATCCGGAGCTCGCGCAGCGGCTGAGGGCCGAGGCCGAGAGCCTGCGGGCGAGCTTCGAGCGCGATTTCTGGCTCGAGCAGCGCGGGCACTACGCGCTCGCGCTGGACCGCGACAAGCGCCCCGTCGACAGCCTCACCTCGAACGTCGGGCACTTGCTCTGGAGCGGGATCGTCGAACCGAGCCGGGCCGCGACGACCGCCTCGCAGATGCTCTCCCGGGATCTCTTCTCCGGCTGGGGGGTGCGGACGATGGCGTCGCACGAGACCGCCTACAGCCCGGTCTCCTACCACAACGGGACCGTCTGGCCGCACGACAATTCGCTGATCGCCCAGGGGCTCGCCCGCTACGGCTTCCGGGCCGAGGCGGGGCGGATCTGCGCCTCGCTGCTGGAAGCGGCGACCGGCTTCGACGACAGCCTCCCGGAGGTCTTCGCCGGCTACGACATCGACCTCACCAGGCATCCGGTCGAGTTCCCCACCGCCTGCCAGCCGCAGGCCTGGGCGGCGGCCGCGCCGCTGCTGTTCATCAGGACGATGCTGGGGATGGAGCCCGACGAGGACCGGCTCGTCGCCGAGCCGTCGCTGCCCAGCCAGTTGGGCCGGTTGGAGCTCCACGGCGTGCCGGGCAGGTGGGGGCGCGCCGACGTCGGCGAGCAGGCGGTCCAGGTCGCCTAGTGGATCTCGCTAGGCGATCAGCCGGGCCTGCATGCGGGCGATCGCGACCCGCCAGGTGACGAGGGCGAAGGCGACCAGGAAGGCGAAGCGGGCGAGGTCGACCCACTCGTAGCCGAAGGCGCCGCCGCGGACCAGTTCGACCAGCTGGTGCAAGGGATTGACCTGGGCCACCACCTGGAATCCCTCCGGCAGGCCGTTGATCGGGAAGAAGGTCCCGGCGACGAGGAAGAGCGGCGTCACGAACAGCGCCGTCACGTAGTTGAACTGGTCGATCTTGGCGACCGTCGCCGCCATCGCCACCCCGAAGCCGGCGAAGCCGAGGGCGGTGACGAAGGCGAAGATCGGCACCAGCAGCATCCCCAGCGCCGGGTCGAGGCCCCAGAAGAAGGTGACGATGAGGGGCACGCAGCCGTAGACGGCAGAGCGGAGCGCGATCCAGAGCATCTCGGCGCTGACCAGCTCTTCGACGTCGACGGGCGCCGCCAGGATCGCTTCGTAGGTGTTCTGGAAGCGGTGCTTGACGAAGGTGCCGAACATCGCCGGCAGGGCGCTGGAGAAGATCACCGCGGTCGCCACCATGCCGGTGCCGACGAACTGGATGTAGGGGACGCCTTCGACTTCGTCGACCAGGGTGGCGCTCAGCCCGAGGCCGAAGGCGAGCAGGTAGACGAGCGGTTCCAGCACGCTGGAGAAGGTGGTGCCGCGCCAGTAGGTGCGGAAGTTGGCGACCTCGCGGCTCATCACTCCGGCGATCGCAGCCGGTTCCAGCCGTCGCATCGTCCGCCGCCCGGTCCGGGCCTCGACGGTCACTCCGCCTCCTCTCCGGTCAGCAGCACGAAGACGTCCTCGAGCGTCGCCGCGCGGATCACCGCTTCCTCGGGAATGGCGCCGTCGCCGGCCTGCTCGGAGCCGACGATCGCGATCGCGGGCCCCGCCGGTCTGACCCGCAGCCCCGCCGACTCGGCGCTCGTCCGCAGCTCCACCAGGCGCGCCGGCGGCGCGTAGACCTCGGCCGTCTGGCGGCCGGCGTGCTCGGCGATCAGGTCGGCCGGGCGGCCGCGGCTGATGATCTTCCCCTGGTGCATCACCGCGACCTCGTCGGCGAGTCGTTCCGCCTCCTCGATGTAGTGGGTGGACATCAGGATCGTCGTCCCGCGCGCTTTCAGTTTGCCGATCAGCGTCCACAGCTCGGTGCGGATCTGCGGGTCGAGGCCGACCGTCGGCTCGTCGAGGAGGACCAGCCGCGGCTCGTGGACGAGGCCGCGGGCCAGCAGCAGGCGGCGGCGCATCCCGCCGGAGAGCTTGTCGACGGCGTCGCGGCGGCGGTCCTGCAGGCGGGCAAGATCGAGGCAGCGGTCGACGGCGGCGCCGACGTCCCTGACCCGATAGAGGCGGGCGTAGACGGCGAGATTGTCTTCGACGGTGACGTCGACGTCGAGGTTGTCGAGCTGGGGCACGACTCCCATTTCGGCCCGCGCCGGCTTCGATTCGCCCGGCAGCTCGTAGCCGAGGACTCGCAGCTCTCCGGAGTCGGCGATCGCCTGGCCCGTCAGCAGCCGCATCGTCGTCGACTTGCCGGCGCCGTTGGGGCCGAGCAGGCCGAGGCAGATCCCTTCCGGCACGTCGAGGTCGAGCCCGTCCACCGCGGTGATCGCGCCGAAGCGCTTCACCACCCCGCTGAGTTCGATCGCAGCCATGGGCCGATGCTGTCAAAGGCCGAGGGCGAGCAGGGTCCAGCGGTGCTGGGAGACTGCCTCGATGCTCGACGAGCGCTGGATCAGATCGCTGCACGTCGAGACGATGCGGCACGCGGACCTCCACGCCGAGCGCGACCCGCACGTCCTCTTCCAGGCCTCGACGATCGCGGCGCTGCTCGAGGGAGCCTTCGACGGGGACCTCACCTTCGCCGAGCTGGCCGAGCACGGCGACCTCGGCCTCGGCACGCTGAACCGGCTCGACGGCGAGCTGATCGCCCTCGACGGCGAGTTCTTCCGCGCCGACGTCGACGGGGCAATCGATCCGGTGCCGGCGCAGGCGAGGACTCCTTTCGCGGTGGTGACGAGGTTCGAACCAGAGGTCGACCAGAGGCTCGAGGGCGAGCTCTCACACGACGAGCTGCTGGCGCGCCTCGATGCGCTCGTCCCGGCCGGCGCCTCCTCCTGCGCGATCCGCCTCGATGGCCGCTTCGAGCTCGTCCGCGCCCGCTCGGTCCCGGCCCAGGACCCGCCCTACCGGCCGCTGACCGAGGTCGTCGCCGACCAGCACGTGTTCGAGCTGAGGGATGTCACGGGCACGATGCTCGGCTTCCGCTTCCCCGCCTACGCCGAGGGGATCGAGGTCGGTGGGTACCACCTCCACTTCATCAGCGAGGACCGCAGGCGCGGCGGCCACGTGCTCGACTCGCGCTCCGACAACCTGCGCGCCCGCATCGATCTCTCCAACGATCTCCACGTCGAGCTGCCACCGCAGATCGACCTTGCCGACCCGGACCTGGCCGCTGCCACGCACCAGGCGGTGCTCCGCGTCGAGGGCTCCTAGTCAGGGGATGCCGGAGGCAGGGGTCCAGGGCCGCGCGAAGCTACGGAACGCAGGGTTCCCAGGGCCGGGCGAAGAGTTCGGGGTCCTTGCGGATGACGCTGAAGCGCAGGCGTTCCGCCTGCGGGCAGATCGTCGCCGGCGGCTCTTCGTATTCGGCGACGAAGACGGCCTTGCCGGCCACGACGAAGGGGACGAACATCCCGCACTCTTCGTAGGCGAAGCACTGCTCGACCACGGCGAAGTCGAAGTTGCCGACGAGCTCCCGTACCTGCTCCGGATCGTTCTTGAGCGCCACCGACATCCCTCGCCGATGGACTTCGCGGGCCGCCCAGCGGTTGAAGCGGAGCTGGTCGTCGGCGCTGAGCGGGAAGCCGGATTCGTTTTCGTAGCCCGCGACGTTGTCCGGCTCGACGGCGTCGAAGCCCTTGCGCCGGCAGAGGTCGAAGCGCTTGCGCAGGATCGGCGCCAGGACACCGATCCTGCGGATGTCGAGCCAGCGCTCGTCCGGGTAGCCGGAGTAGGCGTGGCCGAGGACGGCCTTGGGGAAGCGCTTCGCGTCGGGCCGGTAGCTCTCCCACGAGCCGACGTCGAGGTAGCAGACCGCCCTGCGTCCCAGGCGGTGCAGCCTGGCCACCGTCTTCGCCGGCGTTTCGAAGCCGTCCACCTCGTAGACGCCGGCTTCGATCGAGGTGTCGATCTTCCCCTGCAGCTGCCACTGCCAGGCGGCCGTGGTCGGCTGGGGGCGCCAGCGCCCGGCGGCGCCCGCCGGCTCGGCGAGCAGCAGGACGAGCGCGACCGTGCAGACGACGGCCGCGAGCGCCGGGCCGAGGTTCCGGGTTATGAGGAGCCGGCTCACGGGCAACGACGGTAGACCTTCCAGGAGTCGTTCCTCGCGACTTCCGTGAAACCGGCCGGCTTCGGCAGCAGGAACCTGGTGCGGTCGTTGGGATCGAGGATGAAGTTGTGGATGACGAACCGGGAGGCGGGCGCGACGAAGTAGCCGCGCCGCGGGATCGCTTCCTCGCTGGCGCTGACGATCCGGGTCGGGCGGACGTCGAGGCCGAATGCGAGGCGCGGCACCGCACGGTGGTTTGGGACTGCGATGTCGCCGCAGAGCGGCTCGAAGGCGCCGGCGTCGACGAGGTTGGTGAGGTCGTTCTCGATCCGGGCCTGGTTGGTGAGGTCGGTGTCGACGCGGGAGTCGAGGTCCCACTGGTTCGGCAGCCAGAGGACGAACATCAGGGCGACGAGACCGGCGAAGAGCTGCCAGCGGCGCCGCCAGGGATGGCCGGGGTCCAGCAGCCGCCAGCCGAGCAGGGCGACGGCGACGAAGATCGCCAGGATCGCGCCGGCGAGCATCGTGTAGCGGGCGATGATCGCCAGGCCGGCGACCCCGAGCAGCGCGAAGGCGCCGAGCGCCAGGACCGCGGCGGCGAGGCCGAGGGCCGAGCGGCGGCGCAGGAAGGCGAAGCCGAGCACGACGCCGCCGAGGGCGCCGACCATCCCCGGCCACTGGAGGACTTCGCCCAGCCGACGCGGGCCGTAGAGGACGACGTCGACCGGCCCGGTCTGGCGCTTCAGGGTTTCGACCGTTTCCTGCGTTCCGGTGAAGGAGTAGGTGGGGCTGCCGGTGGTGATCGCGTCGAAGATGACCCAGAGGATCGGCCCGGCGAGCGCCAGCGCCGCCAGCCCGGCGAGCTCCGCCGCGCTCCGCTCGCGCCGCCGGCCAAGCTCCCATCCGAAGGCAGAGAGCGGCCGCTTCCCACGCGAGAGCTCGCCGGCCCCCCCATCCATTCCACTGTGCTTTTTGGTCCCTATAGGGCCATGAGGAACAGCGGAGCGGTGAAGGTCCAGGGCGAGGTACAGCCAGTAGACGCCGGCGAAGAGCCAGGCCTCGGGGCGCAGCAGCCCCGCCAGGGCGAGCAGCGCCAGCACCGGCCAGCCGGCGCGAGGGCGCCGGGCCTCCAGCGCCAGCGCTCCCAGGCACAAGGCGATGTAGGGGAGGTCGACGTAGGCGCGCAGGCCGTTGGAGAGGAAGGGAGCGCGGGTGAGGACGATGGCCGCGGCGACGGCCCCGATCCAGCGGTCGAACCAGCGGGCGCCGAGCCAGTAGACGAGCCAGCCGATCAGGCCCAGCGATACATAGGCGACGATCATCGTCACCGTGATCGCGCCCTCGCCCAGCGGCGTCGTCACCAAGCCGATCAGGTCGGTGAGCGGATGGGGAGTGGGCGGCAGCGCCGAGCCGTAGTCGGGACTCATCCCGTGCGCCAGTTCGCGACCCCAGACCAGCGCGTAGATCGTGTCGTAGTTGGGGAACCCGACCGGGAAGAGCAGGAGCAGCATCGTGCTCACCCCGGCGACCCAGGCGGCCGGCGTCAACCAGTTGCGGGCCGCCTTTGGCATCGGCGCACGGTATCGGTGCCGCCGGCCACGGTGCGTGGCTCCCTACGGACGCAATTCGTCCAAAAGGAACCACGGAACGGGTGGTCGGGCCGCCGCGGGGGCGTGGATACACTGGCCCCAGGTGTCGATGACCGAGTCCACGTCCCTCTACCGCCGCCACCGCCCCGGCTCCTTCGACGAGGTCGTGGGCCAGCAGCACGTGGTCCGAACGCTTCGCAACGCGGTCGAGCAGGACAAGGTCCACCACGCCTATCTCTTCGTCGGCTCGCGCGGCACCGGCAAGACCTCGATGGCGAAGATCCTCGCTCGCTCGCTCAACTGCGAGCGCGGCGGCCCGACCATCAGCCCCTGCGGCGAATGCGAGTCCTGCGTGACGATCGCCGCCGGCACCTCGATGGACGTGATCGAGATGGACGCCGCCTCGAACCGCTCCGTCGACGACGTGCGCGACCTGCGCGAGCGGGTCGCCTACGCCCCCAGCGGCGGCCACTGGAAGGTCTACATCCTCGACGAGGCGCACATGCTGACCAAGGAGGCCTGGAACGCCTTCCTGAAGACGCTCGAGGAGCCGCCGCCGCGGACGGTCTTCGTCCTCGCCACCACCGAGTCGCACAAGGTGATGCCGACGATCGCCGACCGCTGCCAGCGCTTCGACTTCCAGCGCCCGTCGCTGGAGCAGATCTCCGAGGTGCTGAACCGGGTCGCCGCGGCGGAGTCGATCGGAGTCGACGACGGCGCGGTGGCGATGATCGCCCGATCGGCCTCCGGCAGCTTCCGCGACGCGCTCGGCACCCTCGACCAGCTGGTCGCCTTCGGCGGCAATCAGGTCAAGCTCGACGACGTGCTGGAGATGCTCGGCGCCGCCGACGCGGACCTGCTCTTCGACGCCGTCGACGCGGTCGCCGCCGAGGACCCGAGGGCGGTCCTGCTGGGCGTGGAGAAGATGGCCCGCTCCGGCCGCGACCCCTCCCAGTTCGCCCGCGACCTGCTCGCCCACCTGCGCCACCTGCTGGTGACGCAGACGACCGGCGAGGTCCCCGCCTCCTTCGTCGTCACCGCCACCGACCAGGCGCGGCTGCAGGCCCAGGCCACGACCGTCGGCCCGGCAACCCTGGTCCGCACGATCGACGAGCTGGCGACCGCGCTCACCGCGGTCCGCGAGGGAGACGACGCCCGCATGGCCGTCGAGATCGCCCTCCTCAAAGCGGCGCGTCCCGACCTCGATCCCTCGACCGAGGGACTGCTGCGCCGGATCGAGCGCCTGGAGGCACGGCTTGCGGGCGGGGGAAGGCCCGCGGCCGAGACGCCCGCCGCTCCCAACCCACCGCCTCCCGACGAGCCCGCCCCGGAACCCTCGCCCGCCGACCCACCCGCACCGGCTCCGGCCGAGGACCCCGCACCAGCTGAAGAGGAGGACCCCGCACCAGCTGAAGAGGAAGAGGCCGAACCCGCGCGGGCTCCAGATTCGGCTCATCCCCCGGCCCCGGTCGTAGATGTGAACCTGGAGCAGCTGCGTCGGATCTGGCCTTCGATCATCGATCAGCTGGCGAAGACCGCCCCGGCGCTCGCCGCCTTCTTCGAGCAGGCGCGTCCGGTCGGTTTCGACGACGCCGGCTCGGTGGTCGAGATCGCCTTTCCCGCCGCCGCCACCTTCAACAAGCGCAAGGCGGAGACGCCGGAGCAGCGCGAACGGGTTGCCGAGGCGCTGAAGGCGGTCACCGGCGAGAGCCTGACGCCGACATACGTCCTGCTCGACGGCGAGGAGCCGGAGCAGGCGCCCCCGGCGCCGGCCGCCGCCGCTGATGATGAGGTTGACGAGGAAGAGCTGCTGGAGCGGCTGAAGAGCGAGTTCGACGCGGAGGAGGTCAGTTAGGTGGCTCGAGGAGGAGGACCCGGAGGCTTCGACGTCAACGCCCTGATGAAACAGGCGCAGGAGATGCAGAACCAGATGCTGGAGGCGCAGGAGCAGCTCAAAAACGAGGTCGTCGAGGCGAGCGCGGGCGGCGGCATGGTCAAGGTGAAGATGGGCGGCGACCTGACTCTGCGCGAGATCACCATCGACCCCGAGGCGATCGACCCCGAGGAGGCCGAGATGTTGGCGGAGATGGTCCAGGCCGCGGTCAACGAGGGCCTGCGCGCCGCCCAGGAGCTGGCGAGCTCGAAAATGGGCGGGATCACGGGCGGCCTCGGCGGCGGCGGCCTGGGGGCCCTGGGGGGTTGAGCACCGAGGGCCCGGCACCGCTCGCGCGCCTCGTCGCCGAGCTCTCGCGACTGCCAGGCATCGGTCAACGGACCGCCCAGCGGCTCGCCTTCCACCTGCTGCGCGCGCCCGACGAAGAGGCCTTCGCGCTCGGCGAAGCGATCCGCGAAGTGAAGGAGAAGGTCGGCCTCTGCGAGGAATGCTTCAACCTCGCCGAGGGGCCGCTCTGCCGGATCTGCTCGGACCACAACCGCGACCGGACGACGATCTGCGTGGTCGAGGAGCCCGCCGACGTGATCCCGATCGAGCGCACGCACGAATACCGCGGTCTCTACCACGTGCTCGGCGGCGCTCTCTCGCCGATCGACGGCGTCGACGCCCAGGACCTGAAGATCGCCGAGCTGCTGAGTCGGGTCGAGCGTGGCGGCGTCAGCGAGGTCGTGCTCGCCACCAACCCCACCACGACCGGCGAGGCGACCGCGCTCCACATCGCCGAAGCGCTGCCCGGCACCGAGATCAGCGTCACCCGCCTGGCCAGCGGCCTTCCGGTCGGCGCCGACCTCGAGCACGCCGACGAGGTCACCCTCGGCAAGGCACTCGCCGGTCGGCGCAGCGTGAATTAGTCAGCGGATTAGATATCCGTCCTGGACAACCGTCGTTACGCAAATAGCGACTTTCCGCCCGGCCTTGCGTCCGCGGCATCCGCCAAGGTCAGGACGTGGCAGCGGAATCGCCGACATCGGGGGAGCCGGGGGAGGGCACGGCGGCGGGACGCCTGGCGGTTTCGATCTCCAAGCAGCACGCCGAGCTGCTCGCCGAGCTGCGCCAGGAACTCGGGTCCGACGGCGCGGCCTTCGCCGATGCGGCGCAGCGCCTGGCCCACGACTTCGGCGCGGTGACCGAGACCGCGGTCGACGCGGCGCACGGAAACGGACAGCCGACGCGGGCTGAATCCGAGCGGGCGATGAAGAACCTGGAGAGGGACGATCCAGCGCTCTCTCGCGAGGCGCCGCCGGAGGAGCCCGACGAGGCGGCCGATCTCCTTGAAGAGCCCGACGAACTCCGCAGCCTCCACCGCCCCGGCCACATGCGGCGCCGGCTCGACCAGCTGGTGGAGACCAACCAGCGCTACGGCCATCCCTTCGGGCTTGCGGTCTTCGACGCCTCCGGGCCGGCGACGCGCAACGGCGCCGACGGAGGCGGCCGCGAGACGATCCTGGCGATCGTCGGCGCGGCGCTTCGCGACAGCATCCGCATCGTCGACGAAGCGTTCCGCCTCGAGGAGGACGCGATCTGCGTCCTGGCCCCGAACCTGCGCACGGTCGAAGGGGTGCAGATGGCCGAGCGCCTGCTCGGGCAGCTCGATGAGCTGGAGCGGGCGGGGGGGCTGCGTATCGCGGTCACGGCCGGGGTCGCAGCCTGCCCCGATCACGGGGCCGACGCCGCCGAACTGCTGCGCAAAGCCGATGCAGCGATGTGGCGGGCTCGCGCCGTGGGCCAGCCCGTGGGCGTCGGCGCCTTGCAAGATCGCTGACAGATCCCGGAAATCTGTCCATAACTGATGTAAACCCGTGCATCCGGTGGGAATATGGATGAACGCGTTGAATCAGCCGCGCAGAAACCCCCTTCACGCCATGCCAGGAATCCGAACCAACGCCGCCGCCGAAGTACTCGGCGTCAGCCCCAACACCCTTCGCAGTTGGGAGCGCCGCTACGGCTACCCGACGCCGAAGCGGACGGTCGGCAACCACCGCAACTACGAGCTGATGGAGCTGCAGACGCTGCGCGACGCGCTCGCCCAGACCGGCAACATCTCCTCGGCGATCGAGCTGGCCCGTCAGCGCCAGTCGGCCCCGGCAAACGACGGCAGCCTGCTCGACGCCCTCGTAAGCTTCAACGAGGGAGCAGCCGACCGCGCGATCGAGGAAAGCCTGGCGCTGCGCCCGCTGGAGCGCACCGTCGAGGAGATGCTGCTGCCGGCGATCGACCGGCTCGCCGCCGATCCCGACCGCGAAGCCGAGCTCGAGTTCGCCGCCCGCTGGGCGACCGGTTGGCTGCACGGTGCCCGCCGCCTCGCCTCCGCTGCTTCAAGACCTGCCGGAATCCTGCTGCTCGACTCGAGCCACGGCCAGGACGCCGAGGAGGTCCACACCCAGGCCCTCGATCTCGCCCTGCGGCGCGCCGGCTTCCGCGTCCTCGTCCTCTCCAACGAGCTCGGCGACGAGCGGCTCGAGCGCGCGCTCGGCGCCCTCGACCCGACCGCTATCGTCCTCTGCGGCCCTGGCGCCGACACCCAGGACGCCGTCAGGGTCGTCCGCAAGATCCGCGAGCTCGGCTTCGTCGCACCGCTTTACGGCTTCCGCGCCAGCGGCCTGATCGGTGCCGCCGTGCCCTCGGCCGGCGACGCCCCGAGCCAGGTCACCGGCATGCTCAACGCCGACCTGCGCCGCCGCGCCGCCCAGGCTTTCGCCTAGTCGAGCAGGATCAGCAGCGCGGTCAGCAGCCCGAGGGCGATGCCGCCTACGGTCAGCGTCCGCAGCGCCCAGGGGGCCGGTTCGCTGAAACCGCCCGCCTCGAGTGCCCGGTCCAGCGCCCGCCGCTGCGCCGACCCGTAGCCGATCGCGAGGATCCCCCAGAGCGCGAAGCCGACGCCCGCGACGACGTAGGGCCACTTCGTGGCGTTGGTATCGAGCTCCGGCACGACCCGCCCGACCCCGAGCGCCACCGCCAGCGCGGTGAGTCCGGTCCGCCACCACGCCAGCTCGGTCCGTTCGCTGGCGAGATAGGTTCGCCGCGTCGCGTCGACCACCTCAGGCGGCGTGGGCTGGGTCGGCGACTCGCGCTGCTCGCTGCGCTTGGCGGGATCGTTCTGCATCAAGTTCTCGTTCTACCAGCACTGGAACTTGATGCAGAACGCCGCCGGGTCAGGCGCCGGCCTCGTGGGGGGAGGGATGGGACGCGGGCGGCGGGTGCTCGCTGATGCCGAAGCGCTCGTGCAGTCGGCGCAGCGGCGCCGGCGCCCACCAGTTCCACTTGCCGAGCAGCTCCATCAGCGACGGGACCAGCAGCGCCCGGATGATGCTGGCGTCGATCAGCACCGCCAGCGCCGTGCCGACCCCGTTCTCCTTGATGAAGATGATCTGGGAGGTGGCGAAGGCGCCCATCGCGACGGCGAAGAGCAGCGCCGCCGCGGTGACGATGCGGCCGGTCCGCTCGAGTCCGATGGCAACGCACTCTGAGTCCGAGGCGCCGTTGTCGCGCGCCTCCTTGATCCGCGAGAGCAGGAAGACGGCGTAGTCGGTGGAGAGCCCGAAGGCGACGGCGAAGAGCAGGATCGGCATCGTCTGCTCGATCGCGCCGGGGCTGCTGAAGTCGAGGAACCCCTGCAGCCGACCGTCCTGGAAGATCAGCACCAGCAGGCCGAAAACGGCGCTGAGGTTGAGAAAGTTCATCAGCAGGGACTTGACCGGCAGGATCACCGAGCCGGTCATCAGGAAGAGGATCACCAGCGTCGCGACGACCACGATCGCCAGGGCGATCGGCATGTGGCTCGTCAGGCTCGACTGGAAGTCGACGAAGTCCGCCGTGGCGCCGCCGACCAGCATCTGCGTCCCGGGCGGTGGCTCGATCGACCGGATCGCCTTCACCGTGTCCTGGCTGGAGTCGGAGACGAAGGGGTGGGCGGAGATCGCCTGGACCGCGGTGACGTCGCCGCCGAGCCGCTGCGGCGGCGCCACTTCGGCGACGCCGCCGACATTCCTCACCGCGGCCGCGACCCGCGCCGCTGCGGCCGGTCCGCCGCCTTCGACGTCGATCCAGATCGGCGTGTCGTGGTAGGGCGGGAACTGCTTGCTGACCGTGTCGTAGGCCTGACGGGCGCTCGCCGACTCCGGCAGCACCGTCGGGTCGACGGTGTTGAACTTGATCCCGAGGAAGGGTAGGCCGAGCACGATCAGCAGCAGGGCGCTGAGGCTGGCGACGGGGACCGGGCGCCGCATCACGAAGCGCGAGAGGCGGTACCAGAAGCCGTTCTCGGCGGGCCTGGCGTCGGCCTCGGCGCGGCGCTGGAGGAAGCGCGGGGCGCCCGCGTTGACGCGGCTCCCGAGCAGGGTCAGCACCGCCGGCAGCACGGTCAACGAGATCAACGCCGCGAACAGCGCCACCAGCGAGCCGCCGAGGCCCATCGAGTAGAGGAAGCGCTGGGGGAAGACCAGCAGCGAGGCCAGGGCCGCGGCCACGGTCAGCGAGGAGAAGAAGACGGTACGCCCAGCCGTCGCCAGCACGCGCCTCATCGCCGCCGGCCCCGGCCCGGTCTTGGCGATCTCCTCGCGGTAGCGGGAGACGATGAAGAGGCTGTAGTCGATCGCCAGCCCCAGCCCCAGCGCCGTCGTCAGGTTGAGGGCGAAGATCGAGATCGAGCCGAATTCGCTGGCGATGCGCAGGA
Organism: Solirubrobacterales bacterium; assembly: GCA_036403715.1. Classification (GTDB taxonomy): domain Bacteria; phylum Actinomycetota; class Thermoleophilia; order Solirubrobacterales; family 70-9; genus VAYN01. The sequence continues at coordinate 55,022 of DASWQL010000064.1, forward strand.
TCAGGAAGGTGCCGACGATCGCCAGACCGCCGATCATCGGCGGCAGCACCGAGGCGACGAGGCTGCGGAAGAAGAGCAGCGAGAGCAGGAAGAGCAGCGGGAAGGCGAGCATCTCCGCCTTCCTCAGGTCCTTCTCGACCTGCTTGTTGACCTGCTCCTGGGCGACCGCGAAGCCACCGACGACGACGCCGGGATGCTTGGCGAGCTGGTCGGCGATGGCGGCGCCGGAGTCCTGCATCTGCTTGTCGCCGGTCGGCTTCAGCGAGACCGCGAAGTAGGTGGCGTCGCCGTCGCGGGAGACGAAGGTGGGGGAGCGGGTGTCGTAGTAGCCGGTCACCGCGGCGACGTCGGCGCGTTCGCGGACTTCGTTCTCCAGCGCCTCGACCCGGGGCCGGGTGGTCCGGTCCGCGACCGGGGCGTTCTCCACCACGGCGATCACCGCCGGCGTCCGCAGTCCCGCGTCCTCGAGCCGTTCCCTCGCCTTCACGGTCTCGGTCGCCGGATCGTCGGCTCCGTAGGGGTCGAGACGGCTGGAGACGGAGCCGCCGACGGCCGCCGCGACGAGGAAGAAGGCGATCGCGATGAGGCCGACGCGGCGGGCGTGGCCGTCGGCGAGGCGGGCGAGGGCGTCGAACATCAGCTGCTCCTTTTCTCGGGTGCGGTCGCGGGCGCTGACTCGAGCAGCTGCGTCTCCATCCGCTCGCACCAGTCGGCGAACCACTCGGTGAACTCGATCCCGCCCCGCAGCACGATCATCGGGAACGGATCCTCGAGCTCGGCTTTCGTCGTCTCCATCGCCCGCAGCTGCGCGCCGACCGCTTCCCGGTGCGCGCGCATCGCCCGCAGGATCTCCACGGCCTCCTCACGCGGCAGCGCCTCGGCGAAGAACAGTTTCAGCAGCCCTTCCTCGCGCATCTCGAAAGTCGCGGGCGGCTGCCGCAGCCAAGCCTTCAGCTCCTGCTCGCCGTCGGCGGTGATCTCGTAGACCGTCCGCCGCCTGCCGCCGGTAGGGGCATCGACGCCGACCACCAACCCAGCTTCGGAGAGCCGTTTCAGCTCCGGATAGATCTGGCCGTAGCTGGCGGCCCAGAAGAACCGAGTCGTCTTGTCCACGAGCGCCTTGATCTCGTAGCCCGAGCGCGGTTCCTTGCGAACCATCCCGAGGATCACGTAGGCCGTGGGGCTGAGAACCTCCATATCTCGATTATATATCGCACGGATATATCGGCAAGTGTGATTGCGGTCACGCATATCCCTTCTTTGTAGAAGCGTGATCGCGATCACTTATCGTCAATGCAGCCCCGTGCGGGGACCGAAATCGAGGAAGGGAGCGGCGATGGGGCTGGACCAGAGCAAGATCGGCAGGGTGGTGGCCGAGCAGATGGAGGCGATCGAAGGGGATTACGGGGAGGACTGCGAAATCGGCGACGTCTGCACGATCGTCGAGGTCGTCGGGCCGCACGGCTCGCACGTCAGGGTGCGCAGCAGCGACATGCGCCCCCACAGCAGCCTCGGCCTGATCCGGATGGCCGAACAGGCGATGCTCGGGAACCTCGGCGGCGCCTAGTCGCCACTATCCTCAGGCGCTCATGAGTGGAGACGGATCCGACATCGTCGTGATGAAGTTCGGCGGCACCTCGGTCGCCGGAGCGGAGCAGATCAAGCGTGCCGCCGGGCGGATCGTCGCCGCCCGCGAGGCGGGCAGCCGGGTCGTCGCCGTGCTCTCGGCGCGGGGCAAGACGACCGACGAACTGGTGGCCCAGGCGCAGGAGATCTCCGACCGACCGGTGGCCCGCGAGATGGACATGCTGCTCTCGACCGGGGAGCGGATCTCCTGCGCGCTCTGCGCGATGGCGATCCACGACATGGGCCACGAGGCGATCTCGCTGACCGGCTCGCAGGCCGGCATCGTCACCGACTCCTCGCACACCAAGGCGCGCATCATCGACGTCCGCGCCGACCGCATCAAAGCGGCGCTGGAGGAGGACCGGATCGTGCTCGTCGCCGGCTTCCAGGGCGTCTCCACCGAGAGTCGCGACGTCACCACGCTCGGCCGCGGTGGCTCCGACACCACCGCTGTGGCGCTGGCGGCGGCGCTGGTGGCCAGCGTCTGCGAGATCTACACCGACGTCGCCGGCGTCTTCAGCGCCGATCCGCGGATCGTGCCATCCGCCCGCAAGCTGCCCAGCGTCTCCTTCGAGGAGATGCTCGAGATGTCAGCCTCCGGTGCCAAGGTCCTGCAGCTGCGCTCGGTCGAGTACGCGCGCAACCATGGCGTCCGCATCCACTGCCGCAGCAGCTTCGAAGACGGTCCCGGTACCCTCGTGGTCGCAGAGGACGAGACCGTGGAGCAACCTTTCGTAACCGCCGTGACCCACTCCGACGCGGAGGCCCGCGTGACGCTGACCGGCGTCCGCGACGAGCCCGGCGTCGCCGGCCGCATCTTCAAAGCTCTCGCCGACGCCAACGTCAACGTCGACGTGATCATCCAGAACGAGCCCGTGGGCGGCGACCAGCTCGCCGACCTCTCCTTCACCGTCGACCGCGCCGACCTGCCGACCGCCACCGACACGATCGCCGGCCTCGGCGACGTCTCGCTGAAGGTCCGCACCGACGAGCAGATCGGCAAGGTCTCGATCGTCGGCGCCGGAATGCGCTCGCACCCCGGCGTCGCCGCGAAAGTGTTCGAGATCCTCGGCGAGGAACGGATCAACATCGAGATGATCTCCACCTCGCCGATCAAGATCTCGTGCGTCATCTCCGCCGACCGCGTCCCAGATGCGGTCAACGCGCTGCACAAGGCTTTCGAGCTGGGCGCCGACGCGATCTGGCCCGAGGATCCGACGGGACCCGATCACCGCCCCACGGTCGCCGGCTGAGCGCTGGTCATACTCCTGCGATGGCGAGCGACGGCTACAGAATCGGGGTCCTCGGCGCCACCGGCGCGGTCGGCTCGACGATCCTCGAGGTCCTCTCCGAGCGCGATTTCCCCGCCTCCGAGGTGGTCCCATTCGCCTCTGAGCGCTCGGCCGGGCGCGAGCTGAGCTGGAACGGCTCGACGCTCGTCTGCCGCGCCCCCAGCGAGGAGACGATCCAGGGCCTCGACGTCATTCTCTCCTCGGCCGGCGGCGCCGTCAGCGCCGAGTGGGCGCCGCGCTTCGCCGAGGCCGGGGCGACGGTGGTCGACAACACCAGCTACTGGCGCATGCACGACGACGTGCCGCTGGTGGTCGCGGGCGTCAACCCCGACGCCGCCGCCTCCCACAGGGGGATCGTCGCCAACCCCAACTGCACGACGATGGTGATGATGATGGCGCTGGCGCCGATCCACCGCGCGGTCGGCCTCGAGCGCCTCGTCGTCTCCACCTACCAGGCGGTCTCCGGCACCGGCCGGCGGGCGATCGAAGAGCTGCGGGACCAGTCGCGGGCGGCGCTCGCCGGCGACGAGGTCCCGGCGCCGCGCGTCTATCCCCACCAGATCGCCTTCAACGTCCTGCCCCAGGTCGAGAACTTCAAGGACGGCGACGACTATACGACCGAGGAGCGCAAGGTGATGGCCGAGACGCGCAAGATCCTCGGCATCGGCGAGGAGGTCGGGATCTCCGCCACCTGCGCCCGCGTTCCGGTCTTCACCGGCCACTCCGAGTCGGTCAACGTGCAGACTCGCGAGGACCTCTCGCCGGAGGACTGCCGGGCGATCCTGGCCGAGGCCGAGGGCGTGGTCGTCGTCGACGAGCCCGGCTCGGGCGACTACCCGCTGGCGATCGACGCCGCCGGCCGCGACGAGGTCCTGGTCGGCCGCATCCGCCGCGACCCCGGCCAGGAGCGCACGCTCAACCTCTGGGTCGTCGGCGACAACCTGCGCAAGGGCGCCGCCACCAACGCCGTCCAGGTGGCGGAGCTGCTGGTCGAGCGCGACCTGCTGGGCCTGCGGAGATAAGCGTTGGACATCTCCTTCGGGGAGGCGCTGCTCCTCTTCGGCGGCCTGCTCGCCATCGTCGCCGCGCTCTCCGGGGTGATGAAGGGGACGGTGCTCTCGGCGTCGGTGCTCTCGGTCGCCTTGGGGATGGCGCTGGCTGCGGCCGGGGTCGTCCACGTCGACGCCGGCGACAAGGCGATCGTCGAGCTGGTCGAGCTGGCGCTGATCCTCACCCTCTTCTCCGACGGGATGTTCGTCGAGCGGGAGCTGCTGCGCCGCCATTGGAGCCCGGTCGCGCGGGCGCTGGTGATCGCGATGCCGATCACGATGGGGCTGCTGGCCCTCGCCGCCAAGGCGCTCTTCCCCGACCTCAGCTGGGCCGAGGCGTTCCTGCTCGGTGCGGTGCTCTCGCCGACCGATCCGGTGGTCACCTCGGCCGTGGTGACCTCGCAGCTTGTGCCGCGGGCCGTGCGGCACACGCTCAACCTCGAGTCCGGCCTCAACGACGGCCTGGCGCTCCCCTTCGTGCTCTTCTTCTTGGTCCTCGCCGGCCCCGGCGGCGACGCGGCGAGCGAAGGCGCGAAGGTGATCGGGGAAGCGGGGCTCGGAGCGGTGATCGGGATCTTCCTCGGGGCTCTCGGCGGCCGCCTCCACCACCGCCTCCCGGGCGGCGGTCTGACCCAGCGCTACGAGGGGATCTACGCGGTCGGCTTCGCGCTCTTCGCCTTCGGCCTCGCCGAAGTCACCTTCGGCAACGGCCTGATCGCCGCCTTCGTCTGCGGGATCGCGATGGGCGCGACCGAGCGCGACGTCCCCGACGGCTTCGTCGAGTTCGCCGAGAACGCCAGCGCGATCTTCCAGGTGCTGACTTTCTTCGTCTTCGGCGGACTGATCGTCGCCACCGGCTTCCATCACAGCATCCCGCCGCTGGTCCTCTTCGTCGCCTTCGCCCTGCTGGTGGCGCGCCCCGCGGCGGTGATGCTGTCCTTCCTGCGCCACCGGCTGCCGCGCCCACAGAAGCTCTTCATGGCCTGGTTCGGCCCCAAGGGCGTGGCCTCGATGCTGTTCGCCCTCTTCGTGCTCAAATCAGACGTCCCGAACGGCGAGCTGATCTTCGACATCGCCGCGATCGCGATCATCGCCTCGATCGTCGCCCACGGCCTCACCGACACGATCGGCGCCAAATGGCTGGCGCGCCGGGTCGGGCTGGCAAGGGGCGATTGAAGCGGCCGGCGGCGGATTGGAGATCTGTCCACGAAGGGCAGGACGGGCCACCGCGGTTCTCCGGGACCCCTAAGATTCGCGATTGATGAACCGGATTGTTTACGCATCTCTCGCGGCGATCGCCACGGTGTGCGCGCTCGGCCTCGGCGCCGCCGGCGCCGCTGCCTCCCAGGTGCAGGCGATCGCGATCACCGCCTGCCCGGACAACGGCAGCTCATGCTCGGAAACGACGACCCTCCCGGTTGACCAGCAGTTCGGCCTCCAGGCCAAATTCAAAGTCACGAACTCGATTTCGAATGGTAATTCGATCTTCGTCGAAGGGCCGCCCGGGACCGAATTCCTCTCCCCACCGCCGCAGGTCAACCTCGGCTGGAAAAACGGCGGCTACACCGTCCAGGGCGTCAGCGTCGCCAACGAAAACCGGCTGTTGCAGATCACCGTCCCCGCCTCGATCGGGGTGATAACGAGCGAATCGTTCCTGGAAGTGGATATCGGCTACTTCGCCAACAAGATCGTCGTCCCGCCCGTCCCCGGCAACTTCACCGTTGACGTCTGGACCAGCGCCGACACGACCCACCGCACCTCGAGCAACTCGATCACCACGACGCTCGGCAAACCAAGCACGCTTACCGCGGTCGGCCCGGCTCGCACCGCCACCGCCGGCGGATCCCTCGACGCGCCGCCCGTTGCCAAGCTCACCGACTCGCGCGGCAACGCGCTGCCCGGCAAGGAAGTCGTCTTCACGCTGCCCGAATCAGGGGCGGGCGGCAGTTTCGAAGGCGGGGTCGACACGGCGAGCGGGGAAACGAACGCCGAAGGCCTCGCGTTTCCCTCGAAATCCTTCCTCGCGAACGGGCAGACGGGGTCCTGGCAGATCCTCCTCTCCGGACCCGAATCCACCGCCGGCGCGGTCGACGTCACCACCGTGCCGGCCGCCGCCGAGGCGGTCGAGCTGGAATTGGCGCCGGCCTCCGTGCCGGCCGACGGATCCACCACCTCGACGGCGACGATCCGGGTGCTGGACGAATTCGGCAACCGGGTCACCGGCGACGAAATCACGCTCGACACGGAAGGCGGGCCGACCGCCTCTGAGCCCGAACTGCAGCCTGACGGCTCCTTCGTCTCGACCCTGACGGCCTCAACCGCAGCGGGCGAATTCGACATCACCGCCGAAGACGCCGATGTCCCCCCGGGGATGGGCAAAACGGTGACGCTGACGCAGACGGTGCTGCCGGCGACGACCCTGCAGGTCTCGCTCGCACCGACGTCCCTCCCCGCCGACGGCACCTCGTCCACGACGGTGCTCGCCACGGTCGAGGACGAGCTGGGCGCCGTCGTCGAGGGGGAGGAGGTCAGCTTCGCCAGCAGCGGCGGCAACCAGATCGGCCCGACGGTGGACCACGGCGACGGCACCTACAGCGCCGTGGTAACCAGCACCGCAGTCCCCGGAACGGTGACGATCACCGCCATCGACGAGAGCGTCGGGCCGAACCTCAAGGCCGCGGCGGCTCTGCTGCAGACGGCGCTGCCGGTTACCGTCCCGCCGCCCGCCGCCGCTCGCAGGGCTCCGGTCGCGAAGATCGACTCCGGCCCGCAGGGCAAGATCCGCTCCCGCAAGGTCAAGTTCACCTTTTCGGCCACCGGCGCCGACTACATCGAATGTCGCCTCGACCACGGCAAATGGTCCCGCTGCAAATCCCCCAAGACCTTCGCCGTGACCCCCGGCCCCCACATCGTCCGCATCCGGGCAGTGGGGCCCACTGGCATCGCCGGCCCCCAGGCCAGCCGCCATTTCAAGCGCCTGCCCCCGCGCGGCCGTTAACAGACCTTGCCCTGGCAGGGTGGGATCGCGAAGCCGCAACCGACTTTGACCACAGCGGGGCCCTACTTGAGGCGCTAAGCGGCGACGCCGGAGCTCAGTCGCTCCTCGACCCACCGGGTCGGAGCGATGTGCTTCTCCATCCCCAGCTCCTTCGGCTCGGCGCCGAGCGCCAGGCCGACCAGCTGCGGCAGGTGGAGGACGGCGAGGCCGAGGTCGCGATTGACGACCTTGGCTGCCTCCGGCTGCTGCATGTCCAAGTTCAGATGGCAGAGCGGGCAGGGGGTGACGAGGCAGTCGGCGCCGGCGTCGATCGCGTCGCCGACGTGGGTGCCGGCCTGACGCAGGGAGGTCTCGCGGTTCATCGTGATCACCGGGAAGCCGCAGCACTTGCGGGCGCCGTCGTACTCGACGATCTCGCCGCCGAGGGCCTCGATCACCTTCTCCAGGTAGACGTCGCGGTCGGGGAATTCCTGGTAGCCGAGCCTTTCCTTGGGCCGGACGATGTAGCAGCCGTAGAAGGGGCCGACGCGGAGGCCGCTCAGCGGCCGTTTGACCAGCGAGGCAAGGCGGTCGAGGCCGTAGTCCTCGACCAGCAGCCAGAGGAAGTTTTTGTTGGTCCAGGCGCCGTCCTCGGCGCGCTCGTAGGAGAGCCCCTGGCCGGAGAGCACCTCGTTGATGTGCGCGCGGTAGGAGGAGTCGGCGTCGAGGCGCTGCTGGCACTCGGACTGGGCGCCCTGGCAGGTCGAGCAGATGTTCATCATCGAGAGCCCGGTCTGCTGGGCGAGGGCGAAGGTGCGGGCGTTCAGCGTGTCGGCCAGCTCCTGGTTGTGCTCGGCGATGACGCCGGCGCCGCAGCAGTTGGCACGGTCGAGTTCGACCAGCTCGATCCCGAGGCGGTCGGCGACCAGGGCCATCGAGCCGTGCAGCTCGGGAGTGAAGCCGCGGGAGACGCAGCCGGGCCAGTAGGCGACCTTGATCTTCTCAGCGGCCATCGGAAGCCTCCTCGCTGGTCGGCGCGGTGGCGCGCTCGGCGCCCTTCTCGATGTTGGGCTCCTCGGCCAGCTCGCCCTCCTCGCCCTTGTTGTACAGGTTGAATTCCTCGCGGTGCTCCTCGGCGTGCTCGTAGATCGCCTTTACCTCGTCCTGAGCGCCGTCGGGCAGCTTGTGGTGGACGCCCGGGATCAGCTTCGGCAGCGAGCGCATCTTCCCCGTCTTGATCCCGCGGATCGCCGTCGGGATCGAGCCGAGCATTTCCTTGATCGCCCGTTTGCTCGGTTTCAGCTTGCCTTTGAGGCCGGGCGCGAAGGACTCCTGCAGCAGCAGCGACTCGTCCAGGGTCCCCTTCTTCTCGATGATCTTGACGAAGGCGATCTCGTGGGCGTGACCGCTGTTGGGGTCTTCGATCCCCTCTTCGCCGGCCTTGCGGCGCAGGCGCATGATCTGGTCCATCGGCGCCACCCCCTTCGGGCAGGCGTCGATGCAGCTGAAGCAGTGGGTGCAGTCGTAGATCCCGTGCGGGTCGTCGGCGAGGTCCTGCAGGCGCTCCACGGTCTCGGCGTCGCGCGGGTCGCCGACGAAGCGGTAGGCCTTGGCCAGCGCCGCCGGGCCGATGAAGCCCGGGTCGGCTTCCATCGAGAGGCAGGAGGAGACGCAGGCGCCGCACTGGATGCAGGCCATCGACTGGGTGATGTCGATCATCGATTCCGGGTCGACGATGTACTCGCGCTCTGGCGGCTCGCCGTGAGGGAGGAGCCAGGGGGTGACGCGGCGGATCTTGGTCCAGTGCGTCGACTCCATGTCGGTGACCAGGTCCTTGATCACCGGCATGTTCCCCATCGGCTCGATCACGATCGGCGCCCCGTTCGCGGTCGCCACCGCGCCCTCGCCTTCGCCGCGAACCGGGCTCTCGGCCTCGGCGGCGGTGACTCCGGTCGCGGCGAGCATCTTGTTCGCCTGCGCCTGCGCCTCGCCGATCTGGGTCTTGCAGCCGAGCGCCGACTGGCCGTTGATCTTCATCCCGCAGGAGCCGCAGATCGCGGCGCGGCAGGAGCAGCGGACCGACAGCGAGCCGTCCTCGCGGTCCTTGACCTGAAGCAGGCTGTCGAGGACCGACAGCGAGGGGTCGAGGTCGACGTCGAATTCCTCCCAGTAGGGGGCCGGCGCCTCGCCGCTCTCCGGCTGAAACCTGCGGACTTTGATCGTGTAGTCGGCCATCAGTAAGTCCTCGCTTCCGGTTCCCACTGGGTGATGGTCACCTCGGAGTAAGAGATCTCGGGCCCCTCGTCGGTCTGCTCGAGGTCGATGTGTTTGAGCCACTCGTCGTCGTTGCGCTCGGGGTAATCGGTGCGGTACTGGGCGCCCCGGCTCTCCGTGCGCTCCAGCGCCGCCATGCAGGTGGTCTCGGCATTGTCGAGCATGAACCCGAGCTCGATCGCGCCGAGCAGGTCCTGGTTGAAGACCGTGCCGTGGTCGTCGACGTAGGCGGTCTTCGCGTCCTCCTTGAGCCGGCGAACGATCTCCAGCGCTTCCTGGATCCCCGCCTCGTCGCGGAAGACGGCGACCTTGGCGTCCATCGTTTCGCCGAGCTCGAGCTTGATCTCGGAGACGCGGCGGCCAGAGCCCTTGGGACGGGAGTTGATGTCTTCGATCATCGCCTCCTCGTCGTCGAGGACCTTCTTCGAGGGTCGCGAGCCCTCGATCCGCTTGGCGCGGGAGGCGGCGTCGACGCCCGAGCGGCGGCCGAAGATCAGGGTGTCGAGAAGCGAGTTGGCGCCGAGCCGGTTGCCGCCGTGGACGGAGACGCAGGCGGTCTCGCCGGCGGCGTAGAGGCCGGGGATGTCGGTGCGCCCGTCGACGTCGGTCTTGACCCCGCCCATCGTGTAGTGGTTGCCGGGCTTGATGTGGATCGGTTCGCGGGTGATGTCGACGCCGGCGAAGTCACGGCCGACGAGGACGATCTCGCGCAGCGCCTCGTGCACGCGCTTTTTCGGCACCACGGTGATGTCGAGGGCGACGGTGCCGTCGGGGAAGCCGCGACCCGCGTTGATCTCGGTCTGCTCGGCGCGGGAGACGACGTCGCGGGAAGCGAGCTCCATCTTGTTCGGCGCGTAGCGCTCCATGAAGCGTTCGCCGTTCGCGTTCAGCAGGTGGGCGCCCTCGCCGCGAGCGCCCTCGGTGATCAGGAAGCCCTTGCCCGCCAGCGTCGTCGGGTGGTACTGGATCATCTCCATGTCCATCAGCTTGGCGCCGACGCGGTAGGCCATCGCGATGCCGTCGCCGGTGCAGATCAGGGCGTTGGTGGTCGGCTTCCA
>DASWQL010000065.1:0-10090 GCA_036403715.1 Solirubrobacterales bacterium
CGGCCGGAGGAGCACGACGCGGTAGCGCGCATGTTCTGCGACATCCGCGTGCCGGGCGGCGGCCCCTATGAGGGCGACCCGCGCTGGATCATGCGCCGCGCCCTCAAACGGGCCGAGGAGATGGGCTTCGACGCCTACAACATCGGCCCGGAGCTCGAGTACTTCTACTTCAAATCGGCGAAACCAGCGGACGGCGTGCCCGAGGTCCTCGACGAGGGCGGATACTTCGACCTGACCACGCTCGACGCGGGTTCCGACCTGCGCCGCGAGACCGTCCTCGCCCTGGAGAAGCTCGGCATCCACGTCGAGTACACCCACCACGAGGTCGGCCCGTCCCAGCACGAGGTCGACATGCGTTACAAGAACGCGCTCGAAATGGCCGACGACTGCATGACGTATCGGATCGTGGTCAAGGAGTACGCGCTCAAATACGGCTATCACGCGACCTTCATGCCGAAGCCGCTGTTCGGCGAGAACGGCTCCGGGATGCACGTCCACCAGTCGCTCTCCAGGGACGGCAAGAACGCCTTCCACGACCCCGACGACCCCTACTTCCTCTCGCCGGTGGCGAAGTCGTTCATCGCCGGCCAGCTCAAGCACGCGCGCGAGATCTCGCCGCTCTTCGCCCAGTGGGTCAACTCCTACAAGCGGCTCGTCCCCGGCTACGAGGCGCCCGTCTACCTCGCTTGGTCGCGGCGCAACCGCTCGGCGCTGATCCGGGTGCCGCTCTACCACCCCGGCAAAGAGGGGGCGACCCGGGCCGAGCTGCGCTGCCCCGATCCCGCCTGCAACCCCTACCTCTGCTTCGCCGGGATGCTGCAGGCCGGGCTGGAGGGCATCGAGAAGGGCTACGAACTGCCGGAGCCGATGGAGCAGAACCTCTACCACCTCTCCCAGGAGGAGCTCGCTCACCAGGGGATCGAGCAGCTGCCGGCGACGCTGGGCGAGGCGATCGAGGTGGCTGCCGAGTCGGAGCTGGTGCTGCGGACGCTCGGCGAGCACACCTTCCGCCGCTTCGTCGAGATCAAGCGGCAGGAATGGGACGACTACCGCGTCCAGGTCACCCCGTTCGAGATCGAAAACTTCCTGCCGATCCTCTGAGGCGGGTCGGCGGTGGCGACGCTCCACGTCCTCCGCGTCTTCACCGACAGCGACGGCGAGTGGGGCAACCCGCTGGGCGTCTTCCTCAATGGTCATGAGATACCCGAGGCCGAGCGCCAGGCTGTGGCCGCCGATCTCGGTTACTCGGAGACGGTCTTCGTCGACGATCCGGAGACCGGCGCCTGCCGGATCTTCACCCCCGGCCTCGAGCTGGGCTTCGCCGGGCACCCGACTGTCGGCACCGCCTGGCTGCTTGCCCGGGAAGGCCGGCTGCTCGACCGCCTGAGGCCGCCCGCCGGTGAGGTCGAGCTGCGGCGAGAGGGTGAGCTCACCTTCGTCGCCGCCCGGGCCGAGTGGTCGCCGCAATGGCGCCTCTTCGAGCTCGCCGACGCCGCGGCGGTAGAGGCGCTCTCCGGGCCGCCGGCCGGAGCCGAGCTTGCCTATCTGTGGGCCTGGGAGGACGAGGCCGCGGCGGACGTGCGCTCGCGCTGCTTCTCGCTCGAGGACGATATCGGCGAGGACGAGGCGACCGGCTCGGCGGCGATCATGCTCGCGGCCGCGCTCGGCCGCGAGCTGACGATCCACCAGGGGCGCGGCTCGGTGCTCTACGCGCGCTCGCTCGGCGAGGGCCGGGCCGAGGTCGGTGGCCGCGTCGTCGTCGACGAGCGGCGCGACTACTCGCTCCCCGCAGGCTGAGGCTCGCGCAGCGGCCGAGGCGCCCGGCGCGAGAGCGCCGAGGGCCACCAGAAGCGGTCGCCGAGCGTCAAGGCGATCGCGGGGACGAGGATGCTGCGGACGAGGAAGGTGTCGAGGAGGACGCCGAAGGCGACGACGAAGCCGATCTCGGTGAGGAAGGTGAGGGGGAGGATCGCAAGCACCGAGAAGGTGCCGGCGAGGACTATTCCGGCGCTGGTGATCACCCCCCCGGTGACCGCCAACGCCCGCAAGATGCCCTCCTGGTGGCCGTGCTTCTCGGTCTCCTCGCGGGCGCGGGAGATCAGGAAGATGTTGTAGTCGACGCCGAGCGCCACCAGGAAGACGAAGGCGAAGAGCGGCAGCGAGGGGTCCGAGCCGGGGAAGCCGAAGATGACGTCGAATGCGAAGTATCCGACGCCGAGGGCGGCGAGGAAGCTGAGGATCACCGTCCCGATCAGGACCAGCGGCGCCACCACGGCCCGCAGCAGCGCCATCAGGATCAGGAAGACGACGAGGAGGATCAGCGGCGGGATCACGATCGAATCCCAGCCGGCCGCGTCGCGAACGTCGAATTCGACCGCCGTCGGTCCGCCGACCAGGGTTCCGGCCGCCGCCCGATGCGCCGCCTCGCGGATCGGTTCGACCAGGCCGAAGGCGTCGGTCGAGTACGGGTTGGGTTTCAGCGTCGCCTGCAGCAGGGTGCCGGGCGGGCCGGTGGCGACGGGGCCGGAGACCGCCTCGACGCCCTTGACGCCTTCGACCGCGCGTTTCACCTTCGGCACGTCAGCTCGGTCGGGGACGACGACGTCGGTGAGGGCGGTGGTGCCGGAGGGGAAGCTCTTGTCGAGCAGGTGCTGCCCTTCGACCGACTCGACTTCGGTCCGGTAGCTGTCTTCGCTGGTCAGTTCGGTCGAGAAGAAGGCGAGGCCGCTGCAGCAGATCGCCAGGACGGCAAGTGAGCCGAGCATCACCCGGCGCGGCGAGGCCGCGATTCGACGGCCGAGCCGCGCCCAGAAGCCGTGGGTGGCGTCGCTGACGTGCTCGAGGCGCCGGCGGCGGATCTCGTAGGGGGTGAACACGGCGCGATCGAGCGGACCGACGATCAGGGAAGGGATGCGCCTGCCGCTGAGCACGCGCAGGAGCCAGTTGAGCAGCACCAGCGGCAGTAGGACGAGCAGGACGAGGGAGGCGAAAACGACCTGGGCAAGTGCGGCGGCACCTGAGCCTTCGACGATCCGCCGCCATGCTCCCTCCGGCACCGCTTCTGGGCGCGGCGCCGTCTCGGGCGTGTGGGGCACGAAAGGCCAGAAGGCGCGGCGGCCGAAGATCGTCAGCAGCGCCGGCAGCAGCGTCAGCATCGAGAGCGCCGCGCAGCCGATGCCGATCGCGGCGATCGGCCCCAGTCCGGAGGTGCCGTTGACCTTGGCGATCATCAGGCAGAGCAGCGCCGCGACCACGGTGGCCGCCGAGGCGAAGATCGCCGGGCCGGCCGATTCGAGCGCGGTTCGCATCGCCTCGTGCTTGTCGGTGGTGTGGTGGAGCTCCTCGCGGTAACGGGCGACCAGCAAGAGCGCGTAATCGGTGCCGGCGCCCAGCACCAGCACCGACATGATCGAGCTCGACTGGCCGTTGATGGTCACGCCGAGCTCGGAGACGCCGTAGCCGATCGAGCGCGAGAGGGTCTCGGCGAAGAGCACCGCGGCGAGCGGGATGAAGAAGAACATCGGCGAGCGGTAGATCACGATCAGCAGGAAGATCACGAGGCTGACCGCGGCCAGGAGCAGGGTGCCGTTGATGCCTTCGAAGACTTCGATCGCGTCGGCCGAGAAGCCGGCGCCGCCGGTGATCTTCACCTCGAGGCCGCCGCCGGGGTCCGAGACCTCGTCGCGCCAGCCCTTGACCGGTTCGAGGATGCGGTCGCCCTCGCCTTCGGCGTTGATGTAGGCGGTGACGATCGCCGCCTTGCCGTCGGGGGAGCAGATCGGGCCGACGAAGGGTGCGTAGTCGCGAGGCTGGCCGGGGACGGTGGTGGTCGGGGTCCCGCATTGCCCGCGCTGCCGGGGCTGGCTCCCTCCGAGCGACTTGATCTTCGATTCGAGCCTTTCGAGCTTCTTCTCAGAGGCAGTCGGCTTGCCGCCACCCGCAGCGGTGGCGCCGTCGGGGATGACGCCCGGGTACCGCTTCTTGGTCATCTTGCCGACGTCTTCGACGATCGTCTTGAAGTCGGCCGGGGTAAGGCCGGACTCGCGGCGGAAGACGATCACCGCGGGAGCGATTTCGCCCTTCTGAAGCGTCTCGGTGGCGTTCAGCGCCTTCGTCGATTCGGCCGATCCCGGAAGGTAGGAGGTGGCCTCGTTGTTTTCGGCGTTTTCGAACTTGGCGGGCAGGTCAGCCGGTCCGGCAGCGATGAAGATCGCCACGAACCAGACGGCGAACACGACCCACTTCGCTCGGCGACCGGCGGCGAAGGTGAAAAGCGAACCTCGCATCCGGGGTCATGGTTGCAAACACGGCCCGCGGACTTTAAGGCGAATTTAGATAAGCGCGCGCAGCTCCGAGGGCTCACTGACAGGCGCTTGGCAGGCGAAGCTCGCGCAGACGTAAGCGGCGGCGCGACCTTCGATTGTGCCCCTGTCCCGCATCAGCGGCGGCTCCTCGTTGCCCTCCGGTCCACCGGCGAGGACGAGATGCGGGCGCAGCTCCGAGCGCACCACCGCCGACAGCTCGGCGAGGTCGTCGCCGACCAGGGCCACCTCCCTGGTCGGCGAGAGCTGGAAGTCGATGGCGCGCAGCAGGTGAGCGAAGGTCTCCGGATGTTGGACCGCCGGTTTCGCGAAGAGAGCGAAGACTCCCTCGGCCTCGCGCTCGAAGTCGCCTTCGCCGGTCAGTGCCGCCAGCCGCAGTAGGCCCAGGGCGGCGGCGCTGTTGCCCGACGGGATCGGGTGGTCGCCGATCTCCTTGCGCCGGGCGATCAGCTCCTCGTGGTCGGCCGAGGTCGAGTAGAAGCCGCCGCGCTCGGGGTCGCCGAAGCGGGCGATCGTCGTCTCGGCGAGCTCGCGGGCGGCCTCGAACCAGCGCACCTCGAAGGTCGATTCGTAGAGCGTCAGCAAGGCTTCGAGCAGGAAGGCGTGGTCCTCGAGGTAGGCGTTGAGGCGGGCGTCGCCGTCCTTGTACGTGCGCAGGAGCCGACCGTCGTCGGTCCGCATCGAGCGGAGGATGAAGTCGGCGCCGGTGGCCGCGGCCTCGAGGTAGTCGTCGCGGTGGAGCACGGCGCCGGCCTCGGCGAGGGCGGAGATCGCGAGCGCGTTCCAGGAGGCGAGCCGCTTGTCGTCGAGGCCGGGCCAGACCCGCTGCGAGCGTGCCTCGTACAGCGCCCGCCTCGCCTCGCCCAGGCCCGGCGGCGCCTCGGCGGCCGCGCCGCCGGCGAGGTGGAGGATGTTGGCGCCCTCGAAGTTGCCGCGCTCGCTGACGCCGTAGAAATCGATCACCGCGTCGGCGCCCTCGCCGAGGACCTCACGGATCTGCTCCGCGGTCCAGACGTAGAAGCGTCCCTCCTCGCCCTCGGAGTCGGCGTCGAGGGCCGAGTAGAAGCCGCCCTCGGGTCCGCGCATCTCGCGCAGCATCCAGTCGAGCGTCTCCTCGCTGACCCGCCGGTAGCGCTCGTGCCCGAAGACCTGCCAGCCGTGCAGGTAGGCGCCCGCGAGCAGGGCGTTGTCGTAGAGCATCTTCTCGAAGTGGGGGACGAGCCAGACCGCGTCGACGGAGTAGCGGGCGAAGCCGCCGCCGAGCTGGTCGTAGATGCCGCCGGCCAGCATCGCGTCGAGGGTCTCCTCGACCACCTCGGTCTCGCCGCGCGCCATCAGTAGCTCCAGGGCCGAGGCCGGCGGGAACTTGGGAGCGCCGCGGAAGCCGCCGTGCTCGCGGTCGGCGGAGGCGAGCAGGCTCTCGACCGCGCCGTCGAGGTCTGCCGCCGTCGGCAGCTCCGGGTTCGGCTCGACTTCGCCGATCGCGCCGAGGCGGCTGCGGGTCGCAGCGGCCCGCTCGCGGATCTCCTCGCGTTTGCGCTCGAAGGCGTCGACGACGGCTTCCATCACCATCCGGAAGCTCGGCATCCCGCGGCCCTCGTCGGGCGGGAAGTAGGTGCCGCCGTAGAACGGCACCCCGTCGGGGTCGAGGAAGACGGTCATCGGCCAGCCGCCCTGGCCGGTCATCGCCTGCACCGACTCCATGTAGATCGCATCGACGTCGGGCCGCTCCTCGCGGTCGACCTTGATGCAGACGAAGTGCTCGTTCATGTAGGCGGCCGTCTCCGCGTCCTCGAACGACTCACGCTCCATCACGTGGCACCAGTGGCACGCGGAGTAGCCCACCGAGAGCAGGATCGGGCGATCCTCCTCGCGCGCCCGCTCCAGTGCCTCCGCTCCCCAGGGGTACCAGTCGACCGGGTTGTCGCGGTGCTGGAGCAGGTAGGGGCTGGTCTCCTGAGCGAGCCTGTTGGGCATCGATCCCAGCCTACCGGCGACGGTGGGAAGCCAACTATTCGTAGCGGTGGATCGCCGAAATTCGAGTCCTCTGGCGCTTTTGCGCGGGTTCCGGACCCTGCGCCGGTCCGCAGCCACTACCGTCATGGCTGGTGAACACCGCACGCTCTTCCGACAAGCGGGACCCGGCTGTCGAAGAGGTGCTGAAAAAGCTGTCCGACGGGGATCGGCAGGTACTCGAGGGCGCGCTGAAGAAAGCCGAGAAGACCGAGGCCGAGCTCCGCTACCTCGCCGACCACGACTCCCTCACCGGCTTGCTGAACCGGCGCTCCTTCCGGGGGAGAGTCGACCGCTACGTCTCCTTCACCGCCCGCTACGGCGGCCAGGGCGCGGTGATGATCATCGACATCGACGGCCTCAAGGCGGTCAACGATCGTCTTGGCCACCAGCAGGGCGACACCCTTATCCGCCGCGTCGCCGAGGCCTTGCGGGAGCGGGTCCGCACCACCGACATCGTCGCCCGCCTCTCCGGCGACGAGTTCGCGGTGCTGATGCCGCAGACCGACACCGAGGGCGCGCTGCAGCTCGGCGAGGACCTCAGGGCCGAGGTGGCCGAGGGCGTTCCGGAGGATTCCGAGCTCGGCACGGCGACGATCAGCGTCGGGATCACGATGTACGGGGGGGATGGCTCCGGAGCCGAGGCGGTTCTGGTCGCCGCCGACCAGGCGATGTACCGAGCCAAGGCCGAGGGTCGAAACCGCATCGCTCTCTTCACCGGGCCCGAGCAGGGCCGGAGCGCCGACCGGCGGCGGCAGACGACCAGCGCGAAGATCCGCGACGCGCTGACGCAGGAGCGCCTGCGTCTGGCGACGCAGTCGATCCACAGCCTCGAGTCCGGCGGGGTCGAACGCTACGAGCTGCTGCTGCGGATGACCAGCGACGACGGCGAGCTGCTGCCCGCCCGCTCCTTCATCGAGGCGGCGGAGCGCTCGGGCATGGTTCAGGAGCTCGACCGCTGGGTCGTCGGGCGGGCCCTGGAGATGCTGGCCGAGCGTCAGCGGGCCGGGGAGCCCGTCTCACTGCACGTGAACCTCTCCGGCGCCTCGCTGACCGACATCTCGGTCCTCGAGTACATCGAACGGCGGCTCGACGAAGGCGATGCCGACCCCGCGCGCTGCACCTTCGAGATCACCCAGACCGCGCGGGTCAAGGACTACGAGACCGCCGCCGGGTTCGCCGACCGCCTCTGCGAGTTCGGCTGCGAAGTCGCGATCGACGACTACGGCGCCGGCTTCGGGCCCTTCCATTACCTGAAGCAGATCCCCTTCGACGTGATCAAGATCGACGGCACCTTCGTCCGCGACATGGCCCGCAACGACGCCGACCAGCTCACCGTCAAGGCGATCGTCGAAATCGCCCGCGGGCTCGGCAAGACGACGATCGCCGAGTTCGTCGAGGACGAAGAGACGGTGCGGATGCTGCGCGAGTACGGCGTCGACATGGCCCAGGGCTACCACCTTGGGATGCCGGTTGACGCTGTCGAGGCGCTTACGCTCGCTTGAGCCGCGCCCGCGCCCGCGTGCCGAGGTTCAGCAGCTCGGTCAGCACCCGTTCCGGCAGCGAGCCCTCGGGCGGCAGGGCGCCGAGCTGCCGCGCGATCTGCGCTCCGTTCGTGTAGGCGTCGTTGCGGGCGACGCGACCGCCGCGGACGGTGAGCACGTCGCAGCCCTCGACGTCGACCATTTTCCCGTTCGGGATCAGGCCTTCGAAGTTGCCGGAGCCGTCGAAGGTGCCGGTGGCGTGCCAGCGCACCGCGGCCTTCTCGCCCGACGCCAGCACGTCGAGGACCTCGAAGCGCCAGTCGGGGAAGGCGGCGAAAAGGTTGCCGAACCAGGCGCGCAGATCCTCGGGCACCCGCATCTCGACGGTGCCATGGATGACGTCGAGCGAGCCGGGCTCCCAGATGGCGACCATCGCATCGATGTCGCGGCGGGCGACGGCGTCGAAGTAGCTGCGGGCCACGGCCTCGGTGCTGCCGACCTCATCGCTCGTCGCCATGCGCTCCACCTTATCCCGCGCGCAGCAGCGCCCGGCGGATCTTGCCGCTGCTCGTCTTCGGCAGCTCCTCGGCGAACTCGACGATGCGCGGGAACTTGTAGGGGGCGGTCTCGCGCTTGCAGTGCTCCTGCAGCTCTCGCGCCAGCTCCTCGCTCGGCTGGCGGCCGCGGAGGACGACGATCGCCCGCACGACGCTGCCGCGCTCCGGGTCCGGGGCGGCGACGGCTGCCGCTTCGGCGATCGCGGGATGGGAGAGCAGCGCCGCCTCGACCTCGCTCGGTCCGATCCGGTAGCCGGCGGAAAGGATGATGTCGTCGCCGCGGCCTTCGAAGAAGAGGTAGCCGTCCTCGTCGGCGCGAACGAGGTCGCCGGTCGGCCACCACTCGGCCTCGAAGCGCTCGCCGTCGAGGTAGTGGCTGAAGAAGGTCGGGGAGGAGGCGACCCGCAGCTGCAGTTCGCCCTCGACGATTCTGGTCTCGAGACCGGGCAGCGGCCTGCCCATCGAGCCCGGCCGGACCGCGTCGCCGACCAGGTTGCCGCTGACCTGTCCGGTCTCCGTCTGCCCGTAGCCGTCCGCCGGCTCGAGCCCGGTGCCGGAGCGAAAGGCGGCGATCGTCTCCGGATCGAGCGGCTCGCCGGCCGAAACCATCCGGCGCAGTGCCGGCAATGGACGCAGGCTGGTCCGGCGAGCCAGCATCCGGTACTCGGTCGGCGCCTGGCAGAGGACGCTGACCCCCAGCGCCTCGGCGAAGTCCAGCCGCTCGGCCGGGTCGAAGCGACGGTCGTGGATCATCGCCGCGGCGCCGGTCAGCCAGGGGGCCAGGAAGACGTTGCGCGCCGACTTCGACCAGCCGGTGGCGGTCGTGCACCAGACCAGCTCGCCCTTGCGCGAACCGAGCCAGTGCTCCGCCTGCAGCCGCTGGCCCAGCAGGTACCCGTAGCTGTGGACGACGCCGCGCGGCTCCCCGGTCGTGCCCGAGGTGAAGACGATCAGCGCCGGGTCGTCGCCGTCCATCTCCTCGATCGCCGCCGGCGTCTCCTGCGGCCGGTCCTCGTCGAGCACCTCGGCGACTTCGGCCATCGTCATCGCCTGCACGCCGGCGGGCAGGTCGCCGAGCAACTCCTCCTCGCCGACGCAGAGCCTCGGCGCCGCGGCCGCCACTCGAAGCTCGAGGTCGTGCGCCCGCAACTGCGTGTTGCAGGGAAGGGCGACCGCCCCCATCCGCCAGCAGGCGAGCAGCGTCAGCACCCACTCGATCCGATTGCCGACCAAGGTCATGACGACGTCGCCGCGCTCGACCCCGCGGGCCGCGAAGGCGCCGGAGAGCCCCGCGGAACAGGCGATCAGTTCGCCGAAGTGCCAGTCGCGCCGAGCTCCTTGGGCGTCGATGGCGACGATGCCAAGCCGCGAAGCCGGCGAGGTCTCCATCACGTCGTCAATGAGGTTCACGGGCGGGAAGTCTGCACTACGGGAGGAGGGTCGGGTGCCCCTCTCCCAGAAGCCGTCGCGCAGCTGGTCGCTTGCCAGGGCTCGAGGTGTTTGTCCTTGAGCCTCCGGGGGAGGGGCACCGACTCCTCCCCACGAAGGTCCACCCCCGCTGGGGAAAGCTTCCCGAACATGGAAGCTCCTGAAAGGAAGCCTGGGCTTCGGTCGGAGGGTCGGGTGCCCCTCTCCCAGCACGCCGCCGCGGCGCGCTTCCTGGAGATGGAGGCGGACTACGAGGCAGCCTGGCTGCTGACCCTGCAGGCGGCCT
>DASWQL010000066.1:0-61865 GCA_036403715.1 Solirubrobacterales bacterium
GAGAGGAGTCCTGGCATGGCGACGCAGACAGTCGAGGCGGTCGATCACAAGCTTCTCGCGGCCGGGGAGTGGATCGAGACCGGCGAGTGGGCCGAGGTCAGGAGCCCCTATGACGGGACGCCCGTGGGCCGGGTGGCCCAGGGCGACGCGGCGCTCGTCGACCGCGCCGCGCGGAAGGCGCGGGAGGCGTTCGAGTCGGCCGACTTCCCCCAGCACGCGCGCGCCGAGGTCCTCGATCGCGCCGCCGAGCTGGTCGGCGAACGGGTCGAGGAGCTCGGGCTGGCGATCGCCGCCGAGGCCGGCAAGCCGATCAAGACCGCCACGGTCGAGGCGCAGCGCTGCGTCGACACGCTCACATTCTCCGCGGTCGAGGCCCGCAAGCTGACCGGCGGCACGGTGCCGATGGAGGCCTCCTCCTCGGGGGTCGGCAAGCTCGGCGTGATGATGCGGGTTCCCTTCGGCGTCGTCGGCGCGATCAGCCCCTTCAACTTCCCCCTCAACCTGGTCGCCCACAAGCTCGGCCCGGCGATCGCCGCCGGCAACGCGGTCGTCCTCAAGCCCGCCGGCCAGACCCCGATCTCGGCCCTGAAACTGGCCGAGATCCTGCTCCAGGCAGGCCTGCCGGAGAACTGGCTCAGCGTCATCCCGGGCCACGGCTCGACCGTCGGCAACGCGATCGTCGAGCACCCGCTGACCAAGGCGATCACCTTCACCGGCTCGGCCCCGGTCGGCTGGGGCATCCGCAGCAAGGTTCCCCATAAGAAGGTCAACCTGGAGCTGGGATCGAACGCGCCGCTGATCGTCAACGACGACGGCGACTGGGAAGCGGCCGCCGACAAAGCGCAGATCCACGCCTTCTCCCACGCCGGCCAGAGCTGCATCTCGATTCAGCGGATCCTCGTCCACGAGGACGTCGCCGAGGCCTTCAAGCAGCGCCTCGTCGCCAACGTCGAGAAGCTGACCGTCGGCGACCCGCTCGACGAGGACACCGACGTCGGCCCGCTGATCACTCCCCACGACCGCGATCGCGTCAAGGAGTGGATCGACGAGGCCGTCTCCGCCGGGGCGAAGCTGCTGACCGGCGGCGAGCTGGTCGACGACGGCCGCTGCCTGGCGCCGACCCTGCTCGAGGCGCCGCCGAAGGATGCAAAGGTCTGGGCCGAGGAGATCTTCGGCCCGGTGGCGACGATCGACACCTTCTCCGACTTCGACCAGGCGCTGGCGCTGGCCAACGACTCCAAGTTCGGCCTCCAGGCGGGGGTCTTCACCCGTGACGTCGGCCGCGGCCTCAAGGCCGGCGACACGCTGGAGTTCGGCGGCGTCCTGATCAACGAGGTTCCGACCTTCCGCGCCGACCAACAGCCCTACGGCGGCGTCAAAGACTCCGGTAACACCCGCGAGGGCCCCGCCTACGCCGTCTACGAGCTGACCGAGGAGCGCTTCGTAACGCTGCAGGGCTGAGGCGGAGGAGCGCTACCTGACTTTTCCCCGCCATGGCAGGGAAAAGTCAGGTAGCGGCGCGCCGCCTTACTCGTGCGGGCGGGCCATGCGGCGGTGATCCAGCGCCTGCTCGAGGATCTCCGGCTCGACGCCCTGCTCCAGCGCCACCTCGCGCAGGGAGCGGCCGGAATTGGCGGCTGCCTTGACGATCTCGGCGGCGCGGTCGTAGCCGATGTGGGGATTGAGCGCGGTCGCCGTCGCCAGGGTGGCCTCGGCGTGGCGCTCGGTCATCTCCTCGTTGGCTTCGAGCCCGGCGACGCATTTCTCGTCGAGCAGGCGCGAGGCCGAGGCCAGCAGCTTGATCGAGTCGAGCAGGTTGCGGGCGATCAGCGGCACCCGCACATTGAGCTCGAACTGGCCCTGCATGCCGCCGATCGTGATCGCGGTGTCGTTGCCGATCACCTGGGCGGCGACCTGGATCACGACCTCCGGGATCACCGGGTTGACCTTCCCGGGCATGATCGACGAGCCTTTCTGCAGCTCCGGCAGGCGCAGCTCGGCGAGGCCGGCGCGCGGGCCGGAGCCCATCAGCGCCAGGTCGTTGGCGATCTTGTTGAGCGAGACGGCGTAGACCTTCAGCGCCCCCGAGAGCTCGACCAGCGCGTCGCGGTTGCCCTGCGCCTCGAACGGGTCCAGCGGCGCGGAGATCGCCAGGCCGGTGTCGGCGGCGAGCTTCTCGCGCACCTTGGCCGCGAACTCCGGATGGGTGTTGAGCCCGGTCCCGGTCGCCGTGCCGCCGAGCGGGATCTGGCCGACACGGCGCAGCGTCCCCTCGATCCGCTGAACCCCGAGCCTGACCTGGGCGGCGTAGCCGCCGAACTCCTGGCCGAGCGTCACCGGCACCGCGTCCATCAGGTGGGTGCGGCCGGCCTTGACGACGTCGGCGAACTCCTTCGCCTTCGCCTCCAGCGCCGACTCCAGCGCGCCCATCGCCGGCAGCAGGTCGTGGGTGACTTCGTCCAGCGCCGCCAGGTGCACGGCGGAGGGAAAGACGTCGTTGGAGGACTGGCCCATGTTGACGTGGTCGTTGGCATGGGCGCCCTCGCCGGCGAGGTTGGAGAGCACCTCGTTGGCGTTCATGTTCGAGGAGGTGCCGGAGCCGGTCTGGAAGACGTCGACCGGGAACTGGTCGTCGTGCTCGCCCTCGGCGACGGAGGCGCCGGCGGCGGCGATCCGCTCGGCGACGTCGGCGTCGAGCAGGCCCAGCGCGCCGTTGGCTTCGGCGGCAGCGGACTTGATTCGTCCCAGCCAGCGCACCACGGGGGCCGGCACCCGCTCACCCGAAACAGGGAAGTTGTCTACCGCTTTGGTGGTCTCGCCACCCCAGAGCTGCTCAGTCAAGTCCGTTCCTCCGTCGAGTTCGTTGGTCACGGGAGCGTATTCAGCCGTGCTCGCGGCCGGCGTCGAAGCCCCGCCGGTAGCTGCCCAGGAATTCCGGCGGCAGCGGCTGGGTGCCGGGGGCGAAGCGGGCGGCGACGGTGAGCCGGCGGACCAGATCCGCGTGGATGCCTTCGGTCTTGTCGGCGCCTCGTTCGACCGCTCCCAGGAGGTAGCCGAGCTGGAGGTTGGCGTCACCGCCCGGCTGGGCGCGGGCCTCGGCGTTCAGCCGCGTCGCCGCCTCGACCAGCGCTTCGCCGACCGCCGCCAGGTCGCCCGCATCCTGGTTCTCGGCCAGGCAGTCGCTGATCGGCGTCTCGCCTCCCAGCCGAACTTCCCCGGGGGCGCTTCGGAGCGCCCGCAGGTATGCGTTCGCCCCTTCCACGCAGGCGACGGGAGTCGAGTTGTCCTGCTTGCCGCAACCGGCCGCAAGGGCCGCCAGCACGGTGAAAAGGACGATCGCGATCCGAGTACGCATCGCCGCTCATCCTAGGGAGCGCTTCGCAACGGAGGGCTCCGCGAACAGGCTCAGTCGCCCCAGGTGCGGGGAGCCAGGCCGCCGGTTTTCACCTGGGAGATGCCGCCGGCAGGGCCCGCCGGGGCCCTCGGCTTCGACCCTGGTTTGCCCCGCGCCTTGCCGGTCACCCCGGTGAGCGAGGTGGGGAAGACTTCGACCCATTCGGCGAGCTGGTATTCCCGCGCTTCGGCGTGGTTCCAGGAGAGGTGGAGATGGTTGCCGCAGCCGTGCCCGGCGTCGCCGTCGTAGCCGACCCAGCGGAAGGGTAGGACCGGTTTGTTCTGCTGCGGCTCCGCCCAGTGCGCAAGACGGGTGATCGCCGCCCAATGCATGTCGCAGGTCGAGCTCGGTTCGGCGGGGACGATGTCGACGGCGAGGCCCATCGTGTGATCGGAGTTCTTGGCGTGGCAGCCGTGGCAGCCGACCCATTCCCCGTTCGGCAGCGGGCCCGAGTAGCCGTCGGTGATGTAGATCGGGTAGTGGGCGGCGATCCAGCGCAGGTCGGGAATGATCCGGCGGTCGACCATGTCCCCCTGTTCGTGAGGGATCGAGGCCGGGATCGGGACGATCTTGCCCGCCGCGTAGACGAGGCGGGTGGCGGTCGGAGCGGGTTCAGCCGCGGCTGAGCCCGCGAGCATCGAGATCGCGACGCAGGCGAGGGCGGCGAGGGAGGAGAGGCGGGTGGCGCGTCGAAGACTTACGGCTCGTCTCACCCCCGCTTTATCGACGCCACCTCCCCGCCGCCTTGAATTCGGGTCCACCGTTGCGGGATAGGGTGTCGCGATGCCAACCGTCCGCGACGCTACCTTCGACCTCTTCCGCGCCCAGGGGATGACGACGATGTTCGGCAACCCGGGCTCGACCGAGCTGCCTATGCTCGCCGACTACCCGGCCGACTTCCGCTACGTACTGGGGCTGCAGGAGGCAGTCGTCGTCGGCATGGCCGACGGCTTCGCCCAGGCCTCCGGCCGCACCACCGTCGTCAACCTCCACACCGCGCCCGGGGTCGGCAACGCGATGGGGGCGATCTTCAACGCCCAGGCGAACCACTCGCCGCTGCTTGTCACCGCCGGCCAGCAGGCGCGGCCGCAGATCACCCTGCAGGCGAACCTCACCAACCGCGACGCGATCCGTATGCCGCATCCGCTGGTCAAGTGGGCCCACGAGCCGGCGCGGGCGCAGGACGTGCCGCTGGCGCTCGCCCACGGCACCCACCTCGCCGGGCTGGCGCCGCGCGGCCCGGTCTTCGTCTCGATCCCGATGGACGACTGGGACGCCGAGGTCGACGAGGCGGACGCGCAGGCAGTGATCGAGCGGCAGGTGACCGGGCGCTCGCTCGCCGAGCCCGACGTCATCCGCAAATTGGCGAGGCGCCTCGAGAACGCCGCCAACCCGGTCCTCGTCGCCGGCCCCGACATCGACGCCGGCGGCGCCTGGAACCTCGCCGTCGACCTCGCCGAGCTGCAGCGGCTGCCGGTCTGGGCCTCGCCGGCGACGGGCGGCGCTCGCCTGGGCTTCCCGGAGAACCACCCGAACTTCCGCGGCGTCCTGCCGCCCGCGATCGGGCCGCTGGCGCAGACGCTCGAGGGCCACGACCTGATCCTCGTCGTCGGCAGCTCGGTCTTCCCCTACTACCCGTACATCCCCGGGCCGCTGCTGCCCGAGGGGGCGCGCCTGGTGGCGATCACCAGCGACCCCGACGAGGCGGTGCGGGCGCCGATGGGGGAGGCGATCGTCGCCGACGTCAAACTCACCCTGGAGGCGCTGCTCGCCGCCCTCCCCGAAGCGATCCGCCCCGTCCCCGAGCCGAATCCGCCGCCGAGCGAAATCCCGCCCACCGACCCGCTCAACTCCTCGACGGTCCACAGCGCCCTGCGTGAAGTGATGCCCGAGGACGCGATCGTCGTCCTCGAGTCCCCCTCCAGCACCCTTGCCCTGCGCAACCAGCTGCGGCTTTCGCGCCCGGGCAGCTACTACTTCAGCGCCGGCGGCGGCCTCGGCTTCGGCCTCGCCGCCTCGGTCGGGGTCCAGCTCGCCCAGCCGGATCGGCCGGTCGTCTGCGTGCTCGGCGAGGGCTCGGCGCAGTACGCGATCACCGCCTTCTGGAGTGCCGTCGCCTACGACGTCCCGGTCACCTTCCTGGTCCTGCGCAACGAGGAGTACGCGATCCTCAAGTGGTTCGCCGAGGTCGAGCAGGTGAGCGGCGCGCCCGGCCTCGACCTGCCGAAGCTCGACGTCGCCGCGGTCGCGGAGGGCTACGGGGTCACGGCGCACCGCGCCGGCGATCGCGACGAGGTCAGCGGCGCGCTCGCGCGCGCGCTCGCCTCCTCGAAGCCCGAGCTGGTCGAAGTCCCGGTGGCGCCGGGGATGTCACTCTTCTAGGGAGGACACATGGCACTGCTTCAGCGCAAGCGCCCAGCGCCGCCCCCGTCGGTGGGAGAGCCGGCGCCCGATCGCGCCCCCGACGAGCTGGCCGCCGGCACGGCCCAGCCGCTGCGCGGCGAGCTCGAGGCCCTGCTCGGCGCCGACCGCGTGCTCGGCAGCGCCGGCGACCTCGTCCGCTACGCCTCCGACGCCAGCCCCTACCGGCTCTTCCCGCGGGCGGTGGTGATGGCGCGCGACGCCGGCGACGTCGCCAAGGTCCTCGCCTACGGCCGCGAGAACGGCATCCCGGTCACCTTCCGCGCCGGCGGCACCAGCCTCAACGGCCAGGGCCAGAGCGACGGCATCCTCGTCGACGTGCGCCGCCACTTCGGCGGCATCGCGGTCGAGGAGGACGGCGCCCGCGCGCGGATCAAACCGGGGGTGATCCTCGGCCACGCCAACCGCGTGCTCGCCCCCTACGGGCGCAAGCTCGGTCCCGACCCCGCCAGCACCGATGTCGCCACCGTCGGCGGCGTCGTCGCCAACAACTCGGGCGGGATGCGCTGCGGCGTCAGCCGCGACTCCTACTCGACCGTGCGCGAGATGACCTTCATCCTGCCCTCGGGCACGACCGTCGACAGCGCCGCACCCCGCGCCGCCAAGGCCTTCGCCGCCGCCGAGCCGGAGCTGGCGTCCGGCCTGGCCGCGATCCGCGACGAGATCCGCGCCGACGAGGAGCTGAGCGAACGCATCCGCCGCAAGTTCGCGATCAAGAACACCACCGGCTACCGCCTCTGCGCCTTCCTCGACGCCGACGAGCCGCTGGAGATCTTCCGCCGGCTGCTGATCGGCTCCGAGGGCACGCTCGCCTTCACCGCCGAGGTCGTCTTCGAGACCGTGCCGCAGCCGCCGCTGACCACCACCGCCTGGGTCCACTTCCCCAGCATCGACGCGGCGATCGCCCCGGTCCGGGAGCTGGTCGACAGCGGCGCCACCGCGGTCGAGCTGATGGTCGCGCCGGCGCTGATCACCGCCGCCTGGAACATGGTCGGCGCGCCGCAGGAGTGGAAAGAGCTGCCGCCCGAGTCGGCGGTGCTGCTGGTCGAGTTCGGCGGCGAGAGCGCGGCGGAGCTCGACGACCACGTCGACCGCGCGGGGGAGATCCTCGCCTCCCACGAGACGATCAGCCCACTCGCCTTCACCCGCGAGCTGGAGGAGATCGAGCTCGCCTGGCGGGTGCGGGAGGGGCTGCATGGGCTGATCGGCAAGCTGCGTCTGCCCGGCACGGCGCTGATCGTCGAGGACGTCTGCGTGCCGCCGGAGCGGATCGCCGAGGGCGCGCGAGACCTGCAGGCGCTGCTCGGCGAGCACGGCTTCCTCCCCGGCGTCGCCGGCCACGCCTCGGCGGGCAACCTGCACTTCATGCTGACCCCGGACTTCGCCAAGCAGGAGGACCTGGAGCGCTACGAGGCCTTCATGAGCGGACTGGTCGAGCTGGTCGTCGACAAGTACGACGGCTCGCTCAAGGCCGAGCACGGGACGGGGATCAACATGGCCCCTTACGTGGAGCGCGAGTGGGGGGAGAAGGCGACCGAGCTGATGTGGCGGGTGAAGAGGCTGGCCGACCCCGACGGGGTGCTCTCGCCCGGCGTCGTCCTCAACCGCGACCCCGGCGTCCACCTGCGCAACCTCAAAACGACGCCGCCGATCGAGGAGTCGGCGACCTCCTGCGTCGAGTGCGGCTTCTGCGAGCCGGTCTGCCCGAGCCGAGACCTGACGACGACGCCGCGGCAGCGGATCGTCCTGCGACGCGAGATGGCGCGCCAGCCGGCCGGCTCGCCGGTCCAGGAAGCGCTGCTGAAGGAGTTCGCCTACGAGGCGATCGACACCTGCGCCACCGACGGCTCCTGCCGGCTCGCCTGCCCGGTCGGCATCGACACCGGCAAGCTGATCCGCGAAGTGCGCCTGCAGGAGCACGGCGAGTGGGCCGAACGGCGAGCCCTGAAAACGGCGCGGCGCTGGGCCGGCGTCGAGGGCGCCTCCCGCGCCGCCCTGCGAATCGCCGGCCCGCTTCTGCGCCGCACCAAGCGCGGCCGTGCCCTGCCGCGTGCCGCCTCCTCGAAGCTCCCCGGCACCATCCACACCGGCGCCACCGCCGTCTACATCCCCTCCTGCACCAACCGCATCCTCGGCGGCGGCCCGATCGAGGCGCTGGTGGAGGTCTCGGGTCGAGCGGGGATGCCGGTTTGGATTCCGGAAGACGTGGCGGGGAGTTGCTGCGGCCTGCCGTGGAGCTCGAAAGGCTTCGGCGAGGCGCACCGCGCGAAGGCGAACGAGATGGTCGAGCGGCTCTGGGAGTGGAGTGGGGAGGGGGCGCTGCCGATCGTCATCGACGCCGCCTCCTGCACCAACGCGACGATCGAACCGGGGGAGGGCGTCCTCGACGAGACCAACGCCGAGCGGCTCGCCCAGCTGGAGATCCTCGACTCGGTCAGCTGGGCCCAGCGCCTGCTGCCCTGGCTGGAGGTCTCGGAGAAGGTCGCCTCGGCAACGGTCCACCCGACCTGCGCGACCCGTGGCATGGGCCTGGCGCCGCAGCTGCGCTCGCTCGCCGTCGCCCTCGCCGACGACGTCTACGTCGCTCCCTCGGCGACCTGCTGCGGCTTCGCGGGCGATCGCGGGATCAAAACCCCGGAGCTGACCGAGGCGGCGACCCGCCCCCAGGCCGCCGAGCTCGCCGGCCGCGACTTCGACGCCCACCTCTCCAACAACCGCACCTGTGAGATCGGCCTCGAGCGCGCCACCGGCGAGCCCTACGAGTCGGTCGTCAGCCTGCTGGAGCGGCTAAGCCGCGTCTGACGCCTTGGCGGCGTCGACCGTCTTCGCGTCGAGGTCGCGGATCAGCGCCGCGGTCTTGGCGTCCTTCTCCATGCGGCGGTCGAGCAGCGGGTTGATCAGGCCGCGCAAGGCGGAGACGTAGCGCCACCACTTCGGCACGAAGACCCGCGGGGCGCGTTCCTCGATCCCGCGCACGAGGCCCGCGGCCGCCTCGTCGGGGGTGATCCTTTTGAGCAGGAAATCGGGGCTGAGGTCGCGGACGCGAGCGGCGTCCTCCTGCGCGAAGGCGTCCTGGACCAGCTTCGTGTCGACCCAGCCGAAGTAGGCGACGGTGGCGCTCGCTCCGTGCGGCGCCAGCTCCACCCGCAGCGCCCGCCCCAGCGACTCGACGCCGGACTTGGCGACGGCGTAGGGCGAGTTGCCGAAACCGTTGGCGAAGGCGTAGACCGAGGAGACGACGACCATCTGCCCGCGCCGCTCGACGACCTGCGGCAGCGCCGCCCGCGCCGTCCTCCAGACGCCGAGCAGGTCGACTTCGAAGACGCGCTCCCATTCCTCGCCGGAGACGGCGCGCGTGGTGGCGAAGTTCCTCTGGGCGATGCCGGCGTTGGCGACCGCCACGTCGAGCCCGCCGAGCTTCTCGACGACCTCGGCGACGGCCGCCTGCATCGCCCCCATGTCGGTGACGTCGGCGCCGATTCCGATCGCCCGCGCGCCGATCCGCTCAGCCGCTTCGCGCGCCTCCGCGGCGTCGAGATCGAGCACCGCGACCGAGGCGCCGCGCAGGTGCATCTGGCGCGCGCTCTCGAAGCCGATCCCGCGGGCGGCGCCGGTGACCAGCGCGACCTTGCCGTTGAGGTCGTAAGCAGGCATGCGGTCGGAGCCTATCCACCGGGCCTAGAATCCGCTGCTCGTGCCCGGATTCAAACCCGTAGACCCGAAGCAGTCCTTTCCCGAGCTGGAGGAGCGGGTGCTGCAGCGCTGGCGCGACGCCGACGTCTTCGAGCGCTCGCTCGCCAACCGCGAGGGCGCCGAGGTCTGGAGCTTCTACGAGGGCCCGCCGACCGCCAACGGCCGCCCCGGCTCCCACCACGTGCTCGCCCGCGTCTTCAAGGACATCTATCCCCGCTACAAGACCATGTGCGGCTACCGGGTGCCGCGCAAAGCGGGCTGGGACTGCCACGGGCTGCCGGTCGAGCTCGAGGTCGAGAAACAGCTCGGAATCGCCTCCAAGCAGGAGATCGAGGAGTTCGGCATCGCCGAGTTCAACCAGCGCTGCCGCGAATCGGTCTTCGAGTACGTCGAGGAGTGGAACCGGCTGACCGAACGGATCGCCTTCTGGATCGACCTCGACGACCCCTACGTCACCCTCGACAACTCCTATATGGAGTCGGTCTGGTGGTCGCTGCGCAAGATCTGGGACGACGGCCGCCTCTACGAGGGTCACAAGGTCGTCCCCTACTGCCCGCGCGACGGCACCCCCCTCTCCTCGCATGAGGTGGCGCAGGGATACAAAGACGTCAAGGATCCGTCGATCTACGTGCGCTTCCCGTTGCTCGGTCCGGACGGCGAGGAGGCGGGAGAGTCGCTGCTGGTCTGGACGACGACGCCCTGGACGCTGCCCGGCAACGTCGCCGTGGCCGTGTCGCCGAAGGTGACCTACGTGCGGGCGAAGCTCGAGGGCGAGACGCTGATCGTCGCCGAGCCGCTGGTCGAGCGGGTGCTGGGCGAGCAGGCCGAGATCGTCCACCGCTTCCCGGGCTCGGAGCTGGTCGGTCGCAGCTACCGCGGCCCCGTCTTCGAGCTCGCCGACGGCGGCCCCCGCAATGCCTTCCGCGTGCTCGCCGGCGACTTCGTCACCACCGAGGACGGCACCGGCCTCGTCCACATCGCCCCGGCCTTCGGCGAGGACGACTACGCCGCCGCGGCGGCCGCGGGGATCTTCGACCCGACCCGGCCGCAGACGCTCTACAACCCGGTCCGCCCCGACGGCCGCTTCGACGACCGGGTGCTCGGATTCGAGGGCCGCTTCGTCAAGGACCCTGAGGTCACCCGCGACCTGATCGCCGACCTCGAGCGCCGTGGCCTGCTCTTCCGCGAGGAGGTCTACGAGCACTCCTACCCGCACTGCTGGCGCTGCGGCACGCCGCTCCTCTACTACGCGACCTCGAGCTGGTACGTCGCCACCTCCCAGGTCAAGGACCAGATGCTTGCGATCAACGAGACGATCGGCTGGCACCCCGAGCACGTCAAGCACGGCCGTTTCGGCAAATGGCTGGAGAACAACGTCGACTGGGCGCTCTCGCGCAACCGCTACTGGGGCACGCCGCTGCCGGTCTGGCGCTGCGGCGACCGCGACTGCGGCGAGATCTTCTGCGCCGGCTCGGTCGCCGAGCTCGCCGAGCGGGCCAAGGGCGAGGTCCCTGACGACCTCCACCGCCCCTACATCGACGAGGTGGTCGTCGAGTGCGACAAGTGCGGCGGCGAGATGCGGCGGGTCGAGTCGGTGATCGACACCTGGTACGACAGCGGCGCGATGCCCTTCGCCCAGTTCCATTACCCGTTCGAGAACGAGGCGGAGTTCGAAGAGCGCTTCCCCGCCGACTACATCTGCGAGGCCCAGGATCAGACCCGCGGCTGGTTCTACACGCTGCTGGCCGAGTCGACGCTGCTCTTCGACCAGACGAGCTTCCGCAACTGCGTCTGCCTCGGCCTGATCCTCGACCCCCAGGGCCAGAAGATGTCGAAGAGCCGCGGCAACGTGGTCGACCCCTGGGACGTGATCTCGGCCCACGGCGCCGACGCCTTCCGCTGGTACTACCTGACCTCCCAACAGCCCTGGGCGGGTTACCGCTTCTCGGTCGAGACGGTCGGCGAGTCGGTGCGCCAGTTCCTGCTCACCCTCTGGAACACCTACTCGTTCTGGGTCCTCTACGCGAACGCGGAGAACCTCGGGCCGCAGGACTTCAGCGCCGCCGCATCGCGTGGTTCCTTATCCGTCCCTGACGGGCAAAAGGAACCACGGGATGCGAACGACCTCGATCGCTGGGCTCTCTCCCGCTTGCAGGCGACGGTGGCAACGGTGCGCGAGCAGATGGAGCAGTTCGACTGCACCACCGCCGGGCGAGCGATCGCCGACTACGTCGAGGAGCTCTCCAACTGGTACGTGCGGCTCTCCCGGCGCCGCTTCTGGGAAGGCGACCGCGCCGCCTTCGAGACCCTGCGCCACTGCCTGCTGGAGACGGCGGCGCTGCTGGCGCCCTTCATCCCCTTCCTCGCCGACGAGATCCACCTCAACCTCGCCGGCGGCGTCCTCGGCCAGACAGAAGACCTGCCTGACTCGGTCCACCTGCGTGACTTCCCGGAGTTCGACGAAGCGCTCGCCGACCCTGAACTGGAGGTGGCGATGGAGGCGGTCCGCCGCACCGTCGAGCTGGGCCGCGCCGCCCGCGCTCAGGCCAAGGCGAAAGTCCGCCAGCCGCTGCGCCGCGCGGTGATCGTCGCCAACGACTCCGAACGGGCGGCGATCGAGGCCCGAGCCGACCTCGTCACCGCCGAGCTCAACGTCAAGGAGCTCGACTTCGTCAGCGACGAGTCCGAGCTGGTCAGCTACACGGCGAAGCCCAACTACCGCTCGCTCGGCCCCCGCTTCGGCAAGAGGATGCCGCAGGTGGCCGCCGCGGTGGAGGCGCTCGACGCAGGCCACGTCGCCGCGGTGCTGAGCGATGGTGGCGAGATCGGGATCGCAATCGACGGCAGCGACCACAGCCTCGGGCCCGACGACGTCACCCTGGCGCTGCAGCCGCTCGAGGGCTACGAGGTCGAGGCCGAGGCGGGCCACGCCGTCGCCCTCCAACTCGAGCTCGACGAGGAGCTGCGCCGCGAGGGCCTTGCCCGCGAGATCGTCCACGCGGTCCAGATCGCCCGCAAAGACGCCGGCCTCGATATCACCGACCGGATCGAGCTCACCCTGGGCGGCGACGAGGAGCTGATCGAGGCCGCGCGTGCCCACCAGGACTACCTGGCGGGAGAGGTTCTGGCGACCTCGGTCTCCTACGGCGACGGCGGCAACGGCGGCGCCAGGATCGACGGCCACAACCTCGCCATCGCCGTCCGCCGTGCCTGAGGGCGGCGACGAGCTTCCGTGTCGATGGCTCGATTTCACCTGATGTGGACCGCAAATCGGCCCATCAACCTGCTGCTCGCGCTCGTGGTGCTGGCGCTTGCCGCGCCCTCGGCCGCCTCGGCGGCCATCGCCGCGCCGCCGCCCGACCCAGGCCCGAAGCCGCCGCCCGGGCCGAAGCCGCAGCTGCTGCTCTTCCACGGCGGCTCCTTCCTCTTCGACGACCCGCAGTTCCAGCCGGCCACGGCGGAAAAGGCGAGGGCGGCGGGGTTCGTGCCCCACTTCGTCAGCTACCCGCTCGGCGACCTCCCGGCCGCCATCCGCCGCGCCCGCGACGAAGCGCGGCGGCTGCGCCAGAAGTTCGGCCTCGGCCGAGTCTTCGCCTACGGGTCCTCGGCGGGAGGCACTCTCGCCGCTCTGCTCTCCGGCGACGGACTCGTCTCCGCCGCGGTCGCCAAGGCGCCGGTCTCGGATCTGGTCGGCTGGGAATGGCCGCTGCAGCGCTACGGCGCGGCCTACTGGGACGAAATCGGCGTCGACCTCGCCGGCCGCTACCGCCTCTCGCCGCTGCGTCGCCCGGCGAAGAGCCCCCTGCTCGTCTACCAAGGACGGAACGACGGCGTGGTGCCGCCGACGATGAACGAGGCGTTCGCGGAGAAGTTCGAGCACGTGTATCTGTGGCTGGTCGGCGGCGGTCACACGACCGAGCGGGCGCGCCCCTGGCTGATCGACCGGGCGATGCACTGGCTGCAGCAAACGGCCGCCCGCCAGGCACGCGCGGCCGAACGGAATAACTCCCTGCCCTAAGGTCTATTGGTGGATCCGGACAAGAAATCGGCTTCGGATCGCGGTTTCCGGGGCGATATCGAGGGCCTGCGCGCGGTCGCGATCGGCGCGGTGCTGCTCTGCCACGCGGGCATCCCCTTCCTCGCCGGCGGCTACGTCGGCGTCGACGTCTTCTTCGTCGTCTCCGGCTTCCTGATCACCGGCCTGCTGCTGCGGGAGATCGAGAAGACCGGCCGCATCTCCCTGCGCCGCTTCTACGCCCGGCGGGCGAAACGACTGCTGCCGCTCTCGGCGATCCTGCTGGCCGCGGTCGGCGTCCTCTCGCTGCTGCTGCTCTCACCCGTGCGGGCGGTCGAAGTCTCCGGCGACATCATCAGCTCCGCCGGCTACACCGCCAATTGGCACTTCGCCGCGCAGTCGGTCGACTACTTCGCCCAGGACATCGAACCGAGCCCGGTCCTGCACCTCTGGTCGCTGGCGATCGAGGAGCAGTTCTACCTCGTCTGGCCGACCCTGATGCTGGCGGTCACCTGGTTCTGGCGCCGCCGCGGCCACTCGGTCCGCCCGGCGCTCTGGGTGACGCTGGCCGCGATCACGGTCGGCTCGCTGGCCCTCGGCATCCACCTCACCGACGGGCAACCCGCCTCGGCCTACTTCTCGACCTTCGGCCGCGCCTGGGAGTTGGCGCTGGGCGGGGCGCTGGCGCTGCTCGGGGCGGTGCGGATCCCTCGCGCGATCGCTGCGGCGGTCGGCTGGGCCGGCCTCGCCGCGATCGTCTACGCCGCCTTCGCCTTCGACGCCACGACGCCGTTTCCCGGCGTCGCCGCGCTCGTCCCCACCGTCGGCACCGCCGCACTGATCCTCGCCGGCTCCTCCATCTACGCCGCCTCCAAGCGGTCGCCGGCCGGTCTGCTGACGCTGGCCCCCGTCCGCTACGTCGGCCGCATCTCCTACTCCTGGTACCTCTGGCACTGGCCGGCACTGGTCTTCGCCGCGGTGATCTGGGGTCCGCTCTCGGTCGCCGCCGGCCTCGCGGTCGTCGCCGCCTCCTGGATCCCGACCCACCTCACCCACGTCTTGGTCGAGGACCCGGTGCGCCGCTCGCGCGCGCTCGTCCGCCTGCCCAACCGCGCCCTCGCGCTGGGGCTCGGCTGCATGGCGGTCGCCCTCGCCGCCGGCCTCGTGCTGAGAGACGTGCAGCCGACTTTCAAGGCGGCGCCCGTCGCCGAGGTCAAGGGCGCCGCCGCCCTCGTCGAACAGCCGACGCCCCAGCAGCACGCCGACGCCGTCCGCCCGAGCCCGCTGCGCGCCCGCGCCGACCGCTCCCGCGCCTACTACGACGGCTGCCTGGTCGGAATCAGCGGCACCAACTCGAACCGCTGCCTCTACGGCGACCCGAACGGCAAACGCACGCTGATCCTCTTCGGCGACTCCCACGCGATGCAGTACTTCTCGGCGATGGAAGAGCTGGCGAAGGTGCATCACTGGCGCCTGATCGCCCTGACCAAGGCGGAATGCACGCCCGGCGAAGTGCCGATCCGCAGCATGGTCGCCGACCGCGAGTACTCCCAGTGCGACGCCTGGCGCGAGGACTCGCTGCAGCGGATCGAAGAGGCAGGGCATGGGGCGATCGTGGTGATGAGCGGCGACACCGCCTACACCCCCTACGACAGCGAAGGCAACGAACTCTCCGGCCCAGCCGCCGCGAGTGCGATGGAAGCCGGCTACGTCGAAACGCTGAACCGGATCGACCGCGCAGGCCTGCGCACCGCGGTGATCCGCGACACCCCCGCCTCGGCCGGCGACGTCCCCAGCTGCGTCTCCGAAGACCTCCAGGACCTCGGTGCCTGCGCCTTCCCCCGCGTCCGCGACCCGGACAAGGAATACGACGTCCGCGCCGCCCAGCACACCCCCGGCGCCCACCTGATCGACCTCACCGCCGAGATCTGCCCCGGCGAGGTCTGCCGCGCGGTAATCGGAAACGCACTCGTCTACAGGGACAAAAGCCACCTCACTGCGACCTTCGCCCGGACGCTAAGTCCTTGGATCGAAACCGGCCTACACGAAGCGGAACTGCAGTAAGGGCGCTACCTGAGAATTCCTTGCTCTGGCGGGGAAAAGTCAGGTAGCGCTCAGTTGCGCGGCTCGTCGGCCGGGGACTCGCCGATGATGAAGTCCGCTTTCGAAGAGTCCGAGAACCTCACCCAGCAATGCTCGGGAGCAACCCCCGCGACCTCGACCAGCGCCGCTTCGATCCGCTCGGCGATCGCCGCCTTCTGCTCGTCGCTGCGGCCCTCGTACCAGTGGATGTGGACGAACGGCATGGTCTGGGAGGGGGTGGCGCGGCGCTAGGCGAGCGCCGGCTCCAGCTCGGCCTCGAGACGCCGCTTGGGCATCGCGCCGACCACTTTCTTGGCGATCGCGCCGTCCTTGAAGAGGATCATCGTCGGGATCGAGAGAACTTCGTATTGAGCGGCGGTCTGCTGGTTCTCGTCGACGTTGATGCTGAGGATCGTCAGATCCTCACGCTCGGAGTCGATCTCCTCGAGGACTGGATGGACGACGCGGCAGGGGCCGCACCAGGGGGCCCAGAAATCGACCAGAACGGGACCCTCGGCGTCGAGGACATCCGCTTTGAAAGTTGCGTCGGTTACGTCCGTCAATTTGCCAGTCACTGGATATCGGTCTCCCAAATCGTGGTCTAGTCAGCTCAATACTTCAGAAAGTATAGCGGCGGTGCCCAAGCACCATTTACGGCAGGATAGGTTGCGGCGATGACCAATGCGGAGATAGCGGCGGCGCTGGACGAGCTGGGCGTCCTCTACGAGCTCGACGGCGCGGTCAGATACCGGGTCCTCGCCTACGGCACCGCTGCCAAGGCGATCCGAGAGAGCCCCGTCTCGGTCGCCGAGCTCGCCCGCGAAGGCAGGGCGACCGAGGTGCCGGGGGTCGGCAAGACGCTGGCGGAAAAGATCGTCGCCCTGCTGGACACGGGCGAGATCCCGGCCGCGGTGAAGTTGAAGGCCAAATTCCCGCCGACGCTGATCGAGGTGACGCGGGTCCCCGGCCTGGGCTCGAAAACGGCGCGGCGCCTCTACGACGAGCTCGGCATCACCTCGATGGAGGAGCTGAAGGTGGCGGCCGAGACCGAACAGATCCGCGAGGTCAAGGGCCTCGGCCCGAAAGCGGAGGAAAACGTGCTCGCGGCGCTCGAGCGCCTGGGCGAGCCGGGCGAGGGACCGGGGCGCCTGCTGCTCTCCAAGGTCCGCCCGATCGCCGCCGAACTGGCGCAGGCGCTGCGTGACCATCCCGCCGCCGACAAGGTCGAGGTCGCCGGCTCGGTGCGGCGCTGGGCCGAGACCTGCAAGGACATCGACCTGATCGCCACCGCCGAGGAGCCGCAGGCGCTGGCCGAGCACCTCGTCGAGCACCCGCTGATCGCCGCCTCCGGCACCCCCGGCGCCAGCGGCGTCCGCGCCCAGACCCACAACGGCATCTCGGTCGACCTGCGGATCGTCGCCCCGGCCGCCTTCGGCAACCTGCTGCAGCACTTCACCGGCTCCCAGGCCCACAACATCCAGCTGCGCGAAGAGGCGGTGGCGCGTGGGCTGTCGGTCTCCGAGCACGGGATCACCGACGTCGAGAGCGGCGAGGTCGAGCTCTGCGAAACCGAGGAGCGGGTCTACGAGCGCCTCGGCTACGAATACATCGAGCCGGAGCTGCGCGAGGGCCGCGGCGAGCTGAAGGCGGCGCGGGAAGGCACGCTCCCAGATCTGATCGAGCTGTCAGACATCCGCGGCGACCTCCACTCCCACACCACCCTCTCCGACGGCCGCAACAGCCTCGACGAGATGGCCGAGGCGGCCCGCGAGCGGGGCTATCAGTACCTGGCGATCACCGACCACTCCGCCAGCCACGGCTTCGGCGACCACGTCACCCCCGAGCGGCTCTGGGAGCGGATCGAGGAGATTCGCGAGTGGAACAAGGGGCAGCGCGGCTTCCGCCTGCTCTCCGGCTCGGAGATCAACATCGGCCTCGACGGCTCGCTCGACTACCCCGAGGACCTGGTCGAGGCGCTGGACTGGGTAGTCGCCAGCGTCCACACCTCCTTCTCGATCGACGAACGGGCGATGACCGAGCGGGTGGTGGCGGCGATCGAAAACCCGCAGGTCAACTGCATCGGGCACCTCACCGGGCGGCTGATCGGCCGCCGTGAGCCCTACGGGATCGACGTCGAGGCGGTCGCCGAGGCGGCCGCGCGCACCGGCACGATGCTCGAGATCAACGGCAACCCCAACCGCCGCGACCTCTCCGACCTCCACGCCCGTCTGGCGGCGGCCGCCGGCGTGACGATCGTCCTCAACACCGACGCCCACGGCGTCGACACGCTGAACAACATGGAATACGCCGTCGCCACCGCCCGCCGCGCCTGGCTGACCGCCGCCGACGTCGCCAACACGCGTCCCTGGGCGCAGTTCGAGAAGCTGCTTTAGACCGGCCGCTCCGCGTCGCTCCGCGAGAGCCGGTCGCTGCGCAGTCCCGGCGTCCGCACCAGCTCGATCGGCCGCAGCGCCGAGTTGGGGACGACGTAGAACTTGACCCCGTCGCGATCCTCGATCCCCAGCACCGCCGCCTCGCGCGTGTGCCAGGCGAGGGCGACGAGCAGGGCGTAGCCGGCGCCGACGACGGCGACGCCGGGGAAGAAGAGGCCGAGGCCGCCGGCGAGGATCGCGGTGGCGGCGATCGGCCAGAGTCGGCCGGCGGCGATCCGTCCCGGGCTCTCGGCGGGCAGCGAGCTCGCGGTGCGGGCGCGGGCGAGCGGGTTGCGGACAGCATCCGCCGCCCGTCGCGGTCGCCCGAGGTAGAAGCCGATCGCCGCCGCCACCACCCACCAGACCGCCGCCACCAGGATCGCTCGCGGCTCTTCGTGGCGGGCCGCGGCGAGGGCGCTGATCGCGCCGAGCGCCGTCGCCTCGGCAGCGGTGATGAAGACGGTGAACCGCAGCAGGTCCGTGTAGGGCATCTGCCGCCCTACTCGGCCAGCCACTGGAGGATCCGCAGCCAGCCCTCCGGCCCGTCGACTGTCAGGTCCGCCTCCTCGGCCAGCTCGGCCGGCGCCTCGGCGGAGATGATCCCGACGCAGACCGCCGCGCTCAACTCGCTGCCCTCGCGCAGCTCGCGCAGGCGCCGGAAGGCATCGAGGTCGGTGCGGTCGTCGCCCGCGTAGGTGGCACGGTCGATCCGCTCGTCGGCGAGCAGCGAGGCGACGGCGGCGTCCTTGCCGCCGCCGCCGACCGGCCGCAGCTCCAGCACCTTGCGGCCCCAGCGCGGTTCCAGCCCGGCGTGGCCGGCGGCGACGGCGATCTCATGGGCGCGGCTCTCGGCGCTTTCCTCATCCTCGGCGCCGCGCCAATGCAGTGCCTGGATCGCTCCCTTGTCCTCGCGTCGCAGGCCGGCGGCGCCGAGCCTGCCGTCGTCGATCCCGGCCATGAACTCGGCTGCCTCGCGCTCGCGCCCGGCCAGGGAGGGATCGGGCCGCGGCACCTCCTCGCCTGGCATCAGCAGCTCCAGCCCATGGTTGCCGGCGTAGGCGATGCTGTCGAGGCCGACCAGGCGCCGGGCCTCGCCGGCCTGGCGCCCGGAGACGCAGCCGACGAGCGCGTAGCGCTCGCTCAGCGCCTCCAGCGCGTCACGGGCCTGCGTCGGCACGACCGCCATCTCGGCCTCGGCGACGATCGGCGCCAGGGTCCCGTCGACGTCGCTGAAGATCGCCGACCGGGCGGGCTCGCTTCGAAGCGGGCCGAGCTGCGCGGCCCAGGCGCCTTCCCCGGTCTCAGTCTGGTGAGACACGGCTCTAGTATCGCCGCATGTCGACGGCCGGCACGTTGCGATCCCACCAGACGCTGAAGCTGGCCGCGATCGGCACCCTGGCCGGCGCCTTCAGCGGGCTCTTCGGGGTCGGCGGCGGCACCGTCATAGTTCCCCTATTGATCTTCTGGTTCGCCTACGGGGAGCGGCTGGCGACCGGCACCAGCCTCGCCGCGATCGTCCTGATCGGCGCCCTCGGAGCGCTGGCGCAGGGCGGCATCTACGGCAACGTCCACCTCGTCACGGGGCTGCTGGTGGCGATCCCGGCGGTGGTCGGGGTCCTGATCGGCACCGCGATCCAGCAGCGGATCCCCCAGCGCGCCGTCTCCTACCTGTTCGCGGCGCTGTTGGTCGGGATCGCGATCGAGCTGATCCTCAAATGAACGAGGTTCTAGCGGCCTTGATCGCCGTCGCCGGCGGTCTCGCCGGCGGCCTGGTCGGGGTCGGCGGCGGCGTCCTCTTCGTCCCGGCGCTGACGATCTTCCTCGGCCTCTCCCAGGTGGAGGCCGAGTCGACCTCGCTGCTGATGATCGTCATCGTCGCCCTCGTCGGAGCGATCCGCCAGAACGGCTACGGCAACGTCCGCGTTCGCGAGGCGCTGACGATCGGCGTTCTCTCGCCGATCGGCGTCCTGATCGGCGTCGGCGTCGCCAACCACGTCTCCGAACGGGTCCTCCAGCTGACCTTCGCGGCGCTGGCGCTGTTCATGGCCCTGCAGCTGGTCCGCCGGGCGCGTTCGGCAGCCTAAAAATCCTGCTCTCCAGGCATAGACGGGAGAGCCATCGTCTACGCTCAAACTGTGGATTCGCTCACCTGGGAAGGCGACCTGCCGCATCTGCGTTCTCCCGTGTTGGTCTGCGCCTTTCGGGGCTGGAACGACGCCGCCGCGGCCGCCTCGACGGCGCTGGCGGCGATCGCCACCTCGCTCGATGCCCAGCTGATCGCCCGGGTCGACCCCGAGGAGTACTTCGACTTCCAGTCGACGCGGCCCACCATAACCATGGCCGAAGGCCAGACGCGGCGGATCGACTGGCCGGAGAACAACCTGATCGCCGCCCGCGTGCCGACCGCCGACCGCGACCTCGTGCTGCTCGACGGCACCGAGCCGAACCTACGCTGGCGCACCTTCTCGGAAACGATCGCGACCGCCGCCGACGCGCTCGGGGTGGAGATGGTGGTGACGCTCGGAGCCCTGATCGCCGAGGTCTCCCACACCCTGCCCGTGCCGATCACCAGCCTGGCTTCGAGCCAGGAGCTGATCGAGGAGCTCGACCTCGAGCACTCCAACTACGAGGGCCCGACCGGCATCGTCGGCGTCGTCCATGACCTCTGCCGGCAGGCGGGGATCGACTCCGCTTCGCTCTGGGCGGCGGTGCCCCACTACGTCGCCGCGGTGCCGAACCCGAAGGCGGCGCTGGCGCTGCTGCGCCGGCTCGAGGGCCTGACGGGGATCGCCGTCGAGGCGTCCGAACTGGAAGAGGAAACGACCGACTACGAGGAGCAGATCGGCCGCGCCGTCGCCGCCAACCCGGAGATCGAGGAACTGGTGGCGAGGATCGAGGCCGAACAGGTGGACCTGCTCGGCGGCGACAGCGAGGAACTGCCCTCCGCCGACACGATCGCCCGTGAGTTCCAGCGCTTTCTCAAACAGCGCGGCGACCAACGCTGAGGACGCTGCAAACCGGCGCATCTCGGAGTCCTCGGTCGCTCGGCTCAGGTCACGCACCAAAGTGCGCTCCCCTCCCCTCGCTTCCCTGCGTCCGCCGAGCTGCTTGGTTTTCGCGCCCTCAGGGGCGTAGTCAGGACTCGGCCGCCGGGCAGATCAGGCGGTAGTCGCACCAGCTGCAGACGGCGGCTGAGGGGCGCGGCTCGAAGTCCTGGCCGAGGATCCCCTCGCCGACCTGGAGCACCGTCCGCTCGACCCGCTCGGCGTCGTCGGGCCTGGTCGGCGCGGGAACCTTGTCGGCGTCGAGCACGTAGTAGTAGCTCCCGGTCGCTGCCTCGATCTCCCAGGCCTCGCGGGCTGCCAGCCGGTAGAGCGCCAGCTGCAGGTCGCTCTCCAGCTCCTCGGCGCTCTTGCGCTCGCCGGTCTTGTAGTCGATCAGCTCGTAGTCGCCGTCCGGCAGCCGGTCGACGCGGTCGACCCGGCCGCGGACGTGGTGCTCGCCGACCTTGAAGTCGAACTTTTTCTCCAGCCAGACCGGTTCCCCCTCGGACAGGCGCTCGCGCTCCCAGTAGAGGCGCAGCGCCTCGCGGGCGCGGTCGCGGAACTGCAGCTCGTCGTCGGTGCTGCCGAAGCCGGTGCGCCGCCAGCCGATCTCGAAGAGGCTGTTGAGCCTGCGCAGGCCGTCGGCTTCCTCGGGCGGCTCCTTGTGGAAGCGCTCGAGGACGTTGTGGATGAGGATGCCGAAGCGCTGGTTGATCGTCGGCTCCTGCGGGATGCCGAAGACGCGCGCGAACTTGTACTTCAGCGGGCAGGTCAGGTAGAGCGTCAGGTCGGAGGCCGAGAGGCTGAGGCGGCCGTCGCCGCGTCGCGGCAGGAACGCCTCCAGCGAGGGCTCCTCGCGGGCGGCGATCAGCTCCAACCTGCGCCCCCGCTCACGTTCGGAGTCGAGCAGGTAGGAGTCGAGGGAGGAGGCGTCGAGCTCGGCCTGCTGCTCGGGCGTGGCGACCTGACGCAGGAGGCCGTTGACGGCGTCGATCGCCTCGGTCGTCGGCTCGTCCCCCGGCCGCTGCGCGAGCGCCGCCAGCTTCAGCAGCTCCAGGTAACGGGCGATCGCCCGGTTGACGTCGATCGCGGTGTCCAGGCGCGGCTCCGAGAGCTCGCGGCCGGCGCGCCAGGACGCCTCCAGCACCTGCTCGCGCATGGTGCGGTAGGTCGCGTGCAGCCCCTCGGCCGGGCCGAACAGCTCCTCGTCGTTGACCTCCTCGTCCGCCGCCGCCGTCGCGAGCGCCTGCTCGTAGTAGCGGGACGGCCGCGCCTCGCCGTCCTCGCCACGTCCGAGCCGCGAGAGGACGAGGCCGCTGCGCGCCGGCCAGCCCATCCGCGCCCAGTCGTGCTCGCCCTCGAGCCCGAGCACGAAGACGTGGTCGAAACCGAGCCCCTTCACCGCCTCGACCGCCATCCCGCGCACGGCGCCGACCGACCGCGGCTCCTCGCTGCCCGCCGGCTCGACCCCGGCCTCGGCGACGGCGCTGAGATAGGAGACGAAGCCGCGGGTCGATCCGTGCGGCTCGCGGCGCGCCCAGCCGGTCGCCAGCTCGGCCAGGCGCGAGAGCCCGAGCAGCCGCTCCGCCACCTCCGGCTGGGCGGCGAAGAGGCGCTGGCGCCGCAGGCCGACCCGCTCGATCAGGCGGCGGACGAAGACGTCCGCCCGCCGCTCCTCCATCGCCGCCGAGGCGGCGCCGTAGAGCTTGAGGAAGGCCTGGAAGCGCTCGCGCGCCTCGGGCTGGAACTGGGGACTGTCGAGGGCCGCCTCGCAGGCGGCGACCATGTCGAGCTTGCGTCGGCGGGCGATCGTCGTCAGCCGCGCCAGGTCGCCGGAACGCAGTTCGATCGGCGGCCGCGTCAGCGCTCGCGCCGCCGCCGGCGAGTCGTCGGGATCGGCGAGGACGCGCAGCCAGGCGACCGCGTCCCGCACCTCCGGCCGCTGGAACAGGGCGGTCGGGCCGGAGAGGTGGAAGGGGATCCCGCGCTCCTCCATCGCCGCGGCGACGGCGCCGCCCTGGCCGGCCGGCTCGGCGAGGAGGACGCAGATCGCCTCGGGGCTGTTGCCGGCGGCGACCAGATGCTCGACCTCACGGGCGACGGCCTGCGCCTGCGCCCGCTCGTTCTTGCAGCGCCAGAAGCGGACGGCGGGGTCGCGGAAGCGGTGCTCGAGGACGACGACGTCGCCGGTCGGGTGGAGGTCGCGGAACCAGACACTCGGGTCACTCTCGAGCGGAGCGCCAAGGTCGTTTTCCTCCAGCGCATAGACGTGGTTCGGGTTGTCATTCGCCAAGGCCTCCAAGATGGCCAGCTGCCCCTTCGTCGCCTCCTCCAGCTCGTCGACCATCAGGTACTCGAACCGCTCGGCGAGCTCCCGCCGCACGTCCGGGCGCTCGATCAGCAGGCAGTTGAGGGCGAGGAA
Organism: Solirubrobacterales bacterium; assembly: GCA_036403715.1. Lineage (GTDB taxonomy): Bacteria > Actinomycetota > Thermoleophilia > Solirubrobacterales > 70-9 > VAYN01. Next base: position 23,504 of record DASWQL010000066.1, read on the forward strand.
GACGTCGCCGCCGTCGAGGCTGCCCGCCTCGGCGAGGATCCGGTCGTGGACGCTGAACAGCTCCGCGAACTCGAGGTCGCGCCGTGCCGCCTCCCGCTCGGCCTCGTCCTCGGCAGCCGCTTCGCGCGCGCGGGCCCGTCCCTCCAGCGTCGTCGGGCCGACCGAGTCCGCCTTGAGGCGGTCGATCCGGGCCAGCAGCCGGGCCAGCAGGCCGGCCGGGTTGCCGCGGATCTCGTGCCGGCGCAGCGGCAGCTGGTCGAGCCGGTCGAGCAGCATCGCCAGGCGCTCGGCCGGGCCGAGAACGTCGAAGAAGGGGTCGAGCCCGGCCGCCTCCGAGTGGTCGCGCAGCAGCCGCTCGCCGAGGCCGTCCCAGCTGCCGACCCAGAGTTCCTCGAAGGGGCCCTCGAGCAGGGCCTCCGAGCGCTCGCGCAGGCGCCGCGCGCCGGCGCGCGTCGAACCGATCACGAGAACCCGCTCGGCGTGGGTCCCGGCGGCGACGAGGTGGGCGAGTCGCCGCGCCAGCAGCTCCGTCTTGCCGGTTCCGGCGGCGCCGAGGACCAGCAGCGGACCCTCGTCGTGGCGGATCGCGCGCTCGCGCTCGTCCTCCGCACCCGCTGCTGACCGCTCCTCAAGCATCGCCCAACGCTAGCGCTCCGTAGTCTCCGGGTCGATGGACGTTCTCTGCGCAGATTGGCTGGGGATCTGCCGTCGTTCGGTAGCTGCCCAGCGCCGGATCTTCAGCGCCAACTCCAGCAGCGCGGGGAGGACCGTCTACGAGGGCGTGGGGGAGGGAGGGGACCGCACGCTGGAGATCGATCGCAAATGCGAGGACGTGGTCTTCGCCGAGCTGGAGACCCTGGCCGAGGGTGGCGCCTCCTTCGTCGCCGTCTCCGAGGAGCGGGGCGAAGTCGAGTTCGGCGGCGGCGGCCCGGTGCGCGTCGTCATCGACCCGATCGACGGTTCGCTCAACGCCCGCCGCACGATTCCCTCCCACAGCCTCAGCCTGGCGGTCGCGTCCGGTCCTTCGCTGGCGGACGTCGAGTTCGGCTTCGTCCACGACTTCGGCGCCGACGAGGAGTTCGCGGCGACCCGGGGCGGGGGCGCGGCGCTCGGCGGCGGCTCGATCCGGGTGTCGGCCGACGGCGAGATGCTCGAGGTCGTCGGCCTCGAGTCGGCCGAGCCAGAGTGGTCGCTGCCCGCCCTGGAGGTGCTGCGGGGCAAGGTCTACCGGTTTCGAGTTGTCGGCTCGCTGGCGATCACCGGCTCCTACGTCGGCGCCGGTCGCTTCGACGCGATGATGAGCCTGCGACCGTGTCGCTCCGTCGACGTCGCGGCGGCGCAGTTGATCGTCCGCGAGGCCGGCGGCGCGGTCGCCTTCGGCGAGCGGCCACTGGAGGAGGCGCCGCTCGATCTCGACGCGCGTTACCCGATGGCCGCCGCCCGCAGCGAGGCGGCGCTGGAGACGGTCCGCGTCGCCCAGCGCGCCTGATCGCCTCCGGCCGGCGTTTTTGCAACCGGTGGTTTACAAAAACGCCACGCGGTGTAACTGGTCGGAGAAGAAGGTTTAAGAACGTGTGTTCGAAAGAACATATGTTCGTTAGACTCGGCGACGCCCGAGCAGCCAATCGACATCGAAGGGGTTCGACTTAATGGCAACGCAGAGCACCAAAAACGGCAGCAAAGCCAAAACTCAGGCGAAACGCGCCACCACCGAAGCGAAAAAATCGGCCAAAGGCACTGCGAGCGCCGGTAAGCGCGCCGCGACCAAGACCGTCGCCGCGGAGAAGAACCAGGTCCAGTCGGTCGCCGAGGCCGCTGTCGACCTGCCGGTCGGCGCCGTCCTCTCGGTCAGCGACCGCCTCTCCGAGCTGGTCGAGCCGTGGACCGACCGCAGCAAGGCCGAGAAACAGCTGAAGGCCTACCGCACGCAGCTGCGCAAATCGATCAAACGCACCGAGCGTCGCGGGACCAGCGCCCGCCGCCGGGCGACCACCGAGGCCCGCAAGACCCGCACCCGGGTCGAGCGCGAGGCCCGCAATCGCCGGCGCACGGTGGAGAGCTCGATCAAGCGCAACCGCAACGAGGTCGAGCAGCGCGTCCGCCGCACGATCGACGAGCAGACGAACCGCGCCCAGGGCCTGGTCGACCAGGTAGCCGACCAGCTGGCCGCATTGCGCTAGGAGCACCGTAGGCGTCCCAGGACGCTGCGCGGACACACCACCGCACGAGGCCCGCATGGCACCGCCATGCGGGCCTCGTTTTCGTTGTCGTCCCGCTTGGTCCTGAAACGCCTACGGCACTCCTAGTCACCGACCCGTGACAGCGACAGGCTTTGAGGTCCCGGGCTCGTACGGCCAATCCTCCTGGCGGGGGAGGTAGGCGCGGAACTGGAAGCGGACGCCGCGGCTGTCGTCGTCGCTGAACGCGTAGGGGTAGGCGAAGCGGCCGCGGCGGTCGGTCTGGGTGGTGCGGAACTCGCTCCACGGCGATCCCGCGATCCGGAACTGCAACTCGACCGCCAGGCCCGAACGCGGGATCTTCGCCCCCGCAGAGCCGACCCGGCCGCTGAACCGGACCGGGGCGCCGCCGACCGCCGCGGTCGACCTTGAGCTGCGGAACCGGAGCCCGGTCGCGACCGGCAGTCGCAGCGGCTCGCTGTCCGTCCGGGTGAGCAGGCGGTCACCGGCGAAGCGGATCTCGACGGTGCGGCTCGGGCCGGGTGCGAGGGGAACCTGAAAGGTGCCATCCGGGGCAGTGAGGACGGTGGTCGTGCGTTCGGAGGCCGCGGCGCCGGCAGCGAAGTTCTCGACGACCTCGACACGACGTCCGGGGAGCGGCGAGCCTACGGTCGAGGTCAGCCTTCCCGCGATCGGGATCCTCGCTCCGTAGCGCCGGCCGGCGCCTTGCCTTCCCCGCAGGCCGGCCCGAATCTCGGTCGGCGTCTTCAGCGGGTTGGCCAGCACCATCCTGGCGCCGTCGAGGCGCCGGTCGGAGGCGGCGGAATTGCCGGCGGCGTCGAATCCGGTCGCTCTGAATTCATAGGTCCCATCCGCATAGGCATCGGAGTTCCAGCGAGCGACGAGCCGATCCCCGCTGACCGCGGTCGGGAGCGGCGCGAACTGCCGCCCGCTCCCTGCGGCCCGGACTGAGATCACCCCTCTCGCGGCGCTCGGCCCTGACAAGGGGTCGCTGACCACGGCTTCGAGCCGCTCCGGCTCGGCGGGGTCCCGCGCCGCAAGGAAGGCAACCCGCGGTGGCGAGCTGTCGATTCGCAGCAGCGCGGAAGCGGGTGGGGCGGAGCCGCGTCTGCCGTCGCCGGTGTTGCCGGCAGCGTCGCGGCCATAGAAGACGACCTCGTGGACGCCGTCGCCGAACACCGTTGCGGCGGCCGCAGGGCCCGGCGAGACCGTCGGCGCCGCGCCGTCGATAGAGACTGCGGTGAACGGGCCGCCCGGCCCCGCCGCGGCCATTCCCGAGAGGGCATCGGTGGCCGTGGCGACGACTCGGACGGGGCCGTCGGCCCAGCCCACCGGCACACCGGTGAGGGTCACGTCGGGGCTGGTGGCATCGACTCGGATCTCGACGGTGCTCACTTCCCGCGACCTCATCCCCGAACCTGACACGGTCAGCAGATGAGCGAGGCTGGTCCCCTCGGGCAGGGCCTCGACCGGGAAGTCACCGCCGTCGCTGCCCGCTGCGAGGTCGATCTCCGCCTCCGCGCAGCGGTCCGGTCCGGCGCAGGGAGAGCCGGCCGGGTCGCGGTCGACGCTGACCGCGAAGCCGCGGATTCCCGAGAGCGGCGAGGGGGTTGGGGCGCCCGCGACGTGCAGGGTGACCGGCACGCCGCCGGCGATCCAGCCGGAGGGAGCGAGGGGCTTCGCCATCGGCGGCCTGGCGTCGTCGAACAGCAGCGCGGCGTCGGCGTGGGTTCCCGGCCCCGTCCCGTCTTCGAGCCATACCTCCGCGGTGTAGCGGCCGGCGGTGTGGGGGACGGAGACGTACCCGCTGTGGTCCGCTGACCAGGGGATCGCCGCGGGCGGCACGACGACGTTCCCACTCGCGTCGCGAATCAGATAGCGGACGTCGGGGGAGACTCCGCTCGCGCTGGCGGGGGGATCCCAGGTGAGCTGGAAATAGGGGTCGGGGTGCCAGCTGCTCTCGCCCCCGATCACTCTCAGATTGGTCGGGATGCGAGGGTCGCCATCGGCGGCCGCCGAGCTCGGCGAGCCGAGCAGCCCGGCCACGGCGATCGCCACGAAGGCGAGGGCGCGCAGAGTGCAGAGCAGGCGCCTCATGGACCGAACTCCCCCGCCGCGCTGCCTTCCCCGGACGCCGAGGCGGTCGCACTTTCGACAGGCGGGGCGGGGGTCGGAGGCGGCACGGTTGCGACCACTTCGCTCGCGGCCACCGGCTCCGGAGTGGGGGATGGGGAGGGCGAGGGCTGGGGGTCTTTGCGGACCTTCTCAGGCTTGGGCTTCGAGCCGCCGGCGGGCGGCGACGGGGAGGACGGGGGCACCGGTTCGTAGTCGACGGCGACATCCCGCTCTGGGACCGGGTCGAGCAGCGTCGCGCGTCGCTCGACCTTCGACGGAGCACCGTCGTCCGGCGCGATTCCCAGTGGGGCAGGGATGACGCCGGTGGCGACACAGGCGGTCGCCCCGCCCACGGTGCCGACGCAGACCGCCATCACCTTCGCCAGCGCCGCGACGCCCGCACCGCGCGTCCCGCCCGCCGCGGCCACCTGCGAGAGCGCCGAATCGGGCGACCCGCCGCCACCAAGGCGGGAACCCAGCCCGACGACGGCATCGTGAAGGCGGTCGAGCAGCGAGCGATCGAGGGGAAGCGCCGGAGCCAGTGCCGCCGCGGCCGCCGGTGCCGCCCGGTAGGCCCTCAGCGTCGCCCTGCAGTGGGGGCAGGCCCGCAGGTGCTCACGCAAAGTCGCCACCTCGTCGGCTCCTGCCTCGCCGTCGCAGAATGCCGAGAGCAGCGGTCGCAGCTCGCCGCAGCGACGCCCGTCCTCGCTGCCCGAGACGATCTTGCGGAACCGCTCCCTGCCCTCGGCCAGGCAGCGGTTGATTTTGGTCCGGCTGTAGCCCGTGATCTCGCCGATCTCCTGGTAGGAGTAGCCCTCCGCCAGCAGGCTCAGCGCCCGCAGCTCCTGCGGCTTCAGCGCCTGCAACGCCTCGCGGCTGCGGGCGACCGCCTCGCGACGCTCGGCCTGCTCGGCGGGACCGTCCCCGGGCGCCGGCAGCAGCGCTACCCAGTCCTCCTTGCCCGGCTCGGGAGTGACGGCGGCCGGCCCACTGAGGATTCGCTCGCGTTCGCGGCGCACTGCGAGCGCCTCGTGCTTGACGACGGTCTGGGTCCAGCGGATCAGTTCGCGGGGGTCTTCGGAGGGGGCTTTCTTCAGCAGAATCTCCAGCCCGCGCTGCAGGGCGTCATCGGCATCGTCGGCGCAGAGCGAGTAGCGGCGCGCGGTTCGGCGCAGCGCCGCCTCGTTGCGAACGTAGGTCTCCACCGCGACCCGCCTGCGCGCGGCGTCTCCCTGCGGCGCCGCGACCAGGCGCCTGCCCTCCCCTTGACTCGGACTCACTGCTCGGCTCCCCCCGCCCGTTCGATTTTCTTGCACCGGAACATGGCACGGCAAGTCACGGCTTACGCGCGGCTCTCCCCCGGCTTGGACAACTTTCTGACTCCAAATCCGCGGAAATTGCAGAGTTGGCTCAGCAATGCGGACCTGAGCGATACCGGTAGCATCGCCACGATGACGACCTGCGTAGTGACCGGCGGCGCCGGCTTCCTCGGATCCCACCTCTGCGAACACCTGCTGCGGGAGGGGCACCGGGTGATCTGCCTCGACAACCTCGAGACCGGCTCGCTGGAGAACATCGCCCACATCCGTGACGACGGGTTCGAGTTCCGCAACGTCGACATCACCGAGTTCGTCGATATCCCGGAGGACGTCGACTTCGTCTACCACCTCGCCTCGCCTGCCAGCCCGATCGACTACCTGCGGCTGCCGCTGCACACGCTCAAGGTCGGCTCGCACGGCACCCATCACATGCTCGGCGTCGCCAAGTTCAAGCGCGCGCGCTTCCTGATCGCCTCGACCAGCGAGGTCTACGGCGACCCCCAGGTGCACCCGCAGCGCGAGGACTACTGGGGCCACGTCAATCCGATCGGCCCGCGCGGCGTCTACGACGAGGCGAAGCGCTATGCCGAGGCGCTGACCATGGCGTACCACCGCCAGCAGGGCCTCGACACGGCGATCGTCCGCATCTTCAACACCTACGGGCCGCGGATGCGCCCGCACGACGGCCGGGCGACCCCGACCTTCCTGCGCCAGGCGCTGCAGGACCGGCCGCTGACCGTGTTCGGAGACGGTAGCCAGACGCGCAGCTTCTGTTACGTCGACGACCTGATTCGCGGCATCGTCGCGCTCGCCGAGTCCGACGTGCACACGCCGGTCAACATCGGCAACCCGAACGAGTTCACGCTGCTGGAACTCGCCAAGGCCGTGATCGACGTGACCGACTCTCGCTCGGAGATCGTCTACGAGGCGCTGCCGGTCGACGATCCTCAGCAGCGCCAGCCCGACATCGGCCGCGCCCGCGACCTGCTCGGCTGGGAGCCGAAGGTCGAGCTGAGCGAGGGCCTGCGGCGGACGATCGAGCAGAGCGGCATCGAGCGCCTCGTCGGCGCCTCGGACTAGGGGCAAAGAAAAGGGCGGCCCGGAGGCCGCCCTTTCCACCATCCTTGCGGCGAGGACTACTGCGTCTGCGCCGTGAAGGAGAACGTTCCGAGCGGATCGCCGGAATTGATGTGTTCCGGGCTCACTTTCGGCAAACCGCCGCCTTTTTCGAAGGCTTCGTAGAATTTCACGAAGCCGTCCAGCACTTCGGCAGACACCGGCTGGAGGGTCGCCGGGGCATTCAGCACAGTGACGGTGCGGGTAGCGGGATCGGCAGTGACCGTCGCGCCCGTGAGCGTGAGGTCTGCAATCGAGCTACGGCCGATATTGCCGAGATCGAGCGGTTTTTTGCCGGGTTCCGATTCCACGTTGGATTTGGCGATGACTTCCACCGAGACAGTTTTCGCCGACAGATCGACGAAGAAGTTGCCGAGGGTGATTTCGGTTTCCAGAAAGCTGGTTGCGCCGGTCTGGAGTTTCTGGATCAGCTTCAGGCCGCCGCTCGTCTGCACGATCCCTGCCGTTGCGGTCGGCGCGATCGTGCCGCCGCTTATCGGGAAGCTGTACAGGCCCGGAACCGTAGAGGTCGTCGGAGCGAGCGTTTCCACTTTGACCTGGACTTTGGCTAGCTTGCCCAGCGTCGTCGCGTTAGCCGCGAAGCTGACGTTCCCGCCCGGCAGGATCGTCACCGTGCTCGGCTGGACTTCGCCCTTGGCGGAGCCGATCAGCTTGTTGCCGGTGAACGGTTTCGGTTTCGTTTTGAAGCCGAGCTTCTTGTTCAGCTGGCTCGCGGCGGAGCCGGTCAGCTTCAGCTTCTTGACCGAGATGTTGACGCCGAACCCGTTGCGGGTGAACGTGTAGCCCGCCACCGAGGCGAACTTCATCTTCTTGCCCGCGACCTTGGCGGTGAGTGACTTCTTGGCCGTGTTGAGGACCAATGCCTTGACCGTGGCGGACTTCTTGCCGGACTTGAACTTCAGCCCACCGCTGTGGGTGAGGTTTCCGACTCCCGTGGTCGGGTCCATTTCACCCCCGGTGACCGGGAAGGTGGCCTTCATGCCTTTGAGTTTGGCGGGGTTGACCTTGAGGACTTTCACGCCCTTGTTATTGAGCGATTTCACGAACCCCGAGTTGAGGGTGACCGTGGTGCTGCCACTTGCCACCGGATCCGAGGCAGCGGAAGCGAAGGGAGCGAACGCCAGCAGCGCGAACAGCGCCGCCGCCAGAACCGCGATCGACAGCGTCGTTCCCCGAGCCGTTCGTGGCTGGGATGCATCAGTCATGTTTGATCCTCCGTTTTTGCTGCCGCCCCCTGCGGTGCCCTTGGGCGACTCACGGCAAGTGGAATTGAGACCAAGACTATTCTCGGCCCGCAAGCTCCACAACCCACCTATCGGGGCTTTGTTCCGGTTCGCCCGGCGCCTGCGAGCCCGCCTCAATATCCTGCCCAGAGATGGCACGCACCACCGACAACCCGGCGGCCGAGGAGGCGCATCGCACGATCGCGCCCGTGGTCGGCCCCGACGACGAGCGGGTCTTCACCGATTCCGGGATCGAGATCGAGCCCCTCTATACCGAGGAGGACGTCGCCCCGGGCCTCGAGGAGCGCCTCGGTGAGCCCGGCGAGCCCCCGTTCACCCGGGGGATCCACGAGGGGATGTACCGGGATCGGCTCTGGACGATGCGTCAGTACGCCGGCTTCGCCTCCCCCGAGGACACCAACGAGCGCTACCGCTACCTGATCGAGCACGGCTCCACCGGCCTCTCGATGGCCTTCGACCTGCCGACCCAGCTCGGCCGCGACTCCGACGACCCGCTCTGCAACGGCGAGGTCGGGCGCACCGGGGTGCCGATCGACACGATCGAGGACATGCGGATCTGCTTCGACCAGATCCCGCTCGACAGCGTCTCCACTTCGATGACGATCAACGCGCCGGCGGCGATCCTGCTGCTGCTCTACGAGCTGGTCGGCGAGGAGCAGGGCGTCCCTGCCGCGAAGCTGCGCGGCACCGTCCAGAACGACGTGCTGAAGGAGTACATGGCCCGCGGCAACTACATCTACCCGCCGGAGCCGACGATGCGGCTGACCACCGACATCTTCGAGTACTGCCAGGAGAACGTGCCGAAATGGAACACGATCTCGATCTCCGGCTACCACATCCGCGAGAAGGGCTGCTCGGCGGTGCAGGAGGTCGCCTTCACGCTCTCCAACGCGATCGCCTACGTCGAAGCGGCGCTCGAGCGCGGCCTCAAGATCGACGAGTTCGCGCCTCGCCTCGCCTTCTTCTTCAACTGCCACAACAACGTCTTCCAGGAGATCGCCAAGTTCCGCGCCGTGCGGCGAATGTGGGCGAAGATCGTCAAAGAGCGGTTCGGAGCCGAGAACCCCAACTCGATGAAGATCCGCTTCCACACCCAGACCGGCGGCGTCACGCTGCAGGCCCAGCAGCCCGAGGTCAACATCATCCGCGTCGCTCTTCAGGGCTTCGCGGCGGTCTGCGGCGGCACCCAGTCCCTGCACACCAACGGCTTCGACGAGGCGCTGGCGCTGCCGACCGAGCGCTCGGCGCGGATCGCCCTGCGCACCCAGCAGGTGCTGGCCCACGAGTCCGGCGCCGCCGACACGGTCGACCCCTTCGCCGGCTCCTACTTCGTCGAGTCGCTGACCGACGAGGTCGAACTGCGCGCCTGGGAGCTGATGGACAAGGTCGAAGAGCTGGGCGGCTCGGTCGAGGCGCTGGAGTTCATGCAGCGCGAGATCGAGGAGTCGGCGCTGAGCTACCACGAGCGCTACAAGTCGGGCCAGGACGTGATCGTCGGCGTCAACAAATTCGTCACCGACCAGGTCGACGACGTCGACATCCTCAGGGTCGACCCGGAGGCCGAGCAGCGACAGCTGGCGCGGCTGAAGACCTTCAAAGAGTCCCGCGACCAGGCCGCGGTTGACGCCAAGCTCGATTCGCTGCGCGACGTCGCCCGCGGCGAGGGCAACCTCCTGCACCCGATCCGCGCCGCCCTGGCGGCCAACGCCTCGATCGGCGAGGTCTGCGGCGCCATGCGCGAGGTCTTCGGCGAATACAAGGGCGGCGCCTTCTTCTAGCGCCCGCCCGCCGCAGCGTCCGCCCGCGGGCGCGGACGCAAACGCAAACGGTTCCATCCACACCGGGGTGGGGAAGAATCCGATTGCGCTGAGGCGCCGTGCTCAGCGGCGGCGTCTCAGCATCGCCGCGGTCTTCGCCAGGGCATCGCACACCTGGCGTGGTTCGTAACGGACCTCGTAATGAGTGAAGCGGAGCGGCGTCATGCCCGCCATCACGTGCGCTCGGTCGCGGCGAGCGTCGCGAATCTGCGTCGAGGGGGTGCGGTGGTAGCGAAGGCCGTCGGTCTCGACGACGAGTCCAAGATCGGGCCAGAAGAAGTCGACCTCGTAGCCGTTGACGAACCGTTTGCTGAGCGGCACGGGCAGTCCGGCACGCTCGGCCAGGGGCCGGAACCAAATCTCCAGCTCCGAGTCCGATAGACGGAAGCTGAGCTTGTCGAGCAATTGGCGCAGGAGGCGCACCCCCGGCTCGCCGCCGAAGCCCTCGAGCGCCTCCCGCAACTCCTCGGGGTCGATCAGATCGCGCTTATCGGCGTCGTTGACGGCCCGCTCGACGGCGATCGGCCCCAGTTCGCTCGCGATGTCGAGCAGCGTCCGTGCCGGCGAGGTGACCGGGATGCCGTCATGCAGGCCGATGTCCCGACCCCTGAGGCTGGGACGGCGGTGGAACCTGACGCCCGGCCGGGTCAGTTGGCCGCGGCGCCGCACGCTGACGTCGATGCGGTCGGGTCGCTCGGCGCCGATGCCCCAGAGAGCCGCGGCGCTGAGATGGCTGAGGGACGCGCCCTCACCTCCCACCAGCACGGCCGCCATCCAGCGCCGCTGCCGGGTCAGAGCGGGCCAACCGACGGCGTAAACACCGGAGCTGACCGGAAACAGCCGCGCGCGACTGATCCGATGTTCGATCGACCTGGACCCGAAGCCCAGGGAAAGCAACTGCCTGCGGGTCACGACGCCGTGCTGCCGTGCCGCCAGGGCCCAGGCGCGGGCGCTGCGCGAATCCGATTTCGTCCCCACCATGGTGTGGAAAGAACCGGAAGCGCCGATCTCGCCCCCCTGAACGGTCTCGACCAAGCGTCGAAAGCGGGGAGGAACCGGGGCTTTGCGGTGGAAGCCGCCAGCGATGATCGAGGTTTCGAGGACGTTGATGAAGTCCGAGCCGGAGTTGGCGGAGCTGGTCGAGGCAGTCGCAGGCGTCGAGGTGACGATGGCCGAGAAGGGCTTCGGGACCAGGGTCGCGCTGCGCGCCGCCGAGGAGAGCGGGCTCGCCGAGGCCGACCTCGAGGCCGTCCTCGACCGTCTGGCCGAACCGCAGCGGCGCCCCTTCAGCTGACCTGGTCCGGTCCGAAATGAGCTTGACGTTCCTAACTACAAGGTCGGCCTGGTCCGGCCCGGAAAGCGAGTCAATCACGTGAACATGTTGAAGCGGCAGCTGTCGCCCGCCACCGTCATCTCTTGCATCGCCCTGTTCGTCGCCCTCGGCGGCGCCGCTTACGCGGCGGTGAAGATCCCGCCGAACGCGGTCAAGGCCGTCAACATCGCCAAGCAGGCGGTGACCAACGCCAAAATCAAGCAGCAGGCCGTCACCTCCGGGAAAATCAAGAACGGCGGCGTGGTCGCTGCGGACCTCGGAGCCGGTTCGGTGATCAACTCGAAGCTGGCCAACGGCGCCGTCACCTCCTCGAAGCTCGGCAAGGAATCAGTAACCGCGAACGCGCTGGCGAAGAAGGCAGTCACCGAAAGCAAGCTCGGCTCCGAATCCGTCGGCACCGGCAAGCTCGATAACGAAGCGGTGAGCTCGGCGAAGATCTCTGCCTCGGTGTGGCATCAGTTGCTCAAGAACACCACCTACGTGACCGTGACCAGCGGACCGCAGGAATCCGGAGACAAAACCATGATCGCCTCCTGCCCGACCGGAAAGGAAGCGATCGGCGGAGGCGTCCGCGTCACCGGCGCCAACGGCGATGTCGTGCCGACCGAATCGGCACCCGAATTCAACGCGACCGGCGCTCGCACCGGCTGGAGCGCTTCGGCCCGCGACCTCGGAGGCGTCCCCGGCAGTTGGACCCTCCTCGCCTACGCAGTCTGCGCCGAACTCTAAGCGCACCTTTCCGTCCGGCTGTACGAAGGGCCCGCTCCGGCGGGCCCTTTTCGTTGCCCGGGAGCGGCAAGGTCGGCTCCGGAGCCATCGCGGGACGCCCGGACGCCGGCGCAAATAGAATCCCGCGCCGTCCCCGAGCCGGAGTCCCCATGCGCGAGAAGAACCCGATCACCCACGAGGAGAAGCTTTCCTACCTGCGCGAGCTGCGGGAGGCGGCGATTCACTCCGCCTCCGAGGAGGCGGTGGAGAAGCAGCACGCGAAGGGCAAGCTGACCGCGCGCGAGCGGATCGAGCGGCTGCTCGATCCCGGCTCCTTCGAGGAGCTCGACACCTTCGTCCGCCACCGCACCTACGACTTCGAGATGCAGAAGAAACGGCCCTGGGGCGATGCCGTCGTCACCGGCCACGGCAAAATCGACGGCCGCACCGTCTTCGTCTTCTCCCAGGACTTCACTGTTTTCGGCGGCAGCCTCGGCGAGGTGATGGCGGAGAAGATGTGCAAGGTAATGGACCTGGCGGCCCAGGTCGGGGCGCCGGTGATCGGCATCAACGACTCCGGCGGCGCCCGGATCCAGGAGGGCGTCGTCTCGCTCGGCGCCTACGGCGACGTCTTCGTCCGCAACGTCCAGTGCTCCGGGGTGATCCCGCAGATCAGCGTCATCATGGGCCCCTGCGCCGGCGGCGCCGTCTACTCGCCGGCGATGACGGACTTCATCTTCATGGTCAAAGAGACCTCGCACATGTTCATCACCGGGCCGGAAGTGATCAAGACCGTGACCGGCGAGGAGGTCGAGTTCGAGGAGCTGGGCGGGGCGATGAGCCACAACTCCAAGTCCGGCGTCGCCCACTTCGCCTCCGAGGACGAGGAGAGCTGCCTCGAGGACGTCCGCTACCTGATGAGCTTCCTGCCCTCCAACAACCTCGAGATGCCGCCGCGCTTCGAGCCCGCCGACGATCCCGAGCGCGAAGACGAGTCGCTCGACACGCTCGTCCCCGACGACCCCTCCAAGCCCTACGACATGCGCGAGGTGATCGCCCGCGTGGTCGACGACGAGGAGTTCTTCGAGGTCCACGAGCACTTCGCCAAGAACATCGTCTGCGGCTTCTCGCGGCTCGACGGCCATCCGGTCGGAATCGTCGGCAACCAGCCCGCCTTCCTGGCCGGGGTGCTCGACATCGAGGCCTCCGAGAAGGCGGCTCGTTTCGTGCGGACCTGCGATTGCTACAACGTCCCGATCGTCACCTTCACCGACGTCCCCGGCTTCCTCCCCGGCACCGACCAGGAGTGGAACGGGATCATCCGCCACGGTGCCAAGCTGCTCTACGCCTTCACCGAGGCGACTGTGCCGAAGCTCACCGTCGTCACCCGCAAGGCCTACGGCGGCGCCTACGACGTGATGAACTCCAAGCACATGCTGGCCGACTACAACGTCGCCTGGCCGACCGCCGAGATCGCGGTGATGGGCCCCGAGGGCGCGGTCAACATCATCTACCGCAAAGACATCGCCAACTCGCCGACCCCCGACGAGCGCCGGCAGAAACTGATCGACGACTACAAAGCCCATTTCGCCAACCCCTACTCGGCGGCGGAGCGCGGCTACATCGACGACGTGATCGAGCCGCGGCAGACGCGGCCGAAGCTGATCAAGGCGTTGCGGATGCTGCAGACCAAGCGCGTTCCGCAGCCGAAACGCAAGCACGGGAACATCCCGCTTTAGGGGGGTGGTCGGGAGGGACCGGGTGCCCCTCCCGAACGGGCCTTCTAAGCGATCTGGGTGCGCGCGGTTGTCGTCTGTCGCTCAGAGGGCGACAAACAGCAACCTCGGTCCGTGGGTTTTCGGGGGTGAACCTTTGGGGGGGTGGGCACGTAGGGCGCTTGACGGCGTATCGCCGACATCGAGAAAGGAGATAGCTATGAGACGGTTGCTGCTGGCGGCCATCATCGCGACCCTGGTCCTCGGTGCCTCGTCCTCGGTGGCCCTTGCCGGAGGTGGAAATCCGGCAGGCACCGGACCGCCAAGCCAGTCCTGTCAAGACATAGAGGCCGGCGGCGGAACCACCCCCGGCCACGCGGCCTCATCGCCCGGCTCGCCCTTCAACGAGCCGGAAATCAACAGCTCCGAAGGCGGAGTCGGAGGCCAGCACTACAGCGAGAGCTCTCAGTACGACGTGGCCTGCTTCCACGTCTCGAGCCCCTGAATCACCAGGTCGGGGGCGGCCCTGAGCCTGCCCCGACCCTCCTCGCTGACCCCTCGGCCAGCCTTTCAGCTCGACGCGCGAGACCCAGGCGACCGCCGTCCCGAAGCTGCGGCTGCTCGGCAGGGGTGGGTACCCCCTCCGAACGGCTTGTACTTCTCGGTTGTCCGCATCTCGGACGGCCGCAGCACGACCCACCCGAGCAAGTTGAGAGAGGAGGGGGTACCCACCCCTGCCGCCCCGTCCCTCTACGGAACAGCCGTCGCCTCGGTCTCGACGACCGCGCGCGCTTTGCCTCCCGTCGCCCCGAGTTCCTCGCGAGTGAGGCGGTGGGCAAGGTAGACGGGGACGATGGAGATCAGGATGACGATCACGGCGACGGCGTCGACGATCGGCAGCTGGGTGGGGCGGAAGAGGTTGCGGAAGATCCAGATCGGCAGGGTTTCTTCGCCGGCGCCGATCGTGAACGTGGTGACGATGATCTCGTCGAATGAGAGGGCGAAGGCGAGCAGGGCGCCGGCGCCGAGGGCGCTGCGCAGGCTCGGGAAGGTGACGAAGCGGAAGGTCTGCCAGGTGTGCGCGCCGAGGTCGGCCGAGGCCTCCTCGAAGGAGCCCGAGACGCGCCGCAGGCGGGCGATCACGTTGTTGTAGACGACGACGATGCAGAAGGTGGCGTGGCCGACGATCACCGTGAAGAGGCTGAGGCTGACGCCGAGAACCTGCGTGAACGTGTTGCTGAGGGCGACGCCGGTGACGATTCCCGGCAGGGCGATCGGCAGGATCACCAGGAAGGAGACGGTCTCGCGGCCGAAGAAGCGGAAGCGCCCGACCGCCAGCGCCGCCAGGGTGCCGAGGACGATCGCGATCGCCGTCGCCGCGACCCCGGCTTTGACCGAGGTCAGCAGCGCTTCGCGGGCGGTTTCGCTTTCGAACGCCTTGGCGAACCAGTCGAGGGTCAGCCCCGGCGGCGGCCATTTGAGGATCTTGCTCGAGTTGAAGGCATAGATCCCGATCACGATCAGCGGGATGTAGATGAAGGCGAAGCCGATCGCGACGGCGACCCGAAGCAATGCGGTGGCGCGCCTCGAGAGCCGCATCAGACGTGCTCGAAGGCGCCGAGCTTCCGCGCCACCGAGAGGTAGGCGATCATGACGACGATCGGGACCAGGGCCAGGGCTGCCGCGAACGGCAGGTCGACGGTGATTTCGGAGAAGATCGTGTTGCCGATGAACTGGCTGTTGGAGACCAGCCTCGGCGTGATGAAGTCACCGAGCGAGAGCGAGAAGGTGAAGATCGAGCCCGCGACGACGGCGGGGAAGACGAGCGGCAGGATCACCCGCCGGAAGGTCCTGAACGGCGACGCGCCGAGGTCCTCGGAGGCGCTGATCAGCGAGTTGGGGATCCGCTCCATCCCCGCCCAGATCGGCAGGATCATGTACGGCAGCCAGAGGTAACTGAGCACGAGCCAGACGGCGGTCAGCCCGTAGCCGGGTCCGTGCAGGCCGATCGGGTTCAGCGCCCAGTTGATGACGCCTTCGTTGGAGAGCATCGTGCGCCAGGACAGGATCTTGACCAGGTAGCTCGACCAGAGCGGCATCAGGATCGCGATCACCATGATCGCCTTGCCCCGTTGGCTCGCCACCTTGGCCATGTAGAAGGCGATCGGGAAGGCGATGATCGCGTCGGTGACGGTCACCAGGAGGGCGGTACGCACCGTCCGCCAGATGATTTCACGGTAGACCGGTTCGTTGACCAGCCTTTCGAAGTTTTCGGCGCTGAGGGTCTTGACCACCTCGCCGCTGAGCGGGTCGACGGTCCAGAAGGCGGTGATCAGCAGCACCGCCAGCGAACCGAGGTAGAGGACGACCAGCCAGAGCGCCGGCGCCGTCAGCAGCGCCCCGACCTGCAGCCAACGGCGACCGTGGAAGAGGCCGGCGAGCCTGTGGCCCACCGACCTCCTCGCTACGGCTGCTTCGGTCGCCATCAGCTGTTACAGCGGCGCCTAGCCTTTGATTTCCGTCCAGGCACGGACCCAGTCGTTGTAGTCCATGCACTTTTCTTCGCCGTTGCCGCAATCGGCAACCGGGGTCTCCCAGTAGTAGACGCGCTTCCAGAAGGCCGGGTTTTCGGCGTGGTATTTGGAGCAGAATTCTTTGTCTTTGGTGTGGTCGCAGGCCAGGCTCTGCGCCGGGGCCTCGCCGAAGAATTCGGCCACTTCGGCGTTGGCTTTCGGTTCGATGATCCAGTTCATCCACTCGTACATGCAATTGGGATGCTTGGCCTTCGAGCTGATCATCCAGGTGTCCGACCAGCCGGTCGCGCCCTCCTTCGGCAGGAAGCCCTGGCTGGCGGGGCTGGCGGCGACCGGTTCGCCTTCGTCCTGGAGGGCGAAGAACTGGTACTGCCAGGTGGTCCCGACCTGGTTGTCGCCGCTGGCGAACGCCTGGATCTGCTTCGCCGCTTCCGACCAGTATTCGCCGACCAGCGGGTGCTGTTCCTTCAGCAGGTCGACCGCCGCCTTGAACTGTTCTTCGTTCAGCTCGTAGGGGTTTTCGATCCCCAGTTCCGGTTTGTGCGACTTCAGGAAGACGGCGCCTTCGGCGATCGACATCGGATCGTCGTACTGGCTGATCTTGCCCTTGTATTTCGCCGCCACTTTCGGGTCCAGCGTCACGTCCCAGGAGACGGGAGCCGGCTTGACGTCTTTCGAGTTCCACATCAGCAGGTTGGCTCCCCGGCCATGCGGGATTCCGTAGGGCTTGCCTTCGAAGGTGTTGTACGGCTGGTTTTTGAGGTCGCTGAACACGGTCTTGTAGTTGGGCACGAGGCTGACGTTGACCGGGGCGACGTCGCCACCCTCGACCAGCCGCGCCGAGGCGTTGCCGGAGGCCGAGACGCCGTCGAATTCGCCGGTGCGCATCAGCGCCACCATTTCGTCGGAGGTGCCGGCGACTTTGTCGTTGACCTTGCAGCCGGTCTTGGCTTCGAACGGTTTGGACCATTCGGGTTCGACGTAGCCGGCCCAGGAGATCAGGTTGACCTGACCCTCGCCCTTGCCGAGCTTCTGCTGTTCTTCGCCACCGCCACCGGTGCTGCTGCTCCCGCCGCCCCCGCCACAGCCGGCCAGGACGAGCATGAACGCGACGAGCCCCGCCACGATCAGCCAAGCGTTGCGAGCCGAATGAGCATCTCTCCTCATGGTGCTACCTCCTGTTTCATCGTTTTGCCGCGGACGGAGGCCGCGTGCTCCGGCCGCCATCCCACGAGCACTTCCATCCCGTGCTCGGGCGGCGCCTCCCCAGCGTCGCCCAGGTTCTGCCTCACCAGTTGCAGCGTGCCGCCGGCGTCGAGCGCCACCGTGTAGCGAGTAAGCATTCCCGCGTAGGCGACCTCGACGATCCGGCCGCGCTCGCTGTGGAACCCGACCGGTGCCGAATCGGGGTCGAGCAGCTCGATCTTCTCGGGTCGGATCGTCAGCCGCTCGCCGTCGCGCTCGATCACGTTGGAGATGCCGACGAAGCCGGCGACGAATTCGTTCAGCGGCCGCTCGTAGAGCTCGACCGGCGCGCTCACCTGCTCGATCCGGCCTTCGTTGAAGACGGCGATGCGGTCGCTCATCGTCAGCGCCTCGTCCTGGTCGTGGGTGACGTAGACGAAGGTGATGCCGACGTCCCGCTGGATCGTCTTAAGCTCCACCTGCATCTGCTCCCGCAGCTTCAGGTCGAGGGCGCCCAGCGGCTCGTCCAGCAGCAGCACCTTCGGCCGGTTGACGATCGCCCGCGCCAGCGCCACCCGCTGCCGCTGGCCGCCGGAGAGCTCGCTTGGCCTGCGGTCGGCGTAGCCGGGCAGCCGTACCATCTCCAGCGCCTCGTCGCGGCGGCGCGCCCGCTCCGACTTGTCCACTCTGGCCACCTTCAACCCGTAGGCGACGTTCTCGCCGACGGTCATATGTGGAAAGAGGGCGTAGTCCTGGAAGACCGTGTTGACGGCGCGGTCGTAGGGGGGGACGCCACGGACGTCCTCGCCGGCCAGCTCGATCGTGCCTGCGCTCGGGTCCTCGAAGCCGGCGATCATCCGCAGCGTCGTCGTCTTGCCGGAGCCCGAGGGGCCGAGGAAGGTGAAGAACTCCCCCGGCTCGATCTCCAGGTCAATTCCGGCAACGGCGACCACCTCGCCGTAATGCTTCGTGAGGTCAGCGAGACGGATGTCAGGAGGTGAGGCGGCTACGCAAGCCACGTTAGCCGAGCAGGACGGGAAAGCAAGGACAATTCGGCACGCGAGGGTTGGCCGGGGTGGAGTAGGGGTTTTGGCATGCAGGGAGGGAGCCGGTGGCCCTCCTCTCTCGCTTGCTCGCTGGATCGTCTTGCGGCTGACCGCGAGCCGCGTCGGGCGAGAAGCGCAAAACGTTCGGAGGGCCACCGGCTCCCTCCATCCAGGCCGCTCCGGCACTGCACCCCGGCCAACCCTCGCGTCCCGAGCTTCAGCTGCCGTCCCCCAGCAGCCAAGGCCGCGAGGCTCAGTTCTGCGCGACCTCGCCGACTCCCTGGCCCGCCACCTGGTCGGCTACCTCTTCGGCTGGTGTGGAGGGGTTGGGTACCCCTCCGAACGGCTTGTACTTCTCGGTTGTCCGAACCTCGGACGGGCGGAGCACGATCCACCCGAGCAAGTTGAGAGAGGAGGGGTACCCAACCCCTCCAACCGCAGCGGTCTAGTAGCCGGCCGGGTGGCGCGCTACGTAGCCGACGTTGTCGCGCAGTTCCGTGTGCCAGCGCGGCCCCGTTTCGCCACCTTCATCCCCCGAAGTGTCGAAGCGGATCCCCGCGATCACCGCGTAGGCGTGACCGCCGTTGGCGTAGACCGTGATCCAGCGGCCTTCGCCGGAGAGGCCCCAGCTTTCCATCGGGCCGGAGGGGAGCGGGCTTTCGAGGAATTTGCCGCCGTGGAGGGCGAAGCTGACGGAGCCCGAGCAGTCGTAGCCGCGATCCCACCAGCGGGCGTGGCCGCCGCCGTAGATGTAGGGCTTCCTGGTGATCTTGTTTGCCGCCGCGATCACCCGTTTGACGCGTCCGGGTGCGCTTTTCGGCGGTACGACGATGCCGCTGCTGAGCAGCTTCGCCTTCGCAGTCGGCGTGCAGACGTCGATTTCGGCCGGGGACATGCCGCCGGTGGTGCATTCGGCGGAAGCGCTCGCCGGTGCGATCACGGCGATTGCAAGGAGGCCCGTGATCAACGCCAACCCTGCCCTGAACTTGAACGTGCGAAGCAAACCGATCTCCTTTGTCGGCCTACGGGGTTAGCTGTCGGGCTGGCGCGAAAGGAGCCTGCGCCCCCACCTGTTGCAGGTGAGTTAGCCCCGAAAACGTGGTTCCCCCGCTCCCGCTACGCCCTTGGGCGCTTGGGATTCGGCGTTCCGGTTTTACGGACCGGCGGCAGCATAGACCATCGCCCGGCGTTTTGCTTACGAAACGCACACATTTGCTCGCCATTCGCGGTTTCATCTCCAAATCCTGTCGGCAGCACGGCTGGTAGCTTGCGTCTCGGGATGGACCTTTCAGGCCGCAGAGCGCTGCTGACCGGAGCCACCGGCGGCTTGGGCAGGGCGATCGCGACGGCGATGGCGGAGCGCGGAGCGACCCTGATCCTCAGCGCGCGCAAGCGCGAGGCGCTGGAGGAGCAGGCCGGCGCGCTCCCCGGCAGCGGTCACTCGGTGCTCCCGGCCGACCTCGCCGAGCCCGGCGCCGCCGATCGCCTCGCGGCCGAGGCGGGAGCCGTCGACGTGCTGGTCGCCAATGCCGGGCTGCCCGGCGCGGGCTGGCTCTCCGACTTCAGCTCCGAGCAGGTCGAGCGCGCCCTGCGGGTCAACCTCGAGGCGCCGATGCTGCTGGCGCGGGCACTGTTCCCGGCGATGATCGAGCGGGGCGCCGGGCATCTCGTCTTCGTCGCCTCGTTGTCGGGCAAGGCGGGCAGCCCGCGCAGCTCCGTCTACAACGCGACCAAGTTCGGCCTCCGCGGCTTCGCGCTCGGGCTGCGGCCCGACCTGAGCCCGCGCGGCGTCGGCGTCTCCCTGGTCTCGCCCGGCTTCGTCCGCGACGCCGGGATGTTCGCCGACGCCGGCGCCAAGCCGCCGGCGGGAATGGGCACCGCCAGCCCCGAGCAGGTCGGCGCGGCCGTGGTCAAGGCGATCGAGAAGGACCGGGTCGAGATAGCGGTGGCGCCGCTGCAGCTGCGCATCGCCGCTCATCTGGCCCTTGCCAGCCCCTCGCTGGGGGCGAAGGCGCAGACCGGCAAGGCCGGCCAGAAGGCCGCCGAGGCGATCGCCTCAGGGCACTCCGCCGACAAGCGCTGAGGCCCTCTGCCGGGCTCGAGCCCGAAATTTCTTAGACTCACGGATGTGAGCAGCGATTCCTTCGGCGCCCGTTCGACCCTCTCGGTGGGCGGGCGCGAGTACGAGGTCTTCCGACTCGACTCGTTGCAGGAGCGCTTCGACGTCGCCCGTCTGCCGTACTCGATCAAGGTCCTGCTGGAGAACGTGCTGCGGCTCGAGGACGGCGTCTCGGTCAGCGCCGCCGACGTCGAGGCGATCGCCTCCTGGGACCCCGCCGCCCAGCCCAGCGCCGAGATCCCCTTCCAGCCGGCGCGGGTGCTGATGCAGGACTTCACCGGCGTCCCCGCCGTCGTCGACCTGGCGGCGATGCGCGACGCGATGGAGGAGATCGGCGGCGACCCGGCGGCGATCAACCCGCTCGTCGACGTCGACCTGGTGATCGACCACTCGGTCCAGGTCGACGCCTTCGGCAACGAGCGCGCCTTCGCGGTCAACGCCGAGCGCGACTTCGAGCGCAACCGCGAGCGCTACTCGTTCCTGAAGTGGGGACAGCAGTCCTTCGACAACTTCCGCGTGGTGCCGCCGGCGACCGGCATCTGCCACCAGGTCAACCTCGAGCACCTGGCCGAGGTCGTCTACAGCCGCGAGAACGCCGGCGTCCTCCAGGCCTACCCCGACACCCTGGTCGGCACCGACTCCCACACGACGATGGTCAACGGCCTCGGCGTGCTCGGCTGGGGCGTCGGCGGCATCGAGGCCGAGGCGGCGATGCTCGGGCAGCCGATCTCGATGCTGTTGCCCCAGGTCGTCGGCTTCAAGCTCGGCGGCGAGCTGCCGGAGGGGGCGACCGCGACCGACCTCGTCCTCACCGTCACCGAGATGCTGCGCGAGCGCGGCGTCGTCTCCAAGTTCGTCGAGTTCTTCGGGCCGGGGCTCTCGACCCTCGGCCTCGCCGACCGGGCGACCCTGGGCAACATGTCGCCGGAGTTCGGCTCGACCTGCGCGATCTTCCCGGTCGACGCCGAGACCGTGCGCTACCTCGACCTCACCGGTCGCCCGACCGCGACGATCGAGCTGGTCGACGCCTACGCCCGCGAGCAGGGGATGTTCCATGACCAGAGCGCCCCGGACCCTGTCTTCTCCGAACTGCTGGAGCTCGATCTGGGCGAGGTCGTGCCCAGCATCGCCGGGCCGAAACGGCCGCAGGACCGGGTGCCGCTGGCGCAGGCCAAGGAGTCCTTCCTCGAGGCGATGTGCGAGTTCGACCCCGAGGCCGCGGAACGGATGGGCAACAACCGCGACGAGGCGCTCGAAGAGTCGTTCCCGGCCTCCGACCCGCCCGCCGAGGAACACGACGACGAGCGCGGCAAACCGCGGCGCCCGGTCGTCGGTTCCCCGGCCGCGACCGTGCCGTACGGCAGCGGCGACGCGATCCAGGTGACGCTCGAGGACGGCACCAGCTTCGAGCTCGACCACGGCAAGGTCGTGATCGCGGCGATCACCAGCTGCACCAACACCTCGAACCCGAGCGTGATGGTCGGCGCCGGGCTGCTGGCGCGCAACGCCGTGCGGCGCGGCCTCAGCCGCAAGCCGTGGGTGAAGACTTCGCTGGCGCCGGGATCGACCGTGGTCACCGACTACCTCGAGCGGGCCGGGCTGACCGAGTTCCTCGACGCCCTCCAGTTCAACCTCGTCGGCTACGGCTGCACCACCTGCATCGGCAACTCGGGGCCGCTGGCGAGCGAGGTCTCCGCGGCGATCGCCGAGAAGGACCTGGCGGTCTGCGCGGTGCTCTCGGGCAACCGCAACTTCGAGGGCCGGATCAACCAGGACGTCAAGGCGAACTACCTGGCCAGCCCGCCGCTGGTCGTCGCCTACGCCCTTGCCGGTCGCATGGACGTCGACCTGATCAACGACCCGCTGGGCGAGGGCTCCGACGGTGAGCCCGTCTACCTGCGCGACATCTGGCCCGACGCGCAGGAGATCAAGCAGGTCGTCGGCGCTTCGGTCGCCTCGGAGATGTTCACCCGCAACTACGCCGAGGTGTTCTCGGGCGATGAGAACTGGAACGCCGTCGACGTCCCCGAGGGTGACCGCTACACCTGGCCCGACTCGACCTACGTGCGCCGGCCGAGCTTCTTCGAGCAGATGCCCGCCGACCCGCCCGGGGTCGAGCCGATCGTCGGCGCCCGGGTGCTCGCCCTGCTCGGCGACTCGATCACCACCGACCACATCTCCCCGGCGGGGGCGATCAAACGCGACAGCCCGGCAGGGCACTGGCTGATGGACCACGGCGTCGAACCAGGCGAATTCAACTCCTACGGTGCGCGCCGCGGCAACCACGAGGTGATGATCCGCGGCACCTTCGCCAACATCCGCCTCCGCAACCAGCTGGTCGAGCGCGCCGGCGGCTTCACCCGTCACTTCCCCGACGGCGAGGAGACGACGATCTACGAGGCGGCGATTTCATACGCCGACGAGGCCGTGCCGCTGGTGGTGCTGGCGGGGAAGGAGTACGGCTCCGGCTCCTCCCGTGACTGGGCGGCGAAGGGGACGAAACTGCTCGGCGTGCGGGCGGTGATCGCCGAGAGCTTCGAGCGCATCCACCGCTCGAACCTGATCGGGATGGGTGTGTTGCCGCTGCAGTTCGCGGATGGTGAGAACGTCGCCTCGCTCGGCCTCAGCGGCGAGGAGAGCTTCGACTTCGGCGACCTCGAACGTGGGCAGGCCAAAACCGTGACTGTTACCGCCAGGCGCGACGACGGAACCACCACCGAGTTCACCGCCACGGTCAGGCTCGACACCCCGAACGAGGTCACCTACCTGAACAACGGCGGCATCCTGCAGACGGTGCTCCGCAAGCTAAAACAGTAGGTGCAGCGGGGCCGCGGGAGGCAGGGGGGTCCGCGCGACCCTCGCTGCACCTGCGCGTCGGTAGCCAGGGAGGGATGCCGACGCGGCCGTTCCCCTGGACGGGACTGCCCAGAAGAACAGTCAGCGGTTAGCTATACCGCGTCGATCACCCGCGGTCAAGCCGAGTCGACCGCTCCAGGCTCCTGTCGGGCGATTCCCCACCCCTTGCGCTCGATCAACTCGATCCCGATCACACTCCCCACCGGACCCACCGGAGTCAGGGTGGCGGCGAGCAGGGTGTAAGGGGCCTCGCGCCTGACTGCGGCGATCCAGATGACGATGCAGAGGGCGACGAAACCGAGCCCGTGCGCCCAGCCGAACAGCATCGTCTCGGTTTCGAACCCGGGCACCAACCAGAAAACGATCAGGCCCGTGAAGATCGCCAACTCGACCCACGAGAGTCGCTTAACCCAGACGAACAGCCGACCCGGGACGGGCTTCTGAAACGGGCTCGCGACCATCGCGACTAGGCGTCGGGGGTGAGCGCGGTCAGGACTATGCGTTCCTGCTCCAGCGCGTGGGTGCCGGAGTAGCCCTCACCCGGGCTCGCCCTGCCGGGGCGCCCGATGTAGGTCAGCTCGACTCCCTCGGGCAGCACGTCCGGCAGCCGCCGGGACATCACCTTCCAGGCACCCATGTTCCGCGGCTCCTCCTGAACCCAGGCGATCTCCTTCAGGTTCGGGTAGGAGGCGATCAGCTGCTCCAGCTGTTCCTTGGCGAACGGGTAGAGCATCTCGACCCGGGCGATGGCGACGTTCTCGGCGCTCTCCCTGCGCTCGCTGGAATCCATGTCGAAGTACACCTTGCCGGTGCAGAGCACCAGTCGTTCGACCTTATCGCGCCGGCCCTCGGCGGTCGGGTCGTCGAGGATGTATTGGAATTCACCCTCGCTCAGCTGCTCGAGGGTGGCGGCGGCGCGATCGAGGCGCAGCAGCCCCTTCGGGGTGAAGACGATCAGCGGCCGCGGCTTCTTGATCAGCGCCTGGCGGCGCAGCAGGTGGAAGTACTGGGCGGCGGTGGTCGGGTAGGCGATGCGGATGTTGCCCTCGGCGCCGAGCGCGAGGAAGCGCTCGATGCGGGCGCTCGAGTGCTCCGGGCCGGACCCCTCGTAGCCATGGGGGAGGAGCATCGTCAGGCGGCTGGTCTGCCCCCACTTCGCCTCGCCGGAGACTATGAAGCTGTCGACGATCACCTGGGCGGCGTTGGCGAAGTCGCCGAACTGCGCCTCCCAGAGGACCAGCGCGCTGGGGGTCGCGGCCGAGTAGCCGTACTCGAAGCCGAGGCAGGCGATCTCCGAAAGCGGGCTGTTGTAGAGCTCGAACGGGGCGGAGGCCTCCTCGAGGTTCTGGATCGGCGTGTACTTGAGGCCGGTGTTCTCGTCGTGGAGGACGAGGTGGCGGTGGGAGAAGGTGCCGCGCTCGGTGTCCTGGCCGGTGAGGCGGATGTGGACGCCCTCGGTCAGCAGCGACCCGAAGGCCAGCGACTCGGCGTGGCCGAAGTCGATCCCGCCCTGCTCCAGCGCCTCGACCCGTTTGCCGAGCGGGCGGCGCAGCTTGCGATGGACGTTGAAGCCCTCTGGCGTCTTCAGCAGCTCCTCGTTGAGGGCGCGCAGCTTCTCCGCCGGGACCGAGGTGTCGACCGGCGGGCTGGCGGTGCGATCGAGTTCGCCGGTGCCGGTGGTCACCGTCGGGTCCTCGTACTCGCCAGACTCCATCTTCTCCCGCAGCGCCTTCAGGGCCGCGGACATCTCCTCGCGCCGCTCGGCCAGCTCCCGCTCGACGTCCCCCTCGCCGATCGTTCCTTCTTCGATCAGCTTCTTCGCGTAGATCTCGGAGACCGGCGGGTGCGATTTGATCTTCGCCGCCATCGTCGGCTGCGTGTAGGCGGGCTCGTCGGTCTCGTTGTGGCCGAAGCGGCGGTAGCCGATCACGTCGATGACGATGTCGCGCGCCCAGCGCTCGCGGTAGGCCATCGCCAGCCGCACGGCGGCGGAGCAGGCCTCGACGTCGTCGGCGTTGACGTGGACGATCGGCACGTTGAACCCCTTGGCCATGTCGGCCGCGTAAGGGGTCGAGCGGGCCTCCTCGGGGTCGGTGGTGAAGCCGACCTGGTTGTTCTGGACCAGGTGGATCGTGCCGCCGGTCGTGTAGCCCTTCAGCGCCTGCAGGTTGAGCGTCTCGGCGACGACCCCCTGGGCCGGGAAGGCGGCGTCGCCGTGGAGCAGGACGGGGACCGCCCTTGTGCCGTCGTGTTTGAGCTGGGCGCCGTCGAACTCGGATTGCAGGAAGCGGGCGCCGCCGGTGACCACCGGGTCGACGAACTCGAGGTGGCTGGGGTTGGGGTAGAGCCGAACCGAGATCTTCTCGCCGTCGCTGGTCTCGTAGACGCCGCGATGGCCGTAGTGGTACTTGACGTCGCCGGTGCCGCCGTGGGGGATCGCTGCCACGGACTTCACGGCCTCGATCCGCTTCGAGCCCTCGAACTCGGCCAAGATCGACTCCACCGAGCGGCCGAGGTTGTGGGCGAGGACGCTGAGGCGGCCGCGGTGGGCCATTCCGAAGACGACCTCCTCGGCGCCGGAGCGGTGGGCGATGGTGACGAGCTCGTCGAGCATCGGCACGACCACGTCGAGCCCCTCGATCGAGAACATCTTCTGGCCCAAATACGCTTTCTCGAGGAAGCGCTCGAAGCCGAAGACGTCGATCAGCCGGCTGAGCAGGCGCTTTTTCTCCGCCTCGGTCAGCGGCGCGCGGTGGGCTCCCGTCTCGATCATCTCGCGCAGCCAGATCCGCTGCTGGTGGGAGGAGAGGTGCTCGAACTGGTAGCCGATCGTGCCGCAGTAGGCGGCCCGCATCCGCGGCAGCGCCTCCAGCAGGGTTTCGCCGGGGACCCCGATCCGCAGGATCGAAGCCGGGATCCGCGCCATCAGCTCCGGGGTCAGGTTGAGGTTCTCCGGCTGCAGCGCCGGGTCGCCTTTGGGCTCGGAGCCGAGCGGGTCGAGGTGAGCGGCAAGGTGGCCGTGGGTGCGGTAGGCCTTGAGGAGGGAGGTGGCGGCCTGGACCGCCTGCAGGAGCTCTTCGTCGACCTCGCCAGGGGCCGTGGTCGGTTCGGCGGTCGGGGCCTCGGCGCCGAGCGGCGGCGCCGAGGCGGAGGCCGGGTGGGCGGAGCTGATGCCGGCGGTGTCGATGCCGAGGTCGACGGCGACCGACTCGTAGAAGTCGTCCTCGCCCTGCAGCAGCTGCTCGACGCGGCGCAGGAAGGCGCCCGACTCCGCTCCCTGGATGACCCGGTGGTCGTAGGTCGAGGTCAGGGTCATGACCTTGGAGACGCCGAGCCGGCGCAGCCTTTCCGGCGAGGCGTGGTGCCACTCGGGCGGGTAGGCGATCGAGCCGGTGGCGATGATCGCGCTCTGGCCGCTCAGCAGCCGCGGCACCGAGGCCATCGTGCCGATGCCGCCGGGGTTGGTGAGGGAGATGTTGGTGCCCTGGAAGTCGTCGGCGGTGAGCTTGTTTTCGCGGGTCTTGGCGATCAGCTCTTCGTAGTTGGAGTGGAAGCCGGCGAAGTCGAGGCTGTCGGCGTTCTTGATCGCCGGGACCATCAGGCTGTGGGAGCCGTCCTTGCGCTCGACGTCGACGGCGATCCCGAGGTTGACCGGCGAGTTCTCGATTGCCAACGGCTTGCCGTCCTCTTCGGCGAAGATCCGGACCATCACCGGGAACTCCTCCGTCGCCTTGACGATCGCCCAGGCGACGAGGTGCGTGAAGGAGACCTTCAGCCCCCGCTCTTTGAGCACCACGTTGATCGCCTTGCGTTTGGCGTCCAGCGTGTCGACCGCGATAGTGCGGAACGAGGTCGCCGTTGGCACCTTCCGGCTCTCGTCCATCGCCTTCGCCAGCATCGCCGCCGGCCCCCGCAACGGCTTCACCTCGCCTTTGGCAGGCGGAGCAGCGGTCGCAGAGGCGCCGTTCCCGCGCCCGTCCCCGGCAGCAAGCACGTCCTCTTTGGTGACCTTCGAACCCGGGCCGGTCCCGCTGACCGAAGCAAGATCGACGCCGTTCGCCGCAGCCACTCGCCGCGCGACCGGCGTAGCCCTGACGTCGCCGCCGTTGCCCGTCGCCTCGGCGACAGCTGGCGGGGCGGCGGGCGCGGCTTCCTCGGCGGCTGCCCGGTCTGAGCCCTCGGAAGAACCGTCTCCGGCCTCCATCTCGGCCAAGGACGCCCCGACCGGCACTTCGTCGTCGACCGCCACGAGCAGTTTCGTGATCACGCCGCTGGTCGGCGCCGGCACCTCGGCGTCGACCTTGTCGGTGGAGACCTCGACGACGGTGTCGCCCTCGTTGACGAAGTCACCCTCCGCGACGTGCCACTCGAGAACGATGCCCTCGGTCACCGACTCGCCCATCTCGGGCATGGCTATCTGCACGGTGGCCGTATCTGGCATTTCTTCGTTGCAGTCTATGAAACGCGGCGCGTGGGCATCTCATCGAGATACGCTGGTACCGGATGAGCTACTTCGTGACCGGGGCGACGGGATTCATCGGCCGCAATCTGGTCGAGCGGCTGCTGCAACGCGAGGGCACGATCTACGCCCTGGTGCGGGCGGGATCGCGTGGCCGCCTGGAGGAGCTGCGGACCAGCTGGGGGGCCGACGGCGCCCGCGTCGTCCCGGTTGCCGGGGACCTCACCCAGTCGGGGTTGGCGGTGTCCGAGGAGGACCTGGTGGCGATGCGGGGCGGGATCGACCACTTCTTCCATCTGGCGGCGATCTACGACATCACCGCCGACGCCGAAGCCCAGGAGATCGCCAACGTCGAGGGGACCAGGCACGCGCTCGAGCTGGCCGGGACGGTCGAGGCGCGCTGCTTTCACCACGTCAGCTCGATCGCCGCCGCCGGCCTCTACCGCGGCGAATGGCGCGAGGACATGTTCGACGAGGCCGAACGGCTGGACACCAACCCCTACTTCCGCACCAAGCACGAGTCCGAGCGGCTGGTCCGAGAGTCGACGCGCCCCTGGCGCGTCTACCGGCCGGGGATCGTCGTCGGCGACTCCCGCACCGGGGCGATCGACAAGATCGACGGGCCCTACTACTTCTTCAAGGCGTTGCAACGGGCCCGCCGCGTGCTCCCCTCCTGGCTGCCGACCGTGGGCATCGAAGGCGGCGAGATCAACATCGTCCCGGTCGACTACGTCGCCGCAGCGATCGATCACATCGCCCACAAACCGAAACTCGACGGCCGCGCCTTCCATCTCACCGATCCCGATCCGAAGACGGCGGGCGAGGTGGTCAACCTCTTCGCCGAAGCGGCAGATGCCCCGCAGATGACGGTGCGCCTCGACCCCGACCTGACCGAGCCCGCGAGCGGCGCGATCCGCAGGGCCCTCAAGTTCTTCCCGCCGGCCAAGCGGGCGGCGAAGATGGCGCTCGGCCAACTCGGGCTCCCCGCATCCGTTCTCACCTACGTCGACTACCCGACCAGCTTCGACTCGAGCGGCGCCCAGGCGGCGCTGAAAGGGTCGGGGATCGAGGTGCCGCCCCTGGAGAGCTACGCGACGCGGGTCTGGGACTACTGGGAGCGCAACCTCGATCCCGACCTCTTCAAGGACCGCTCGCTGTCGGCGGCGGTGCGAGGCAAAGTCGTGCTGATCACCGGCGCCTCCTCGGGGATCGGCAGGGCGACGGCGGTCAGGGTCGCCGACGCCGGCGCGACGGTGCTGCTCGTCGCCCGCTCGATCGAGAAGCTGGAGGAGACCAAGGAAGAGATCGTCGGCGCCGGCGGCTCCGCCCACATTCACCAGTGCGACCTCTCCGACATCGAGGACATCGAGCGGATGGCCGAGGAGGTGCTCGCCTACCACGGCCACGTCGACATCCTCGTCAACAACGCCGGCCGCTCGATCCGCCGCTCGGTCGCCCTCTCCTACGACCGCTTCCATGACTACGAGCGGACGATCCAGCTCAACTACCTCGGCGCCCTGCGGCTGATCCTCGCCCTGCTGCCGACGATGCAGGCGCGCAAGGCGGGCCACATCATCAACATCAGCTCGATCGGGACCCAGACCAACCCGCCGCGCTTCTCCGCCTACGTCGCCTCGAAGGCCGCGCTCGACGCCTTCAGCCGCGTGATCGCCTCCGAGGTGATCGCCGACAAGATCCACATCACCACGATCAACATGCCGCTGGTGCGGACGCCGATGATCGCGCCGACGCGGATGTACGACATGTTCCCGGCGATCACGCCGGAGGAGGCCGCGGAGATGATCACCAAGGCGATGGTCAACCGGCCGAAGAAGGTGGCGACGAAACTCGGCAACTTCGGCGAGCTGCTCTACGCGGTGGCCCCCAAGGCCAGCGACACGATCCTCAACACCGCCTACAAGCTGTTCCCCGATTCACAGGCGGCGAAGGGCAAAGGGGACGAGGGGCGCGACAAGGCGCCTTCGACCGAGGCGGTTGCCTTCGCCCACCTGATGAAAGGGGTCCACTGGTAGCGCGCCCCGGCCGGGTGGGGTCGCCCAGGTGGACTAGCTGATGCCGGGACGGCGGCTTAAGCACTGGGGGTGGGGGTACGAGGACCAGACGCCGACCGCGACGCAGTTGCGGGAGGCGGCGGAAGCGATCCGGCAGAGGTTCGGCTTCGGCGGCGAGATCGAGAAGCCGGTGCCGCTGGAGGAGGTGAAGCTGCGGAAGTCGCGGTTGAAGCGGCCGAGCGACCTTGGCGATCTCTTCACCGCCGGGCACCAGGCTCGGGTGTCCCACGCGCTCGGCAAGGCCTACCGCGACGTGGTCCGCGGCTTCCGCGGGGAGTTCGAGAACCCGCCGGACCTGGTCGCCTTCCCACGTGACGAGTCGGAGATCGAGACCGTGCTGAGCTGGGCCGAGGCGGAGGGCGCGGCGGTGATCCCCTTCGGCGGCGGCACCAGCGTCGTCGGCGGGGTCGAGCCGCGGCTCGGCGATCGTCCCGTCGTCACGATCGACCTGCGCCGCCTCGACCGCGTGCTGGAGGTCGACCCCGAATCCCTGGCGGCGCGGATCCAGGCGGGGGCGACCGGCCCGGTGCTGGAGGAGCAGCTGCGCGAGCACGGCCTCACCCTGCGCCACTTCCCGCAGTCGTTCGAGTACTCGACCCTGGGCGGCTGGATCGCCACCCGGGCGGGCGGCCACTTCGCCACCCTGCACACCCATATCGACGACCTGGTCGAGTCGGTGCGGGCGGTGACGCCTCGCGGTGACTGGGAGAGCCGGCGGCTGCCGGCCTCCGGTGCCGGCCCCTCGCCGGACCGGATGCTGCTGGGCTCGGAGGGAATCCTCGGCGTCGTCTCGGAGGCCTGGATGCGGGTGCGGCCGCGGCTGCGGTTCAAGTCGTCGGCCGCGGTCGAGTTCGTCGACTTCATGGCCGGAGCCGCGGCGGTGCGCGAGATCGCCCAGTCGGGCCTCTATCCGGCCAACTGCCGGCTGCTCGACGCCGCCGAGGCGGAGCTGACCGGAGCCGGCGGCGGCGAGGCGAACCTGCTGATCCTCGGCTTCGAGTCGGCGCAGCTTCCGGTGGACGCTGGGATCGACGCCGCCCTCGAGATCGCCCGCTCCCACGGCGGCGAGCCCGGCGAGGTCCGCGACGACGGCGACGACGACGCGGTGGGGAGCTGGCGCAGCGCGTTTCTGCTGGCGCCGTACCTGCGGGACACGTTCGTCGCCTGCGGGGTGCTCTCGGAGACCTTCGAGACGGCGATCACCTGGGACCGGCTCGAGGATTTCCACGCAACGGTGATGGAGACCGCGCGGGCGGCGGTGGCGGAGGTCAGTGGGGTGCCCGTCGACGGGGCCGGCTCCCCCCGGGTCAGCTGCCGCTTCACCCATGTCTATCCCGACGGCGTCGCGCCCTACTTCACGGTGCTGGCCCCGGCGATCCGCGGCGGCGAGGTCGAGCAGTGGGACGAGATCAAGGCAGCCGTCTCGGAGGCGCTGATCGAGGGGGGTGGCACGATCACCCATCACCACGCGGTCGGCCGCGACCACCGTCCCTGGTACGACCGCCAGCGCCCGGCACCGTTCGCGGCGGCGCTGCGAGCGGCCAAGGCCGAGCTCGATCCCGGCGGGATGCTCAATCCCGGCGTGCTGATCGACCCGATGTGAGCGGTACCCTTTCGCGACTCGATATTCCCGGCCGGATCGCGCTCTGGCGCATGTCCGCCTCGCCTCTCGATGGAAACGATCACCTCCGAACAAGCGACTGTGCCGGCTGAGCCGGGCGCGGCCCAGCCGCCGGCGCCGCGGCGCTCGCCGCTGCGGGCCGCGATCAAGACCGGTCGGCCGAAGGAGTGGATCAAAAACGTCTTCGTCTTCGCCGGCCTGCTCTTCTCCGGCAAGTTCAACCATCCCCACGACGTCCTCCTGGCGGTCATCACCTTCGCCTCCTTCTGCCTGATCTCCAGCGCCGGATACTTCGTCAACGACCTGATCGACGTCGATCTCGACCGCAAGCACCCGAAGAAGCGCTTCCGGCCGATCGCCGCCGGCGAGCTCACCGAGCGGGCGGCGATGACGATCGCCCCGCTCCTCGCCGTGGTCGCGATCGCGATCGCCTTTGCCGCGGTCAACTGGGAGGTCGGGCTGATGGTGGTCGGCTATGGGGCCGCGCAGGTGGCCTACAGCCTCGGCCTCAAGCAGATCGTGATCATCGACGTGATGACCCTGGCGGGTCTCTTCATCCTCCGCGTCGCCGCCGGCGCCAGCGCCGTCGACGCCCACGCCTCCGAGTGGCTGATCCTCTGCACCGGCATGCTCGCCGCCTTCCTCGGCTTCACCAAGCGCCGCCAGGAGGCGGTCTCCGAGCTGCACGAGGGGACCTCGACCCGACCCGTGCTCGAGCACTACTCGCTTCCCTTCCTCGACCAGATGGTCTCCCTGGTCACCACCGGCACGGTGCTCAGCTACGCCATCTACACCGTCAACTCGCCCTTGATCGGTAGCCAGATGATGCTGACGATCCCGCCCGTGGTCTACGGCATCTTCCGTTACCTCTACCTGATCTACGACCGCTCCGACGACCGCTCGATGGCGCAGATCGTCGCCGGCGACCGCGGCATCCAGGCGGCCGGCGTCTCCTACGCGCTGATCGCCTTCCTGCTTCTCTACGTCTTCAACTAGGCCCCCGGCCTCCAGCGCCCCGCGGGTGCGGGCGCCCCGGCCTCAGCCCAGTTCGACCTCGGGGCCCGCGCCCTCCATCAGGTAGAAGCGGGCGCGGCCGAGCTCCTCGCCGTTGACGAGGACGACGGCGGCGTGGGGGCCGGGGGTGGCGAAGGTGGCGGTGGCGCCGATCGACATCACCAGGCGCTGCTCCTGGCCCTGCGGCATGCCGGGTGGCCGACCGGTCTCGAAGTTGGCGGTGAGGCCCTCGCCGAGCTCGACGCCGTCGGGGTCCTGGACGGTGACGACGAGCTCGTGCGGGTCGTTGGTCTCGTGCCAGGCGACATCGATGCCGAGGCCGATGTGGAAGGACCATTCGTGCGGCAGCTCCGGCAGGCGCAGGACGTTCCAGCCGCCGCCGGTCATGTAGAGCTTGCCGTTGACCGCCTCGCTGTAGTCGGAGAGCAGCAGGAAGCCGATGTTCACTTGTCGCCCTCGGCGTCCGGATAGGGGATGACGGCGAGGTCGGAGACCAGCTGGACCTTGCCGTCGCGGCTGAACTGAAGGTCGATCGTCTCGTTCTTGCGGTAGGTCCCCCAGAGTCCGAGATACATCGCCAGCCAGCGGCTGGTGCCGATCTTCTCCTTGACGAGCGGCCGGCTGAAGGCGATCTCGCCGCCCTCGACCTCGTAGTCGCTGCCCTCGCGCTGCTCGACGCCGTTGATGAAGACCGTGAACGGCGGTTCCGCCCCGGCCGGGATCTTCACCCGCTCGCCGGCCGCGTAGCTGCCCTTGGGGATATCGGTGCCGGAATCGTTCATCGAATCGCTCCCTCGAGAGTCTCGCGCACGACGTCGAACGGCGTTCCGTGGTGGGTCGGGTCGAGCTCCCGCCGTCCGACGCCGCCACTGAAGGGGACAAACGTCCCGTCGCCTCGCACGTCGACCCCGGCCACCGGCTTGCGCAGCAGCCCCCGGCCGGTCAGCTGCAACCGTGCATGAACCTGGTCCTCCGGCTCGAAGTCCCGCACCGAGCTCACCGGCCGCGCCGGCCCCTCCGCCCGGATCGCCAACGCCCGCTCCCGCATCGCGGCAACGGCCTCCCCGAGATCCTCGAAGTCGAGGCGATCAACCTCGGACCCGTGCCGAACGGTCAACTTCCACTGCGAACGAGCCACCACCGCAGCGTATCGCCGCAGGGCCGGGTCCCCCGGCCCTCCTTCTACGCTCCGCGGCGGGGGCGTTTCGGGCGTTTCGCCGGCGGGCCGGTGATTTTCTCCGGGCCCTCGCGGTCGTCCATCGGCAGGTACTCGCGCTCCCGCGGGCCGGTGTAGATCTGGCGGGGACGGGCGATTTTCCTCTCCGGGTCTTCCTGCATCTCCATCCACTGGGCGACCCAGCCGGCGGTGCGGGGGATGGCGAAGATCACGGTGAACATGTCGGTCGGGATCTCCATCGCCTCGTAGATGATTCCCGAGTAGAAGTCGACGTTCGGGTAGAGCTTGCGGGAGGTGAAGTACTCGTCGTCGAGCGCCCGTTTCTCGAGCTCGCGGGCGATCTCGACGAGCGGGTTGTACTCGGTGGCCTCGAAGACCTCGTCCATGTGCTGCTGGATGATCCGCGCCCGCGGGTCGTAGTTCTTGTAGACCCGGTGGCCGAAGCCCATCAGTTTCTCCTCGCGCTGCTTCACGCGCTCGAGGAAGTCCGGGATGTTCTCCGGCGACTCGATCCGCCGCAGCATCCGCAGCACCGCCTCGTTGGCACCGCCGTGCAGCGGCCCGTAGAGGGCGGCGACGCCCGCGGCGACCGCGGAGTACGGGTCGACGCCGGAGGAGCCGACGCCGCGCACGGCG
Organism: Solirubrobacterales bacterium; assembly: GCA_036403715.1. Classification (GTDB taxonomy): domain Bacteria; phylum Actinomycetota; class Thermoleophilia; order Solirubrobacterales; family 70-9; genus VAYN01. The sequence continues at coordinate 57,809 of DASWQL010000066.1, forward strand.
TTGGTCGAGCAGTTCTGTTCGTGGTCGGCGTGGAGGATGAAGAGGATGTCCAGGGCCCGCGAGAGCCGCGGGTCCGGGTGGTACTCGACCTCGGTCTTCTTGAACATCATCGAGAGGAAGTTCTCGGCGAAGTTGAGGTCGTTGTCGGGGTAGACGTAGGGCAGCCCCATGTTGTGCCGGTAGGAGAAGGCGGCGAGGGTCGGCACCTTGGCGATCAGACGGACGGCCGCCATGTAGCGCTCTTCGGGGTCGGTGATCTGCTTCGCGTCCGGATAGAAGGTCGAGAGGCCGCCGACGCCGGCGAGCAGCATCCCCATCGGGTGGGCGTCGTAGCGGAAGCCCTCGAAGAACTGCTTCAGGTCCTCGTGGACGAAGGTGTGGTGGGTGATGTCGTAGGTCCAGCGGTCCAGCTGGGGCCTGGTCGGCAGCTCGCCGAAGGTCAGCAGGTAGGCGACCTCGAGGAAGCTGGAGCGCTCGCAGAGCTGCTCGATCGAGTAGCCGCGGTGTTCGAGGATCCCGGCGGAGCCGTCGATGTAGGTGATCGAGGAGCGGCAGGAGGCGGTGTTGGTGAAGGCCGGGTCGTAGGACATCAGCCCGAATTCGTCCTCGGTGACTTTGATCTGGCGCAGATCCATCCCGCGCACGGTCCCGTCCTCGATCGGCAGCTGGTAGGTCTGCCCGGTGCGATTGTCGGTGACGGTCAGCGACTCCTTGCCGGCGGCGCTGGCGGAATCGGCTGCGTCTGCATCCGTGGTTTGCTGCTCGGTAGCCATCGCCCTCCTTCAAAAGCTCTCGGTCTGCGGAGCGGCCAGTATCGCAGTTCGGGGCTGCCGGCCGGTTGCGGAATCGGCAACCGAACCCGCTATTCGGCGGGGGCGGAGAGACCCTCGAACTGGGTCATTCTCCGCAGTGCCTCGAAGCGCTCGTCGATCTCCTCGCGGGTCAGTCTCGCGACCCGCTCGGTGCCGAACTGCTCGACGTTGAAGGAGGCCAGCACGGTGCCGTATCCCATCGCCCGGCGCAGGTGCGCATCGTCTAGGGCGCCTTCCTGGGCGTCGAGGTAGCCGAAGAAGCCGCCGGCGAAGCTGTCGCCGGCACCGGTCGGGTCGCGGACGTCCTCGAGCGGGAATCCGGGCAGGGCGAAGAAGCCGCCCTCGGTGAAGAGCGCCGCCCCGTACTCGCCCTGCTTGGCGACGACCGCGCGCGGGCCCAGGTCCATCACCGCGCGGGCGGCTCGGGCGAGGTTCGACTCGCCGGTGAGCTGGCGGATCTCGGCGTCGTTGACGACGAGGCAGTCGACGTCGGCGACCGCCGCCAGCAGCGAGTCCCTGGCCGTCTCGATCCAGAGGTTCATCGAATCGAGGCCGCTGAACCTGGCATCGCACTGGGAGCGCACCCGCCGTTGCAACTCGGGCTGGATGTTGGCGAGGAAGAGCGTGTCGGCCGCGCGCGAGGCCTCGGAGAGCTTCGGCTCGAACTCGGCGAAGACCCCGAGCTGGGTGTCCTCGGTGTGGGCGACATTGAGGTCGTACTCGTAGCGTCCGCGCCAGAAGAACGATTTGCCGCCCTCGACCCGCTCGATGTCGTCGGTGTGGATGCCGCGGGCTTCCAGGACCTCGAACTCGGCGGCGCCGAAGTCGTCGCCGACCGGCCCGACCGGGCGGACCTCGGTGAAGAAGCCGGCGGCGAGGGAGAAGTGGACGGCGGCTCCCCCGAGCATGCGGTCGCGCTCCCCGAACGGGGTCTTGACGGCGTCGAAGGCGATCGATCCGACTACGGTCAGGGCCATGGGGACGGCAGCCTAACGCCTGCCCTGCGACACTCACCGGCCGATGAAAGCGATTCAGATTCAGGAGTTCGGCGGGCCCGAGGTTTTCGGCTACGTCGACGTGGAGGATCCGACCCCCGGCGAGGGCGAGGTACTGGTCGACGTCGCCCGCAGCGGCGTCAACTTCGCCGACACCCACTCGACCCGCGACGACTACCTGGCCAAACAATCCCTGCCGCTGATCCCGGGAGCCGAGATCAGCGGTCGCACGAGCGAGGGGCGTCGCGTCGCGGCGCTGCTCGGCAGCGGCGGCTACGCGCAGAAGGTCGCCGTGCCGGAGGCGCTCCTGATCCCCGTCCCCGACCAGGTCGACGACGACCAGGCCGCCGGGACGCTGCTGCAGGGGCTGACCGCGATGGCGCTGGTGCAGCGCTGTGCCCGGATCGAGCCCGGCGAGACGATCGTCGTCGAGGCGGCGGCGGGCGGAACCGGCTCGCTGGCGGTCCAGATCGCCAAGCGGGCCGGGGCGAAGGTGATCGCGCTCGCCTCCAGTGAGGAGAAACACGACTTCGTCCGCGGCCTCGGTGCCGACGCCTGCGTCGACTCGCGGGCCGAGGACCTCGGCGAGGCGATCCGCGAGGCCAACGGCGGCGAGCGCGTCGACGCCGTCCTCCACATGAGCGGCGGCGACTCATTCGACGCCGAGCTCGGGATTCTGGCGCCGCTGGGTCGGATGGTCGTCTTCGGGATCGCCTCCCGCGAACAGCGGGAGGTCTCCACCGCGGCCCTGCTGCGGGGCTCCAAAGCGGTGATCGGATTCTGGCTCGCCCACCTGCTGATGCGCCGCGACCTGGTCGCCCCGATGATCGGCGAATTGCTGGCCGCAGTCGCCGCGGCAGAGCTGACGGTTACGATCGGGGGCGTCTATCCACTTTCGGAAGCGGCGCGGGCGCACGAAGATCTGATCGCCCGACGCACCTCCGGCAAGCTCCTGCTCGATCCTTCCTCATGACTGAATTCAAAGACCTCGGCCTCTCCCCTGCGATCCAGCAGGCGATCGACGAGCTTGGATTCGACGAGCCGACGCCGATCCAGGAGCAGGCGATCCCAGCGCTGCTCGGCGGCCAGGACGTGATCGGCCAGGCGCAGACCGGGACCGGCAAGACCGCCGCCTTCGGCCTGCCGCTGCTGCAGTACCTGGACCCGGAGAACCAAGAGGTGCAGGCGATCGTGATGACGCCGACCCGCGAGCTCTGCATCCAGGTGACGCAGGCGCTGCGGGCCTACGCCGAGCACCTCGACATCGAGATCGTCGCCGTCTTCGGCGGCGCCCCGATCCGCTCCCAGCAGTCGCAACTGCGCTCCGGTGCCCATGTCGTCGTCGCCACGGTCGGCCGGATGATGGACCTGATGTCGCGGCGCTCGCTGGTCCTCACCTCCGCCCGCTACGTGGTCCTCGACGAGGCCGACGAGATGCTCGACCTCGGCTTCATCGAGGACGTCGAGAAGATCCTGCGAATGTGCCCGAGCGGGCGCCAGACGGCGCTCTTCTCGGCAACGATGCCGCCGCCGGTCAAACGCCTTGCCGAGAGCTACATGTATGACCCGACGACGATCTCGATCACGCCGAAGACGCTGACCGTCGACGCGATCGCCCAGGCCTTCGTCGAGGTCGGCGCCAAAGAGAAGACCGCTCGCCTGATCGAGCTGCTCAAGATCGAGGAACCGGAGCAGGCGATCATCTTCTGCCGCACCAAGATCGGCGCCGACCGGCTCGAGAAGACGCTCAAGAACAAAGGCCTCGACGTCAAGGCGCTGCACGGCGACATGAGCCAGGGCTCGCGCGACGGCGTGATGATCGCCTTCAAGGACCACCGGGTGCGTCTACTGGTGGCGACCGACATCGCCGCCCGCGGCCTCGACATCGAGCACGTCACCCACGTAATCAACTTCGACGTTCCCGCCTCCTCCGAGGTCTACGTGCACCGCATCGGCCGCACCGGCCGGGTCGGCCGCACCGGTCGTGCGATCACCTTCGTCACGCCCGCGCAGCGCGAGGAGATCGGCCGCATCGAGCGCGACGTGAAGACGACGATCGGCGAGTGGGAAACCCCCGAGGAGCGGATCGAGCACGCGCCGCGGCCGCGGCGTCGCGAGCGCAGCAAGCCCGTCGTGTCCGAGCCGACCTCGCCGCCCGAGCCCGAGGACGACGCCCCCGAGCCTGAGCCCGAGGCGGAGGAGCCCAAGCGCGAGGCGCCGAAGGTCGATCAGTCAAACGGCCCGGTCAAG
>DASWQL010000067.1:0-94747 GCA_036403715.1 Solirubrobacterales bacterium
CCGCGGGCCCCCCCCCCGACTCCCGGGTCGAGGCGTTCCGGGATGCTCTCGCTGATGACTTCAACACCCCCAGGGCAATGGCTGAGGTCTTCGAGCTGGTGGGGGAAGCGAACCGGGGTGAGGTCTCGGGAGCGGTGGAGGCGGTACGGGAGATGTTGGAGCTTCTGGGGCTCGGGTCGCTGGCCGAGGTCGAGGAGGCGGTGGGGTCGAAGGCCGAGGCGTTGATGGCCGAGCGGGAGCGGGCGCGGGCGGAGAGGGACTTCGCGCGGGCGGACGAGATCCGCGATCGGCTGGCCGAACTGGGCTGGGAGGTCCGGGACTCCCCAGATGGCCCCCGCCTGATCGCCCGGGTTTCCCGATGAGCGCAGTCGGCTCTTGCCCCACCAGAGTGTGGTCAAACTCGGTTGCGTTCCTGCGGCGGCGCGTTTAGATGGCGAGTCAGGTGATCTACGGTCGCCGGCCCGTCGCCGAGGCGGAGCGGGGGAGGCGGCGGGTCCATCGGATCTGGAAAGCGCCGGAGACGCCCGGGGCCGAGTTGGAGCGCCTCTGCGGCTCGCCGGACCACCAGGGAGTGGTGGCGGAGGTCGATCCCTATCCCTACGGCGACCCACGGGGGCTGCTGCGTGGAGACGATCCGCTGCTGATCGCCCTCGACCAGGTCCAGGACCCGCGCAACCTCGGCGCCGTCTGCCGCTCGGCCGAGTTCGCCGGAGCTGCCGGCGTGATCGTGCCCGAGCGTCGCTCGGCCGCCGTCACCGCCGCCACCTGCAAGGCCTCGGCGGGCGCCGTCGAGCACCTCCAGATCGCCCATGTCCGCAACCTCGCCGACTGGCTCGCCGATGCCAAGGCCGCCGGCTTCTGGATCTGGGGCGCCGACGCCGAGGCCGAGGCCGCCCCCTGGTCCGTCGACCTCACCGGCCCCACCGTTCTCGTCCTCGGCGGCGAGGGCAAAGGCCTCCGACCCCGCGTCGCCTCCGCCTGCGACGCCCTCATCGCCCTCCCCGGCCACGGCCAGATCGAGTCCCTCAACGTCTCCGCGGCAGCTACCGCCTTGCTCTTCGAGGCATTGCGGCAGCGTTCCAAAAGCTGAGATTCGGGGAGGGTTCGTCGGGAGGGATCGGGTGCCCCTTCCGCTTGCTGGGATTTTCGCCTTTAACGCTCTATCTCTCGCCAAGCTTGCACTGCGAAAATCAGGACGCCGCGCGCTCCAGGGGCACCCGATCCCTCTCAACAAGCCGCCCCCGAATTGCAGCAGAGCTACGAGAGCTTCAAGCTGAAGAGGGAGGGGGCAGCGCCGTTTGGCCGAAGCGGGAAGGAGCTGCCGAGGGAGCGTCGGGTGTCCCCCTCATGAGCGGCGTCCCTGATTTTCGCAGCGGCGCTCTTGGCGAGAGATAGAGCGTTAAAGGCGAAAATCCCAGCGAAATGAGGGGGACACCCGACGCTCCCCCAACGCCCATTGATCGCGCCGGGTGACTAAGGAAGATGCAACGGCATTTGCATTTTTGGAAATTGGGGGTTGACAGAACTCCGCACGCAGGTAAGACTGACGAGCGAATCAAGGCTGAACCTCAGCTTGAGTCTGAGGCAGTTAGTAGATAAGCGGCGCCCCGGGGGAGGTAAGCGGCGCCACGACCCTTCAGCAAGGAGAAGGATCTGTGGCACTCTCTACCCCTGTGCAGCGCCGGGCAGCATCTTCTAACCCTCAAGCTGAGCTTGATGATCATTACCTCGTCGCCCTCGCCAAGGAGGGGCGGCCCGACGCCTACGACATGATCGTCCGCCGCTACCGCGGCTTCGTTCGTCTCAAGGCCTCTTCCTACTTCCTGCTCGGGGGGGAGTCCGACGACCTGATCCAGGAGGGACTGCTCGGGCTCTACAAGGCGATTCGCGACTACCGAACCGACCGCGAGTCGAGCTTTCGCAACTTCGCCGAGCTCTGCATCACCCGTCAGATCATCACCGCGGTGAAGACGGCGACCCGCAACAAGCACACGCCGCTCAACCAGTACGTCTCCTTCAGCCAGACGCCGGCCGCCGCCGGCGACTCCGAAACGACTCTGGACGAGATCCTCCCCGGGCCCAGCGTCCATGACCCGGTCAACCAGGTGATCGCGACCGAAGAGCTGGCGAGCCTCGTCTCCTGCCTCTCGGGGGTCTCCGGGGTCCTCTCCGATCTCGAGAGCCGCGTCCTCTCCCTCTACCTCGACGGCCACTCCTACGAGATGATCGCCGAGCGGCTGGAGTGCGACACGAAGACGGTCGACAACGCCCTACAGCGAGTCAAGCGCAAGGTGGGCAGCCACCTCGCTTCGCGCGAGGTCGCGGCCTGAGGCCTCAGCCGGCGTCGGGCAGGTCGGCGAGGACATAGTCGAGCAGTTCGCGGCCGTGGTCCGAGGCGACGGCGATGTCGTCGGCGTTGACTTGGACCCGGTGCAGGGACTGCATCCGCAGGACGTCGCCGTCGGTGCGGCTGTTGGGGAAGACGCCGGCGTAGGAGACGCCGAGGCGCTCGAGGTGGTCGGCCACCAGCGCGGTCGTCGGGTTCTCCAACGGCAGGTCGACGTAGATCGCGTCGAGGCATTCGCGGTGGAAGAGGTGGCGGCGCTCCGCCGCGATCGCCGGCTCGAGATCCGCACCCGGCTCGTCGATCGTGATCAACGCCAGGTTGTGGTCGCGATCGACCTCGACGTGCAGCCGGCTGCGCTGCGGAAGCTCCGTCTCTGGCGGCGGCTGAGCAAGGGTCCCGCGAAGCTCGCAGAGGGCCAGCGTCTGGCCGACGATCTCGTGGTGGCGCTCGGGCGCGTAGACGCGCCTCTCGTGGCCGTCGTTGAGCTTGCTGTAGAAGAGCGCCGCCGACTGCCGCCGGCGCGGCGCGCCGGCGGCGGCGTCGTTGGCGACCGAAGCCGGGATCCAGCCCAGCAGGAAGCCGGTCTCGTGCGCGCCCAGCTCGATGTTGGCCCGCTGGCTGTATGGGTGGGCGGCGGTCGCCTCGCTGTACATCCCCGCCAGGCCCCGCTCCCGCGCCCAATCCATCAGGAAGGCCTTGGTGCGGGTGAAGAGGTGTTGCCCCCGGGCCGCCGGCAGGGTCACCGCCTGTCCGGAGTGGGCCACCGCGTCCCCGGCCGCCGCCAGGCTCATCCCCATGTGGCAGAGCAGCTCGCCGTCGCTGCTCTCGGCGACGCAGGAGACGTACCTGCCGTCGGCCAGTCGCACCTCTACCTCGGCCGCGTCGTAGACCCAGCGCACGTCGTAGGTCTGACCGTAGGCCGCTTCGATGGCCGCGGTCAGCACGCTACCCTCGCTGGGGTCTAGAAACCTGAACGTCACCTCCATCTGTCTATATTCGCCACCCCGCCCGCCTAGCTCAACCTGGGAGAGCACCTGATTTGTAATCAGGAGGTTGCCGGTTCGATTCCGGCGGCGGGCTCTGCGGCTCCGAGCGCGCAGATGCGCCCCGCTCAAAGGGGGCGCATCCGCACTTGCCCTAGCCCATCTTGGTCACCTGGACCGCCGGCACAGCCGTCTCCACGCGCTTCATCGTCATGCGCTTCACCTCCCCCATTGGTGTGTCGTTCGTTCCGCCGGGAAACTCGGTGGCTCCCCCTGACTCCCCGAAACACGGTTTACTGGAATTGATTCCAGCAATGCGAGGGATTCTCGTAACAAACTCGGATTTTGCGCTTGCCTTCTGTTTCGTCGGGCCTAATACTCCCGAGCAGTCCACAGGACGTGACTACTAGGAGGCTGGCTGCCCATGGCGGCGAAGACGAATAAGCGCAGCACCAAATCCAACGGGTCCGGGGAGCGGGAGCCGAGCATCGACTCACGACTGGCGCGGGCGCTCAACCATCCGTTGCGAGTCCGGATCCTCGCGGTGCTCAACGAGCGGCCGGCAAGCCCCAAGGAAATGGCCGAGATCCTCGACGAGGAACTATCCAACGTCAGTTACCACACCCGCGAGCTGCACAGGCTCGATTGCGTCGAGGTGGCCAAGCGCGAGCAGGTGAGAGGGGCGGTGAAGACCACCTACCGCGGCACGACGCGGATGATGCTCGACGACGACGCCTGGGAACGCCTCACCAAGGAGACCAGAAACGGGATCAGCATCGCCGCCGTCGGCGAAGTGATCGACCGCGCCTCGACCGCGATCGAGGCCGATACCTTCGACGCCCGCACGGACCGCCACGTGATCACGCTGAAAATGGACGTCGACGAGGAGGGCTGGTCGGAGGTCTCGGAGATCGTCCTCGACGCCCACCGCCGGCTCGAGATAGTCGAGGTCGATGCGGCCAACCGAACGCCCGACCCCGAGAGTCGGGTTCGGATCACCGTCTCCCTGCTCAGCTACGAATCGCCCTAGGACCCGGTAACGAAATCCCCTAGGAAGCGTTGCCGCCGAGCAGGCGCGCCTTCTCGGCGGCGAACTCCTCGTCGGTGAGGACGCCTTTCTCGCGCAACGTCGCGAGGCGTTCGAGGCGCTGCAAGCGGGCGTCGTCCTCCATCACCGCGGTCGGGGCCTCAGCGGCCTGACCGCCCTCGCCGGGAGGCCTCCGCGCCTCGGGCAGACGAAGTTTCGAGGCTTGCTCGCCGACTCGCTCGCCGATGTTGGCGTCCCTGACGGCGTTGACGACGCGCTCCCTGGTGCGGTGGAAGGTGTCGCTGAAGCTTGCGTCCGGGAACTCCTCGAGCGTCTGCTTGCGCAGCTCGTGGATCCAGAAGGCAGCCATCCCGGCGACGATCAGGGTGGTGAGGAAGGACCGCAGCCCCTGGCTCGGTGCCCCGAGGAAATAGATCCCGACCACGATCGCCAGGCCGGCGTAGACGTAGGCGGCGTATCGCTGCAGGGCGGGGGCAATGACGCGGCGGACGGAGCGGGCGGCGCCGCTCGGCGACGCCAGCCAGCCGGCGATGGCGAACAGCACGCCGATGACGATCACGGTGGTGGCGATGCTGGTCATCAGCGAGGTGCCGATTTCCCAGGCGGCTTCCGCTGCGGGCTTGACGTTTTCGGTCTTGACCAGCTGGTCGACGACTATGCCGCCGACGATGTGGCGGAAGACGATCACGGCGAACCCGGCGGCGATCAGGCCGATGCCGGAGAAGAGGACGGTCACCCAGCGACCGTCGCGCGGCGTCAGGTAGATCGCGGCGGCGAAGACGAGGAACGTGAGGATCGAGAGGACCAGGGCCAGCCCCTTGATCGCGACCGCGATGTTCTGGGCGGTCTTCAGCTGGTCCGAGCGGAGAATCACGATCTGCCCCGCGTCGGGGGGCAGTTTTTCCGCCAGCTTGGCTCCGATTCCGACCTGGTTGGCGAGGTTGGTGATGAGGGCGCCGAGATTGAGTTTGACGGTGCCTTCTTCGGTCGAGACCGCTTCGCCCTTTTCTTCGAGCACCGCGAGCAGCTGTTCGTGGGCCGTGCGGTTGGCGTCCTCCCAGAGGGTCTGGGCGGTCGAGGTTTCGAGGACTTTTTCGGCGGCCGTGCCCGCCACCTGGCGCAGGCCGCCGGCCGCGGGGCCCGCGAGTTCCTTGGTGTCCCCCGGGAGGATTCCCTTCAATTCTTTTTCTACGTCGACGTTTTCGTAGAGCTGGTCGACCAGGTATTCGGCGACGGCGCTGCGGATCTTCGGGTTCTGCAGCAGCCGGTCGCTGGTCTGGACCCAGTCGTTGGTGTTCAGCGCCTGGCGCTCGGTCCAAATCGCGAAGACGCTCAGGAAGGCTAGGACGGAGCCGAGGACGACAAGCCCCTTGACCACGCGTCGACGTCGACGGCTCATCGCGGGATGGTATACGTGGCCTATGAAGCTGGAGGGCATCCACCACATCACCGCGATCACGGAGGACGCACAGAGCAACGTCGACTTCTACGCCGGCGTTCTCGGCCTCCGGCTGGTGAAGAAAACGGTCAACCAGGACAACCCGACCGTCTACCACCTCTTCTTCGCCGACGAGGGCGGCGATCCCGGCTCCGACCTGACCTTCTTCGAGTACCCCGGCGTCGCTCCGGGACGGGCGGGGGCGGGGATGGTCCACCGGATCGTCTGGCGGGTCGCCTCCGCCGACTCGCTGGACTTCTGGGCGGAGCGGCTCGCCGCCAACGGGATCGAGTCTGAGCGCGACGGCGAGAGCCTGCGCTTCGCCGATCCCGAGGGCCTCGAACACGAGCTGCTGGTGGTCAGCGTCGACGACGCGCCGCTCGTCGCCGACCATCCTCAGATCCCGTCCGAGCTTGCCCTGCAGGGCTTCCACGCGGTGCGGGCCTACGGCGCCGCTCCCGACGCCAGCTCCGGGCTGTTGGAAGCGCTCGAGTTCGAACGCGCCGACGGCGGCTGGGAGGCGCGAGGCGAGCGGCGGGGCGGCCTCTACCTCTTCGACGAGCCGCCGGCCGAGCGCGGCCTCCAGGGCGCGGGCAGCGTCCACCACGTCGCCTGGGCCTCGCTGCCCGACGAGCACATGCAGTGGCGAGAGCGAGCGATTTCGGGCGGAGCGCAGCCGACGCCGGAGATCGACCGCTTCTACTTCCGCTCGATCTACTTCCGCGAGCCCAGCGGCGTCCTCTTCGAGATCGCGACGATGGGCCCCGGCTTCACCGTCGACGAGCCGCTCGAGCACCTCGGCGAGAAGCTCTCGCTGCCGCCCGACTACGAGCACCTGCGGGACGAGGTCGAGCCGAACCTGCGACCGGTGAGGAACCCGCGCACCGAGCAGGTGGAGTGAGCGGGGACTTCGTCTGGCGCGACGCCGGGCGAACCGTGGTCTTCGGGGCTCCGGGCCTGGCCGCCGCCCCGGAGCTGTTCGGGCAACACGGCTTCGCTTCCTTCGACCTGCTGAGCACCCCGCGCGCCCTGGCCCAGAGCCCCGAGCTGGCCGCCGCCGCCGGCGCCGTCCACGAGGTCCCTCCCGGCCAGGTCCCAGCGCTCGCCGCGTCGCTGCTGGATGTGGTTGAGGTTGGTTCCTCTATGCGGGACAAAGCTCAACCACAGGCGTTTGTGGCGCTCGGCGGCGGGCGTGTGATCGATACGGCGAAGGCGATCGCCGCGGTTTCGGGCACTCCCGTCGCGGCGATCCCGACGACGATGTCGGGGGCGGAGATGACGGCGATCCACCGCCTTCCCACCGGCGCCGAAAGGCGGCTGCGGGGGATGGTGCGGCCGGCGCTGGTGCTCGCCGACCCGGAGCTGATGACTGGGGCGCCCGAGCCCGAGCTGCGGGCGAGCTCGATGAACGCCCTCGCCCACGGCGCCGACTCGATCTGCACGCCTCTCTCCAACCCGGTCTCCGAGCTGACCGCTCTGCGCGGCGCCGAGCTGATCGCCTCCTCGCTCGACCGCGACCGGGGCGAGCGCGACCGCGCCGCGCTCGCCCTCGGCTCGCTGCTCTGCGGCTACGCGATCGACTCCGCCGGCTTCGGCCTCCACCACGTCGCCTGCCAGACCCTGGTCCGCATCTGCGGAACGCCTCACGCGGGGACCAACGCAGCCGTCCTCCCACACGTGGTCGCCTACCTCGCGGCTCAGGCGCCGGCGCCGTTCGCCCGGTTCGCGTCGGCGCTCGGCACCGACCTCGACGGACTCGAGGCCCGAATCCGCCGGCTCGGCGGCGACCCGCCGGGCCTCGGCGACCTCGGCGCCGACCGCGCCAAGCTCGACGAGGCGATCGCGGCCATGCTCCAGCGCCCCGAGCTCGGCCACGTCCCTCGCCCTCCTTCTCGCGAAGAGCTCGCGGAGTTACTCGCCGCCGCCTGGTAGCGGCCCGGGTAACTCCGCCCGCTCACGCGTGTAGCGCTCTGCGTGAACGCCGAGCGTCTGGCCCGCTACAACGCCTACACCCGCAAGCACAGCGTCAACTGGCCCCTCTACCTGCTGGCGAGGCTGTTCCTGACGCCGTTCTTCCTCGTCTACTTCCGCTGGGGCAGGACCGGGCGTGAGCACGCTCGGCTGAGGGGCGGGATCATCGTGGCCGCCAACCACCGCAGCTTCCTCGACCCCTTTGTGATCGGCGGCTGCCTCCCCTGGCGGCGGCCGATGAACTACGTCGCCAAGGTCGAGCTCTTCCGCCGTCCCTGGCAGGGCTGGATCCTCTCTCGCCTCGGCGCCTTCCCGATCCGCCGCGGCGAGTCCGACGAGGAATCGATGGAGACGGCGCGATTGATCGTCGAGCGCGGCGGCGCGATCTGCATGTTCCCGGAGGGGACGCGGATCCGCCGTGGAACGCTCGCCAACCCGCGCCGCGGCGTCGGCAGGCTGGCGCTGCAGACCGGCGCGGCGGTGATCCCGACCGCCGTGATCGGCACCGAACACGTCCGCCGCGGCTGGCGGATCCGCCCGCGCAAGGTCAGGGTCCGGCTCGGGAAAGCGATGACGTTCCCCCGCGCCGCCGAGCCCTCGAAAGCGCTGGCCGAAACCGTGACCGCGCGGATCTGGCCCAACGTGCAGCTGCAGTGGGAAGACCTCGGTGGGCTGCCGCCGATGCGCCGCGCCGCGGTGATCGGAGCCGGCAGCTGGGGCACCGCGGTCGCCGTCCTGCTCGCTCGCGGCGGGCTCGAGGTTCAGCTCGGCGCCCGCACTCCGGAGCGGGTGGCGGAGCTGGTCGAGCAGGGGGAGAACCGCCGCTACCTGCCCGACATCGCCCTGCCGGAGTCGATCGACGTCCGCCCGGCCTCGGAGATCGAGCTCGCCGGCCTCGACCTGATCTGCCTCGCGATCCCCTCGAAGTCGTTGCCGCAGGCGGTCGGGACGATCGCCGACCGGGTCAGCGGCCGCTCCTCGGTCCTGCTCCTGACCAAGGGTCTGATCGCGCCGCAGGGGCAGCTTCCGGCCGAGTACGTCGGCGAAAGGGTGCGGGCTCGGGCGATCGCCTGCCTCGGCGGCCCCGCCCACGCCCGCGAGGCAGTCTCCGGCTCCGCCGCGCTGGTGCTCGGCTCCGCCGACCAGGACCTGCGCGACCAGCTCGGCGAGGTCTTCGACCGCGCCGGGCTGGTCTGCGAGCGCTCCGGCGACGTCACCGGAGTCGAGATGGCGGGAGCCGCGAAGAACGCCGCCGCGCTGGCCGCCGCCGCCGCCGAGCCGCACGGGCTCAACGCCGCCGGCATCGCCGTCGCCGCGATCTGGCGCGAGTGCATCGAGTACGCGATCGCCCGCGGGGCCGAGCTCGAGACCTTCTCCGGGCTGGCCGGCGTCGGCGACCTGACGGCGACGATGATGGCCCCGAACGGCCGCAACCGTCGCGCCGGCGAGTTGCTCGGCACCGGCACCCCGGCGGAGGAGATCACGGAGATCATCGGCCAGGCTTCCGAGGGCCTCGACACGGCGCCGCTGCTCGCCCAGGCCGTCGCCGCCTCCGGCGTCCAGGCCGACGCGCTGAGCGGGCTGGCGGAGCTGATCGGCGGCGAGATCGACGCCGAGGAATGGGTCGCCGGCCTCCGCCAGGTCGAGCGCGCGCGGCGGGCCGCCTGATGCGGGGAGGACTACGCTTGGCGGGTGAGCGACCCCCAGGAGAACGTCGAGCCCGGCGACCTCGGGCCGGCGGCGAAGGCGGAGCTCGACCGCGCCTTCGAGGAGGTCTACCGGACCCACCTTCGCGACGTCTATTCCTACGCCTACTACCGGGTCGGCAACCACCACGACGCCGAGGACCTGACCGAGCAGGCCTTCCTCCAGGCCTACCGGCACTTCGACCGGGCGCGACGCGAGTCCGACGGCCGGCCGCTGCGGCCATGGTTGATCCGCATCGCCCACAACCTCGCCTCGAACTACTACCGCGATCGCTCGCGCCGGCCCCAGACGACGCTGGACAACGCCGACCCGATCGCCGCCCGTCACGACACGGTGGCGATCGCCGAGGGCCGCGAGGAGCTGCGGCAGGTGATGGACAATCTCCAGCACCTCTCCGACGACCGCCGCGAGGCGCTGATCATGCGCTTCGCGCTGGGCATGGACAACCGCGAGATCGCCAGGGCGCTGGGGCGCTCCGACGGCGCCACCAAGGTGCTGATCCATCGCGCGATCAAGCAGCTGCAGGAGGAGATGAGCGATGAGCCAAGCGAGTGAGGGAAGCGGCGCCACCTGGGACGTCGAGCAGCTGCTCTCCGATGCGCTGCGGCCGATGGAGCCGCCGGAGCGGCTCTCCGGACGGGTCGAGGACACCCTCGCCGCGGTCACACAGGCGGCGGCAGAGGAGCTCTCGGACTGGGCGGAAGAGCTGTCCGACAGCGAGCTGCGGGCGTTGCGGGACCCGCGCAACTGGGTGCGGCCGGTGGTCGCGGTCGGCGCCGGCGGAATCGCCACCGGCGCCCTCGTCCTCTTCGAGCTGCGCCGGCGCGGCAAGCAGCAGAGCGAGAGCGGCCTAAAGGCGATCGCCGGCGGGCTTCGCTCGCGCCTGTAGCGTCGGCGTCCCGGCCGCCGCCGCGAGGCCGAGCACTCCCAACGCCAGATGCAGGGCTTCGTCGCCCCCGGCGGCGGCGAGGACGCCGAGGATCGCCGCGCCCGACCCGAGGGCGAAGCCCCAGATCGCCAGCACCGTGTAGAGGGTGCCGATCGCCAGCGCGTAGCTGCGCGAGGCGTACCCCGCCGCCAGCAGGCCGAGGGCGCCCGTCGCCAAGTGGAGGACGTTGAGCCAACCGTTGACGCGGAACACGCCGAGCGCGCCTGCGACCGCTCCCGGACTGCCGAAGGAGGCGCTGTAGAAGAAGCCGACGATGCCGAGCACGAGCAGGAAGGCACCCGCCGCGGCGGCGTACAGACGAGCTGGGCTGGGGGGCTCCATCGGCGGCGATTGTAGGCTGCGCATCCCGATGGCCGAGACCTGTTACCGCCACCCCGACCGCGAGACCGGCGTTTCCTGCTCGTCCTGTGGGCGCCCGATCTGCCCCGATTGCATGACCCCGACCCCGGTCGGGATGCGCTGCCCGGAGTGCATGAGGCAGCGGACGAGAGTGGTGCGCAACCCCACCGGCCCTCCCGGTCAGCTGGGGGCCTTCCCAGCCACGATCGCTCTGATCGCGATCAATGTCGTGGTCTACCTGGTCGAGATCGCCGGCGGCTCGGGGGGCCTCAACAACCCGAGCGGCAGGTTCGTCGTCGACTACGGGCTCTACGGGCCGTTCGTCTCCGAAGGCGAGTGGTATCGCCTCCTGACCAGCGGCTTCCTGCATGCAAGCCTGATTCACGTCGGCTTCAACATGCTGCTCCTCTTCTTCCTCGGTCGGCTGTTGGAGCCGGCGCTGGGCACGGTGCGCTTTCTGGCGCTCTATTTCGCCTCCCTCCTCGCAGGATCCCTCGGGGTGATGCTGCTGGACCCGAACGCCCTCACGCTCGGCGCCTCCGGAGCCGTCTTCGGCCTCGCCGGCGCGACCTTCGTCATTGCCCGGGGGCGGGGGATGGATGCGATCGCCGGCCAGATCGGCTTCCTGATCATCTTCAATCTGATCTTCAGCTTCAGCGCCTCCCATATCAGCATCGGCGCGCATCTCGGCGGCCTGGCCGGCGGCGCGATCTGTGCGCTCGCGATAGTCGCCGGGGAGCGGGGGATGCTCGGCAGGCATCACCGCCTGGCGGAGCTGCTGGTGATCGTCGCCGTCGCCGTCGTCTCAGTCCTCGGCGCGATCGCGCTCGCCTGAGCGCGGCACATCAGTTCCGGGAGGCCGCGTGATCGGTGCCCGCAGGGGCATGAATGCTGTGTTGCCGGGATGGTCGATCAGGTCGGGGTGCAGCAGATGGGCGAGCAGCTCGACTCCGTCGACAAGACGCGGGCCCGGCACCGAGAAGCAGGTGGAGGGGTCGAGGGCGAAGACGCGGCCGGCGCCGAGCGAGGCGATCCGCTCCCAGTGCTCCATCGCCTGGGCATGGGCGTCCTCGAGCGAGCCGCCGGGCATCACGAGCACGACCTCGGGATTGAGACTCTCCATCTCGCCCCAGCCGACCTCGGGCGGAGCCAGGCCGGGGTCTCCGGCGACGTCCTCGCCGCCCGCGATCGAGATCATCTCCGGGATCCAATACCCGCCTGCCCGGGGCGGGTCGAGCCGCTCCAAGGCGATCACCCGGAGGCTGGAGGCCCCGGACACGGCGGCGCGGATGATCGCCAGCCGGCCCTCGAGTTCGCCGCGCAATTCGTGCGCGTGCTCTTCCATCCCAGTCGCCTCGCCCAGCCGGACAACCTCTTCGAGCATCTCGCTGAGCGTTGCGACGCGCATTATCCGGTCAATATCGCATCATCGAAAGATCCCCGGGGGCGGACAGCTATATTCCGTGCGCCGAATGGCCGAGGACGTCCCAGCCCGAAGTACCGGGCCGCATAGCCGATGAGCGTTCTCCTGCTCGTCCTGTTGCTGCTGTTGATCGCGATCAACGGCTTCTTCGTCGCCGCCGAGTTCGCTCTGGTGCGCAGCCGCCGCGGCAAACTCGAGCAGCTCGCGGAGGAAGGGGAAGCGGGCGCCGAGGCGGTCGTCGAGCAGCTCGACAAGATCGACGAATCCCTCTCCGCCTGCCAGATCGGGATCACGATCGCCTCGATCGGCATCGGTTTCCTCGGCGAGCCGTCGATCGCGAAGCTGATCGAGCCCCTTTTCGGCGGGCTCTCGCACGAGGCCGCAGCCGGGATCTCGCTGGCGATCGCCTTCATCCTCGTGACCGCGATCCACATCAGCGTCGGCGAGCAGGTGCCGAAGATGCTGGCGATCGCCAATGCCGAGGGGGTCGCCCGCCGGGTGTCGCGGCCCCTCAACTGGTTTCGGGTCGCAACGGCACCGGTGACGATGGGGCTGAGCTGGGTCTCGAACGGGATCGTGCGCCTCTTCGGCGTCAACCCCAAGGACCTCGAAGAGCACCACACCGCCGAGGACCTGAAGCAGATCATCGACAGCTCCAGGCTCGGCGGCCACCTTGATCCCGGCGAGGCGGGAATGCTCGGCGGCGTCTTCCACCTGCACGAGCAGGAGGCGCGCGAGGTGATGACGCCGATCCCGGCGGTCGTCACCGTCGACGTCTCGGAGACGGTCCAGGCGGCGCTGCGGCGCTGCGTCACCTCGGGCCACACCCGCCTGGTGGTGATCGAAGACGACAACCCCGACCGGGTCAAGGGGATCGTCCACAACAACAGCCTGGTCCGGCTCTACATGGACGAGGGGCCCGACGCCTCGATCAAACCGGTCATCCGCGACGCTCTGATCGTGCCGGAGACGCGTCCGCTCGACGACCTGCTGCACGACCTGCAGGTGCAGCGAACCTCGCTCGCCGTCGTCGTCGACGAGTACGGGCGGACGGTCGGGATCGTCACCGTCGAGGACATCCTCGAGGAGGTGGTGGGGGAGATCGAGGACGAGACCGATCCCCGCGCCGCGGCGCTGCGCCAGCTCAGCAACGGCGACTGGTTCGTCCGCGGCCACGTTTCGCTCGGCGACCTCGCCGACGTCGGCATCCAGCTGCCGGTCGACAGCGACGCCTACAACTCGATCGGCGGCTTCGTCTTCGGCCAGCTCGGACGGCTGCCGAAGCGGGGCGACACGATCGAGGTCAACGGCTACACGATCAGGGTCGAGGCGGTTCGCGAGAACCGGGTCGAGGCGGTCCGAATCAGCCGTTCCGTCCGTACCGAGTCCTAGTTTCTCCGGGCAACCCGCGAGTCGCCGACAGTTGGAGGTACAGCATGTGGGTTGTTCGCCTGACCGACAAGCAGCTCGAGGTCCTGAGGGCGCTGCTGCGCTCCGAGGAGCATCTCGGCCCGGCACTGAAGGGATCGATCGAGGCGCTCGACCTCGCCCGCTGGGACGACCTCCCCGACGCTGAGCTCCCCTGGGACGAGGTCCAGCACGTCGCCCGCCGCCAGGGCATCACCGAGGCCGATGTCATCTGGGACCTGAGTGGTAAGAGCAAGGCGGCCTGACCGGCGAGGGGGTGGTGGGGGCGCCGGGTGGCCCTCCCACGGAGGCCGTCGCGCAGCTGATCGCGCGCCGGTACTTCGGGGTGCTGGTCCCGGAGCCTCCGTGGGAGGGCCACCCGGCGCCTCTCCAACCCGCAGACCGGTCCGGCCGGAAACGCTGGGAGGTTCAGCCTCTGCTGGAGCAGCCGAAGCGCTTTCAGCTTCCGCTGTTCCTTACGTCGATATAGCGGCTAAAAGGAACAGCGTTGCATGAGGACGGGCCGTGCGGAGGGGTCGGTTGCCCCTCCCCCGGAGGCTCAAGGACAAACAAACCGAGTCGCCGCAAGCAATCAGCTGCGCGACGGCCTCCGGGGGAGGGGCAACCGACCCTTCCCCCGCTTCGGCCCTCAGTCGTAGCTGTAGAAACCCGCGCCGCTCTTGCGCCCCAGCTTGCCTTCGCCGACCATCTCCACCATCAGCCCGGGCGGCTTGCTCGCCGCCTCTTCGTTGTCGGCGTAGAGGGCGTCGCCGATCGCCTCGGCGACGTCGAGGCCGACGAAGTCGAGCAACGCCAGCGGGCCCATCGGGTGGCCGGCGCCGAGCTTCATGCAGGTGTCGACCTCGCCGGGCTCCATGCCGGTCCGCTCGATCATCCGCACCGCTTCGAAGAGGTAGGGGAAGAGCAGGCGGTTGACGACGAAGCCGGCCTGGTCGGGCACCTCGACCGCGGTCTTGCCGAGCGCCGCGCACCAGGCGAGCGCCTTCTCGCGGGCGCCGGCGGCGCCGTCCGGGAAGCAGACCTCGACCAGCTGCATCCGCGGCACCGGGTTGAAGACGTGGAGGCCGAAGAGACGCTCGGTCCCGGCCGCGCCGGCGATCTCGCCGACGCCAAGCGAGGACGTCGTCGTCGCCAGATCGGCGTTAGGGCAGGCCTCGGCGATCGTCGCCAGCAGCTCGCCCTTCGGCGTCACGTCCTCGACGATCGCCTCGACGACGATGTCGCAGTCGGAGAGGTCGGCGGGGTCGGTGGTGACCCGCAGGCGCGACGGCTCGGCTCCCTCGATCTTGGCGCAGGCGGCAACCACTTTCTCCTCCGCGCGCCAGGCAGAGGCCTCGCTGCGGGCGAGCAGAATCGTCTCTGCGGTCGTGGTCGAGACAGCGGCCAGACCGGTGGCGATCGCCCCGCTCCCCGCTATCCCCGGACTCTCGTACCCCGGATTGGCGCTCATTAGTCGGGGTTCCTATCAACTTCGCGGCGGGCAGTGACGTGAGGGTGCGGGACCAGGCACCGATACTAGATTGACGAGTCAATCAATCGGTTATCTTGGATCCACGGCTCGGGTGGGTCGGAAACGAAGTTCAGTCGAACGGAGGCTCCGCGAATGGGCAACGGCAAAGGCAGGTTCGGCGGCCGCGAGGTCGTCATCGTCGAGGCGGTCCGCGCTCCGATCGGCCGCGGCCACCGGGAAAAGGGCTACTACCGCGACGTCCACCCCTCGACCCTGCTCGCCCGCACCTTCGGCGAGCTGATCTCGAGGGCGGGGATCGACCCGGTCGAGGTCGAGGACGTGATCGGTGGCTGCGTGCAGCAGTTCGGCGAGCAGGCCTACAACATCACCCGCAACGCCTGGCTGCAGGCGGGGCTGCCGCAGGAGACGCCGGCGACCACGGTCGACCGCCAGTGCGGCTCCGGCCAGCAGGCGATCAACTTCGCCGCCGCCCTGATCGCGAGCGGCGTCCACGACGTCGTCGTCGGCGCCGGGGTCGAGCACATGGGCCACATCTCCTTCGCCGACGGCTACAAGGTCATCGAGGAGCACGGCAACCCCTTCAGCCCCGAGCTGATGGAGCGCTACGACCTGATCCCCCAAGGGCTCTCGGCGGAGATGATCGCCGAGCGCTGGGAGATCCCCCGCTCCGAGCTCGACGAGCTCGGCCTGCGGTCCCAGCAGTTGGCCCAGAAAGCCACCGAGGAGGGGCGCTTCGAGCGGGAGATCGTGCCGTTCCAGGTGAACGGTGAGACTTACCTGACCGACCAGGGACTGCGCGAGACCACCCTCGACGCCCTGGCGGCGCTGAAGCCCGCCTTCAAGGAGGACGGCAAGATCACCGCCGGCAACTCCTCGCAGATCTCCGACGGCGCCGCCGCGGTGCTGTTGATGGCCAGGGAGAAGGCCGAGGCGCTGGGGCTCACCCCGCGGGCGCGGATCCTCGACCAGACCACGGTCGGGGTCGACCCGGTCATCATGCTGACCGGGCCGATCCCGGCGACCGAAGCGATCCTCGAGCGCAACGGAATGGCGATCGACGACATCGACCTGGTCGAGATCAACGAGGCCTTCGCCTCGGTCGTCGCCGCCTGGCGGCGGGAGCTCGAACCCGACATGGATCGAGTTAACGTCAACGGCGGCGCGATTGCCCTCGGCCATCCGCTCGGCTCGACCGGGGCCCGGCTCACCACCACGCTCCTGCACGAGCTCGAGCGCTCCGACAAGGAGACCGGCCTGGTGACGATGTGCTGCGGCGGCGGGCTCGGTACGGGGACGCTGATCCAGCGGGTCTGACCTCCCCCGTCGATAGGTTCGGGCCTCATTGCCACTCAGAAGGGGGATCTCTTGAGCAACCGATTCATCGCGGTACTGGTGGGCGTCCTTGCGATCGGAGCGCTCGTCGCCGGCTGCGGCAGCAGCAGTGAAGACAGCACCGGCGGCGAAGGCGACAGCGCCACGGCGCTGACCAAAAACGAACTGATCGAGCAGGGCGACGCGATCTGCGAAAAGGGCGAAAAGGCAATCGAAGAAGAAGCCGAAGAATTCGCCGAAGACAACAACATCGAAACCAGCAAGCCGACCAAGGCCCAGCAGGAAGAAGTGATCGGGCAGGTCGTCGCTCCGGGCGTCCGGAGGCAGGTCGAACAAATCGGCGACCTCACCCCGCCCAGCGGTGACGAGGCCCAGATCGAAGCGATCGTCGACGCGGTGGAAACCGGCGCGGACGAACTGGAAGAAAACCCGTCGCTGCTGATCGAAGGCAAGAACCCGCTCGGAAAGGGCTCGAAACTGGCCCGGCAGTACGGCTTCAAGGAATGCGGCGAAGAATGATCTGAGGGACCCCTGGCCACGTGGCCAGGGGTCCTCTATATGCTGCGCCTTCGATGGACCTGACGCTGTCGCCATCGGAGGAGGGGTTCCGCGACGAGGTTCGCACCTGGTTGCAGGAGAACAACCCCGGTCCCGAGCCGGAGGCCGGGCTCGACGAGGTGATGGCCTTCCGCCGCGAGTGGCAGCTGAAGCTGCACGCCGCCGGCTGGGCCGGGATCTCCTGGCCGAAGGAGTTCGGCGGCCGCGGCGCGACGATGATCGAGCAGGCGATCTTCGCCGGCGAGGCGGCGCGCCAGGAAGCCCCGAGCCCGGCCAACGTGCTCGGCCTGGCGATGGGCGGGCCGGTGGTGATCGCCCACGGCACCGACGCGCAGAAGCAGCGCTACCTTGAGCCGATCCTGACCGGCGAGGAGATCTGGTGCCAGGGCTTCTCCGAGCCCGAGTCGGGCTCGGACCTGGCCTCGCTGAAGACCCGCGCGGTCAAGGACGGCGACGAATGGGTCGTCACCGGGCAGAAGGTCTGGACGACCTTCGCCCAGTACGCGAAGTGGTGCATGCTGGTCGCCCGAACGGATCCCGACGCGCCCAAGCACCAGGGGCTCACCTACTTCCTGATGGACATGGAGCAGGAGGGGGTCCAGACCCGGCCGCTGGTCCAGATCACCGGTGAGGGCGAGTTCAACGAGGTCTTCATGGAGGAGGCGCGGATCCCCGAGGCCAACGTCGTCGGCGAGGTCGGCAACGGCTGGGCGGTGGCGATCACGACGCTGATGAACGAGCGCGCAGGCCTCGCCTTCGGCGCGATCTCCCAGATCCAGAACAGCCTCGGACGGCTGACCCGGATGGCAGCCGAGATCCAGACCGACGGTGGCTCGGCCGCTGACGACGGCTACTACCGCCAGCGAATCGCCCAGCTGCACATCGAGGCCGAGACGATGCGCCTCAACGCCTATCGCGGCCTGACCAAGACGATGCAGTCGGGCATCCCGGGGCCGGAGGGATCGCTCGGCAAGTGGCAATGGGCCGACATCAACCAGGGCCTGACCGAGCTGGCGCTGGAGATCGAGGGCGCTTACGCGGCGCTCGGGCGCGATTCGGAGCAGGCGATCGAAGGCGGCGCCTGGCAGTACGGGTTCCTGCGCTCGCGTGCCAACTCGATCGAGGGCGGCACCACCGACATCCTCAAGAACATCATCGCCGAGCGGGTGCTCGGCCTGCCGAGGCTGCGCTGAGCGGTTAGCTGTCGTGTACTTCGACCTCACCGACGAGCAGCAGGCGATCAAGTCGACCGCCCACGACTTCCTCGCCTCGCGCTTCAAATCGGAGCGGATCCGCGAGCTGGCGGCAAGCGAGGACGGCTTCGACGCCTCCGGCTGGGGCGAGATGGCCGAGCTCGGCTGGCCGGGCCTGGCGCTGCCGGAGGAGTGGGGCGGACAGGGCCTCGGGATCGTCGAGCTGGCGGTCCTCTTCGAGGAGATGGGCTACGCGCTCGCTCCCTCGCCGCTGCTCTCCAACACGATCGTCGGCCTGGCGCTGAGCTTCTGCGGCAGTGACGACCAGAGGGAGCGCTACCTGCGCCCGCTGGCGACCGGCGAGCGCCGCGGCACGCCGGCGCTCTGGGACGCGGGCTCGTCGGCCACTCCCGGCGGCTTCACCCTGCCTGCGCTGGAGGACGGTGACGGCGTCGTCCTCGACGGCGAGAAGATCATCGTGCTCGACGCCGCAAGCGCCGACTTCTTCCTCGTCGCCACCGCCGACGGCCGCCGCCACTTGGTGGAGAGCGATGCCGAGGGCGTGACGGTGACGCCGGAAAGCTCGATCGACCTCACCCGCCGCCTCTCCTCGGTCCGTTTTGACGGGGTGCGCGTCGCCGCCGCCGACACCCTGCCGGGGTCGGCGGTCGACTACTTCCCCGTCTTCCACCGGCTCTGCGTGGCGCTGGCGGCGGAGTCGACGGGGGTCGCCCAGCGGACGATGGAGATGGCGGTCTCCTACGCCAAAGACCGGCAGCAGTTCGGCCGCCCGATCGGCGCTTACCAGGCGGTCTCGCATCGCTGCGCGCAGATGCTGCTGGAGACCGAGAACTCCCGCTCCGCCGTCTACGGCGCCGCCTGGGCTGCCGACGCCGAGCCGGAGTCGCTGCCGCTCGCGGCCTCGATGGCCAAGGCCTACGCCTCAGACGCCGGCTGGCGCGTCCCCGATGCCTCGATCCAGGTCCACGGCGGGATCGGCTTCACCTGGGAGCACGACCTCCACTTCTTCCTCAAGCGCGGCCGCGCCAACGCGGCGATGTTCGGCGATGCCAAGTGGCACCGCGAGCGCGTCGCCGACGCCGTGATCTCCCGCGCCGCGGTTCCGGCGAGCGCCTGAGCGCCCGCCCGGTGGCCGCCCTCGATCGCATCTCCGTCGCCGCGATCGGTATCTCGGTGGCGGAGCTGGAGGCGGAGACGTTGCGGGCGGAGGCGGCCGGGGTCGAGTGCGTCTGGGCCCCCGAGCTCTTCCGCAGCGCCGTCACCCAGGCCGCCTACCTGGCGGCCAAGACGACGAAGATCGACGTCGCCACCGGGATCGTCTGGGCGTTCACGCGCAGCCCCTTCATCCACGCCATATCCGCGCTCGACATCGACGAGATGGCGGGTGGGCGGTTCCGCCTCGGCATGGGGGCGGGGGTCAAGCGACTGAACGAAACCTGGCACAACGCCGACTACGGCAAACCGGCACCGCACCTGCGCGAGGCGATCGAGGCGACGCGGTTGATCATGCGCCAGGCGAGCGCCGGGGAGCCGATCCGCTACGAGGGCGACTACTACGACATCGACATCAAGGGCTGGGTGCGGCCGCACCCGGCGGCGCGGGAAGCCGTCCCGATCTACACCGCCGCGGTCCAGGCGGGGATGGCGCGGATGGCGGGCGACGTCGCCGACGGGCTGATCGGCCACCCGATTCAGAGCCTGCGCTGGATCGACGAGGTCGTCGTCGACGCGTTCGAAACCGGGCTGCGCCGCTCCGGGCGCCGGCGCGGCGACTTCGACTACCTGCCGACGGTCTGCTGCGCGATCGACGACGACGAGGGCCGGGCGATCGAGATGGCGCGGCGGACGATCTCCTTCTACGCCACGGTGAAGACCTACATGCCGCTCTGGGAGATGCACGGCTTCGCCGACAACGCGGTCGCCGCCGGCGAGGCCTTCCGTCGCGGCGACCTCGCCGCCGTCCCCGCCGCGATCAGCGACGAGATGGTCGAGACCTACTGCGCCGCCGGTCCGCTCGACAAGGTCCGCGCCAGGGTCGAGGAGACCGCCGAGCGCGCCGACGGCCTCTTCCTCACCCCGCCGACCTATTTCATCGCCCCCGAGGAGCTGAGCGAGTACCAGAACCGCATCATCGACGCCTTCGGTCCGGCAGCCTGACCGAGCCGCCGCCAAGCCGCCTCGACGAAGTCCTCGCCCGCGTGCGCGAGATCCCCGAGGGGTTCGTGCGGACCTACGGGGACGTCTCGCCCGGGTCGCCGCGCTACGCGGGCACGGTCTTGCACCAGGTCGACGAGCCGGGACTGCCGTGGTGGCGCGTCGTCCGCGCCGACGGCTCCCTCGCCAAGGGCGCGCGGCAGCGTGCGCTGCTCGCCGCGGAGGGAGTCCCCTTCCGCGGCGAGCGCGTCGACATGAGCCTGGCCCGGCTCGAACCCTGACCAGGCATCGGATGCGCGGCCCTGGCCATCGCGTGGTTCCTTTTGCCGCTCTTGCAGGCAAAAGGAACCACGCGATCGACGGCGCGCCTCGGTCGCGCTGATTCCGGGGTCGTTGGCCGCTGAGGCGCATCGGCTTCGAGCCGCTATGGCAGGGCGGCGACGAAGCGCTCGAAGGCGGCCATGTCGGTCACGGCGGGGCCGTGGCCGGGGAGGATCAACGAGGGCTCGAGCTGGGCCAGCTTGCGGATCGAGCGGCGGTTCTCGGCCGGGTCGTAGGTGAAGACCTTGGGCGGCTCCTTGATTCCGGGCAGGCCGGTGGCGTAGCTCATGTTGCGGATCACGTCGCCGCAGATCGCCACTCGGTCGGACTCGCGGAAGAAGATCACCTCGCCGCGGGCGTGGCCGGGCGCGTGGACGACGCGGAAGCCGGCCACCTCGTCCCCCTCGGTCAGGACCCGGTCGACCTTGTGGGGCGGGCCCTGCCAGATCTTGCGGATCACCGTGTTGACCAGATTGCCGGCGGCGGCCTCCTGCATCGAGCGCCTGCCTTCCATCGCATCGACGTCGTCGGCGTGGCAGGCGAGCGGCACGCCGCGCGCTTCGCAGACGTCCTTGGCGACGCCCTGGTGATCGGGATGGGCGTGGGTCAGCGCCAGCATCGAGATCTCCACGCCCTCGAGCTCGGCGAAGATGCGCCGCCGGTCCCAGCGCCGACCGGCGTCGATCAGGACGTCCTCGGCGAGGTAGACGTTGATGCTGGGGGCGGGCAGCTCCTTCAGCCGCCAGACGCCCGGGGCGAGGTACTTCAATGCCCGATTCCGAGAGTGGCGCGGGGCTCGCCGCTGTGCTTGGCGAGATCTTCGAGCCGGGCGATCTGGCGTTCGCCTTCGACCCGGGCGGGATGACCGGGGGGGAGCGGCTCGATCAGGCGCCGGATCCGGTTGCGGACCTGCAGCGCGAAGTGCGGGGTGACGGGGCCGGCGAGGGCGCGGATGTCCTCGGGGGTGATCTCGTGCGCCCGGTCGAGCAGCTCCGGGGTCTCCGACTCGCTCATGGTGCGCTGCCGATCTTGGCCAGTTCAGCCAGTTCGTTGACTTCGGCCTGCTCGTTCACGTCGATCGCCTCCTGGTCGCCGATCACCCACACGTGGTTGTAGAAGGCGCGGGTCGGGTTGTTCGTATAGCCGGGCTTCACGTCGAGGAAGTAGCTGCGCAACTCCGCCGGCAGCGTATCGGCGTCGTCACTGAGCAGCAACGGCCCCCAGGTTCCCGAGGCCGAGAGCGGCGCCGCGGCGGCCGCGTGCAGTGGGGCGTCGCTGCGGGCGAGGACGAAGCCGTGGCCGGGGTCGTTGATGTTCCAGCCGAACTTGCTGTCGTGGAAACGGGCGAAGGCGATCGCGTTGGTCACCGGGTCCTTGCCGGAGACGCGCTTGACGGGCGCGCCGGTCTTGGCGATTTCGGCGACGACGCCGGCCGAGATCGCCGTCTCGGGGCCAAGCACGTAGGCGGGCACGTCGGGGTGCCGCTTCAGCGCCGCCGCCGTTGCGGGCGGCAGCTTTTCGGCGCCGGTGAAGAGGACCGGGTCCCCCGACCTCGCGGCCCAGCCGGCCGCGGGCATCGCGAATTCGGGCTTGGCGCTGGGGGCGATGACGACGGCGTCCGGGGCTGAGCCGACGAGGCGATCGCGGAGTTCGGCGATCTTCGCCGCCATCGTGGCCGCGGCTCCGCCGCTGACGGCGGTGACGTTTCCGGAGGAGGGAGTGGCCACGTCGCCGACCGCGAAGATGCTCGTCCCACCAGTGGAGGGCGCACCCGCCGGGTCGAGGGCGGCGAGCGCTTCCGTCGTCGCGTCGGGCAGCCCTTCGGCTGCCGAGATCAAGATCGGGGCTCGCACCGGAGCCGCCATCAGGACCGCCGCCGCGATCCCGCCCGCCCAGTCGTCTTCTCCGACCAGCGTCACCGCCGCCGGTCGCTGTGACGGAGTGGTGGCCGGGAAGACCGCGAGCGCGACCGCGGCGGCGTTCGAGGCGGGATCCGATCCGCCGACGCGCGTCGTGTTGTTGGTCGCGAAGGCCGGATAGCCGAGCTCTTCCGCGGGCTGGGAGGAGGTCTGCGACTCGCCGCTCCCTTCGGAGGCAGGCGCGGCCGTCACCGGTGCCGCGGTCTCGCCGGAGGACCTGCGAGCCGGCCCGCCACCGCCGGCGACGACGGCGAGGACGATGAAGGCGATCGCGATTGCGACCAGCGAGACGATCAACTGGACGGCGCCGGGGATCGACCTGCGCCGCGGCCGCCGCGCCGGCGCGGGCGGCTTCGGCTTCGGCTCCGCCGGCTCGGTCGCCGGCCTGCGCCGCGGCTTCGGCGGTTCAGGTGCCGGCTTGCCCTCCGGCTCCGCCGGCGCCTGCGGTGCCGGCACGTCGGCGTTGATCGGTCGGTCCGCCCCCACGCGGAAAAGCTACTCGGCCTTGCCGGGAGTTCGGTCGGATAAAGTGTGGGCGACTGGCTGACTGACCAGTCAATCGGTTGACAGAGGAAGGAAACGATGAATTTCGCACTCAACGAGGAGCAGCTCGAGTTCAAGGCCAAGTGCCGAAAGTTCGCCGCCGAGGTGATCCGCCCGGCCGCCCGCAAGCACGACGAAGAGGAGAGCATCCCCTGGGAGGTGATCAAGGAGGCTCGCAGGCAGGGCTTCGGCGGTCTCGAGGGCATTCAGCGATCCGCCGCCGACTCCGAGGGCCAGATGCAGGTGATCTCGGCCGAAGAGTTCCACTGGGGCTGCGCCGGCATCGCCCTGGCGATCTCCGGCTCCGGCCTCGCCGCCGCCGGCATCGCCTCCTCCGGAACGCCCGAGCAGATCGCCCGCTGGGTGCCGGAGTGCTTCGGCAGCGAGGACGAGATCAAGCTCGGTGCCTACGCGGTCACCGAGCCGCAGGCAGGCTCCGACGTCAAGAGCCTGAAGACGACCGCCAAGCGCGAGGGCGACGAGTGGGTCCTCAACGGCACCAAGGTCTTCATCACCAACGGCGGCATCGCCGACGTCCACGTCGTCGTCGCCACCGTCGACCCGGCGCTCGGCACCCGTGGGCAGGCCTCCTTCGTCGTCGGCAAGGGCATGCCCGGCCTCAGCCAGGGCAAGAAGGAGACCAAGCTCGGGATCCGCGCCTCCCACACGGCGGAGATCGTGCTCGACGACTGCCGCATCCCGGCCGAGAACCTGCTCGGCGGCGAGGAGAAGCTGGAGAAGAAGCTGCAGCGGGGCCGTGAAGGCAAGAAGTCGCGCGGCGCCGACGCGCTGGCGACCTTCGAGGTGACCCGGCCGCTGGTCGGCGCCTCGGCGCTCGGCATCGCCCAGGCCGCCTACGAGTGGACCCTCGAGTACCTCGACGCCCGCTCCGAAGGCGGTGTGCCGCTGCTGCAGACGCAGCGGATCCAGCAGACGTTGGCGGACGTGGCGACCGAGATCGAAGCGGCGCGGCTGCTGGTCCAGCGCGCCGCCTGGATGGGGCGCAACGGCGTGCCGATGACCGGCGGCCAGGGCTCGATGTCGAAGCTGAAGGGCGGCGACGTCGCGATGTGGGCGACGACGACGCTGATGGACCTGGTCGGTCCCGACGCCTGGAGCACCGAGTACCCGCTGGAGAAGTTCTTCCGCGACGCGAAGATCTACCAGCTGTTCGAGGGCACGGCGGAGATCCAGCGGATGGTGATCTCGAGGATGCAGGCGCGCGAATACGCCGAGCGACTCCGGTTCGGCTCCGAAGTCGCCGCCAAGGCGATGGCCGAATCGACCAAAGAGGCAGTCCCCGCCTAATCCGTCGATACCTATTCTGGGCTGGTGCACTCGCACGCCCACGGGGGACATGGCCACGGCTTCGGCGCCCACGCGCGGGAAGCGCGGCGCGAGGACAGCCGGCGGCGGATGTGGATGGCGCTTGGGATCAACGCGGCCCTGCTCGTCGCCGAGGCGGTCGGCGGGATCCTCACCGGGTCGCTGGCCGTGCTCGCGGACGCCGGCCACCTGCTCTCCGACGTCGGCGCGATCGTCCTGGCGCTGATCGCGGTCCGACTGGCCTCGATGCCCGCCGTCGGCCGCCGCACCTTCGGCTACCAACGCTCCGAGGTTCTGGCGGCGCTGGTCAACGGGTTGCTCCTGGTCGCAGTGGGCGCGGCGATCGCGATCGCCGCGGTGGGCCGGCTGTCCGACCCACCCGGGATCGACGGCGCCGGCGTCCTCGCCCTCGGCCTCCTCGGCCTCGCCGGCAACGTCGCCGCGACCCTGGTTCTCGCCCGCGGTCAGCGCCAGGACATCAACCTCGAGGGGGTGCTCCGCCACAGCGCCGCTGACGCCCTCGGGTCGCTCGGGGTCGTCGTCGCCGGCGCCTTCGTCCTCGCCGGCGGCTCCGCCGTCGTCGACCCGATCGTCAGCCTTTTGATCGCCGCCCTGGTCCTCGCCTCGTCCTGGCGCCTGATCAAGGAGCCGTTCGAGGTGCTGATGGAGGCGGCCCCGGCCGGGCTCGACGTCGAGCGGATGGGGGAGGCGATCTGCCGCGAGGAGGGCGTGCGCTCGGTCCACGACCTCCACGTCTGGACCGTGACCGCCGGCTTCGGGGCGATCGCCGCCCACGTCGTCGTCGCCCAGGACGCCGACCGCGACCTGATCCGCCGCCGCCTCGAGCTGACGCTGGGCGAGCACTTCGGGATCGAGCACACGACGCTGCAGATGGAGGAGGAAGCCGATCCGCGGCTCCTGCGCGTCGAAAACGCCCCCGACGAACGCTGAGCGCAAGCCCGGTTGCATTTTCGGCCTGGCCCCCGAGTCGGCCTCCGCGCTTGGCTAGCCTCGTCGCGATGGTCAGGAACCGCCCTGTCGCGGTGGCGCTGCTCGTACTTGCCGCCGCGCTCTCCGTTTTCCTCCTGCTCAGCCCGGCTGCCGGGGCGCAAGACCTGCAGTCGAAGCTCGAAGCCAGAGAATCGAAGCTGGACGAAGTCCGCGAACGCAAGGGCGTCCTGACGACGACGATCAGCCGCTACGGCGCTCGGATCGATCAGCTGACCGAAGAGGTGGCCGGCATCCGCAACCGCGAGGCCGCCGTTCGCGCCCGCCTCGCCGCGAAGCAGGCCGAGCTCGACCAGGCAGTCGCCGAGCTCGACGGCGCCAGGGAGCGCCTGCAGCGGATCCGCGGTCACCTGAAACGAGCGCTGCTGGCGTTGCGGCAGCGCCTGGTCGCGATGTACGAGACCGGCAGCCCTGACCTGCTTTCGGTGATCGTCGGCTCGGGCGACGTCCAGGACCTCGCCGCCCGCGCCGAATACCTCGATCGCCTGCACGGGATGGACGAGGCCGTCGTCGGCCGGGTGCGAGAGCTGCGCAACCGCGCGAGGCGCCTGGTCGAGCGCCTGCGCGAGGCCAAGCAGACGATCGAGGCCGCGCGCAACGCGATCGGCTCCGAAGAGCAGGCGTTGGCAAGCGCCAGAGCCGCGCTGCAGAGCCGCCGGCAGCAACTCGCGAGCGCCCGCGGCAAGCGCCTCGCCGCCTTGACCACGATCCGCGAACACGAGCAGGAGTTGGACGGCTCGGTCGCCGCGATCCAGGGCAAGATCGCCGCCAAGCTGGCGCAGACCGGTTCGACTCCGCTACCGGCGGGACCGATCCAGGGCGGCGGCAGCGGCCTGATCTGGCCGGTCGACGGCCCGGTCGTATCCGGCTTCGGGCCGCGCACGATCGAAGGCAGCTACGAGTACCACCCGGGCATCGACATCGCCGTGCCCGAAGGGACGCCGATCCGCGCCGCCGCCACCGGCAGCGTGATCTTCACCGAGCCGGAGGCCGCCAGCGGCGGCTACGGCAACTACACCTGCATCGACCACGGCGGTGGCCTCTCGACCTGTTACGCCCACCAGAGCTCCTTCGGGGTCTCGGCCGGCCAGGCCGTCAGCCAGGGACAGATCATCGGCTACACCGGCTGCACCGGCTATTGCCTCGGTCCCCACCTCCATTTCGAGGTTCGTATAAACGGCGAAGTTACGGACCCCATGGGTTACCTTTAGCAATAGGGATGATTCGCCAAGCGCGCGCCTATCTGGTGGGCGCGATGTCGGGAGCGACGTTGATCGCAATCGCCATCGCCGTGTTCGTCATGCTGGTTTCGGCGCAGGTGTTCAGGGACTGGCCGCTCGCCGCCCTGGGTGGCGGCGACGACGGTTCCGCCGTATCGCAGGCGCAGCCGGCGGGCGACAGCCTCGGCTCCGCGCCGGCGGCGGGAGCTGGTCCAGGCGGAGGCGCCGCGGCGACCGCAGCCGCTGCCAAGGGCGGGGCGAACGCGGGTCGTAATGCCAGAAGCGATGGCGGTTCGACGCTGACGGGGGCGATCGAAGGACCGGCGGGCGGCGGCGAAACCGGTGCTGGAGCCGGCGGCGGACAGGGCGGGTCGGGCGCCGGCGGTCCCGCCCCGCACCCGAGCTCACCCACCCCGGCAGCCACGGAGACGTCGAGCGCGGGCAGCGGCGGCGGATCTGGCGGTGGAGCCGGCGGCTCGTCGGGCTCGACCTCCGGACAAGTCACCGAAACCGTCAACAGCACGGTGGGGCAGGTCGACGAAACGGTTACCGGCGGGGCGCTGAACGAAGCCGGCGTCACCGAAGCGGCCGAAGGCGTCGTCAACGGCGTCGCCGGTCCCGAATCCGCGGTCGGCAACGTGGTCGACGAAACCGCGAACGCGGTCGGCGGCGTTCTCGGCGCCAACCGCTGAACCTGGGTCACGGCTCAACCGTCACAATGCCGATCCGATGGCGGAGCGTGAACAGGCGAGGTCTGTCGCGAGCGGCGACCCGATCGAGGGATCGGCGGTCTATCCGGGGGGAAGCCGCGTAAACGACCTCGGCCACCTCGAGGTGGCCGGCTGCGACGTGGTCGAGCTCGCCGCAGAGCTCGGCACCCCCGCCTACGTCTACTCCGAGGAGGACATCCGCGCCCGGGCCCGCGCCTACCGCGAGGCCTTCGAGCGGCGCAGCGACGACTTCGAGGTCCTCTTCGCCAGCAAGTCGCTGCCCTGCACTGCCGCCTACCGTCTCTTCGCCGAGGAGGGCCTCTCGGTCGACGTCGCCTCCGGCGGCGAGCTACACATGGCGCTGCGGGCCGGCTTCGACCCCGACCGCATCCACATGCACGGCAACAACAAGAGCGACGAGGAGATCCTCTTCGCCGCCCGCGCCGGCATCCGCCACCTGATCCTCGACTCCTTCGACGAGATCGCCCGCTGCGAGCGCCTGCTCGAGCAGCCCCAGCGCGTGCTGATCCGGGTCACGCCGGGGATCAAGCCCTCGACCCACGACTACGTGCAGACCGGCCAGCTCGACTCCAAGTTCGGGTTCGGCCTCGAGGACGGCCTGGCGGCGCGGGCGATCGAGCGGGTGCTGGCCTCCGACAAGCTGGAGCTGGTCGGCCTGCATGCCCACATCGGCTCGCAGATCTTCGAGCTCGAGCCCTACACGCTGGCGATCCGCGCCCTCGGCGAGCTGGCCGGGGATTGGTGCCGGGTGGTCAACGTCGGTGGCGGCCTCGGCGTCGCCTACACCGCCGAGGACGAGCCGCCCTCGATCGACGCCTACGTCGACGTCAAGGTCCGCGGCGTCGCCGAGGTCTTCGGCGACGGGGTGCGAATCCTGGTCGAGCCCGGCCGCTCGCTGGTCGCCAACGGCGGCATCACCGCCTACCGGGTCGGCACCGTCAAGGAGATCCCGGGCGTTCGCACCTACGTCGCCGTCGACGGCGGCATGTCCGACAACATGCGGCCGATGCTCTACGGCTCGCGCTACGAGGCGCTGATCGCCGACCGCGCCGCGGCACCGCCGCAGACGCTGGTGACGGTGGCCGGGATGCACTGCGAGTCCGGCGACATCCTCGTCCGCGACGCCCACCTGGCCGAGCCCGCCGTCGGCGACGTTCTCGTCACCCCGGCGACCGGCGCCTACGGCTACGCGATGGCGAGCAACTACAACGGCGTGCCCCGCCCGCCCGTCGTCTTCTGCCGCGACGGCGAGGCGCGGGTCGTGGTCCGTCGCGAGACCTACGACGACCTCACGGCTCGCGATAGCTGAACCGCCGCGATGAGCTCCGAACCCTCCAAACCCGTCCGCATCGGCCTGCTCGGGCATGGCACCGTCGGTGCCGCCTTCGCAGAGCTGCTGGCCGAGCGCGCCGACGCGGTCGAGGCCGCGACCGGGCGGCGGCCCGAGATCGCCGGCGTCCTCACCCGTGAGGAAGGGGACTTCGGCGCGATCCTCGAGGACTCGGAGCTGATCGTCGAGCTGATGGGGGGGACCGATACCGCCCGCGAGTTCGTGATCGAAGCCCTGCGGGCCGGGCGCCCGGTCGTCACCGCCAACAAGCAGCTGCTCGCCCAGCACGGCGACGAGCTCTTCGCCGTCGCCCGCGACGCCGGCGTCCAGCTCCGCTTCGAGGCCGCGGTGGCAGGCGTGATCCCGATCGTCCGCACGATCCAGGAGAGCTTCGGCGTCACCGAGATCGCAAAGGTCTTCGGGATCGTCAACGGCACCACCAACTTCATCCTCACCGAGATGGCGGCTAGCGGCGCCGGCTACGACGAGGTGCTGGCGCAGGCGCAGGAGCTCGGCTACGCCGAGGCCGACCCCTCCGACGACGTCAGCGGCGCCGACGCGGCGGCGAAGATGGCGATCCTCGCCCGGCTCGCCTTCCACACGCCGGTCACCCTCGCCGAGGTGCCCTACGAGGGAATCGAGGCGATCCAGCCCGACGACCTCGCCTACGCGAAGGAGCTCGGCCTCTCGCTGAAGCTGCTCGGCGCCGCCGAACGGCGCGACGGCGGCATCAGCGTCCGCGTCTTCCCCTGCTTTCTCTACCGCGGCCACCCGCTGGCGCCGATCGAGGGGCCGTTCAACGCGGTCATGGTCGAGGCGCCGGCGATCACCGAGGTGACGATGTCGGGGCCCGGCGCCGGCGGCGTGCAGACCGCCTCGGCGGTGCTCGGCGACGTCGTCTCGATCCTCGCCGGCGAGGCGCCGGTGCACGAAACCCGCGAGGAGCTGCCGATCGTCACCGACATCACCTCCTCCTTCTACCTCTACCTCGAGGTCGCCGACCAGCCGGGCGTGCTGGCGCGGGTCGCGACCGTCCTCGGCGACCAGCAGGTGTCGGTGAAGAGCGTCGTCCAGCGCGGCTTCGGCGATGACGCGCGCCTGGTGATGGTCGTCCACGAGTGCCTGGAGTCACGCTTCGCCGCCGCCGTCGAGGCCCTCGGGGAGCTCGGCGACCTGCGGGCGCCGCCGCGCTCGATCCGGGTGATCGAGGAGGAGTTCTAGATGTCGGCGCCACTGATCGAGCTCTACCGGGACCGTCTCTCACTGGAGCCGGGCGATCCGATCGTGACCCTGAACGAGGGTTCGACGCCCTTGATCGAGGCGCCGGCGCTCTCCGAGCGAATCGGGGCGCGGGCGTACCTCAAGTTCGAGGGCGCGAACCCGACCGGCTCGTTCAAGGACAGGGGGATGACGGTCGCGGTCTCGCGGGCGAAGGGGCGCGGGGCGGAGGCTGTGATCTGCGCCTCGACCGGCAACACCGCCGCCAGCGCCGCCGCCTACGCGGCACGGGCAGGGCTGCGGGGGGCGGTGATCGTGCCGGAGGGCAAGATCGCGATCGGCAAGCTCGCCCAGGCGCTGATGCACGGGGCGCGGGTGGTCGCTCTGCAGGGCAACTTCGACGACGCCCTGCGGATCGTCCGTCAGCTGGCGCAGAAGTACCCGATCGAACTCGTCAACTCGGTCAATCCCCACCGCATCGAAGGCCAGAAGACCGCGGCTTTCGAGGTGGTCGAGGATCTCGGCGGCGCGCCTGGGGCGCTGGCGATCCCGGTCGGCAACGCCGGTAACGTCACCGCCTATTGGCGCGGGTTTCAGGAGGAAGGGACCGCCCCGATCCTCTACGGCTTCCAGGCCGAGGGAGCGGCGCCGCTGGTCTGCGGCGAACCGGTCGCCAACCCCGAGACCGTCGCCTCGGCGATCCGGATCGGCAACCCGGCCCGCTGGGAGGAGGCGATGGCGGCCTTCACCGCCTCGCGCGGCCGCGTCGCCGCCGTCTCCGACCAGCAGATCCTCGACGCCTACCGCTGGCTCGCCGCCACCGAAGGCGTCTTCTGCGAGCCCGCCTCGGCGGCCTCGGTCGCCGGCCTGCTGGCCCACGGCCTGCCCGTGGCGGAGGGGGCGGCGACGCCGGAGTCGGTCGTCTGCGTCCTCACCGGCCACGGCCTCAAGGACCCCGACACCGCGCTCGGCAAAGCGCCCGCGGTGATCAACTGCGACAACGACCTCAGCGCCGTCGAGCGAGCGGTATTCGATTGACCAGGCGCCGTCGCCTTGTCCGTGTCCCGGCTTCTTCGGCCAACCTCGGGCCGGGCTACGACGCGATGGCAGCGGCGGTTTCGCTCAACCTCGACCTCGAAGTCGAGGAGGTGGGGGAGTTCGCGCTCGACCCGGGCGGCCTCGAGATCTCGACCGGGCGCGACAACCTCGTCGTCCGCGCCTTCGAGACGCTGCACCCCGCCGACGGCATCGCCTTCCGCCTGCGCAGCGAGATCCCGCTCGCGCGGGGGCTGGGCTCAAGCGCCGCCGCGATCGTCGCCGGCCTCTTCGCCGCCGACCACCTCTTCGAGCTGGCGCTCTCCAAGGAGGAGATGCTGGCGCGGGCGACGGCGCTGGAGGGCCACCCTGACAACGTCGCCGCGGCGATCTACGGCGGCTTCGTCGTCTGCGGCGCCGGCCCCGACGGCGCCCCGCTGGCCGCCCGCTTCGACCCGCCGGAGGGGCTCGAGGGGATCGTCGTGATCCCGCCCGAGGAGGTCTCCACCGAACGCGCTCGCGAGGCGATTCCGGCCGAAGTGCCGCTGGGCGACGCCGTCGCCAACGTCTCCTCGGCGGCGCTGCTCGTGCTCGGTCTGCGCAGCGCCGACCTCGACCTCGTCTCCCGCGGCCTCCACGACCGCATCCACCAGCCGCGCCGGCGCGACCTCTACCCGCGCTCGATGGAGATCGTCGACGCGGCGGCGGAGCTGGGGGCGCTCGGCGCGACGATCTCCGGCGCCGGGCCGACGGTGTTGGTGTGGACCACCTGGCAGGAGGCCGGCAACGTAGTCGCCGCGCTCGAGGAGCGCTGCGCCGGCTGGGCCGACGTGCGGCGCCTGCCCTTCGCCCCGCTCGGCGCCGACGTCCCCGAGCTCTGAGCGATGGCCGCGCGTAAGGCGCTTTCTTCTCGCATAGCGAGAGGAAAGCGCCTTCAGTCCAGTAGTCCCACCTGGCGTAGGATCGAGACGCTGTCGGAGTAGACGTCCTTGCGCTTGACGAGGCCTTCCTCGAAGGGGATCGAGTCGATGCCGTCCCACTCGACGCGGCGGCCGCTCGGCTCGGCGACGAGGTCGCCCCGGCGCATCGTCTTCACGTGGGTCGCGACAGCGGTCCACTCCTGCACCACCAAGCCGTCGCGGACGTAGAGGCGCCGGGTGGTGAACTCGAGGTCGGGCCAGGTCTCGAAGATCGAGGCGATGTGGCCGCGCACCTCCGCGCCCGTCGCCGACTCGCCCGCGGTGTGGTTGTGGAAGACCATGTCGGGCGCGTGCATGTCCATGATCGCGTCGAGGTCATGGCTGTTCCAGGCCTCGTTATAGCGGTAGATCGCCTCCCGCAGCGCCGCTTCAGAAACCCTTGGATCTGCCGTCACCCTTCTCTCCTTCCGATCTCCCACGCAACTGCATCAAGTTCTCGGTACAGCAGAACGAAAAGTTGATGCAGTTCGAGCAGAGTCGGGGTATGGTCGCACGGAAGATGCCGGGCGATTACACGATCAGGCACCGCGACGAGTTCGAGTCGATGGAGGGCTCGGGCGAGTCCACCTGGAGGTTGGCCCGCAAAGCCCTCGGAACCTCGGCCTTCGGCTTCAACCTGGTCGAAATCGGGCCGGGCGGCCAGATCCCCGAGCACGACGAGTCCGGCAGCGGCCAGGTCGAGCTCTACGTGATCCTCGAAGGCGAGGCGACGCTGCGGATCGAAGGCGAGGACCACCCGGCGCCCGCTGGCACCTTCGCCTCGATCGAGCCGCCCGCCAGCCGCACGATCCTCAACCGCTCCGACGGCAACGTGACCGCGATGCTGATCGGCGTCGACCCGGCCGGCTCCTACGAGCCGATGTCCTGGGCCTAGTACCTTCTGAGCGCGGTAGTCATTTCCACCGCATAGCGGGAGAAAAGACAACCGCACCCGGACTTGACTGTCGGCCCTATAATTCTCCGACTCGTCAACCCGTCGCGCGCCCGCTCGAAGAAGGCGTGGAAACCGGGAGGTCACATGCCCAAGTCCCAGTCTGGCGCCGCCGTCGAGCGCTACTCACCAGAGCGTCCCTACAAGCCACTGGTTTCTCCGCCGAGCGTCGAAGACAACGACGCCTGCGCGATCTATGCCTCGGTCCGCAAGGACGCGACCCCGAGTCACGAGCCGATCGAGCTGGCGATTCCGGCGTTGCAGAAGATGCTCCACCGCGCCGGCAACGTCGACGGCGAGGGTGACGGCTGCGGCCTGCTGCTCGACATCCCGCGCAAGATCTGGGCCGAGGATGTCCGTTCCGGCGGTCACGACCCTTCGCTGACCCTCGACGACGCCTTCGCCGTCGGCCACATCTTCATCGAGCGCTCGCAGGACCTGGAGAAGGTCAAGCACGACGCCCGCGAGCTGCTCAACCAGGGCGGCTTCCGGATCCTCGCCGAGCGGATCGGGATGGTCCATTCGCCGGCCCTCGGCCCGACCGCGCGCGAGGAGGAGCCGATCTTCTGGCAGGTCGCCGGACTCGTGCCCGACGCCGCCCGGCGCGACCCGGTCCTCTTCGAGCTGCTGATCGACCTCGAGAAACAGCTCGACGTGCACGTCCCCTCGTTCTCGGCGACGACCTGCGTATACAAGGTGATGGGCTCGCCGAACGTGCTCGGCGACTACTACCCCGACCTTCGCGACGAGCGCTTCGAGACGATCGGCTGCTTCGGCCACAACCGCTACTCGACCAACACCTGGCCATCGTTCAAGCGGGTGCAGCCGTTCTCGCTCCTCGGCCACAACGGCGAGATCAACACGATCGAACAGCTGCGCCAGGAGGCGAAGATGCTGGCGGTCCCGATCCAGGCGGGCTCCTCCGACTCCCAGGACCTCAACCGCACGATCGACACCATGGTCAGCCGCGAGGGCCTCAGCCTGGCCGAGGCGATGGAGATGGTGGTGCCGCCGATCGTCGCGGAGATCCGCTCCCTTCCCGAGGACCTGCATCGCTTCTACATGTACCTGCACCAGGCGATGGGCCCGTTCGCCCAGGGCCCGGTGGCGCTGATCGCCCGCCACGCCGACGAGTGCGTCTTCTCCGCCGACGCGATGGGCCTGCGCCCGCTCTGGCAGGTTGAGACCGACGAGGACTTCGTCTTCAGCTCCGAGCCCGGGGTCGTCGCCGTCAGCACGATGGTCTCCGAGCCGAAGCCGCTCGCCCCGGGCGAGAAGACGCTGGTACTGATCGACCGCGACGCCCGTCGCTCGACCCTGCACCCCCACGACGAGATGCTGCGGATCGTCCGCGACAGCTGGCTGCGGCGCAACGGCGTCGAGCACGCCGCCGCCTACGACCGCGCCCTCGACACCGGCGGCCCGCTCGAGGGCCAGGACGTGCCGGGCTACTCCGACGCCGGGCCGGAGGAGCCGGTCAAGGTCTCCGACCGCGTCCTCGCCGGCTTCGGCTGGCAGCGCGACGACGTCAAACTCGTCCAGCAGATGGCCTCCAACGGGGCCGAGCCGATCGGCTCGCTCGGCTACGACGGGCCGCTGGCGGCCCTCTCGCCCGAGCGGCAGAACCTCGCCGACTACTTCAAGGAGACGGTCGCCGTCGTCACCAACCCGGCGATCGACCGCGAGCGCGAGATCGAGCACTTCTCGACCCGCACCCTGTTCGGGCGCCGTCCCTCGCTCGACAACGCCGGCGAGGACACCTGCACGGTGGAAACCTCGTTCCCGGTGATCCTCGGCGGTCACCACGGCCTGGCGCCGCTCTCCGACAAGACCTACCGGCGGATCGCCCGCGAGCACCGCACCTACCTGCTGGAGGATCTCTGGGAGGAGTTCCGCGGCCGCGCCGCCGCCGTCGACATCTCGCTGCTGGAGTCGGAGACGACCGCCGGGGCGATCGAGCGGATCAAGCAGGAAGCGGTGAAGAAGGTTCGCAACGGGGCCGAGCTGCTGATCCTGACCGACCGCACCGTCTACGACGGCGAGCGCCGCTACCTCGACCCGCACCTGGCGACCTCGGCGGCCGACCAGGCGCTGAAGCAGTTCAAGGTCGAGCGCGGCGAAGAGAACCTGCGCCGCCGCTGCGGCCTCGTCCTGCGCTCGGCGGCGATCCGCAACGTCCACGACGTGATGCTCGCGCTCGGGCTCGGCGCCAACGGCGTCTGCCCGTACACGATGGTCGAGGTGATCTGCGTCGAGGACTACGAGAGCGACGTCTCGAACCTCTGCGCGGCGCTGACCAAGGGGATCGAGAAAGTGATCTCGACGATCGGCATCCACGAGGTGCGCGGCTACGCGCGCCAGTTCTCCTCGATCGGGGTCAAACCGGAGCTGGCGGAGATCTTCCAGACCCAGGCCTTCGCCGCCTCGGCCAAGGGGGGGACCGGCTTCGCCGAGCTCGACGAGGACACCAACGCCCGCGCCCGTGCCCTCAGCGGCGACGACGAGGCGGCCAAACCGGCGAAGACCTTTCGCTTCTACCCGAAGGTCTACAAGGCGGCGATCGCGACTGCCAACGGCAGCGGCAGCTACGAGGAGTACTCGGAGAAAGTCCGCGACCTCGAGCACCAGAACCCGATCTCGATGCGCCACATCATGGCCCTGAAAGGCGACCGCCCGGCGATCGACCCGGCCGGCGTGGACGCCGGGATCGGCCATCACGATTACCCGATCGTGATCTCCTCGATGAGCTTCGGCTCGCAGTCGGAGCCCGCCTTCCGCGCCTACGCCGAGGCGGCCAAAGCGATCAACATCCTCTGCGTCAACGGCGAGGGTGGCGAGATCCGCGACATGTACGGCAACTACCGAAAGTGGCGGGGCCAGCAGGTCGCCTCGGGACGCTTCGGCGTCTCGGCGGAGATGCTCAACTCCTCCTACCTGGCCGAGATCAAGATCGGCCAGGGCGCCAAGCCCGGCGAGGGCGGTCACCTGCCCGGCAAGAAGGTCTCGGTCAAGGTCGCCGCCGCCCGTAACGCGGCACCCGGCACCGACCTGATCTCGCCCTCCAACAACCACGACCTCTACTCGATCGAGGACCTGGCCGAGTTGATCGACGAGCTGAAGACGGTCAACCCGGACGTGCGGGTCTCGGTCAAGGTGCCGGTGGTGCCGAACATCGGCACGATCGGGCTGGGAATCGCCAAGGCCGGCGCCGACATCATCACCCTCTCCGGCTTCGAGGGGGGGACCGGCGCCGCTCGCCAGCACGCGCTGCGCCACGTCGGCCTGCCTTCCGACATCGGCACCCGCGCCGTGCACCGGGCCCTGATGGAGGCGGGCCTGCGCAACCGGGTCGAGATCTGGGCCGACGGCGGCTACCGCACCGGCCACGACATCGTCAAGCTGCACTGCCTCGGTGCCAACCGCGTCGGCTTCGGCACCCTGGCGATGGTCAGCCTCGGCTGCACGATCTGCCGCGGCTGCCAGCTCGACACCTGCCACGTCGGCATCGCCACCCAGATCGAGACTGTCGAGCAGGCGCAGGAGCACGGACTGAAGAAGTTCACCCCGCAGGAGGTCGACCTCGCGGCCGAGAGCTGCGCCCGCTTCTTCTCCTCGATGGGCGAGGAGGTCAAGCGGGTCGTCGCCTCGCTCGGCTACGACCGCGCCCAGGATCTGGTCGGCCGCTATGACCTGCTGGAGCAGGTCGCGGCCAAGGACCGCATCGACCTGGCGCCGCTGATCACGCCGCTGGAGGAGTTCCTCGACCTCGAGCCGATCGACCTGCCGGTGGCCGAGGAGGCGGAGGCGCGAGCCGAAGCCGGCCTCGTCGTCGCGCGGCCGATCCGCATGGAGGCCAAGCAGGCCTCGGCCCAGATCGGCGCCCTGGCGCCGGAAATCTGCTCCGGGCAGACCCTGCGCAGCGCCTTCCCGCGCGCGACCGACGCCAACGACCGCGTGCTCGGAACCGAGCTCTCGGGGGCGATCGCCCGCTCGCGGATCTTCGAAGACGGTCCGGAGTCGAGCGACGAGGTGCTGGCCAGCCTCGAGTTCAACGGCGGCTCCGTCGCCGGACAGGGCCTCGGCGCCTTCAACGCCTACGGCGTCTCGATCCGCATCGAGGGTGGCGCCCAGGACGGCGTCGGCAAGACCATGCTCGGCGGCAGGATCTCGATCCTCAAGGGCAAGGGAGCCAAGGGCAAGCGGCTCAACGGCTCGGTCGGCAAGTCCTTCGCCTACGGCGCCCAACGCGGGCGGCTGTTCGTGCAGGGCTCGGCCGACTCACGCTTCTGCATCCGCCTCTCCGGTGCCGACGTGATCCTCGCCGGCGAGCCCGAAGCGGCGATCGACGACAGCCGCGGCTGCATCGTCGACCGCGCCAACGCCAAGGGGTTCGCCTTCGAGTACATGACCTCCGGCAGGGCGATCGTCCTCGGCGACATCGGCCCCTGGGCCTGCGCCGGGATGACCGGCGGCCGCGTCTACGTCCGCCACAACGCCTACGGCATCGACCGCGCGGCGATCGAACGCCGGCTCGGCGAGGGCGCCAAAGTCGAGCTCAAGGACCTCGACTCCGAGGGCCTGATCGACATCGACGACCTGCTCAGCGACTACGCGGGCGAGCTGCGGGCGACCGGCCAGGACGAGGAGGCGGAGCGCGTGCTCGACCTATCGGCGGATGCGACCAGCAACTTCCTCATGATCGTGCCGCACAAGGTACAGGCGGATCCGAGCATCTCGACCGAGTGATCGTGGGTTGGTGAGGAGGGGCCGGGTGGTCCCCCTCGCTCAACTTTTTTGAGATTCGCCTAGGGCCGTCCGAGATTCGCCGAAGCAAAAAAGTACAAGCCGCTCACGGGACCACCCGGCCCCTCCCAACCAGCCTCGCTCAGGGTCGAGATGCTCGGGCCGGCTGGGAGCTTCTGGGACTCGGAAGCTGATTGGGAGACGGGCCGCTGGGGGAGGTTCCCCCGCTGCGTCTACTGAGGCCGGCCCTCGAGGCGGTCGGCGATGGCGCGAACCTCGGCGAGGAGGCCGTCCAGCATGCGCTCGGTGTCGGAGTGGATGCGGTACTCGGCTGCCAGGCGGTCGGACTCGACTTTGTCGATGCGCTGCTCGAGGCGGGCGGTGCGCTCGTCGATGCGGCGGACGGAGCGCTCGAGCTTCTTCTCGCTGCGGCGGATTCGCTTCTTGACGTAGAGGCGGGTGTCCTCGCGCAGGGCGTCGAGCTCGCGACGCAGGTCGGGGTCGGCGCCGGTTCCCTGCTCGGCGAGCATCTCTTCGACACCGATACGGACGCGCTCAATCTCGGCGTGGAGCTGGGCGCGGGCGCGGTCGGCGGCGGCGGAGATCGACGGAGCGCCGCCCTCGGGCTGTCCGGGATCGATCGGGTTCGGAGCGGCGTTCACCGCGCCCATCCTAGGGGCGCGGGTGGCCGGAATCCTCGGCTCAGGCGCGCAGCACGTAGAGGCTGTAGCGGCCGACCGTCAACTCGTCGCCGTCGTGGAGGGTGCCCCACTCGACCGGCTCGCCGTTGACGAAGACGCCGTTGAGGCTGCGGTCGTCGAGCACCCGCAGGTTCTTGCCGGGCTCGGCGACGATCAGGGCGTGGCGGCGGGAGACGCTGGGGTCGTCGAGGCGCAGATCAGCCTTGGCGCTGCGCCCGATCCGCGTCCAGCCGCGCTCGATCGGAAAGTTGGTGACCTCCCCGTCGTCCCGGCGACGGGCGAGATAGTGGCCCGGCCGCGAGATCGCTGCACGCGCCCCGTCGAGCCAATCCGGCGGTTCGACCTCGGTCGGAACGGCGAATTCGCTGGTCAGGCCGTGGTCCTGCATCGACTCGAAGATCGAGTCCCGGCGGAAGCGGGAGGCGCCGCAATTCGAGCACTTCGGCAGTTCGTCGGTCTCCTTCAAAGAGAGCTGCGACCCGCAACTGAGGCAAAAGTAAGTGCCGGAGCCGGGCATGATCCCGGTGCCGTAGGTGTCGTCGAGCGGGTGGCTGCTGACGCTGTCGAAGATCTCGGGCTCTCCTTCCCTGAGTTCGTTCCGATCCTACCGTGCCGGCGGTCCCGCGTCACTAAAATTTGGTGGTGCGGTGGCGTTCGCGGGCCGATCTCTAGAATCGCGCCGCGATGGGTCCGATCAGCGCCGAGGTGGAGATTGACGTGTCCCGCGAGCGGGCCTTCGAGACGATCGCCGACGTCTCCCTCCGACCCTCCTTCACCGACCACTTCCTCGGCGGCTTCCATCTGACTCGGATCGACCCCGTCGGCGTCGGTGCCGGCGCCCGCTTTCGGGCTGAAACGCCGCTGCGATCGGTCTGGATGGACGCGACGATCGTCGCGGAGGAGGAGCCGTTCCGGATCGTCGAGCGCGGCCAGGGCGGCCGCGCCAACAGGATCGGGACCCACTTCGTCTGGGAGGTGACGGGTGGGGTGGGCTTCCTGACCAAGGTGACGGTGACCCACTGGACCGAGCCCGCGAACCCGCTGGATCGGGCTCTGGAGCTGGCTTCGGCCGGCTCGTTCTGGC
This sequence comes from Solirubrobacterales bacterium, assembly GCA_036403715.1. Classification (GTDB taxonomy): domain Bacteria; phylum Actinomycetota; class Thermoleophilia; order Solirubrobacterales; family 70-9; genus VAYN01. The sequence continues at coordinate 39,453 of DASWQL010000067.1, forward strand.
AGCAGCGCGGCTGGCGCGAGGCCCTGCGTCGGTTGCGCGACCTGCTCGAGTCCGACAGTCCGCGGGTCCAGCGGATCGCCGTCGCGGGAGGCAACCGCTACGCGACCGGCATCCCTTAATAGACTCTCGCCGCCGATGTCCCTGCACCGTAGATTCCTGCCGCCGTTGCTCGCCGCGCTCGCGCTCGGCGTTCTCGCCTTCGCGATCAGCGCCTGCGGCTACTCCAGCGACTCCAAGGACGTCAAAGAGGGTGAGCCGGTGAAGCTGGGCGAGCTCGAATACAACGTCACCTTCTCGCGCTACCTCAACCCGAACGACAGCGAGGACTCGGCCTACCTGGTGGGACAGCCGGCGCCGCCCGCCGGCTCCGCCTACTTCGGCGTCTTCTTCGAAGTGCAAAACGAAAGCGAAGAACCCCACAAGCTGCCTTCGACCCTGACGATCACCGACGCCGACCACAAGACTTACGACCTCGTCCCCAGCGAAAGCCTCTACGCGCTGCCCCTCGGCGGCGAAGTCGAACCCCACGAACAGGTGCCCGTCCTCGACTCGCCCGCCCAGCAGGGGCCGATCGAGGGCTCGGTGGCGATCTTCCTGCTGCCCTCGGAAGCCTCCGACAACCGGCCGCTGACGCTCCACATCCCGGCGCCCAACGGCGAGACGGGCACCGTCACCCTCGACCTCTAGGTCGCGGGACGGCGGGCCTCAGAGGCCGGCCGAGAGGACCTGGGACGCCGCGGGCGCCGCGACGTCGCCGCCGGCCGCTTCGGCTTCGATCAGCAGCACTCCGATCGCCAGGCGCGCCCTTTCCGCCGGTGCGAAGGCAGCGAACCAGGCGTCCTTGATCTGGACCGGGTTTTCCGCGTTCTCCTGCCCCGGCTTGGGCCCGAGCTCGGCGGTGCCGGTCTTGCCGGCGACCTGAGCCTCCGGAATCGCCCCCGCGGTGCCGGTCCCTTCGGTCACCACGCCGACCATCAGCTCGGTCAGCTCCCCGGCCAGCTTCTTCGACATCACCCGCACCGGCTCGGCATGGGGGCGCAGCTTCCTGTTGTTGACCACCGAGGTCGGCTGCCGGACCCCGCCGTCGGCGATCGTCTGGGCGACGCTTGCCATCTCCAGCGGCGTCGCCAGGACTTCGCCCTGCCCGATCGCCGAGACGCCGAGGTCGACGTCGCTGCCGATTTCGGTCGGGATCGTCGGTTCCGGCGGGTCGACCTGGCGGACGATCTTCGGCGCGTAGAGGGTCGGCGGCGAGTTGAAGCCGAAGCGTTCGGCCACTTCGACCATCGTGTCGTTGCCGATCTTCGGGCCGAGGGGAGCGAAGTCCGCGTTGCAGGACTCGGCGAACGCCTGGTGCAGGGTGCCGCCGCAGTACTCGCCGTTGGCGTTGTTGATGAAGCGGCCGCCGACGTTGGCGCCGTTGGCGATTTCGAATTCGTCGTCGAGCGAGAGGACCCCCTTCTGCAGGGCGGCGGTGGTGGTGATCATCTTGAAGGTGGAGCCCGGGGGCTGGGGGGCCGAGAAAGCCTGTCCGGCGAGCGCCCGGACGTCGCCGTTGCGGGCGTCGAGAACCGCAATCCCGCCGGCGCGGCCGCCCAGTGCCGAGACGGCCGATTGCTGCAGTTCCGGATCGATCGTCGTCTTCACCGGCGCTCCGGGGTCAGGCTTGGATTCGGCGACGACGCGGGTCGAGGTGCCATCTTCGTTCGCCGCCAGCAGCGATCCACCGGGCTTGCCGGCGAGGCGGGCGTTGAAGGCGCGCTCGAGACCGCTGATGCCGACCGGGGTGTCGGCGCCGAAGCCCTGCCTCGCCAATCTCGGCAGGTCTTCTTCGGGGGCGCTGCCGACTTCGCCGGTGACGTCGATCGCGGCGCTGCCGAGTGGGTGTTCGCGGGAGTCGGCCGGACCCTCGGCGAGCGGGCTGCCGTCGCGGGCCAGGATCGCGGCCCGGGGCGCCAGTTCGATCTCGCCTTCCAGGTGCTCGCCCTGTTCGAGCCCGGGGAAGACCAGGCTCGGGTCCCAGTCGATGCCGCCGTCGGCGAAGGGCAGCATGATCTCGTTCTCCAAGCTGCCGAAGGCGACCGTGGAGATGGTGAGCGGCACCGCGACTGCAGTGTGGTCGCTGTCCGAGCTCGGGTCCTGCGGCGTGCCGGCCTCGAGTGAACGCAGCGTCGATACCTGTTCGGCTTCGCGGTAGGCGTCGGCGAATTCGCCGGCATCGATCTTCGCCCTCGAGGGCGGATTGAGCTCGCGGTACATGGCGGCGAAGTTCCCCGCCGCCCAGGAATCGGCGAAACGCCCGGCGGCGTCCTTCTGCGGCGAACCCGGCGCTCCCACGGCCGCACCGATCACGAAGGCGACGACCGCCGGCAGGGCGAGGGGGAGCGTGCGGGTGAGGAGGCGACGTCGCCGCTCAACCTCGGGTGACAGCTGACTCACCGATCGAAAGGTAATAGAGCGGTCCGCCGCATGCTTCTATTCATTTGTGACCGTCTTGGATTGGGCGATCGTCGCCTTCACCGTCGCCCTCGCGCTCTGGGGCTACAGGCAGGGCCTGATCGTCGGCGCGATGACCCTGGTCGGGTTCGGTGCAGGCGCCATCGCCGGAAGCAGGCTCGGGCCGCTGGTCCTCTCGCAGGGATCGGAGTCGCCCTATGCGCCGCTCTGCGCCGCCCTCGGAGCATTGCTGGCGGGAGCGCTGACGGCGGTCGCGGTCGAGAGCTTCGCGCTGGGCCTGCGGGAGAGGCTCGTGGCGCGGCGGCGCACGCTGCACCGCGCCGACGGCGCCGGCGGGGCGGCACTGATCGCCTCGGTGGCGCTAGGGGTGGCCTGGGTCTTCGGCGCCGTCGCCCTGCACGCGCCGGCCACCGAACGGCTTCGCGCCGACGTCCAGGATTCGCTGATCCTGCGCAGCCTCAACGAAGTGCTGCCGCCCTCCGGTCCGGTCCTCAACGCGCTCGACCGGGTCGACCCGGCGCCGTCGGTGATCGGCCCCGCCGCTCCCGCCCCGCCGCCCGACCCGGCGATCGCCTCCGACGCGGACGTCCTCGCCGCCGGCGACTCGGTCGTGCGCGTCCTCAGCACCGCCTGCGGGCTCGGAATCGAGGGCTCGGGCTGGGCGGTGGAGCCGGGGCTGATCGTCACCAACGCCCACGTCATCGCCGGCGCCGACGACACCACCGTCACCACCCAGGACGGGGGCGAGTTGGAGGCGACGCCCGTCTATTACGGGACCCGCGAGGATCTGGCGCTGCTGCGCGTCGGGGCCGACCTGCCGACGCTGCCGATCTCCTCGCGGCGCCCCCTCGGGGCCGGCGCGGCGGTGCTCGGCTACCCGGAGAACGGGCCCTACGCCGTCTCCCCGGCCCGGATCGGCGAAACCCGCTCGACGATCAGCGAGGACTCCTACGGCAGGGGGCCGGTCGACCGCTCGATCACGGCGTTGGGGGGCACCGTCCGCAGCGGCAACTCCGGCGGCCCCTTGGTCGATGCCCAGGGACGCGTGGTCGGCACCGTCTTCGCCGCCACCACGAACGGCGCCGCCGGCGGCTTCGCGGTCCCCGCCGAGCAGGTCCGCGAGGCGCTGCGGCGGGCGGGCGGGCCGGTCAGCACCGGTCCCTGCACCGGCTGAGTTCTCGAGCCGACCACTTACGTTGGGTAAGCTCGTGAGGTGGAAGCGGGTACGTCCACTCAAGGTATGCCCACCCAGGTCGAGACTGGCAGCTCCAGCGAGGTCTGTCCCCATTTCCATGCGGCGATCGAGCTGATCGGCAAGCGCTGGACCGGGGCCATCGTCTGCGCCCTGACCGACGGGCCGATGCGTTTCGGCCAGCTCGGCAAGGCGGTGCCCGGCCTCTCGGACCGGCTGCTCTCGCAGCGACTGCGCGAGCTCGAGCACCAGGGCATCGTCGAGCGGGAGGTCGAAGCCGGGACGCCGGTACGCGTCACCTACTCGCTCAGCGAGGCGGGACGCGACCTCGGTCCGTCCATCTATGAGCTGAAGATCTGGGCCCGCCGCTGGCGCTGCGGCGGCTGACGCGCCAGACCCGTCAGTAGCCTCCGCACATGGATCTTCCAGGGCCTTTTCCCGTCGGTCTCTATGCGCGCAAGCTGCAGGAGGAGATGCGCAAGCGGGCGCGGGTGCAGCTGATGGGCGAGGTGACCGGCGTCGGGCGCAGCAAGGTGCAGGCGTATTTCGAGCTGCGCGACAACCAGGGCGCCGTGCCCTGCTCGATCTGGCTCAACGACTTGGAGAAGGCGGGGCTGCCGGACGGCGCCCTCCGCGACGGCGCCGAACTGGTGATTGCCGGCGGTCCCGACTACTACCCCGGTGGCGGCCAGGCCTCGCCCAATTTCAGCTTTCGTGCCACCCATGTACGTCTTGCAGGCGAGGGGGACCTGATCGCCCGGCTCGAGGCGCTGCGCAAGCAGCTGCGCGCCGAGGGCCTCTTCGAGCTGCAGAAGCAGCTGGCGCGCCCGCTGCTGCCGAAAGCGATCGGCGTGGTCACCGCCGAGGCCGGCGCCGCGCGCCGTGACCTGGTCGCGGGACTGCGGCGGCGGGGCTGGGGCGGCACGGTGGTCTGGGCCTTCGCGCCGGTGCAGGACCGACACGCGGCGCCCGCGATCGCGGCGGCGCTGCAGGATTTGGCGGCGCGGCCCGAGGTGGAGGCGATCGTCGTCGCCCGCGGCGGCGGCAGCCTCGCCGACCTCTGGGCCTTCTGCGACGAGACGCTCTGCCGCACGGTGGCGCTGCTGCGCGTGCCGGTGATCAGCGCGATCGGGCACGAGCGCGACGCCACCCTGCTCGACGACGTCGCCGCGGTCTGCTGCTCGACCCCGACCCACGCCGCCGAGGCGGCGGTGCCGCTCGACTGCGAGCTCGCCCGGCGTGACCTCGGCCGCGCCGGCTACGCGCTGCGGCGGGGGGCGGAAGGGGCGATCGGCGCGCGGGCGCGCCACCTCGGGGCGCTGGCACGCGGCCCGGCTCGGGCATTGCAGCGCGAGCGCGGCGGCCTCAACCAGAAGATCCGCGAGATCCGCGCCGCCTCCGAACGCGGCCTCGCCGAACGCGGCGCCTTCCAGCGGCGGATCGCGACGATCGTGCTCGAGCGGGCGCGGCGGCGGGGCGCCGAGCGCACCGAGGCGGCGCAGGCGCGAGAGCGGCAGCGGGGCGCCGCGATCGAGCGCTCGGCCGAGAGGGCGCTGGAGCGGCGGCGGGAGGCGCTGCGCCGGGCGGCGGTGACGCTGCGGGCGCACGACCCCGAGCGGACCCTGGAGCGCGGCTACGCGCTGGCCGAGTCGGCCGAGGGGGAGCCGGTGACCACGGCTGACGCGGCTGTCGCCGCCGGAGCGGTAAGACTGCGGTTCGCCGACGGCCGCGTCAGGGCCGAGATCGAGGGAGAGATTGAGCGAGAAACCCGATAGCTACGAGGCTGCCGTCGAGCGGCTGGAGCAGATCATCGACCGGCTCGACTCCGGCCAGGCCGGCTTGCGCGAGACTCTCGACCTCTGCCGCGAGGGCCGCGAGCTGGTCGGCTACTGCGCCGCCGAGCTGGATGCGGTGGGCGAGGGCTTGAAGGAGCTGCGGCTGGACGAGCTTGCGGCAAGGCTCGAGTCTGAGACCACCTGACGGTTGCTCAGGACTCCTCAGACGGTCCTGAGCAGAGGTTGCCCAGCGCCGGGCAGCCGCGGCACAGGTCCCAGGTGCGTAGCTCCGCGGGGGCGACCGGGAATTCGCCTGCGCCGATCCGTTTGATGGTCGTGGATAGGTGCTGTCGCGCCGCTGTCATCTCCTCCCGCGTCAGCGTGGTCAAGACGGGCTCCTCGGGGCGTTCGAGGAAGACGTAGGCGACTTCGACCTCGGGGGAGCCGAGCGACTCGGCCGTGGCGAGGGCGTAGATCGCCCGCTGGGTCTCGTAATGGGCGGCGCGGGAGCCAGGGTCCGAGCCGCCGAGTCGATCGGTCTTGTAGTCGACGACCAGCGGCGGGCCCCCGTCGCGCTCGACCAAGAGGTCGATCGAGCCGCGCAGGACGGTGTCGCCGAGGCTGAGCAGGATCGGGACCTCCGCCCGCACCCGCGTCGCCTCGACGCCGATCCGCCGGCGCAGGGGCGAGCCGAGCCACTCACGGACCGGCGCCAGCAGCGCCTCGGCGTCGACCGAGTCGGGATCGAGCCCGGCGGCGACGGCATGGCGCCGCGCCAGCTCGGCCGAAGGCTCCTCCCAGCCGCTCGCCTGGCTCCACTCCAGCAAGGCGTGCACGGCCGCCCCGCGCGCCGTCCGCTCCTCCCGCGCCGAGGGCGTCGCCTCAGGGAGCGCGGTTGAGGTTTGTCCCGCTATCCGGGACGAAGCTCTACCGCGAGGCGGTAGGCCGAGGACGCGTTCCATGTAGAAGCGGTAGGAGCATTGCTCGTAGGCGGAGATCGCCGTGTAGGAGAGGGGACGGCTGGGGACGATCGGCGGTCGCCGCTCGACCAGCGGCGGCGGGCCGGCGCCGAGCGCTCGCTCGCCGGCGACGTCCCGGCGGACCGCGGTCAGCTCGGCCGTGCGCTCCGGCGAGGGGAGGTTGACGCGCACCGCGATCTCCGCCGCGTCGAAGCCGGCGTCGAGGCCGCTCCGCGGCTGCGGCGGCGCCACGGTCACCGTCGCGTCGGCGTCCCGCTCGACGCCCAACGCCGCGACCAGCCGCTCGACCACCGGGGTGCTTGGCTTGACTTCGCGCGGCGGCTCCGGGTTGACGACGCCGCTGAGGATCAGCCGCTCGCGCGCCCGCGTCGCGGCGACGTGGAAGAGCCGCAGGCCCTCCTCGGCATCGCGCTGCTTGGACTCCTCGTAAAGGTCGCCGTAGTCATAGAGGTTGATCGAGGCGCTGCCGAGTCGACGCCACTGCATTCCCACCCGCGGCGTCTGCTCCCGGCCCAGCGTCATCACCGGTGCCCGCGAGCCGGCGAGCAGGCTGCGCGAGAGGTCCGGGACCGCGACGACGGCGAACTCGAGGCCCTTGGCGTTGTGGACGGTCATGATCCGGACGCCGTCGTGGCCCTCGGCGGCGGTCGCCGCCTGCGCCTCGGCGTCGCCTTCGGCGCGCACCGCGAGGAAGTCGAGCAGGCCGCGCAGGTCGCGGCCCTCGCGCGCCTCGAACTCGGCAGCGAGGCGCATCAGCTTGCGGACGTTGGCGAAGCGCGCCTCGCCCGCCGGCCGCAGCAGGACCGCCAGGTCGTAGCCGGTCTCGGTCGTCGCCGCCTCGATCAGGTCCGCCAGCGGCAGCAGCGGCGCCCGCTCGCGCAGCGATCCGACCCTCGCGACGAAGGTCGCCAGCAGCTCGCGCTCGGCCTCGGGGATCTGCTCCAGCCGCTCGGGCTCCTCCAGCTGCGCCTCTCCCACTCCTGCCGCCCGCTCCAGCGCCGGCCAGACGTGCCGCCGCCGACCGGCCGCCGCCCGCAGCAGCCAGAGCGTGTCCGGGGCGGCGCCGCAGGCGGGGGAGGCGAGGGCGCCGAAGAGGGCCTGGTCGTCGAGCGGGTTGGCGATCGTCGCCAGCAGCGCGCAGACGTCGGAGACCTGCTGCTGGGACCAGTAGCCGCGGCCGCCGACGACGTAGGGCGCGAGGCCGGCGCGCCGCAGCGAGTCCTCGTAGGCGTCGAGGTGGGTGAAGGCGCGCAGGAGGACGACCATCCCGCCGCGCGGGACCCCGGAGTCGGCGAGCTCGCGCAGGCGGCCGGCGAGGAAGCGGCCCTCGGCCAGGCAGTCGAGCGGCGTGCGCCCGTCGATCGCCGGTTCCAGCTCGATTCCTTCCTCGTCCCAACCGTCGCGCCCGGTCAGCAGCAGCTCGACCGCCGCTCCGCCGCCCGGCGGCGCCTCCTCATCGGGGGGCGACCCGACCCGCAGCGGCCGGTAGGAATCGCCGATCAGGGCCTCGCCGAAGTGGTTGACGGCGGCGATCAGCTCCGGCCGCGAGCGGAAGTTGCCGCTCAGCTCCAGCAGCTCGGCGTCGCTGCGCTGCTCGATCTGGGCGCGCTGGCGGCGGAAGACCTCGAGATCGGCGTGGCGGAAGCCGTAGATCGACTGGAACTCGTCGCCGACCACGACCAGCTCCGAGCGCGGGCCGCGCAGCGCCTCGATCAGCCGCAGCTGCAGGCGGTTGGTGTCCTGGAACTCGTCGACGAGCAGGTGCGTGAACCGGGTCCGGTAGGCCTCGCCGATCTCGGCCCGCTCCAGCAGCCGCGCGGCGAGGATCTGCAGGTCCTCGAAGTCGATCCCGGTGCGACGCTCCTTGGCCAGCTCGAAGGCGGCGGAGAAGAGACGCAGCAGCTCGCCGAGGTGGCGGTAGGCCTCGCCCCCCTCGCCGGCCTCGGCGGTGCGAGCGAGCGCTTCCTCGATCGCTTCGCAGTAGGGCGCCAGCGCCTTCGCCTTGCTGTCGATGACGAGAGCGCGCAGCTCTTCGATCCCGGGCGCTGCCCCGGCCGCGCCGAGAATCTCCCGCGCGTGTTCGAGCGGCTCGCGTCGGCCGTTGCCCTCCTTCAGCTCCTGCAGGCACTCCGCCGCCGCCTCGGCAGCCCGCCGCACCGCCGCGGCCGCGTCCGGGACGGGCGGCTCGGGCAGCCTCGGCTCGGCCTCGCCCCGACTGCGCAGCTCGTCATGGATCGCGACCACGAGGGAGCGCAACTGCTCGATGTCGTAGGCCGCCACGAGCTCCTCTCGAGCCCGCTGTCGATGGGCCGATTTCTCCTCCGTATCAGCAGAGATCTGCCCATCGACCTCGAGGAACTGGGCCAGTGCGCGGTCGAAGGCCTCGCGGGCCGCTCGCGCCGCCTCCGGCGCGTCGAGGACGCGGAAGCCGGGGTCGATTCCGGCGGCGACGGGATGGGCGGCGAGCAGGCGGTTGCAGAAGCCGTGGATCGTCGTCACCCAGGCGCCGCCGATCGAGGCCAGCAGCGTCGCCGCCCGCTCGGAGCCGAGCTCCGCCCGCCGCGCCAGCTCGGCGCGGATCCGTTGCCGCAGCTCGGCCGCGGCCTTGTCGGTGAAGGTGAAGGCGAGGATCGAGTCCGGCGAGAGCCCCTCGTCGCAGACGAGCCGGCAGTAGCGGTCGACCATGACGCCGGTCTTGCCGGTCCCGGCGCCGGCCTCGAGCAGGACGTCGCGGCCGCCGATCGCGATCGCCGCCGCCTGCTCCGGAGTCGCCACCCGCTCGCTCATCGTTCCTCCGTCTCTTCGTCCTCGACGTAGCGAGGTGCCCGATCGCGGCGGCAGATCGGCGCAAAGGAGCAGAACTTCGGGCAGACGTCGTGGCCGCGCAGGCCCGGACGGGGGCCGGGATCGCGGCGGATGTCGCCGCTTCGCATCCGGGTGACGATCTCGCCGGCACGGCGCCGCGCCTCGGCCAGCAGCTCCTCGAAGCGATCCTCCTCGACCACGTCCCGGGCGTAGAGCCCGTAGCCGGCGAGATCCTCCGCCGCGGCATCGGAGACGACGCCGCGGGGGCGCCGCACGGAGGTCCCACGGAGTCGGTGGTAGAGGCCGCCGACCGGCCGCGCGCCCCAGTGCTCGGCGACCGCGAGCAGGTAGAGGGGGAGCTGCAGCTTCGCCTCCTCCTCGAACTTCTCCCGCGCCGTCACCGAGCCGGCGACCTTGTAGTCGATGACGACGGCGCGCCCGTCGCCGGCGCGGTCGACGCGGTCGATCGCCCCGTGCAGTCCCCAGCCGTCGAGCTCCAGCGTCGGCCGCTCGCTCTCCGGTTCCTCGCCGAAGGCGGCCTCCAGCAGCCACGGCTCGAAGCCGCCGGTCTCACGCGCCGCCTCCTCGGTGAGGAACCGTTCCAGCAGCCGTTCGACCCGGCGAGCCATCGCCCGCTCGGCGGGGTGGGAGCCGAGCTCGCGCTCGGCGGCGATCTCGGCGACCAGCTCGCGGCCGCGAGCGATCCAGGCGGGGAGGGAGCCGGAGCGGGGCAGTACGTCGCCGCCCGGCCGCTCTTTGTAGAGGCGCTCCAACGCGGCGTGCATCAGGCCGCCCTGGACCAGTGGGTCGGGAACCGGGTCGAGCGGCTGCGGGTCCAGCTCGTGGTCGGCGAACCAGCGGTAGGAGCAGACGTCGAACTGCTCGAGCGTCGTGCCCCCGTAGGCGGGGACCGACTCCAGCGCCGCCAGCACCGCCGGGTTGCGCAGCGGGCCCGGCGCCCGCGAAGCGGCCTCGGCCCGGCGCCCCGCCTCATGTCTGGCGAGCAGCCGCTCCGCCAGAGCGCCCTCGACCCCCGCGGCCGAGAGCAGCGCGGCGGGGTCGGCCGCGGCGCCGTGGGCGGCGAGGGAGCGCGCCAGCTTGTCCTCCGACGCCGCCTCGGCCAGCGGCTCGACCACCCGCGCGAGGTCGCGGCTGCGGGTGATCGCCTCCTCGACGGGGTCGGGGGCGCTTCCGTCGGGCGCCGGCGCCAGCAGCCGCCGCACGTCGTCGAGCAGCGCCGAGCGCGCCTCGGCGGCGCCGTTCTCGTCGCTGTCGCGGTAGGAGAGGAAGAGGCTGCGGCGCGGCAGCGAGAGGCAGACCTGGAAGTAGTAGCGCTCCTCGGCTTCGCTGTCGCGGCGGGGGTCGAGGCCGAGCGAGGAGCGCTGAGCTTCGGAGAGGAAGGGGTCGCCGCCGCGATCGCGGCGGGGGAACTCGCCGTCCTGCAGCGAGCCGACGAAGACGTGGTCGAAGCGTCCCGCCCGCAGCTGCTGCGGGGCGGCGATTCTGACCCGGCCCTCGATCGGCCCCGACCAGACGCGGAACTCGATCTCGGCGATCGTCGCCGCCAGCTCCTCCGCACCCGGGGCCAGGTCGCCAAGCTCGGCAAGCTCGCCGAGCGCCCCGGCGATCGACCCGGCGGCGCGCAGCTCGAAGCGGTCGCGAGAGCTGAGGGACGGACCGTCGCCCTCGTTGCGGTGCGGCCGCGAGGCCATCGTCGCCGCCAGCGCTGCCGCCTCGAGACAGAGCGCCGCCGGGGAGCGGGCCGCGGCGTCGCGCAGGCGCTGCAGGTCGCGGGGCGGCTCGCCCTCCTCGCCCCGCCACAGCGCCAGAGCGGACTCCGCGTCCTCGACCCGGTTTTGCCTGATCGAGCGCTCCAGCCAGTCGACTCGCCGCGCGGACACCCCCGAGGGCCCGCGCAGGTAGCGAAGCAGGTCGCTCGCGCGTCGCTCTCCGAACTCGGCCTCCAGCAGCGCGGTCAGGGCGCCGCCGACGGCGGTCGCCGTCACCCCGACCTCGGCCTCCAGCGCGGTCGCAATCCCGTTTGCCTCCAGAGCCGCGGCGATCTCCGGCCCGCGCCGTCCGGGATCGCGCAGGGCGATCGCGATCTCGGCCGGGTCGGTGCCGCCATAGACGAGCCGCGAGACCTCGAGCGCGATCGCCTCCGCCTCACCACGCGTCCCCGCCGACCGCAGCAGGAGGAGGCCGTCGCCCGCCGGGGTCGGCGCCGTCCCCGGGGAGCCGAAGCCGCGGGCGAGGTGGAAGAGGGTCTCACTGTCGGTGTTCCGCGGATCGGCCTCGGTCCTGGTCTCCGTGGCGACGCCGATCCGCTCGCGCAGAGCGTCCAACAGTCCCGCCCGGGCCTCCAGCGCGGCGTTGCCGGGCTCGAAGGCGAGGGCGACCGTCACCTCGGTGCGCTCCGCCAGCGCTTCCAGCAGCTCGAACTGGTTCGGGGTGAGGTCGTCGAACCCATAGAGGAGGACGGGTCGCTCCCCCCAGAAGCCGTCGTCGCTTCGCAGCAGTGCGATCGCCTCGCGGGCGATGCCATGCCGGTCGACCCGGCCGGTGCGCCGGCGCGTCTCCGTGTAGGCGGCAAAGAGCGTGGCGATGTCGCTCAGGTACGCCGACCCCTCGAGAGTCGCGGCGCTCGCCTCGACCGTCGCCGGCTCGACGCCGGCGCCCTGCAGCTCGTCGAGCAGGCGGGCGAAGGCGCGGGCGAAGCCGGGACGCTCGGCCGAGCGTCGCAGCGGGCCGAGGCGGCCGCGTTGGGAGTCGATCGCGACGGCGATCGTCCGCAGCCGCTGGGCGTTGGAGAGCTCGGAGCCCGGCGGCGCCCCCGCGGCCGTGGCGATCGTGCGGATCAGGGCGCCGAAGGTCATCGCCGAGCCGCCGAGCGCGGCGCCGCCCTGGCATATCTCCCGCTCGAAGGCGAAGACGTCGTCGAGGGTGGGGACGACGAGGATCGGGTCGCGGTCGACCACCGCGGCGAAAGCGCGGCGCACCGACCCCGCGCGGCCCGAGTTCGGGGGTCCCTGGATCAGATTCAGAGGCACTCGCCCAGCCTATGGACGGCGGCGGCGCATGCCGCGGGTCAGATCCGCAACGGGGACCGATCGCATGCCCGCAAACTGCGGTGTAGCGGCCCCGTTTTGCCGTCTACCCCCGCCTCTACATTGCGATTCAGCTGATGTCCCTCTGCTTCGTAGATCCAGCCGACGCCGTTCGAGCAATCGCCGATTCCGTCGGCCGCGAGGCCCGCCGCCAACTGCTCGGCGAGGCCGTTCGCGCCTGGGTCGACGAGATCCCGGACTCAGAGCTCGAGCTCCACTACGCGAAGGCGATCTCCGAGCTCGACGAGCACGACCTCTCGATGCTGGCCGCCTGGCACGGCTCGCTCGAGGTCGGCCAGCCGATCCCCAACCGCGACTTCCTGATGGGCGCCTTCGGCTCGCTCGGCGACAACCGTCGCGAGGCCCTCAAGCTCGCCGCCGGCTTCCGCGGCGAGGAGGCGGTCGACGCCGGCGTGACCGAGGAAGACGCGCTCGAGCTGGTCCTCGGCCTGCTCTCGCCGCCCCGGCTGATGGGGCTCGCGGTCGAGGCGGTGGAGTTGTACGTCTGGGACCGAGCGGGCAGCGACAACTAAACGCTTTCGGGACCTTGAGGTAATCGCTCTCAGGTAAGCGCCGCGCGGATCTCGGCGATCGCCTGCTCGTTGTCCTGGAAGTGGACGGCGTTGAGGCCGGCGTCGCGGGCGCCCTCGCAGTTGACGGCGAGGTCGTCGACGAAGAGGCAGGCCTCGGCGGGTAGGCCGATCCGCTCCAGGGTCAGCTCGTAGATGCGTGGTTCCGGCTTGCGGACGCCGACGAAGGCGGAGTCGACGACCGTCTCGAAGATCTCGTCGACGGGGAGCATCGGGCGCCAGCGCGGCTCCCACTCGCGCACGTTGTTGGTCAGCATCGCCATCCGCAACCCCGTCGCCTTCAGCTCCCGCATCAGCTCGATCATCGGCTCGTTCGGGTCGAGGGCGTCGAAGAACATCTCGCTGAAGCGGTGCAGCTGCGGCCGGTGGCCGATCAGCGGCTGGAGGCCGTCGCTGAGGCGCTCGACGAAGGCCTCCTCGCTGATCTCGCCCCGCTCGAGGGCGTAGAGGGGGTTCTCGCCGCCCTCGTCTTTGGCTGCGCTGATCGCCGTGCCGAAGTGGGCGGGAGAGATCCCGACCTCGTCCTGGAGGGCGAGGAAGGAGGCGATCAACGGCGTCGTCAAGACGCCCCCGAAATCGCAGATCACCGCCTCGATCTCAGCCATCGGTGCGGGCGACCTCGTAATGGCCGAGCCCCTCGCGCCCCTCCACCGACCAGCGGAAGAAGGCGATCTCGGAGTCGAGGCCGTGGCGGCGCACGCTGACCGAGTTGATCAGAGTTCCCGCTCCGCGCAGCGGCCGCGCCTCCTCGGTGTCAGGCCACAGCTCGAGGGTGGCGCGGCGTTGGACGCCATCCTCGCCGTACTCGGTCGAAAGCAGGCCCTCCTCGAACTCGATCGGGGCGGCGTCCGGGTCGCAGAGGACCGCGACGACCTCCTCCTCGCCGTGATCGCCGGCGCCGGCGGGCAGGGCGGAGGTGAGGGCCAGCAGCCCTCCGTCGGAGAAGACGATCCCGATCGATCGCCGCTGGATCCGGCCTGAAGCGCTCATCCCCCGGGGAGACTATTGACGGGCGCGGGACAGGTGCCGGCCGGCTGACTAAATTGCCGCTTCCAGAGAGATCCCCGATGAGCGAGACGAGCCAGGCAGTCATCCGCAGCGCCGACCCCGAGCGGGATGGCGCCGCCTGCGCGGCGATCTACGCGCCTCATGTCGAGGGCAGCGCCGTCTCCTTCGAGGAGCAGGCGCCGGACGCGGCGGAGCTCGCGGCGCGGATCCGGCGTGTTTCGGCCACCCATCCCTGGCTCGTCGCCGAATTGGGGGGCGAGGTCGTCGGCTACGCCTACGCATGCCGCCACCGCGAGCGCCCCGCCTACCGCTGGGCCGCCGACGTCTCGGTTTACGTCGCCGCCGCCCAGGTCGGCCGTGGGATCGGCCGCCTCCTCTACACCGAGCTGTTCGAGCAGCTGCGCGGACAGCGGTTCCGCCTCGCCTGCGCCGGCATCACCCTGCCCAACCCGGCAAGCGTCGCCCTGCACGAGAGTCTCGGCTTCGCCCTGGTCGGCGTCAACCGCCGGATCGGCTGGAAGCAGGGCGCCTGGCGGGACGTCGGCTGGTGGCAGCTGGAGCTGGCCCCGCCGGGAGAGAACCCCCCGCCGGAGCCGCTGCCGCCGAGCTGACTCCGCCACCTGGATACCATGGGGCAATGTCAGAGAACGGAGCAACCGGACCAGACAAGAACGCCGAAGTCCTCACCGAGGAGGACGTCTACGAAGCGCTCGAGGAGGTCATCGACCCCGAGCTGGGCCTCGATTTCGTCTCCCTCGGCCTCGTCTACGACGTTGCGATCGAGAAAGAAGACGTCTACGTCACCTTCACGCTGACCACTCCCGCCTGCCCGATCGGTCCCCAGGTCTCGGAGCAGATGAGGGAGTTCGTCGGCGATCTCCCCGGCGTCGAGTCGGTCCACCCGAAGATGGTCTTCGACCCGCCCTGGTCGCCGGAGATGATGACCGACGACGCCAAGTTCGCGCTGGGCTTCTAGGGACCTCTCCGCACGTCCGAGATCAGTCGACGGATGAGCCCAACGCCTCCAAGACGTAGCTGAATTTGTCGCCGCAATTGTCCGGGCTGATGGCGGGGCTCTGCGACGAGTGGACCGTTACTAGCCGCGGGTAATCCGCCAGGCCCGGCACGGCGACCTCCCAGTCCCACGATCCGCGCAGGGCGACCACGGTGGCACCCCGTTCCATCGCTCGCACGACGAGCCAGAAACCGTAGTACTGCGACGGCAGCGTTATGGGCAAGGAGTGCCAATTCTTGGAGTGGTAGCCGTGGAACTCAACGTTCAGGACCAAATGGGCAAGGTGCTCCGCCGGAAGGCCCTGCTCTTTGATCAGGTTCTTGAAGCACCTTCCCCGGGACCAGATCCCTGCGGGAGTGCTCTCGAATTCCGCCTTTAGCCCGACCTGCACCTGATCCTCCGGAGCATCGCCGAGATTGGCGCGCATCGCCTCCTGATAATCGCCGAGCTCTCGGTCGTCATCCCAGCTGCCGACGCCTGGATTCCGCATCAGCACCAAGAGAGGGGCCTGGCGACTGCCCTCGAAGGGGCCGGGCATCAGGGCGACGTCTAACTGGTACTTGGGGTTGGCGGTATGGCGGTTGAATTCGTCCACGTACTCTCGGTCTTGAGGCAACACGTAAGGAGGCTCTTTAGGCAGATCCAGCCAGGGATTCCTCATCTTGCGAAAGTTTGGCGGATCCCCGTGAATTTGCAATGTGCGCGTGTTCATTCGAGCAGCGTGTTTTTCGTCCAGGCGCTGGAATACCTGCCCCTCGTTGCTGATCAGTCTCCGGCCAACCGCATGCGAAAGAGCAAGTGAGGCAGGCCTGCGTGCAGGCATTTGCCGGCCCGCCTGAATCCCGCCTTCTCGGCGACTCGCTGCGAGGCGACGTTGGTCGGGAGGGTCAGTGCGATGACCTCGTCGAATTCGAGTTCACGGGCGAAGTCGGCGGCGGCGAGGGCGGCCTCGGTCGCCACCCCCTTACCGTGAAGGCGCGGCTCGATGCTCCAGGGCAACTCGATCGCCGTCTCGCCCTCGACCGAGGCCCAGGCGATTCCGCCGCGGCCGACGAACTGGCCGCTGTCCCTCTCGACCAGGACCCAGGGGCCGAAGCCGTGCTGTTCCCAGTGACGGCAGTCGTCGAGTAGAAGCTTTCCGAGCAGCTCTCGTCGAAGCGCGGTAGGGGAGGAGGTCGGAGCCAGCGTTCGATCTCGACCCTTGTGAAGTGCGATCGATAGGCGTCTCGGTCGGCCGGCGTCGGCGCTCGCGCCAGCAGGCGCTCCGTCTCCCAGGCATCGACGCCGCCGTTCACTCGTCGTCGCTGCGCCGCAGCTGCCGATCGCCGCCGTCGCCGTTGACCGGCATCTCCTCGGCGGTGACGTCGATATCGTAGTCACGGCTGACGCCGCCCGACCCGGGTCCGCCACTGGGGCCGAACGGTCCCGGTCCGCCGCCCCCTCCCGGGTCGAAGGGGCCACGGCCGCTGCCGAAGCCGACGACGGCGAAGCGCCCGACGGCGAGGCGGCGCAGGACGCGGCGGGCGATCGCCCGGGTGGGAGGGACCAGGAAGAAGAGGCCGACGACGTCGGAGATGAAGCCCGGGGTCAGCAGCAGCGTCCCACCGACCACGATCAGCACCCCGTCGACGACCTCCCGGCCGGGGAAGCGCCGCGCGGCGATCGCTTCGTTGAAGCGCCGCCAGGCGCTGCGACCCTGGTGGCGCAGGAGCATCGAGCCCAGCAGCGCGTCGGCCAGCAACAGCGCCAGGGTCGGCCAGAGGCCGATCAATTCGCCGACCTTGATGATCACGTAGAGCTCGGCGATCGGGACGACGATGAAGAGCGCGACGAGCAGGAACATGACGAAAGCCTAGAGCGGCGGGGTCCTCGGCTTCGGGCGCTCTGCTCTCGTCTGGCGAGAGGACTCAGGCCGCGGCGGCGGCGGAGGTGGCGGCCTCCTCGAGCTCGGCCAGCGACTCGTTGATGCCGGCAGCGACGGCTTCGACGTCCTCCATCGAGTCGTAGTCGGCGAGCAGGCCGAAGCCGACCTTGCCGTTGTAGCTCATGATCGCGACCGCGAGGGCGTGGTTCTCGGGCAGGAAGGCGACCGGGAAGACCTCCTCCAGCTCGCGGCCGAGGACGTAGAGCGGCAGCTGTGGTCCCGGCACGTTGGTGACGATCAGGTTGAAGAGGCGGGTGGTGAAGTTGATCCGCGAGGCCTGCGCCAGCAGCGTCGGCGGCGCGAAGTCGTTGAAGCGGGAGATCACTTCCGCTCCGAGCGCCTGTTTGGAGCGCTTCAGGCCGGCCATCTCCTCGCTGATTACGTGCAGGCGCCGCACCGGGTCCTCGACGTAGACCGGCAGCGGCCCGCGCATCAGCGCGATCCGGTTGCCGAGGTTGCCGTGCTCGTCCTCGCCGCGGATCGAGACCGGGACCAGCGCCCGCAGCTCGAGCCCCTCGGTGCGCGTGCCGCGACGGTGCAGCCAGCTACGGACCGAGCCGGTGACCACCGCGAGGACGACGTCGTTGACGGTGCCGCCGAGGGCGTCCTTGATCCGTTTGAAGGTGGCCAGCTCCGAGCGCGCCCAGACGTAGCGGCGGTGGGGGCCGATCGGCTGGTTCAGGGGCACGTCGGGCGCCGGGTCGGCGAATGCGCTGAGCACCTCGCTAAGCCCCTCCAATGCCTCGACCGCCTTGCGCGCCGTCGTCTCCGGATGGCGCACCGCCTCGACGGCTCGCTCGGCAATCTTCACCGGCGCCGCCACCGCGTCGGTGATCCCGCGGGCGAGCAGCTCGGTCGTCCCCGGCTCTGGCTGGGGGACCCACTCCGCCCGCACCTCCAGCGGCTCGGCATTGGGCTCGAGTTCGAACAGCACGGTCCCGAGGTCGACTCCGGAGACCCCGTCGACCATCGCATGGTGGGTCTTGGTCAGGATCGCGAAGCGGTCGCGCTCCAGTCCCTGCGCCAGCCACAGCTCCCAGAGCGGCTTGGAGCGGTCGAGCTGCTGGGAGAAGACCCGCCCGGCGAGCCGTTTCAGCTGCTCCTCGCCGCCCGGCTCCGGCAGCGCGGTGTGGCGGATGTGGTAGGTCAGGTTGAAGTTGACGTCGTCGACCCAAAGGGGGCGCCCGGCCTCCAGCGGCGGCACCACGATCTTCTGGCGAAAGCGCGGAACCATGTGCAGCCGCCCGCGCACGTGCTCGACCAGGTCGGTGTAGCGGGGAGGAGGTCCCTCGAAGATCAGGATCGCGCCGATGTGCATGTGGCTGGACGAGCTCTCGTTGCTGAGGAACGAGGCGTCGAGCGCCGTCAACCGGTCGAGGTGGCGTCCTTCCGTGCTCATCCCGCAAGGCTAGCTTCGCCCGGCCGAGCTGACCACCCCGGGCTCGCGGCCGCAAGCTCGCCACCGGCTACCCTGCACTGATGGCAGCGACCGCCACCGCCGCTCCCAAACGCGTGCTCCTGGCCGCTCCGCGCGGCTACTGCGCCGGCGTCGACCGCGCCGTGCAGACGGTCGAGCGCGCCCTCGAGCTGCACGGCGCCCCCGTCTACGTGCGCAAGGAGATCGTCCACAACAAGCACGTGGTCGAGGAGCTGGCCGAGCGGGGCGCGATCTTCGTCGAGCAGGAGACGGAGGTGCCGGAGGGCGCGATCGTGGTCTTCTCCGCCCACGGCGTCGCCCCGTCGGTCCACGACAACGCCGCCGACCGCGGACTGCGCACGATCGACGCCACCTGTCCCCTGGTGACCAAGGTTCACGTCTCGGCCCGCCGCTTCGCCGCCGAGGGCTACACGATCATCATGATCGGCCACGAGGGCCACGAGGAGGTCGAAGGGACGACCGGTGAGGCGCCGGACAACATCGTCCTGATCGAAACCGCCGACGAGGTCGAGACGCTCCAGGTCCCCGACCCCGGAAAAGTCGCCTTCATCACCCAGACGACGCTCTCCGTCGACGAGACGGCGGAGGTCATCGCCGCCCTGCGGGTGAAATTTCCCGGCATCGTCTCCTCCAAGTCCGACGACATCTGTTACGCGACGACCAACCGCCAGATCGCCGTCAAGCAGCTGGCCCGCGAGTGCGACCTGGTGCTGGTGATCGGCTCCACCAACTCCTCCAACTCCAACCGCCTGGTCGAGGTCGCGCGCGAACACGGCGCCGCCTCGCACCTGATCGACAACCACAGCCAAGTCGAGGAGCAGTGGCTGGAGGGCGTCGAGACCGTCGGCATCACCTCCGGCGCCAGCGCCCCCGAGGAGCTGGTCGAGAGCCTGGTCGGCTTATTCCGCGAGCGCGGGGCCGATGACGTCTCCGAGCTGCGCACCGTCCACGAGGACGTCCGCTTCATGCTGCCGAAGGAGATCCGCGAGGAGCTGGCCGCCCGGGCCTGAGCCGCGGCGGACCCGTGGCCGCCGAGCGGTCTACCTCCTCTGGTCCGATCTAGAGTGGGGTGCTGTGACCGATGATGGCGTACCGAGGTTTGTCGTCACCAATCGCATGCCCGGGCGGGCGTTGGAGATGCTGGAATCGGCCGGCGAGGTGGCCTATTTCGACGTCGAATCGCCGCTGCCGCGAGAGCGGCTGCTGACGGCGATCGACGGCGCCACGGTGGTCCTGACGATGCTGAGCGACCGGGTGGACGCGGAGTTCTTCGCGGCGGCGGGAGAGGGGCTGCGCTGCGTCTGCAACGTCGCCGTCGGCTTCGACAACGTCGACCGCGAGGCGGCCGCTCGCCACGAGGTGGCGGTGACCAACACGCCCGGCGTGCTCGACGACGCCACCGCCGACCTGGCGATGGCCCTGATCCTCGCCGCCGGCCGCCGCCTCGCCGAGGGGGACCGGCTGGTGCGGGCGGGCGAGCCGTGGCAGTGGGGGATGTCGTTCATGTTGGGGTGGGACCTGCGCGGCAAGGCACTTGGCGTACTCGGGCTGGGGAACATCGGCGCCAAGGTGGCCGAGCGCGCTCGCGCCTTCGGGATGGAGATCTCCTACACCAGCCGGAACGTGGCGCCTGACGCCGCCCGACTGGGGGCACGGAGGCTTTCGCTGGAGGAACTGCTGGAGAGCGCCGACGTCCTCAGCCTGCATTGCCCGTTGACGCCGGACACGCACCACCTGATCGGGGCTGCCGAGCTGGCGCTGATGAAGCCGACGGCGACGCTGATCAATACCGCCCGCGGACCGGTGGTCGACGAAGCGGCGCTGGTCGCGTCGCTGCAGGCGGGCCAGATCGCCGCCGCCGGGCTCGACGTCTACGAGGACGAGCCCAGCGTCCACCCGGGCCTGCTGGAGCTGGGCAACGTGACGCTGACGCCGCACCTGGGCTCGGCCACGGTCGAGACCCGGGCGGCGATGGGGGAGCTGGCGGCGCGCAACGCGATCGCCGCGGCGCGGGGCGAGCCGCTGCCGACGCCGGTTTCGGGCTAGCCCGTCATCCCGTGGTTCCTTATGCGCCCCCGACGGGCATAAGGAACCACGCGATTGTCAGGGCGCGCCGGCGGCGAAGCTGAGCGACCAGATCCGCAGGCCGGGGGAGGGGCGGAGCAGCAGCGAGTGCCCCTGGTGCCGTGGGTGCTCCGTCAGCGGGAAGAGGGCGCTGCCGTCGATCCGCACCGACTCGGTCGCAGCGCCGTCGAGCTCGATCGCGATCTCGCCCTCGCCCTCCACCGTCGCGTACGCCCCGCCCGCCTCGTAGTCGACCGCCAGCTCGGCGCCGTCCTCGCCCCCCGTCCAGGCGCGCTCCCAGGAGCCGCTGGGGAAGACCTCCGGCGTCGGCGCCATCACCCTGGCGCCGGGAGCGTCGGTGGGGCGCAAAGGCGCCATCGGCCCGGGCAGATCGCGCAGGGCGTCGATCTCGCGAAGCTCTTCCTGGATCGCAATCTCCGTGGCCAGGTATTCCCCCTCGCCGAAGTGGACCCAGGAGAGGGCTCCGCCGAGGCTCCAGAGGAAGAGGCTGGGCCAGCCCTCGCATCCGTAGGCGGCCCAGAGCTCCCGCTCGGCGTCGATTGCCACCGGGAACTCGACGCCGAGGCGATCCAGGCCGGCGGCCACAGTCTCCCGGTGGGCGCCGAAGGGGAAGCGCGGCGCCTGCACGCCGATCACGCTCAGGCCCGCCTCGCGGTAGCGCTCCGCCCACTCGGTCAGGTAGGGGAGGGTGCGGACGCTGTTGAGCTGGGAGAAGTCGACGAAGTGGACCAGTGCCGGCCCGCCGGCGGTCAGTGCCGGCATCGACTCCGGCTCCGTGCCGACCCATGAGAGCCCACTCGGAAGGTCCGGGGAAGCGATGTTGTCGCGGCCGGGGCGCACGCCGGGGACGTTATCCTGGGCCGTCAGATGACCGAGTTCGGTGCCTACCTGCTGCCTGTCGTGCCGCTGCTGTTCCTGCTGGTGGCGCTTCTGCTCGGCCGCTACCCCGGCTGCGAGGCGATCGTTCGTCTGGCCGAGCGCATCGCCGCTCGCGCGGGCTCACGCTCCACAGCCCGCCGCGTCTTCTCACCGCCGCGGCCGCCGCGCTCCTTCGCCCCGGGCGGTGGCCTGCTGCTCGCGCTCTGCCTCTCCGGCCGCGCCCCACCCGCCTAGGCGCCCGATCCACTTTTTCGCGCTCCCTGCCCGCCGGCGAGATCGGCGGGCGCACCCGTGAGCGCTCACTTGATCGAGAGGGGAACCACCATGAATCAGGCAAAGAAACTGATCCCTGCCGTCCTGCTCGTGCTCGTCGCGGCGCTGGGGCTCACGGCCTGTGGGAGCGGCGGCACCACGAACGGGGGCGGCGCCCAGGCCGGAAGCGCCGCCGTACCGACGATCGTGATCCGCAACGGCGAACCGGTCGGCGGGATCGAGAAGCTCGAATACAGCGCCGGCGAAGACATCCGCTTCCGGGTCAAGTCCGACATCGCCGAAGAGGTGCATTTCCACGGCTACGAATTGATGAAGGACGTCCCGGCAGGCGGCACCGTCTCCTTCGACGTCCCGGCGGAAATCGAAGGCATCTTCGAGGTCGAGCTGGAGGGCGAGAAAGAACAGATCGCCGAAATCACGGTGAACCCGTGAACTTCGTCCTGCCGCTGGCGCACGCGCTGGTGGCACGCAAAGACCTGCCGGTCCCGGCCTGGCTCTTCGCCTGGGGGGCGTCGATCGTCCTCATCGCCTCCTTCTTCGCGCTGGCGGCGGGTTGGCGCAAGCCACGCTTCGAGGGGGCGCACTGGCGCCCCCTCGAAGCGTGGCTGTCCCGCGTCCTGGTCAGCCTCCCGGCGCAGGTCATCTACGGAGCGATCGGCGTCTTCCTGCTCGGCGTCGCCATCTACTCCGGACTGCGCGGGACCGAAGCGCCGGATCGCAACCTCGCCCTCACCTTCCTCTTCGTCACCACCTGGCTCGGCTTCCCGTTCTTCTCGGCGATCCTCGGCGACCTCTTCCGCCCCTTCAATCCCTGGCGGGCGGTGGGACGCGCGGCGGGCTCGGGGTTCCGGGCGCTGGCCGGCCAGCGCCCTGCCCATCTCGCCTACCCGGAGGCGCTGGGCCGCTGGCCGGCCGCGATCGGTCTCCTCGCCTTCGTCTGGCTCGAGGTCGTCTACGGCTCCAGCGGTGGCGTCGCCGTCGGCCTCGATCCCCACTCGGCCGCCGTCGCCGCCCTCGTCTACAGCGGCTACACGCTGGCGATGATGGCCTTGTTCGGGGTCGAGAGCTGGTGCGAGCGCGGCGAGATCTTCTCCGTCTACTTCGGCATGTTCTCCCGCCTCGGCTGCTTCGAGGTCCGCGACGGTTGCCTCGGGCTTCGGCGCCCGCTGGAGGGGGCGACCACCTGGGCGACCCTGCCCGGCTCCGCCGCCGTGGTGATCGCCTCGATCGCCAGCACCAGCTTCGACGGCGCCCAGGAGGGCGCCTTCAAAGGCGCGATCGAAAGGGTCTTCGAATGGCTCGTCGACCGCGGCCTCGGGCTCACCGCCGCGCTGCGGCTGACCGACACGATCTTCATGCTGCTCTGCTTCGCCGGGGTCGGCCTCGTCTACCTGCTCGGCGTGCGCGGGATGCGGACGGTGCCGGGGGCGCCCCCATTCGCGAAGCTGCGGACCGGCTTCGCCCACAGCCTGATCCCTATCGCCCTCGCCTACCTCGTCGCCCACTACTTCAGCCTCTTCGTCTTCCAGGAGCAGGCGCAGTTCACCTACCTGCTTTCCGACCCGCTGGGGACGGCGACGACCGACCTCTTCGGAACCGCCTCCGGCGGCATCGACTTCCGCGTCATCAGCGCGACGACGATCTGGTACGTCCAGGTTGGCGCCCTCGTCGTCGGCCACGTCCTCGGACTCACCCTGGCCCACGACCGCGCCCTCGTCTACTGGCCCGACTACCGCAAGGCGACCGCCTCCCAGTATTGGATGCTGGCGGTGATGGTCGCCTTCACCTGCTTCGGCCTCTACCTGCTATCCGTAGCCAACGGGTGAGCGCGACGGCACCTATGGTGGCGACAGTGCTCCCTCTCGCCCACATCGGCCACTACCTCTGGATCCTCTACATCCTGCCGGTGATCATCGTGATCCTCGGCATCCTCCGAACCACCCTCGCCCAGCGCCGGAGCGAGCAAGACGATCCTCCGGATGGGTGACCCCAGGGCAAGGGCCGAGAACGAAAACCTCGCCCGCAGGTCCTTGCCCTTGGGGCAGGACCCATCCGGCCGGATCGCCTTGGTCCCTTAGAGAATCTCGGCGAGGCGCTTCTCGAGCGCCGCCGAGATCTCGTCCCGAACCGGCCCCTCGGCCAGCCGTTCGACCAGCGACTCGAGGAAGCCTTCGATGATCAGCGACTTCGACGTTGGCGAATCGAGGCCGCGCGAGGTGAGGTAGAAGAGCTGGTCCTTGTCGATCTGGGCGATCGCCGCGGCGTGGGTGCAGCGGACGTCGTCGGCGAGGATCTCGAGGCCGGGGATGGCGTCGGCGTGGGCCTCGGGGGAGAGCAGCAGGTTGCGGCTCTCCTGGAAGGCGTCGGTCTGCTGGGCGCCGGGGTCTACTTTGATCATCCCGCGCCAGACCGCGGTCGAGCCGGCAGCGAGGACGCCGCGGAAGGCGAGGTCCGAGTCGGTGTTCGGCGCCGCGTGCTCCTGGGTGGTGTCGTAGTCGAGGTGCTGGCCGGGGCCTCCGGCGTAGCCGCCGGTCACGCGCGCCTCCGAGCCCGGCCCGGCGAGCTTGGTCTCCATCCGCACCTTGCCGCGGGCCGAGCCGAAGCCGAGGGCGGCCCAGTCGAGGCGGCCGTCGCGCTCCACCTGGGCGCGCTGGGTGGCGAAGATCCACGCCTTCTCGGAGATGTCCTGGGTGTTGACGTAGCGCAGGGTGGCGGCCTGGCCGACGCTCAGCTCGACGACCGAGTTCAGCATCGCATCGACGTCGTCGCCTGGCGAGGACCAGTGCTCCCAGACCTCGGCCTCGGCGCCCTCCTCGAGCACGACGAGCGTCCGCCAGCTGACCGCCGTGCCGTCGGCGTCGATCGGGACCTCGATCCGGATCGGCTCCGACAAGCGCACGCCGCGGGGGACGTGGACGAGGACGCCGCCGCTCCAGGCGGCCTCGTTACGGGCGACGAACGGGTCCTCGCTCGAGACCAGCGAGCCCAGTCGCTCCCGCAGCAGCTCCTCGTGGGAAGAGAGCGCGTCGACCAGCGAGAGCACCGTCGCGCCGCCGCCGCCATGCACCGCGGCGACCGGCATGGTCGCCTCGAAGGCATCGATATCGAGACCGGAGAGGTCGGTGAATTCCCAGCCCTTCGCCTTCTGGTCGGGAAGCGGCAGCGTCTCCGCCAGAGAGGCGCCCTGGCGGCGCCTCTCGGAAAGCCAACTCGGTTCGGTCGCCGGCTCAGCCAATGGAACCCTCCATCTGCAGCTCGATCAGCCGGTTGAGCTCGACCGCGTACTCCATCGGCAGCTCCTTGGTGACCGGCTCGATGAAGCCGTTGACGATCATCTTCGAGGCCTCCTCCTCGCTGAGCCCGCGGCTCTGCAGGTAGAAGAGCTGCTCGTCGCCGATCTTCGAGACCGTCGCCTCATGGCCGACGTCGGCGTCGTTCTCGTCGATCCGGATCGTCGGGTAGGTGTCCGAGCGCGAGTCCTCGTCGAGCAGCAGCGCGTCGCAGACTACCTTGGAGCGGGATTCGCTCGCTCCGTCGGCGACCTCGAGCAGGCCGCGATAGGTGGCCCGGCCGCCGTCTTTGGAGATCGACTTGGAGAAGATCGAGGACGAGGTGCGGGGAGCGGCGTGGATGATCTTGCCGCCGGCGTCCTGGTGCTGGCCCTCGCCGGCGAAGGCGATCGAGAGGATCTCGCCGTGGGCTTCGCGCCCGAGCAGGTAGATCGACGGGTACTTCATCGTCAGTTTCGAGCCGAGGTTGCAATCGACCCACTCCATCGTCGCCTTTTCGTGCGCGACGGCGCGCTTGGTGACGAGGTTGTAGACGTTCTGCGACCAGTTCTGGACGGTCGTGTAGCGGACCCGGGAGCTCGGTTTGGCGACGATCTCGACGACCGCGGAGTGCAGCGAGTCGCTGGAGTAGACCGGCGCCGTGCAGCCCTCGATGTAGTGGACGTCAGCGCCTTCCTCGGCGATGATCAGCGTCCGCTCGAACTGGCCCATGTTCTCGGTGTTGATCCGGAAGTAGGCCTGCAGCGGCATCTCCACTTTGACCCCGGCCGGCACGTAGACGAAGGAGCCGCCCGACCAGACCGCCGAGTTCAGCGCCGCCAGTTTGTTGTCGTTGGGCGGGATCACCGTCGCCCAGTACTCGCGCAGCAGGTCCTCGTGCTCGCGCAGCGCCGTGTCCATGTCGGTGAAGATCACGCCCTGGGCCTCGAGCTGCTCGTTGACCTGGTGGTAGACGACCTCGCTCTCGTACTGGGCGCCGACGCCGGAGAGGAATTTGCGCTCCGCCTCCGGGATGCCGAGCCGGTCGAAGGTGTTTTTGATGTCCTCCGGGACCTCGCTCCAGTCGCGGCTGTTGTTCTCCGACGCGCGGACGAAGTAATGGATGTCGTCGAAGTCGATCTGGCCGAGATTGCCGCCCCAGGTCGGGGTCGGGCGCGAGTAGAAGTGCTCCAGTGCCTTGAGGCGGAAGTCGCGCATCCACTGCGGCTCGTTCTTGTACTCGGAGATCGATTCGACGACCTCGCGCGAGAGCCCCTTCGGGGCTTTGTAGGCGTAGCCGGACTCCGGGTCGTGGAACCCGAATTTCTCTTTGTAGTCGGCGTTGATGCCGGCCAGCGCGCGTTTCTCTTTAACTGCCTCGGACGTTGCCATATCTACTCGACCTCCAGGGTGATGGTGTCGTCCTCGACGGCTATCGGGAACGTTTGCACCGGGGCGAAAGCCGGGAGGGTCTTCGGCCTGCCGGTGCTCAGGTCGAAGAGGGAGCCGTGACGGGGGCACTCGACGGTGCAGGTGGCAGGGTCGAACTCGCCCTCGGCCAGCGGCCCGTTGTCGTGGGAGCAGCGATCCTCGATCGCGTGGTAGGTCCCTTCGCAGTTGAAGACGCCGATCTTGCGGCCGTCGTGTTCAAGCAGCCGCATCTCCCCCGGCGGCAGCTCTGCCACGGGGCATACGGCGATCTTCGTTCCTGCGGTTTCGGTCAAGAGGACTCCCCAGCGATAGCTAGTGCGCGATGAGACTTAATCCTACTTCTACGGTCGGATTTTAGCGGGCAGGGTCATCGGGCTCGTTCACGTGATGGCGATGACTTTCGGCCGCCAAGGTGGTCTCATCTACGTAGACAGCTTCGACGAGAGGAGAGAACGATGAGCGAGAGGACCAGTTACCCGCCCGGCGTCCACTGCTGGGTCGACCTGGCGACGCCCAACCTGGACGCAGCGGTCAAATTCTATGGCGACCTGTTCGGCTGGGAGGTGCCGGAGCTTCCCGACTCGGCCGAAATGGGCGGTTACCGGCGAGCGAAAAAGGATGGGGCGGACGTCGCCGGGATGATGCCGCTGATGCAGGAGGGCCAGCCGACGGCCTGGTCCAGCTACGTCTCCGTCGCGGACGCCGACGCCACCGCCGCCGCGGTCACGGAGGCGGGCGGCAGCGTCGTCGCCGAGCCGATGGACGTCATGGACCTCGGCAGGATGGCGATCTTCACCGATCCGACCGGGGCCTTCTTCGGCATCTGGCAGCCGGGAACGTTTCCCGGCGCCGCCCGCGTCAACGAGCCCGGCGCGCTGGCCTGGACCGAGCTCAACACCCGCGACCCGGAAGCGGCAAAGGCCTTCTACGGCAGCGTCTTCGGCTGGGAGTTCGAGGACGAGGAGTTCGAGGAGATGGGGACCTACACCACGGTCAAGCTGGGGGGAGAGGCGATCGCCGGGATGTTCGACATGACCGGACGCGTCCCCGAGGAGGTGCCGGCCTACTGGCTCGTCTACTTCGCCGTGGAGGACGCCGACGCGGCGCTGGAGACGGTGAAAGGCGGCGGCGGCAACGTCGCCTTCGGCCCGATGGACATCTCCGCCGGTCGCTTTGCCGTGGTCACCGATCCCTTCGGCGCGGTCTTCGCGGTGATCCAGATGCCGGAGAAAGCGGCGGGCTAGGGGCGCCGTGGGGAGGAACGTCCGCTAGAGCCGGCCGAGGTCGGCGGTCGCCTCGTCCGGGCTGCCGGCCTCGCCCTCGTCCTCCCAGTCGGCCGGCGAGCCGAGGCCGGCGCTCTTGACGATCTTCAGGCCCAGCATCGCGCACTTCATCCGCGTCGCCGAGATGTCGATCCCGAGCAGCTCGAGGACGAAGTCCTTGGGCAGCCGCAACAGCTCCTCCCGCGACATCCCGATCAACTCGTCGGTGAGCAGCGAGGTTGCCGCGGTCGAGATCGCGCAGCCTTTGCCGTCGAAGGCGATCTCCGCCACGCGGTCGGACTCGTCGAGCCGGATCGTCACCCGCTGCTCGTCGCCGCAGAACGGGTTCGTATCCTCGAACTCGAGGTCGGGACTCTCGATCCGGCCGAAGTTGTGGGGCCGCTTGTAGTGCTCGAGGATCTGGTCTCGGTAGAGCTCGTCCATCAGAGACCAAACACCTTACGCGCGTCTTCGAGTCCGTCCACCAGGCGGTCGATCTCTTCGGGCGTCGTGTAGACGCCGAAGCTCGCCCGCGCGGTGGCGGCGACGCCGAGGCGGTCCATGAGGATCTGGGCGCAGTGGTGGCCGGCGCGGACGGCAACGCCGTGGCGGTCGAGGATCTCGGAGACGTCGTGGGCGTGGATGCCCTCGATCTCGAAGGAGACCGGGCCGACTCGCTCCGGCCCGCGCGGCGGACCGAAGACTCGCAGCCCCGGCACCTCGGCCAGTCGCTCCAGCGCGTAGTCGGCGATCTGGCGCTCGTGCTCGCGCACGGCGTCCATCCCCAGCGCGTCGAGCCAGCGCAGCGCCGAGGCCATCCCGATCGCCTGCGCGATCGCCGGGGTCCCCGCCTCGAAGCGGGCGGGCGGCTCGGCGTAGGTGGTGCGGTCGCGGCCGACCTTGCGGATCATCGAGCCGCCGCCGAGGAAGGGCGGCGTCGCCCGCAGCAGGTCCAACCGTCCCCACAGCGCCCCGATCCCGGTCGGCCCGTAGAGCTTGTGCCCGGTCAGGGCGTAGAAGTCGACGCCCAGCTCGGCGACGTCGAGGGGCAGCTTCGGCGCCGCCTGGGCGCCGTCGGCCAGCACCAGCGCGCCGGCGTCGTGGGCCATCCGCGCGATCTCGGCCACCGGGTTCTCCGTCCCGAGCACGTTGGAGACGTGGGAGACGGCGACGAGCTTCGGGCCGCGTTCGAGCAGCTCGGCGAAGGCCGCCATGTCGAGCAGGCCGTCGTCGTCGATCGGCGCCCAGTCGATCTCCGCCCCGACCCGCTCCGCCAGCTGCTGCCAGGGAACGATGTTGGAGTGGTGCTCCATCTCGGTCAGGAGGATGCGATCGCCGGTGCCGACGTTGTCATCGCCCCAGGCGCGCGCCACGAGGTTGATCGCCTCGGTCGCGTTGCGGCCGAAGACGATCTCCCGCCGGTCGGCGGCACCGACGTGGTCGGCCACCGTGGCTCGTGCCCCCTCGTAGGCTTCGGTCGC
This sequence comes from Solirubrobacterales bacterium, assembly GCA_036403715.1. Lineage (GTDB taxonomy): Bacteria > Actinomycetota > Thermoleophilia > Solirubrobacterales > 70-9 > VAYN01. Next base: position 68,424 of record DASWQL010000067.1, read on the forward strand.
CTCGGCGGAGAGGGTGTGGGAGCCGCGGTGGACGTTGGAGTGGTGGCGGCGCTCGTAGCGGTCGACCGACTGGATCGAGGCCAGCACCCGCTGGGCGCTGGCGCCGCTGTCGAGGTAGGCGACCGGTTTCCCGTTCACCTCGCGCTCGAGCGCCGGGAACGCCGCCCGGACCTTCTCGATCGAGAAGGGGACGGTCGGTGCGGAGCTCTTCTCGGTCACCGGCTCCATCTCCAGGCGGCTAGGCGCCGGCGCCCGCCGCAACCTCCTCGCGGATCCAGCCGTAGCCTTTCTCCTCCAGCACGCCGACCAGCTCCGGGCCGCCCTCTTTGACGATCCGTCCCTCGAACATGACGTGGACGAAGTCCGGTTTCACCATGTGCAGGATGCGCTGGTAATGGGTGATGATCAGCACGCCCATGTCGGGGCCGGCGAAGGTGTTGACGCCATCGGCGACGGTGCGCAGGGCGTCGATGTCGAGGCCCGAGTCGGTCTCGTCGAGGACCGCCATCTCCGGCCGCAGCAGCGCCAGCTGCAGCAGCTCCATCCGCTTCTTCTCGCCGCCGGAGAAGCCGTCGTTGAGGTAGCGGCTGGAGAAGTCTTTGGGGATGTTCGCGAGCGCCATCGCCTCCTGGGCGGTTTTGGCGAAGTCTTTGATCTTGATCTGCTCTTCGCCGCGCCCCTCGCGCTGGGCGTTGATGATCATCCGCAGGTACTTGCTGACCGAGACGCCGGGGATCGCGACCGGGTACTGGAAGGCCATGAACAGGCCCGCCTGCGAGCGGACGTCGGGATCGGCCTCGGTGATGTCCTCGCCCTTGAAGGCGATCGAGCCCTCGGTCACCTCGAACGCCGGGTGTCCCATGATCACGTTGGCGAGCGTCGACTTGCCGGACCCGTTGGGCCCCATCAGCGCGTGCACTTTGCCCTTCTCGACGTCGAGGTCGAGACCGCGGAGGATCTCTTTGTCCTCGATGCTCACGTGCAGGTTGCGTATCTCCAGCTCAGCCAATTTCGCTCCGTTTCTGGGGTTTCAAAGTTCGGGTCAGGCGACGCTTGCGATCGCGGCCTCGCTGCGCCCGGCAGGGGCCGAGAATTCGACCAGCTCGGCCAGCGTGGTGCCCGCGAGGGCCTTGGTGACGCCGCCCTGCACCCGGGTCCAAAGAAGCTTCGTCGCGCAGGCGCGGTCGCCGTCGTCCTCGTGCGAGCACAGCACCTTGCCCTCGGGGGACTCGTGGAAGCACTCCATCGGGGCGATCTGGCCTTCCAGCGCCTCGACCACCGTGTCCATCGTGATCTCGTCGGCGGGCTTCGCCAGCCGGTAGCCGCCGTGGGCGCCGCGGGTGGAGGTGACCAGCCCGGCCTTACGCAGTTTCGCGACCAGGTGCTCGAGGTAGGAGAGCGGCAGTCGCTCCGCCTCGGCGACCGAGCTCAGCGAGACCGGCTCCGAGCCGGGCTGACGGCCCAGCTCGACCATCAGGCGAACTCCATACTCGGCTTTGGTCGAGAACAGCATCGATCACAAATCCTACTAAAGAGGTCGGTTATGCCCCGTCCTCCTGCTCAGGGCTCGATCAGGCCGCGGCGGATCGCGTAGCGGACCAGCTCGACGCGGTCGCGCATTCCCAGCTTGCGCATCGCGTTGGCGCGGTGGTTCTCGACCGTCTTCTCGGAGAGGTGCAGCAGCTCGGCGATCTGCCTGGTCGTGTTCGCCTCGGCGACGAGCTTGACGATCTCCTCCTCGCGCGGGGTCAGCTCCTCTTCGCCGCTGGAGCCGCGCTCGAGCACGTCCTTGATCAGCGTCCGCTGCGCCTCCGGGGTGAGGAAGGGCTCGCCGCGCTCGACCGCCCGGATCGCCGCCAGCAGGTCGGTGTCGGCCTGGGCCTTCAGCACGTATCCCGAGGCGCCGGCCTTCAGCGCCTCGAACAGGTAGCGCTCGTCGTCGTGCATGGAGAGGATCAGGACCGAGATCTCGGGCGCCTGCCGCTTGATCTCACGCGTCGCCTGCAGGCCGGTCAGCTTCGGCATTTTGACGTCGAGGATCGCCAGGTCGGGACGCTCGCGCACCGCCAGGTCGCGGGCCTCGGCGCCGTCGGCCGCCTCCGCGACCACCTCGATGTCGGCTTGGCGCTCCAGCAGCAGCCGCAGCCCCGAGCGCACGATCCCATGATCGTCTGCGATCAGGACTCTCATCGCCCGGATTCTCCCGGCACGGTCAGGCGGACGGTGGTGCCGCGGCCGGGGCGGGACTCGATGGTGAGGTCGGCGCCGATCAGGAGGGCGCGCTCGCGCATGCCGGCGATCCCCAGGCCGCCCTCCGATTCGTCGAAGGCGAAGCCGCGGCCGTCGTCGGCGACCTCGAGCTCGACTTCGCCGCCGCCGCGCCGCCGCAGTCGCACCTCCACGCGCTCGGCGCCGCTGTGGCGGGCGACGTTGGAGAGCGCCTCCTGCGCCACCCGGTAGACGACCAGCTGGGCGTCGTCGCCGAGATCGGAGAAGTCGCCCTCGGCCGAGAACTCGGCCTCGATCTCGCCGCGGCCGAGCTGCTCGACCTGGCCCGCGGTCGCAGCCGTCAGGCCGAGGTCGTCGAGCGCCGTCGGCCGCAGCTGGCGAGCGAGCGAGAGCAGCTCCTGCATCGCCTGGTTGGCCAGCGCCTTCGTCTCCGAGAGCTCCGACTCCAGCTGCGGCGGCGCCGCTTCGCGCACCGCCTCGAGCCGCAGCAGGACGCCGGTCAGAGACTGGTTGACCTCGTCGTGGAGGTCGCGCGCTACCCGCGCCCGCTCCTCCTCCTGCGCCCGCAGCGCCGCCGACCCCGCCCGCCGCCGCTCGGCTTCGAGCCGGTTCATCATCCGCAGGAAGGCGAGCTCGATCCGCTCCACCTCCTCGGTCTCGCCGAACCCGTCGATCGAAGCCGGCAGCAACGGTCCCGGCCGGCTCAGGTCGACCTTCTCCATCTCCTCGATCAGCCGCTCCAGCGGCATGAAGCGACGCCGCAGGCTCAGAAGCCTGGCCGCAAGCGCCACCACCACGAGCGCGAGCACGACGATCAGCGCCAGGGTCATCGGTCAAGCCTAGATGCGACTAGGTGGTCCACCCGGGCGAGACAGGGGCCGGCCCCTATGGCCACAAGCGCCGTTCCGGCCCATACTCCCTGGTGTAAAGCGACCTTAGGAGCAGCCACGCGATGACCACCACGAAACAATCGACCTGGGGTGCCACCCTCCGGACCACGATCCTTATGGCCACCCTGGGTGGCCTGCTGGTCGCGATCGGCGCGGCGATCGGCGGAGCGAGCACGGCGCTTCTCTTCCTCTTCATCGCCCTCGCGATCAACTTCTTCTCGTACTTCTTCAGCGACAAAATGGCGCTCAAAATGGCTCGGGCGCAGCCGATCGACGAGTCCGAGGCGCCCCGCCTCTACCAGATCGTCCGCGAACTGACGACCCGCGCGAACCTGCCGATGCCTCGCCTCTACATGATCCCGGCGGATCAGCCCAACGCCTTCGCGACCGGGCGCAACCCGAAGCACTCGGCCGTCGCCGTCACTCGTGGCATCACCAAACTGCTCTCCGAGGACGAGCTGCGCGGCGTGCTCGGGCACGAGCTCACGCACATCCGCAACCGCGACATCCTGATCCAGTCGGTCGCCTCGGCGATCGGCGCGGCGATCACCTACCTGGCCTACATGTTCATGTGGTTCGGCAACGACGACAACTCGCCGCTCAGCCTCGTCGCCTCGCTGGCGATGGTCCTGCTGGCACCGATCGCGGCGAGCATCATCCAGCTCTCGATCTCGCGCCAGCGCGAGTACGCGGCGGACGCCGGCGGCGCCGAAATCTGCGGCAACCCGGAGTCCCTGGCGAGCGCCCTGCTGCGCCTCGACCAAGGGGCTCAGGCAATGCCGATGCAGGTCAACCAGGCGGCGGAGCCGCTCTTCATCGTCAAGCCGTTCAAGGGGAGCGGCATGGCCGCGCTCTTCTCGACCCACCCCCCGATCGAGGAGCGGGTCCGCCGGCTGCGCCAGATGCGCCCCAGCTTCGCCTGACCCTCAGCCGGCACCGATCGCGATGGCGGGTCGCCTCGGCGGCCCGCTATACTTTTTGAAGTAAAAGCTGATCGGATTTAGGGGAATTCATGGCCAGTGGTGCAGAGACTGAGCAGGTCCAGACGATCGAGGAGATCGAGCCGTTCGAGGCCGCCGAGGAGATCGAGGGCGGCGACGTCGTCCTGGTCGATACCCGCGAGCCGCACGAGTACCAGGAGGTCCATCTCGAGGGGGGCAGGCTGGTCCCGCCGGGCCTGCTCAACGACGAGATCGCGGCCGCCGCGCCGGACAAATCGGCCCGCACGATCCTCTACTGCCGCTCCGGCAACCGCTCGGCGATCGCCGCGGCGCAGATGCAGAGGATGGGCTACGAGAACGTCGCCTCGATGGGCGGCGGCATCCTCGCCTGGCAGGAGCAGGGTCTTCCGGTCGTCGCCGCGACGGGAATGACCGCAGAGCAGCGCGACCGCTACTCGCGCCACACGCTGCTGCCCGAGGTCGGGATCGACGGCCAGCTGAAGCTGCTGAACGCGAAGGTGTTGCTGCTCGGCGCCGGCGGACTCGGCGCGCCGACGGCGCTCTACCTCGCCGCCGCCGGCATCGGCACCCTCGGCCTCGTCGACGACGACGTCGTCGACGCCTCCAACCTGCAGCGCCAGGTGATCCACAACACCGAACGGATCGGCGAGTCGAAGACCTCCTCGGCGCGCAAGACGATCGAGGCGCTGAACCCCGACGTCGAGGTGGTCGAGTACCAGATGCGGCTCGACGCCTCCAACATCCTCGACGTGATCGAGGACTACGACGTGATCGTCGACGGCGCCGACAACTTCCCCACCCGTTACCTGCTCAACGACGCCTCGGTGCGACTGCGCAAGCCGGTGGTCTCCGCCTCGATCCTCAGCTTCGACGGGCAGATCTCCACCTTCGTCCCCTTCGAGGGGCCCTGCTACCGCTGCCTGTACCCGACGCCGCCGCCGGCCGATCTGGCGCCGAGCTGCTCGGCCAACGGGGTGCTCGGGGTGATGGCCGGGACGATGGGAATGCTGCAGGCCAACGAGGTGATCAAGCTCGTGCTCGGCATCGGCGAGCCGCTGGTCGGCCGTCTCCTTCTCTTCGAGGCGCTCAGCACCCGCTTCACCGAGCTCAAGGTCCGCCGCGACCCGGATTGCCCGATCTGCGGCGAGAACGCGCCCGAGATCCCTGAGTCCGAGATGGGCCGGTTCCCGGACTACCAGCTCTTCTGCGCCGGATAGGCGATAGGTTTCCCGCTCGATGGCGACCGTGAGGATCCCACCTGTGCTGCGCCCGAAAACCGGCGGCCAACCCGAGGTCGAGGCCGGCGGCGCGACCGTGGGCGAGGTGCTCCGCACCCTGACCAGCGAGCACCCCGACACCGAGGGGCAGCTGTTCGGCGCCGAGGGCGAGCTCAACCGCTACGTCAACGTCTACCTCAACGACGAGGACGTGCGGGTGCTCGACGGCCTCGACACCTCCGTCGCCGACGGCGACACCGTGGTCATCCTGCCGGCGATGGCCGGCGGCGCTTCCTAGCGCGCCGCGCTCAGCGCTCGAGCACCAGGCCGAGGAACCTCTTCGTCCGCTCCTCGCGGGGGCTGTCGAGGACTTCGGCCGGCTTGCCATGCTCGACGATCACGCCGCCGTCCATGAAGACGACCTGGTCGGCGACCTCGCGGGCGAAGCCGATCTCGTGAGTGACGACGAGCATCGTCATCCCTTCCTCGGCCAGCTCCCGCATCACGTCGAGCACTTCCTTGACCAGCTCCGGGTCGAGGGCGCTGGTGACCTCGTCGAAGAGCATCACCTGCGGTTCCATCGCCAACGCCCGGGCGATCGCCACGCGCTGCTGCTGGCCTCCGGATAGCCGTTCCGGGTACTCCGCGAGCTTGTCGCCGAGGCCGACCCGTTCGAGCAGCTCGGCGCCCTTCGCGCGCGCCTCGCTCTTGGAGCGGCCGAGGACCCGTTCCTGCGCCAGGGCTACGTTCCCCAGGGCGGTCTTGTGCGGGAAGAGGTTGAACTGCTGGAAGACGATGCCGACCCGCTGCCGCACGAAGTTCAGCTCCCAGCTCTGCTCGCCGGTCCCCGACGCGGGCCCCCTGCAGATGTCGTGGCCTTCGACGAAGATCTCGCCCTCCTCGGGGGGCTCGAGCAGGTTGACGCAGCGCAGCAGGGTGCTCTTGCCCGAGCCGCTGGGGCCGAGGATGCAGACGACTTCGCCTTTGGCGACGTCGATGTCGACGCCGCGCAGCACCTCGAGATCGCCGAAGCGCTTGTGGATTCCCCGCAGGCTGACCATCGGCTCGGCCATCGCTCGCTCAACCGACCTCGATGTGGGAGCCGCGAGCGATTTTGCCCTGGCTGCGGGCGATCATTTTGTCGACGACCCGGGCCAGCGGCAGGATGATGATGAGGAAGAAGAAGGCGGTCAGCATCAGCGCCGAGCTGTTGAACGATTCGGCCAGTATTTCCCGGCTGATCAGCACCGACTCGCCGAGGGCGATGACGCTGACGAGCGTGCTGTCCTTCAGCAGCGAGATCAATTCGTTCAGCATCGGAGCGGGGATCTTGGTCACGGCCTGGGGAACGACGATGTGGCGCATTGCCTGCCAATGGCTCATGCCGAGCGAGCGCGCCGCCTCCATCTGACCGCCGGGCACCGCTTCGATTCCGGCGCGGTACACCTCGGCCATGAAGGCCCCGTAGACGATCACCAGCGCCGCGACCCCGTACCAGAACGGGTCCGGCCGGCCGAACCAGTGGGGGATGCGGATTTCTTTCGGGATGAAGTTGAGGAAGGGGACACCGCCGGAGATGAGCAGGATGATGATCAGCAGCGGGATCGCGCGGAAGAGGTCGATGTAGGCGATCGTCAGGCCGCGGATCGGCATGAACTTCCTGCCGGGAAGTTGGCGGAGCAGCGCCAGGACCAGACCCCAGGTCAGCGCGAGCACCCCGACGACGGCAAAGATCAAGAGGTTCTGTAGGAAGCCTTCGAAGACTTCCCCGAAGTGTTCCCCCATCACCTGGAAGTCGAAGTACTGGTGGAAGAATTCGCTCATCGCCGTCTCCTGCTGGCCGTCCTAGGAAATACGAAGGGGCGCCATCATGGCGCCCCTTCGTGCTCGTCCCAAATCTCGGTGGCTGACGCTATTCAGCTTCGTGCTTGGCGGAGAAGATCGCCTTGGGCGGTTCGAGGTGGAACCACTTTTCGTAGATCTTTTTGTAGGTCCCGTCTTTCTCTACTTCTTCGAGTCCTTTGTTGATTTCGTCGAGGAGTCCGGTTTCACCCTGGGCCACGGCGATTCCATACTCTTCTTCGGTCGGGACTTTTTCGGCGATTTCGACGCCGCCGGATTTTTCGACCGCGTTCTGGGCGACCGGCGCGTCGATGATCACCGCTTCGACGGTTCCGGCTTTGAGCGCATTGACGGCGTCCGGCCCTTCCGGATAGGGACGGATTTCGCTCGCCCCCGATTTTTCCTTGGCGAGTTCCTGCCCGGTGGTTCCCTGCTGGACGCCGACCGTCTTCCCTTCGAGGTCTTCGAGGGATTTGATGTCGCTGCCTTCTTTGACCAGGACCGCCTGTTCGGAGAGGTAATACGGGTTCGAGAAATCGACCGCCTTCTCGCGTTCTTCGGTGATCGTCGCCGCCGAGATCACCGCTTCGAACTTCCCCTGCGCGACGTCTCGGAAGATGGTTTCGAATGACGTGTCCTGGAATTCGGCGGTTCGGCCCATCTTTTCTGCGATCGCTTCCATCAGATCGACGTCGAAGCCGGTGTAGTTGCCGGGTTTCCCCTGCTCGAACGGCGGATAGGGGATGTCGGAGCCGACCGTAAGCGTGGCTTCTTCTCCGCCGCCCCCGCCGCCGGTGGTGGAGCCGCCGCCCCCGCCGCACCCTGCCACGAGCAATGATGCAATTGCCACGAGGAGAACCGCGAACAGCGCGCTCAATCGGGTCTTGCTCACTCGGTACCGCCTCCGATCCAAAGAATTGCTGGCCCTGGGCGAAGATACACCCGCAGCCCACAATTGGGAACTGGGCGTGGCCGTCCTCCGTCGCTACACTTTCTGAAGTAACGGGTAGCGGGTGGCCATGCAACCGGATCGACTTCTAAACAGACCCTGCGGGGGACGCTTCGGCGACATCGTCGAGTCGATCGGCAATACGCCGCTGGTCGAGCTGCCGCGGCTCTCGCCCAAGCCGGATGTCCGCATCTACGCCAAGCTCGAGGGCCACAACCCGACCGGCTCGGTCAAGGACCGCGTCGCCAAGTCGATGATCGAGGCGGCTGAGGCCGAGGGGGCGATCGAACCCGGCCACACGATCCTCGAACCGACCTCCGGCAATACCGGCATCGCCCTGGCGATGATCTGCCGCCGCAAGGGCTATCCGCTGAAGGTGGTGATGCCCGACAACGTCACCGAGGAGCGCACGCAGCTGCTGCGCATGTACGGGGCGGAGATCGTCTACTCGGAGGGGGCCAAGGGGTCCAACGGCGCCGTCGAGGTGGCGCTGGAGATGTCGCAGGACCCCTCCTTCTACATGCCCTACCAGTACGGCAACGAGGCCAATCCGCTCGCCCACTACAACGGCACCGCGGTCGAGATCCTCGATGAGCTCGACGAGGTGGCCGCCTTCGTCGGCGGTCTCGGCACCGGTGGCACCCTGATGGGCAACGGCCGCCGCCTCAAGGAGGCCAACCCGGAGACGCTGATCGTCGCCGCCGAGCCGATGCAGGGCGAGCTGGTCCAGGGGTTGCGCTCCCTCGACGACGGCTTCATCCCGCCGATCATCGACCTCTCGATCCTCGACCGCAAGATCATGGTCTCCAACCGCGACGCGATCTTCTGGACCAAGCGCCTGCTCGACGAGGAGGGGGTCTTCGCCGGCGTCTCCGCCGGCGCGATCGCCGCGATCGCCGCCCGCATCGCCGGCGAGCTCGACGGCGGCAACGTCGTCTTCCTGATCCCCGACGACGGCTGGAAGTACCTCTCCTCCGGCGTCTACACGAAACCGATCGAGGAGATCGAGAACCTCGATTCGACGGTCTGGTGGTAGTCGCTTTCTCCTGAAAGCGCTTCGGTGGCCCGGCTGGGCCTGCTGGCGCAACTTCTCCACCGTTCGGTGTTTGATCCGACACCAAACACGAGAGGGGTTCGGAATGAGGGTAGGAAAGCTCGTTGCGGGACTGGCGGTTTTATGCGTGGGAGTCGCCGCGGCGACGGCGAGCGCGAGCGCATCGGGGACCGTGGACCGGAGCTTCGGCCGCAACGGCGTGGTCAGCATGGCCGCCGAATTCGCCGGCGGCCAGTACATCTCGACCGGCCCCCCGGTCGTCGCCCCGGACGGTCAGGTCAACTTCCTGCGAGTCGGTCCCGGCAACGCCTGGGTCTCCCGCTTCGGCCGCAACGGCCCGCTCGCCGCGAACTTCGGCTTCTCGCATTGGGACTACCCGGCCGGGTTCTCGGCGATGACGTTCGACAAGCAGGGCAGGACGCTGCTGCTGGGAGGAAGCGAACAGGAACCGACGGTCACCCGGCTGCTCCCCGACGGAGCCCTCGACGCCTCGTTCGGCAATGCAGGCAGCGTCGGCTTCCGCTGCGCCTGCAGGGGTGAAAGGACCGTCTCGGTGGATTCCGCGGAACGGGTGATCGTCCGCATACTCGGCGCATCGATCTTCAACTTCGCGGACCCGGCGGCATCGCAGCAGGTGGATGCGATCACCGCGCGGTTCGCCTCAGACGGCAAGCTCGACAGCGGCTTCGGGGCGGGCGGGGTCGTCATCGCCACCGGCTCGGCCGGCGCAACGGTCCCGAAGTACTCCGGCCGGATCTCGCTGGAGCGGCCCAACGGCTCACGCCTGATTGCCGGGTTCTCTGCGGACGGCTCCGGGTCCGAATGGCTGTATGTGCGCCGCATCGCCGCGCGCGGCCTCTTCGATCGCCACTTCTCGCGCCTCGCCAGGCGATCGATCTCCAGGCTGCACTATTTCGATCATCCCGGTGCCTTGCCGAGCGTGGGCGCGATCGTGGCACGCCCGGACGGCGCCTTCGATCTCCTCGGCGCCAGCGATAAAAAGGGCTTCGCCGTGCGCTTCCAGGCCAACGGCGCGATCGATCGAGGCTTCGGCCGCGCCGGCGTGCGGACGATCCGCTGGCCGGTCCGGCAAGCGGCGTTCGACCCCAACGGCCGCGCCTTCGCGGTCGGGTCGGGCGGACAGTCCAATCCGGAACCGGTTGGTTTTTGGCTCAACCGGCAAGACCGCGTGATCGAGTCCTTCGGCAACGGGGGCGGGGCCTACCTGACCCACTGGGACAACCCGCTGTCGGTCGTCATGCAGGGATGGCGGCCGATCGCCTTCGATCCGGGTGGCACGGAATGTCGCAGCTACTGCCCACCCGAACCGAAAATGATCCGATTCGTCGGGCCGCGTGGGCGTTGATGCTCGGGCGGAGCGCCGCGTCGCCGCGGCGCTCTCCCTGGCGCTCGTAGCGCTGCTGAGCGTCGCCGTCTGCCCGGCGGGGGCCTCCAGGGGCGCTCCGGCGCGGTTCTTCGGGGTGGTTCCGCAAGCCCCCCTGACGAAGGGGGACTTCGAGCGACTGGGCGGGCTGGGCCTGAACCTGCGCCTGGCGGTGACCTGGTCGGAAGTCGAGCCGCGGCGGGGTGAGTACGACTTCGCCGGGTTGGACCGTGTCTTCGCGGAAGCTGCCGCCAATGGAACTCGGGTGATGCCTCAGCTCGGCGGAGCCCCTGCCTGGTCCACGGCGAGCCCCGCGCCGCCGCCCCTCGGCGGCTCGGCCCTCGCCGAGTGGCGGGGATTCCTGCGGGCGCTGGTCGAGCGCTACGGGTCGGGAGGTCAATTCTGGAGGGGGCGCGGCCAGCGGCTGCCGGTGCGTCAGTGGCAGGTCTGGAACGAGCCGAACTTCATCCTCTACTGGCCTCCGCGCCCCTCGCCGCGCGGCTACGTACGGCTGCTTCACGCAAGCGCCGCAACGATCCGCGCCGCCGACCCGCAGGCCCAGATCGTCGCCGCGGCGGTGGCGCCGATCGAGCACACCTACCGTCCCTGGGTCTTCCTGCGGCGGATGTACCAGGTCCCGGGGTTCAAGCGCGATTTCGACGTCGCCGCGGTGCATCCCTACTCGGCGACGACGGCCGGGGTGGAATACGTGATCCGGCGGATCCGCAAGGTCATGGCCCAGGCGGGGGACGGCGGCAAGCCACTGCTGCTGAGCGAGGTGGGTGTCGCCTCCGACGCGGAGAGGCCGACCGCCTTCGACCAGGGCCCGCAGGGGCAGGCGCAGTTCCTGGAACGGACCTTCTCCCGCCTGCTCGCGGAGCGCCGGCGCTGGCGGATAGCGGGTGCCTACTGGTTCACCTGGGAGGACGCGGCGGGATTCGAATCGAGCTGCTCGTTCTGCCAGTACGCCGGGTTGTTCGATCGCGGCGGCGATCCGAAGCCGGCCTGGTGGGCGCTGCGGCGCGTCGTCAGCGGAGCCGCCCGGAGAGCGGTCCGCTAGCCTCGCCGCGATGCGGATCTCCAAAGCCCTGGTCGACGAGATGGTGGCGCACGCGCGCGAGGACATGCCGAACGAGTGCTGCGGGATGATCGCCGGAGTCGATGGCGAGGCGACCGGGATCATCCGCGTCGCCAACGCGGCTGCCAGCCCGCTGCGCTATGAGATGGACGCGCAGGAGCAGTACAACGCGCTGAAGACGATCGAAGACGGGGGAGCCGAGCTGCTGGCGATCTACCACTCCCACACCAAGAGCGCCGCCTATCCGTCCCAGACCGACGTCAACCAGGCGGTCGCCTGGCCCGAACAGATCTACGTCATCGTCTCGCTGGCGGAGGAAGATGAACCTGAGGTGAAGGCCTACCTGCTACAGGATCTGAAGATCGCCGATGTCGAGCTCGACGTCCCGTAAGAGCGGCGCCCACCGCCGCGGCGCCCACGGGGGTGGCGGCTCGCATGGGGGTGGCGACGGTGGTGGGGGAGGTGGAGGCGGCGGCGGCGGGCCGTTGGTCAAGGTCGCCTTCGGTCGCAATCAGGCCGAAGCGGAAATGCTGCAGGGCTTGCTGGTCGATGCCGGGATTCCCAGCATCCTCAAACGCAGCGGCGGCTTCGACAACCCCGACTTCCTCTCCGCCGGTCCGCATGACGTCTACGTGGTCTCCGACCTGGCGCAGAAGGCGCGCGACCTCCTTGCCGAGACGATGATCGAGAGCGAAGGGGACGAGCAGGCCGAGTTGCTGGAGCAGCGCCGGCTCGCCCGCGGCGGCAACGAAACCTCGGCCGCCACGCTGGCGATCTGGCTCGTCGCCGCGGCGCTCGGCGGCCTGATCCTGGTCTGGATCCTCTACCAACTCAGCTGAGCGGGGGACGAGCTTGCCGACGACCGGGGGTCCTGGGGTGGACGACGGCGATGGCGACGACCTGGTCGGGGTCGCCTACGCCAGCGATCAGGTCGAAGCGGAGATGATCCGCGGACTGCTCGAGAACGCCGGAATCCCGAGTCTGCTCAAGCCGGTGGGCATCAACGGCCCCCAGATCGGCATCGGCTGGTTGAACCCTGGCGGTGGCTCCCAACGTGTGATGGTTCGCGCCGGCCAGTCCGCGGAAGCCCGCGCTCTTCTGGCCGAGACGCTGATCGAGGACGAGCAGGAGGCTTGGCCGGAAACCGCCAACGCCAAGCATCTGGAAGATGCCCGCGGGCGCAAGCCGCGCAGCTACGGTCTCCTCGGCGCCTACGCACGGATCTACCTCTGGTCGTTCGGCATCGTCGCCGTCGCCTTCGGGGTCTTCCTGCTGCTGCGCGCCGTCTGAACCCGACTCAGCTGACGCCGGCCGGGCGGACCATCGTCCGCAGGTAGTCCCGCCAGGCGTCCTCGATGTCGCGGAAGCGAGCGTCGAACGCGTCTTCGAGAGTGACCGCGGGGCCGCCGGGGAGGAGGCCGTCGACCAGGCGGTCGCAGGCCTCGGGGCCGCGCTCGTTCTCCAGCAGGTCGAAGATCGTGCCGCCGAGGATCACCGCGTCGCGGCGGGAAGGAGGGAAGGAAGGGCGAGCGCTCTCGCGCAGGCGGCGGATCAGGGCAGCGCGGTAGAGGCCGACCTGGCGCGCGTAGTACTGGGCGCCGCCTTCGACCAGCCAGGCCCAGCGCAGGTAGCGGGCGAAGCGGCGCGGCGTCCAGGAGGGGGGGAGGGCGGTGTTGTTGGCGGCGACCACGAGTTGGGCGTAGAGGCGCTCGGCCGTCCCGCGCAGGGCCTCGAGCGAGTCGTCGCCGGCGGCGCGGCGTTCAAGGTGAGGGTCGTTGAGGACGTGGAGCTCGGTCGCCATCGCCCAGCCCGCGAGGTAACGCCGCCCCGCCGGCGCCGCCGACCAGCGCGCCGCGGGCAGGAAGGGGTGGGCCATGGTCAGCCAGACCGGGTTGGTGTGGACCACCACCGTGACCTCGCCGGGCACCTTCTCGAACCGATCTTCCAACCGCAGCTGCAAATTCTCCAGCCGATCCAACGTCCGCTCCGCGAACGCCGAATCGTCGGTGTCATGCCGAGCCGTGAAACTCAGCGACTCCGTCTCGATCCAGGACACGGTTCCAGCCTAGAGACTGCGGTCGACTGACCAAGCAGACCAAGGACGCAGGGAGCGAAGCGTGCTCTGCACGTGAGCGAGCGAGGACGCCGGTATGCGCAGGTCAGACGAGCGCAGGCTCGGGCTGGTCGCAAACTTCGCGTATCTCTTGACGAGCGCGGTCGAACTCCTCGTCGGCCATCACCGGCGTGCCCTCGAAGGGCAGGTCGCGGTCGATCTCGACCCAGGAGCGGCAGCCGTGGTACTCGTCGCGGACGCGCACGGTGACCGGCCGCGGGATGCGGTGGACCCGCAGCAGCAGGATGTGGAGGGGATGGCGCCGCTTCCAGTTGAGCCGCTTCTCGGCGTAGTCCGGGGTCCAGATGTAGTACGGCGAGAGGCAGTCGAGGGTGCGCCGATCGTTGATCGTGACGTGGTCGGTGACCTCGGCCCAGGCGCGCAGTCGCACGCGGTCGGGCTGGGGGATGCCGCCGTCCTGGAGCAGCGCCTGCGGCGGCGGCTCCTCGTCGGGCCAGACACCCTCCTCGAGGGCGCGGCGCAACTCGGGGTGGTGGGATTCGCGCACCAGGTCGTTCCGCTGGTGGTCGAACGTGGGGTAGAGGAAGAAGCGCTCGTGCTCGAGTTCGAAGTGCTTGTTCTCCTCGCGGATTCCGCCCTTGCGCAGGGTCAGCAGCTGCTCACCCTCGGCGAGAGCGCGGACCGTTACTGCCCATTCCTTGAAAGCGATCGGCATTGAATTCAGTACCTTCAGAAGGTCGATGTTGAGGTGCGGCGGAGAGGTGACTCCGGGCCGTAAACGGCGATATCTGCCCGCCGAGGTCGCGCATTCTAGACCAGGCCGGCCAAATCGCCAAATTTTCGGCCTTAAATTCTTCCCGCACCACCCGGAGTTTCGATTCTCAAGCGGTCTCCGGGCTCGAGATCGCCCTCGCACTTGCTCGGCAAAAGCTCCCCGTTGCGCAGATTGACGCCGGGAGCGCCGTCGCCGCCGCCATCGCGGCCGCGCGGAGGGTGGCGGCGTCGCTCGGTGATCAGCGTGAAGCGCATCGGCGCCAGCGCCTCGAGCTCACGGACGATTCCCTCGCCGCCACTGCGGGTGCCCTGGCCGCCGCTGCCCTCGCGCAGGGAGAGCTCGCGCACGCGCACCGGGAACTCCGTCTCCAGCGCCTCGACCGGCGTGTTCAGCGTGTTCGACATCGCCACGTGGATCGCGCTCGGCCCGTCGGCCTCCGGGCAGGCGCCCTGGCCGCCGCCGATCGTCTCGTAGTAGGTGAACTGGTCGTCGGCCAGGGTGACGTTGTTCATCGTCCCCTGGCCCGGGGCCGGAACCGGGCGCGCGCCGGCGAGCGCCGCGATCACCAGGTCGGCCACCCGGCTCGAGGTCTCGACGTTGCCGGCGGCGACGGCGGCGGGGTAGCAAGCGTTGAGCAGGCAGCCGGGCGGGGCGAGGACCTCGATCGGCCGGTGGGCGCCGGCCGAGGGGGGAGCATCGGGGTCGGTCAGCACGCGGACCGCGAAGAAGGCCGCCGACCTGGTCACCGAGAGCGGGCAGTTGAGGTTGCCGGCGACCTGCGGGTCGGTGCCGGCGAAGTCGAGACGCAGGCTGTCGCCCTCGATCGTCGCCTCGACCCGCAGCACGACGTCGCGCTCGGCCATGGGCGAGTCGTCTTCCAGCACGTCCTCGGCGCGGTAGCTGCCGTCGGGCAGGGCGGCGAGCGCGGCGCGGGTGCGGCGCTGGCTGTAGGCGAGGATCGCCTTCATCCCCTCCCGTAGCCGCTCGGCACCGTGGCGGGCAGCCAGCTCGGTCAGGCGCAGCTCGCCGATCCGGTTGGCGGCCTGCTGTGCCCGCAGGTCGGCGAGGCGCTGGCGTGGAGAGCGCATCCGGCCGACGAGGCGGTTCAGCTCCTCCTCGGTCGCGCGGGTGGGCGGGATCACGACTCCCTCGTCGGCCAGCGTCCTCGAGAAGGCGGGCATCCCGCCGGGGGTGGGGCCGCCGACATCGGCGTGGTGGGCGCGGCTGGCGGCGAAGCCGAAGAGGTCCGCGCCGACGAAGACCGGCGAGACGAGCGTGATGTCCGGCAGGTGGGTGCCACCGCGGTAGGGGTCGTTGAGGATCCAGGACCGTCCCGGCTCGTGCTCCTCCTCCAGCACCGCCGCGACCGCGTCGGGCATCGAACCGAGGTGGACCGGGATGTGCTCGGCCTGCATCACCAGCTCGCCGTGGGCGTCGAACAGCGCGGTCGAGCAGTCGTGGCGCTCCTTGATGTTGGCCGAGTAGGCGGAGCGGATCAGGTGCGCGCCCATCTCGTCGCAGGCGCCGCGGAGGCCGCCGACCAGCACCTGCAGGGTGATCGGGTCGAGGCGGTCGCTCGTCACGTCGAGCCCCCGTTCGTCGCTCCGGCGGTTCCTGGCCGGCCAGATCTCATCGCGCGGTTCCTTTTGCCCGTGTGGGCGGCATAAGGAACCGCGCGATGACGGTTCCGGTCTCGTCCACCTCGGCGCTCCAGCCCGGCGGCAGGGCAAGGGTCGCCTCCGGCAGCTCGAAGACGACCGGGCCCTCGGCCTCGGTGCCCGTGGGCGGCTCGCCGCGGAGGACCGGAGTCGAGACCCACTTCTCGCCGAACCAGACGTCGCGCTCGCTCTGCGCGAGCCGGCCCCGCGCCGCCACCGGCCGCGGCTCCGGCCCTGGAGCCACCAGCGCCAGGCGGATGTCGACGAGGACGACCTCACCCTCGGGGTCGCGGTGCCCGTAGCGCTCCTCGTGGGCGCGCTCGAAGTCCGCAATCAGGTCGGCCGGGTCCGGCTCGGGCGGCCCCGGGACGGGCAGCTCGAATGCCTGGCCGGCGTAGCGGATCTCGTAGGCGACCTCGGGGCGGGCCTCGCCCAGCGAGCCGTCCGCGGCCTCGATCATCGCCCGGACCTCCGCCGCGATCCGCTCCCGGTTCAGCTCGGCGCCGCTCAACATCACCGTGCGAGCGGTGTCGCGGCGGCGGTCCGAAGCGCAGAGGCCCAGTGCCGAGAGGACGCCGCTCGCACGCGGGCAGAGTATTTCCCCGATCCCGAGCTCCGCGGCTATCGCCGCGGCGTGCATCGGCCCGGCGCCGCCGAAGGGCAGCAACGCGAAGCGGCGCGGGTCGACGCCGCGCTCGACCGTGACCACCCGCAGCGCTCGCACCATCTCCTGGTTGGCGACGCGGACGATCCCGGCGGCGGTCTGCAGCCGGTCGAGGCCGAGCTCCTCGGCGAGAGAGTCGATCGCCGCCTCGGCGGCTTCGGCGTCGAGCTCGACGCCGCCGGCGAGGCGCGAGTCCCGGGCGAGCTTGCCGAGCACGAGGTTGGCGTCGGTCACCGTAGGCTCGGTGCCGCCGCGCCCGTAAGAGGCGGGACCGGGGTCGGCTCCCGCCGAGTGCGGCCCGACCCGGAGGGCGCCGCCGGGATCGCGCCAGCCGATCGAGCCGCCGCCGGCGCCGACGGTGTGGACGTCGACCGCCGGCAGCTGAATCGTCCGGCCGGCGATCTTGCGCGAGTCGGTGCGCCGGACCTCGCCTTCTTCGATCACGCAGACGTCGCAGGAGGTCCCGCCCATGTCGAAGCCGAGTGCGTTGCCGTCGCCGCTGGTCCGGGCCAGCAGGCCCGCCCCGACCGCGCCTCCCGCCGGACCGGAGAGGACGCTCCACGCCCCGGCCCGGGAGGCCTCCCCGGCCGGCGCGATCCCGCCCGAGGACAGCATCACCTGGGGACGGGGCAGCCGCACCTGGTCGGTCGCCTCGGTCAGTCGACCGAGGTAGCGACCGAGGAGCGGGCTGAGGTAGGCGTCGATCGCCGTGGTCGAGGTGCGCTCGTACTCGCGGAAGCGGGGCAGCACCTCGTGCGAGGCGGACACGTGCACTCCGGGGAGGCGCTCGCGGAGGTGCTCGGCGATCAGCCGCTCGTGCGAGGGGTCGAGGTAGGAGAAGAGCAGGCAGATCGCCACCGACTCGGCCCCGGAGCGCTCGACCAGCGCCGCCAGTCGCTCCGGCTCCCCCTCGGCGAGCGCGGTCACGATCCCCTCGGGTCCGACCCTCTCCTCGGCCTCGAAGCGCAGCTTCCGCTCGACCAGCGGCGGGGGCTTCGGGGCGCAGAGGCGGTAGAGGTGAGGACGGTCCTGGCGGCCGATCTCGAGCACGTCGGCGAAGCCGCGCGTTGCGATCAGTGCGGTGCGGGCGCCGCGTTCCTCCAGCAGCGCGTTGGTGCCGACGGTCATCCCGTGGGCAAAGGACTCGACATCGCCGGGCTCGGCCCCAGCCCGCTCCAGCACCTCCTCGATCGCCCGCAGCACTCCGGTTGACTCCTCTCCCGGCGTCGTCGGCACCTTGGCGGTATGGACCTCGCCTTCGTCGAGCAGAACGGCGTCGGTGAAGGTCCCTCCTACGTCGACGCCGAGCAGCATGGACCGACGCTAACGCGTGGGCAGGCGCTCAGCGCCAGACCTCGTGCCGGGTGCTGGCGTCAGCGCCGACGACGACGTGGATGCCGTCGAGTGCCGGGTCGGCCTCGGGGCAGTCGACGCGGAGGTGGCCGCCGCGGGACTCGCGACGGTCGAGCGCGACGGTCGCGATCGCCTTCGCCAGCGGGTAGGGATCGGAGACCAGCCGCGCCAGGTCGTCCGGGTTGCGCAACGGTCCGGCGAGGCGCCAGACCACGTCCCGGGTCTCTTCGCTCGGCGGTTGAAAGCGCCACTCCGGCAGCTGTGGCCGCTCGGCGCTGCGCTGCTCGCCGAGCGCCGCCGTCGCCGCGCGGGCGCCGAAGACGAAGCACTCGCTGAGCGAGTTGGAGGCGAGCCGGTTGGCCCCGTGCAGGCCGGTGCAGGAGCACTCGCCGACGGCGTAGAGGCCGGCGAGGGAGGAGCGACCGTCGAGGTCCACCACCACCCCGCCCATCGTGTAGTGGGCGGCAGGCGTGACCGGGACCGGCTCCGAACGCGGGTCGAGGCCCGCCTCGGCCAGCGAGGCGAAGACGTTGGGAAACCGCGCCTCGTCGATCCGCCGCAGGTCGAGCTTGACGTCCGGCGTCCCGTCGACGCGCATCCGCTCGAGAATCGCGGCGGTAACCGCGTCGCGGGGGGCGAGCTCGTCGGTGAAGCGCTCGCCCGCGGCGTCGAGCAATGTCGCCCCCTCGCCGCGGATCGCCTCGGTTATCAGCGACCCGTCGAAGGGCGACCCCGGCAGCGCCACCGCGGTCGGGTGGAACTGGCAGAACTCGAGGTCGGCGAGGTCGGCCCCGGCGGCGGCCGCCAGCACCGGGCCGGCGCCGATCGCTCCACGCGGGTTGGTGGTGCGCCGCCACAGCGCCGCCGCGCCGCCGGTCGCCAGCACCGTGGCCGCGGCGGCGACCGGGCCGGAGTCGGTGAGGACGCCGTGGCAGCGCTCGCCGTCGCTCCACAGCGCCGTCGCCGACGACTTCTCCAAGACCTCGATCCGGTCCTCGGCCGCGACCATCGCCGCCAGCTTCGAGGTGATCTCGTGTCCGGTCTGGCTGCCGCCGGAGTGGACGATGCGCCGGCTCGCGTGGCCCCCCTCGAGCCCGAGCGCCAGTCGGCCTTCGTGGTCGAGGTCGAAGACCACGCCGCGGGCCTGCAGGTCCCTGACCGCGGCCGGCGCTTCGTCGGCCAGGACCCGCACCGCCGAGGGGCGACAGAGGCCGCGCCCGGCGGCGATCGTGTCCGCCGCGTGGCTGTCGGGGGAGTCGTCGGGCTCCAGCGCCGCCGCCAGCCCGCCCTGCGCCCAGAAGCTGGCGCTGAGGGAGAGCGGGGTGCGCGAGATCAGGCAGACGCTGCCGCCCTGCTCGGCGGCGCGCAGCGCCGTCCAGAGCCCGGCGGCGCCGCCGCCGATGACGGCGACGTCGAACTCGCGGCTTGCGGTTATCGCTGCTCCGTCCCTCGGCGCAGCGATTCGAGCTGCTCGCGCAGCCAGGCCGCGGCGCTCTCCCGCGCCCGCGCCCGCTCGTCGTCGATCGCGCCCTCGACCTCGGCGGCGCGGCGCTCGGCGGCGGCGATCCGCTCTTCGGCGGTGTCCGCCTGGGCTTCGATCTCTCCCAGCCGCTCCTCGGCGCCGGCGATCGCCTTCTGCTTCGCCTCGCGCTCGCGTTGCAGCTCTTCCTCGTGCTGAAGCTTCAGCTTCTCGATCGCCTCCTCGGCTTCGGCCTGCCGGCGGTCGAGGTCGGCCTCGAGCGCTTTGATCTCGGCTTCGGCCCGCCGTTCCGCCTCGCTCGCGACCTGCGCCGCCATTCTCAGCCGGCTCTCCGCCTCTCGCATCTGCGCGTCCAGGCTCTCGCCCCCCGGCGTCTCCGAACTCATCGCTTCAATCTATTACCGGCTTGCCGGCAACGTCGCGGTAGGCCTCGATCACGCGCTCGGCCATTCGTGCCGCCGAGAGCGAGGCGGCGCGGGCGGCGCCGTCGACCCGCGGGTCCGACGCCCCCAGATGACGGCGCGCGGCCGCGCTCCATCCATCCACCTCGAACTCGGCGCAGAGGCATCCCTCGACCCCGGCCAGCGCGTAGGGGGCGACCCCGACCGGGGTCGAGAGGACCGGCACCCCGCAGGCCAGCGCCTCGACCGCGGCGAGGCCGAAGCCCTCGTAGTCGGAGGTGACGAGGACGGCGTTGGCGGCGTTGAGCCAGAGCGGCATCCGGTCCGGGTCGATCGAGCCGCCGGTCAGCAGTTCCGCTTCGCAGGCCGCCGCCAGCTCGGCGGCGCGATCGTGGCGCTTCTCCGGGCGGGCCGGGTTGGCCGGGAAGAAGAGGAAGCGGCCGTCGGGGTCGAGGTCGAGCGCCCGGCGCGCCTCGCTGCGCGGCATCGGCACGAAGCGCTCGAGGTCGGGACCGCAGGGGAGGACGGCCGAGCCCGGGACCGGCGGCAGTCCCGGCCGACCGTCCTCGGGGGCGAACAACGCCGTCGAGACCGCCGCCACCAGATCGATCCGCCAGGCCAGCCGGCGCGAGAGCGGGCCGACGACGCCGTGGCGAACGTCGGTGCCGTGGAAGGTGACGATCAGCGGGCGCGCGCCGGCCAGCTTGGCGACCCAGCCCGCCAGGCCGTAGTGGGCGTGGACGAGGTCGAAGCGCTCGCGCCGCAGCAGCGCGCGCAGCCTGCGGGTCGCGGGGACGTACTCGTCGCGACCGGGGGGGAAGCTGAAGAGGTCGACGTCGATTCCGCGCCGGCGCACCTCGTCGACCTGGTCCCGCACCCAGCGACCGCGCTGCGGCGCCGAGTCGTCGGGCTCGAAATTGGTGACGACGAGTACGCGCACCGCGTGAGGGTATCCGCGATAGTGAGCGCTCCGAGATCCAGCGAGAGGAGAGCGTCGATGACCGGCAGCGCCGACTTCAGCCCCGAGGAGTGGGACACGATCCAGGAGGGCCCGACCAGCGCCGGGATGATCGTCTCCACCGCGCAGCGCGGCGGCACCTTCCGCGAGGCCTTCGCGATGGCCAAAGCCTACGCCGAGGCACGCCAAGAGCACGGCGAGTCCGCGCTCCTGGACGAGCTCGTGTCGCACAAACCGGAGGTCGACCGGACCAAGGCCCACTCCCCGGAGGAGCTTAAGCAGCACGGCCTGCAGCGGATCCGCGAAGCCGTCGCCCTGCTCGAACAGAAAGCGACCCCCGAGGAGGTCGAGGACTACCGCCGCTTCGTGATCTCCCTCGCCGAACGCGTCGCCGGCGCCAAGGGCGAGGGGAGCGACGACAAGATCAGCGACGCCGAGCGCGCCGCGATCGCCGAGATCAGGGAGGCGCTGGGCAGCAGCTGACAGGCGCGCGGATCGCGTCGACCAACCGCGGCAGAGTTGGCACACCCGCGCCTTGTTCGGTGCGCCGAGGAGGGAAAGCATCGGCCTCGCAATCGAGAAGGGAGGCTTCGATGTTCTATGCGGTGATGGGGTACCTGCACGCTCTGGTGACGGCGCGGGTGCGCCGCATCCACAGGCCGGCGGCAGGGGAGGCAGGGCAGGGGACCGTCGAGTACGTCGGCCTGATCCTGCTGGTCTCGCTGCTGATGGTGGGGATGGTGGCGGCGATGAAAGGTTTCAACGGCAAACAGGGGACCGAGCTCGCCGACGTGATCGTCAACAAGATCAAGGAGGCGGTGGACAAGGTCGCTTTCAAATAAGGGGTCGTTCAATAAGGAATCAAGCCGAATTGGGAGGCCGCCGATCCGCTGCTCACTCATCTCGTCGGTGGCCTCCCCGGCGGGATCGAGAAGACCACGGTCACTACGCTCGACGACGACTTGTACGGCCGATGAGTTCGGTCATCGACGCCGGCACCTTCGTCGCCCTCCACAACCCGCCGGCCGGCGGCTGACCGCCGTCGCGTGAAAGACTCGCGCGATGCCAGCGTCCCGCAGTTACGACCGCGCCCCTGCCGACATCCGACCGGTGACGATCGACACCGGATTCGTCGAAAGCGCCGATGGCTCGGCGCTGATCTCGCTCGGGAAAACGAGGGTGATCTGCACGGCCTCGGTCAGCGAGACGGTGCCGCGGTGGATGAACGGGCGCGGCAAAGGCTGGGTCACGGCCGAGTACGCGATGCTGCCCGCCTCGACCGGCGAGCGCAAGCAGCGCGACATCTCCAAGGGCAAGCAGGACGGGCGCGGGGTGGAGATCCAGCGCCTGATCGGGCGCTCGCTGCGGGTCGTGGTCGACTTCAAGGCGCTCGGCGAACGCAGCGTCTACGTCGATTGCGACGTGCTCGAAGCCGACGGCGGCACCCGCTGCGCGGCGATCACCGGTGGCTACGTGGCGCTGCGCCAGGCCTTCCAGCGGCTGCTCGACCGCAAAGCGATCGAGACGATGCCGCTGACCGGCTCGGTGGCGGCGGTCAGCGTCGGCGTCGTCAACGGCCGCGCGCTCTGCGACCTCGACTACGGCGAGGACTCGAACGCCGAGGTTGACGCCAACGTCGTCATGACCGGCGAGGGCGGGCTGGTCGAGGTGCAGGCGACGGCGGAGCGGATGCCGCTCTCCCGCGCCTCGCTGGACGAGCTGCTGGGCCTGGCGGAGAGCGGTATCGGCCGCCTGCGGGAGGTGCAGGAGCGGGCAGCATGATTCTCGCCACCCGCAATCGGCACAAGCTGGCGGAGATGGCCGAACTGCTGCCCGACCTCGAGCTGCGACCGCTTCCCCCCGCGGTGGAGATGCCACCCGAGGACGGGACGAGCTTCGAGGAGAACGCTTTGATCAAGGCCCGTGCGGCGCATGCGGCGACGCGGGACGTCGTCATTGCCGACGACTCCGGAATCGAGGCCGCCGACCTCGGCGGCGCCCCCGGCATCTACTCCGCCCGTTACGCCGGTGAGGGCGCGAGCGACGAGGTCAACCTGGCGAAGCTCCTGCGCGAGGTCGACGCCGCCGGCGGTGACCGCCGTGCCGCCTACGTCTGCGCGATCGCCCTGGTCGACGCCGCCGGGGAGGAGCACGTCTTCGAAGCCCGCTGCGAGGGACGGCTGCTGCGCGAGCGGCGCGGCGCGGGAGGGTTCGGCTACGACCCCGCCTTCGTCCCCGACGACACCGGCCCTGACGACGAGCGCACGATGGCCGAGATCAGCGCCGCCGAGAAGCACGCGATCAGCCACCGCGGCCGGGCGGCGAGAATGCTCGCCGATCACCTCCGGCGCGTCGCCCGAGGATCCCGGTGATCAAGACCAAACGCGGAGCCGCGGGGCTCTCGATCGCGTCCAACGCGACGCTGATCGCGCTGAAGCTGGCGGCCGGGGCGATCACCGGCTCGATCGCGATCATCACCGAGGCGATCCACTCGCTGATCGATCTGGTCGCCTCGGTGATCGCCTACTTCTCGGTCCGCAAAGCCGACGAGCCGGCCGACGTCGATCACCCATACGGTCACGAGAAGGTCGAAAACCTGGCAGCGGCGATCGAGGGCATGCTGATCCTGCTCGGCGCCGGGGTGATCGTCTACGAGGCGACCCACCAGCTCGTCGTCGGCTCCGAGGTCGAACGGCTCGGCCTCGGCATCGCGGTGATGGCCTTCTCGGTGTTCGCCAACCTCGTCGTCTCCTCGGTCCTCTCACGCCAGGCGAAGGCGCACGAATCCCAGGCCCTGGAGGGCGACGCCTCCCACCTGCGGACCGACGCGATGACCTCGGCCGGCGTCCTCCTCGGCCTCGCCGTGGTCCAGGTGACCGGGAACGCCGCCTTCGACCCGATCACGGCGCTGGTCGTCGCGGTGGCGATCGTCTGGGCGGGGTTCAGGATCCTCCGCCGCTCCTCCGGCATCCTCGTCGACGAAGCGCTGCCGGCGGGCGAGATGGACCGGATCGAGCAGGCGATCGCGACCGCCCGCACTCCCGAGGTCGCCGGCTACCACAAGCTCCGCGCCCGCCGCGCCGGCAACCGCCGCCACATCGACCTCCACGCCCAGTACCGCTCCGGCACCAGCCTCGAGCGGGCCCACGAGCTCGCCCATGAGATGCGCGACTCGATCGAGGCCGAGATCCCCAACTCCGACGTGCTGATCCACGTCGAGCCGGAGACCTCGTTCCGCGAGCCCGACGACAGCAGCTCCGGCCCTTACCGCTCCGGCTAGGGAGGCGGCAGCAGGTTGACGCCTGCGGCAAGGCCGATGGCGACCAGGGTGATCGCGTAGCCGGTGTAGCCGCTGAAGGCGAAGAGGACGGCGGCGATCGCGCAGACCGCGACGACGGTGATCCAGGAGGCTCGGGCCAGGGACATCTGTCGGTATCTTCGCCCAGATGGCCGACGCCGCCGCTACCGAGGTCGCTCCGGGGGACTCCGCCGAGGCGGCGCTGGCCTTCCTCACCGAGATGTCGCCCGACCTGCGGGGAGCCGCGATCCTCGGTCCCGAGGGGGAGGTCCTCGCCGCCACCGGCAAGGAAAAGCGCTGGCGCGAGGACGCGGCCGCGCTGTTCGCGGCCGCCGACGCGGCCGCCCCGGAGGCGCCCGAGCAGGTCCACGTCGGCACCGAGCAGGGCGAGGTCTTCGCCCTCCGCCACCAGGGCCTGGCGGCGATCGTCGTCACCGACCGCTTCGCCCTCGCCTCCCTGACCTTCTTCGACATGCGCTCGACCCTGCGCGACCTGGCCCGGGCGCTACCTGAGTTTTCCCCGCCAGAGCCTGGAAAAGACGGGAAGCGCGGCTGATGCCGCCGAAGCCGCATCGTTTGTTCCTCGACCGGGTCTCCGGGTACGCCGACGAGGCCGCGGCCTTCATGCGCCGGCGCCGCGTCTCCCGTCGCCCGTTCGCCCGCCTCTACTACGCGGGCGGCCGCAGCAGCGACCAGGCCGGCGATTCGGTCGTCGGCGCCGAGTTGTTCGTCGCCGCCGGCCGTCTGATCGAGGTCGCCGGGACGAAGGAGAAGCCGTGAGCGAGCTGATCGATCCGGCGGTCGTCGAGCGGGTCCTGGCCCGGGCGCTGGCCCACGGCGGGCGCTTCGCCGAGGTCTTCGCCGAACGTCGCCGCGGGCTCACGATGTCGATCGACGAGTCGCGGCTGGAGTCGGTCCAGTCCGGGGCCGAGGAGGGCGCCGGGGTGCGGGTGGTCGAGGGCGGCACCACCTACTTCGCCCACGTCGACGGCCTCGACCCGGCCGACCTCGAGCGCGCGGCCGACGAGGCGGCGGCGGCGCTGCGTGGCGAACGCCGCGAGCCCCGCCCGCTGGAGGCGGTGGCGACGATGCCGCAGCCGATCGAGGTCCGTCCCGAAGAGGTCCCGGCCGATCGCAAGGCCTCCCTGCTGCGCGAACTGGACGAGCGCGCCCGCGGCCGCGGGGCCGAGATCACCCAGTTCACCGCCTCCTACGGCGAGGCGCGGCGACAGGTCCTCGTCGCCAACTCCGACGGCCTGCTCAGCGGCGACGACCGCACCCGGACCCGGATCGGCGCTCAGGCGGTCGCCCGCCGCGGCGACACCGTCGAGACCGGAGCGGAGACGCTCGGCGCCCACCGCGGTTTCGAGCTGCTCGAAGACGAACCGGCGCTGATCGCCGAGCAGGCCGCCGGCAAGGCGCTGACCCTGCTCGACGCCGGGCCCGCGCCCTCCGGCTCGATGCCGGTCGTGGTCGGCGGCGGCTTCGGCGGCGTCCTCTTCCACGAGATGACCGGTCACGGACTCGAGGCAGACCACATCCAGAAGGGCGCCAGCGTCTACGCCGGCAAGCTCGGCGAGCAGGTCGCCCAGCCGTTGCTGAACGCCTTCGACGACGGGCGGATGCCCGGCGAGTGGGGCAGCGACGCGGTCGACGACGAGGGGATGCTGACCCAGAAGACCCAGGTGATCGAGCGGGGCCGCCTCACCTCCTACCTCTACGACCGCCTCACGGCCGAGCGCGACGACGTCCCCTCGACCGGCAACGGCCGCCGCGAGAGCTTCCGCCACCTGCCGATCCCGCGGATGACCAACACCTACATCGCCCCCGGCGACGCCACCCAGGAGGAGATGATCGCCGAGGTCGAGCGCGGCTTCTACGCGGTCTCCTTCGGCGGCGGCCAGGTCGAGCCGGCCACCGGTGACTTCGTGTTCGGCTGCTCTGAGGCGTACCTGATCGAGAACGGCGAGGTCACGAAGCCGGTGCGGGGCGCGACGATCATCGGCAACGGCATCGAGGCGCTTGCCGCCGTGGACGGGATCGCCGGCGACCTCGAGA
>DASWQL010000068.1:0-60675 GCA_036403715.1 Solirubrobacterales bacterium
GATCCAGATCGGCTCCGTGCGCGCGCCGGAGCCCGACGACCTCCGGCCCGAGGGCTTCGCCGGCGTGGACGAGGACCCGGTCCGCACGCTCGACCCGGACGCCAGCGCGGCGATGGTCGAGGAGATCGACCGGCTGCGCAAGGCGAATGAGAGCCTGGGCGGCAGCTTCGAGGTGCGCGCCTTCGGCCTCGTTCCCGGGCTCGGCTCCCACGTCAGCTGGGAGCAGCGGCTGGACGGGCGCCTCGCGCAGGCGGTCGCCTCGATCCAGTCGGTGAAGGGGGTCGCGATCGGCGAGGCGTGGGAGGTCGCCGGACGGCCCGGCTCCGAGGCACACGACGAGATCCTCTGGTCCGAGCAGCGCGGCTACTTCCGTGAGACCAACCACGCCGGCGGCCTCGAGGGCGGGATGACCAACGGCCTGCCACTCTCGGTGCGGGCCGCGATCAAGCCGATCTCGACCCTGACCAAGCCGCTGCGCTCGGTCGACACCGCCACCCACGAGCCGGCGCAGGCGCTGCGCGAGCGCACCGACTCGACCGTCGTCCCCGCCGCCGCCGTGGTCGCCGAGGCGATGGTCTGCCTCACCCTCGCCCGCTGCTACCGGGAGAAGTTCGGCGGCGACCACATCGACGACGTGCAGGCCGCCCTCGAGGCCTACAAGAAGCGCATCGACTTCCGCGGTTGAGCTGATGGCCCGCCCCGCCATCGTCTTCGTCGGCTTCATGGGGGCCGGCAAGAGCACGGCCCTGGCCGCGGCGCGGCGCGCCGGGCTGGAGACGGCCGAGATCGACGCCCTGATGGAAGCGGAGTTCGGCTCCTCGATCCCGGAGGCCTTCGAACTGCACGGCGAGGAGGGCTTCCGCGCCCGCGAGGCCGAGGTCGTCGGCGAGCTGCTGGAGCGTGCCGACGGCGGCGCGATCGCGCTCGGCGGCGGCAGCGTCCTCTCGCCCCGCGTCCGCGCGGCCCTCGAGCGCCACATCGTCGTCTGGCTCCAGGTGAGCGCCGAGGAGGCCTGGCGGCGGATCGCCCACAGCAACCGGCCACTTGCCAAGAGCGCCGGCGACGTCACGCAGCTGCTGGCCGAGCGGCTACCGCTCTACGAACAGCTCGCCGACGCGGTGCTGCCGCCCGGCGACCGCGACGTCGTCGCCCGTGCCCTGCCCTCGATCCAGGCCCTGGCAGGGCTCCCCACCGCAACCAAGCTGCTCTGGGCCTCGAGCGCCTCGGGCGAGTACCCGGTCTTCGTCGGCCGCGGCCTGTTGGAGAGCGATTGGTGGCCGCTGGAGGGTCGCCGGTTCTGCGTCGCCGACACCAACACCATGTCGCTCTACGCGGATCGAGTGGAACCACTCGCCGGCAGGGTCGAGGTCCCGGCCGGGGAGGTCGCCAAGAGCCTCGACGAAGTCGGATCCGTCCTCGAGGCGTTCCTCGAGGACGGGATGACCCGCGAAGACCACGTCGTCGCGCTGGGCGGCGGTGTGGTCGGCGATCTCGCCGGCCTCTGCGCCCACCTCTACCAGCGCGGGGTGCCGGTCGTGCAGGTGCCGACGACGATCGTCAGCCAGGTCGACTCCGCCTACGGCGGCAAGACCGGCGTCGACATGCCGGATGGCAAGAACTACATCGGCGCCTACCATCTGCCCGCGGCTGTCGTCGCCGATACCTCGACCCTGGCGACGCTCCCCGAGGACGACCTCTCGGCCGGGTTCGCCGAGGTCGTGAAGACCGGCCTTCTGGCCGGCGGCGCGCTCTGGGAGCGGGTGCGCGCGATCGAGAAGATCGACCCCGCAGAGCTCGACGACGTCGTCTTCGCCTGCGCCCGCTACAAGTGTGAGATCGTCGCCGCCGACGAGCGCGACGGCGGCCTCCGCCACGTCCTCAACCTCGGCCACACCGTCGGCCACGCGCTCGAGGCGGTGACCGGGTTCGCGAATTACCGCCACGGCGACGCCGTCGCCCTGGGGATGCTGGCGGCGCTGCGACTGTCCGACGCCCCGGCGCTGCGCGACGAGGTCGAGACGATCCTCGCCCGGCACGGACTGCCGGTGCGGATTCCCGACGAAAATCGTCGCGAGCTGCTGGTCGAGGGCATCGTCCAGGCGATCGGGCACGACAAGAAGCGCACCGCCGCCGGGGTCGGATTCGTCCTCCTCTCGGAGCCCGGGAAGCCCCGCGTCGGCCAGTTGATCGACCCAGCTAAGGTCAGAGCGGCCGTGGAGGAGCTCTTCGCATGACCACCGCTACGCGAAACCGCGTCGCCATCCTCCACGGGGTCAATTTCGACATCCTCCATCGCCGCGATCCGGAGGTCTACGGCGGTCTCTCGCTCAGCGAGCTCGAGCAGAGGATCGGCAGCTGGGCGCACGAGATAGGCCTCGAACCGATCTTCTTCCAGACCAACGCCGAGGGCGAGTTCGTCGAATACCTGCACCGCCTGCCCGACCTCGCGGACGCTTCGCTGATCAACGCCGGGGCCTGGACCCACTACAGCCGCGCGATCGCCGACGCGCTCGACGTCGCCCGCCTGCCCGCGGTCGAGGTCCACCTCTCCGACGTCGAGTCGCGCGACGACTGGCGCCGGGTCTCGGTCTTCGACGGCCTGGTGCTGGCGAAGATCTCCGGCAAGGGGCCCGAGGGCTATCGCGAGGCGCTGGCGCTGCTCGCCCGCGAGCTGGGCGTCAACTCCTGATGCGCGGCCGCGGCGACCGGCTCGAGCAGCTGATCGGCGAGCGCGGGCTCGACCGGATGCTGGTCACCGACCTCGTCAACGTCCGCTACCTGACCGGCTTCACCGGCACCAACGGCGCCTGCGTCTGCGGTCCCGGCATCCGCCTCTTCTTCACCGACTCCCGCTACACCGAGCGCGCCGCGGCCGAAGTCGAAGGCTGGGAGACGATCACCGCCGCCGGCGACTGGCTCGGCACGATCGCCGAGCACCTGCAGGGCAGGGTCGGCTTCGAGGACGACCACATGTCGGTCCGCACGCTGGAGAAATTGAAGGAGAAACTGCCGGAGGGCGCCGAGGTGGTCGCCGCCGGCGGCAGCGTCGAGCAGCTGCGGCGGGTCAAGGACGCCGAGGAGCTGCGCGCCATCGCCGAGGCCTCGAAGCTCGCCGACGCGGCCTGGGAATGGGCGCTCGAGCGCGGCCTCGTCGGGCGCAGCGAGCGCGACGTCGCCCGCGCCACCGAAGCGCACATCCGCGAGCTCGGCGGCGATCCGTCCTTCCCGGCGATCGTCGCCGCCGGCCCCAACGGCGCCCTCCCGCACGCCGAGCCCGGCGAGCGGGTGATCGGCCGCGGCGAGCTGGTCGTCTTCGACATGGGGGCGAAGCTGGACGGCTACTGCTCGGACGGGACCCGGACCTTCGCCACCGGCGATCCCGGCGAGGAGGGGCGGGCGGTCTACGCGACTGTGCTGGAGGCCCAGCTCGCCGCCCTCGACGCGATCGAAGCCGGCGTCAAGGGGGAGGACGTCGACGCCGTCGCCCGCAAGGTGATCGACGACGCCGGCCACGGCGAGCACTTCGGCCACGGCCTCGGCCACGGCGTCGGCCTCGAGGTGCACGAGGCACCGCGCCTCTCGCCGCGCTCCGACGACGTCCTCCAGCCGGGCGAAGTGGTCACGGTCGAGCCGGGGATCTACCTGCCGGGAAAGCTGGGGGTGCGGATCGAGGACTTCGTCGTCGTCGAGGAGGGCGGCTACCGCAACCTCAGCGGTCTGCCCAAAGACCTGCAGCTGGTCGAGTAGCTAACGGCTGAGGTCGGTAGCGGCACTGAGCCGCGCCGCGAACGCCGCCAGCAGTTCGATCGTCGCCTCGACGTCGCGCAGGTCCACCATCTCGACCGGCGAGTGCATGTAGCGCAGCGGGATCGAGACCAGGCCGGTGGGGATCCCGGCGCGGGAGATCTGGAGGACGTCGGCGTCGGTGCTGGTGCCGCGGCCGCTGGCGGCGATCGAGTGGTCGATCCCCTCCGCCTCGGCGGTCTCGATCAGCAGCTCGGTGACCTTCGGCGAGAGCGTCGAGCCGCGGCCGATCGCCGGTCCGGAGCCGAACGGGCTGCTGCCGAGTTCCTTCTCGTCGACTCCGGGCGCGTCGGTGGCGTGGGTGACGTCGACGGCTACCGCGAGGTCCGGCCGGACCTCGAAGGCGGCGGTGCGCGCCCCGAATAGGCCGATCTCCTCCTGCACGGCCGCCACGGCCACGAAGGAGCCCCCCTTGGCGCCCCTCTCGTTCCACCGCCGCAGCGACTCCAGCGCCACGTAGGCGCCGAGGCGGTTGTCCATCGCGCGGGAGACCAGCCGCTCGCCCATCACCGGCTGCGGATCGGCGGCGATCACCACCGGGTCGCCGACCCGGATTCGCTCCTCCGCCTCCTCGCGGTCGGCGGCGCCGACGTCGATGTGAAGTCCTTTCAGCTCGACGACCTTCTTGCGCTGGTCCTGCTCCAGCAGGTGGATCGGCTTGCGGCCGACGACGCCGGGCACCAGACCGCCGCTGCCGTGCACCTGGACGCGCTGGCCGACGAGGATCTGCGGGTCCCAGCCGCCGATCGGGGCGAACCAGAGGAAGCCCTTCTCGTCGATGTGGGTGACGACCAGGCCGATCTCGTCGATGTGGCCGACGACGGCCAGCAGCGGCGACGCCTCGCCGACCCGCGCTATCGAGGAGCCGATGCCGTCGACGCTGAGCTCGGCGAAGGAGGCCGCCCTGCGCCAGATCTCGGCCGCCGGGGCCTCGTAGCCCGAGGGGGCGCCGGCGCGAAGGAGTTCATCGAGGAGGGAGGGCGTGGCCAAGGCTCCTGAGTATGCCGAAGTGGATGTGTCACTTGCCGCGACGGCGTCAGGCGCCGGTGGGCCCGGCGACCGAGGCTTCGTGGCGGAGCTCCCCGCGGGCCGGGCCGTAGCCGCGGTGCTCGTGGGCGATCATCGCCCAGATCAGGACATCGACGAACGCCAGGATCGCGATCGGCGGCACGTCCGTCGCCACCGGGACGAGGATCAGCAGGATGATCGCCAGGCCCAGTCGGTGGCGGTTGATCGTGTGCACGTGGCGGTAGCGGAACGCCACGAGCCCGAGCAGGTAGAGGGCGACGCCGCCGAGCAGGGCAAAGGTCGGCACCGCGTGCAGGTGTTCGTCGTAATGGCCGATCGAGACTTTCATCCCCAGGGCGACGAGGACGATGCCGGCGACCAGGGCGAGGTGGATGTAGGAGTAAGAGTCGCGGGCGAGCTCGTTCTGGATCCGCCCGACCTCGGCCTCCGCCAGACGCCTGGCCGAGACCAGGGCGACGACGTCGAAGTAGATCCACCACATTGCCGCCGCCAGGCCCACGCCCAGCACGGCCACGGTCCCGATCCCGAGGTTGAGGGCGCCGGAGGCGCCGACCCCGATCGCGACGATCGACTCGCCGAGGGCGATGATCACGATCAGCCCGTGGCGCTCGGCGAAGTGGCCGGGGACGAGCTTCCAGCCCTCCGAGCCGAAGAAGTAGGGCCCGGCCATGTCGAGGAAGAGCGCCAGCACCCATAGCGCTCCCTGGGCGAGGCCGTCGAGCAGCGAGGCGGCGACAAGCAGGCCGACCGCGATCGCGGTGCTGGCGGCGAGCCCGGTCACGGATCGCCGCAGCGCCTCGTCGCCGCTGCCCGCAAGCATGAAGAGGGCGATGTGGGCGACGCGGAAGACGCCGTAGGCGAGGGCCAGGGTGAGGGCGAGGTTGCCGAACGCCTCGGGGACGCAGAGGGAGACGATCAGCATCGCCGCCATCGCCCCGAACATGACCAGCCGCACCGCCCCCTCCTCAGGGTCGATGACGCTGGTCAACCAGGCGTAGCCGACCCAGGCCCACCACAGCACCCCGAGGACCAGCAGGCCCTGCAGCAGCCCCGACCAGGTCTGGTGATGGGCCATCAGCGCCGTGCACTGGGTGATCGCGAGGACGAAGACGAGGTCGAAGAAGAGCTCCAGCGGGGTCACCCGCTCGCCCTCGCGGCGGGTCGCGGCGAGGTGCGGGGTGTGGCCCTCGGTGATGGTGGGCATCGTGCCCATCCTTGCACCCGCCGAAGCCCGGTCGAATAGCGTTGCGGCGATGAGCGTGGCATTGGTGACGGGGGCCTCGACCGGGATCGGCGAGGCGACGGCGATCCGGCTCTCCCGCGAGCCGGGGACCGAGCTGATCCTCGTCGCCCGCCGCGAGCAGCTGCTGCGCGAGCTGGCGGAGTCGCTGCCCTGCCGGGCGAGCTACCTCGCCGTGGACCTCACCGACGCCGACGCCCCCGACCGGGTCCGCGCCCACGTCGAGGCCGAGCACGGTCGCCTCGACCTGCTGGTCAACAACGCCGGCGGCGCCTGGCGCGGCAGCTTCGCCGAGACGGGCTACGCCAACGTCCACCGCCACATGGAGCTCAACTTCGACGCCGTGGTCCGCCTCACCGAGGCGCTGCTGCCGCTGCTGCGGGCCTCGACCCCGAGCGCGATCGTCAACGTCGCCAGCACCGCCGGCCGGGTCTCCCGCGCCCGCACCGGCGCCTACTCGGCGAGCAAGTTCGCCCTGATCGGCTGGACCGACTCGCTGCACCTGGAGGAGGCCGAGCACGGCGTCCACGTCGGCATGGTCCTGCCCGGCTTCGTCGCCACGGAGGGCTTCCCCGCCACCGAGCTGCGCCAGAAAGCCCTGACCCGCTGGATCGTCTCCAAGCCCGAGAAGGTCGCCGAGGCGATCTACGAGGCGGGCCCCGGACGCAAGGCCGAACGCTACGTGCCGCGCCCCTACGGCCTCGCCGCGGTGCTGCGCATCGTCGCCCCGGGTCTCGTCCGTCGCGTCCTCCGCCGCGGCGCCGCGGAGAACCTCACCACGAGCACCGCCGCCGAAGCGGACCGTCCCGGCTGATGCCGGCGATCCTCCTGGTCCGCCATGCGCAGGCCTCCTTCGGCACCGCCGACTACGACCTCCTCTCCGAGCTGGGCGCCGAGCAGACGCGGGTGCTGGCGGCGGCGCTGGCGCGGCGCGAGCTGAACGTCACCCGGGTCCGCTCCGGCAGCGCCCGCCGGCAGTTGGAAACGGCCGAGGGCTGCCGGGGTGCGCTCGGCGCAGAGGTCGAGATCGACGAGCGCTGGAACGAGTACGAGGCCGAGCAGGTGCTGGCGCACCACGCCGGCGCCGCGGCGGGGCTCGACGGCGTCGGGCCCGAAGGGCGTGAGATCAGCTCGCGCGAGTTCCAGGCGATCCTCGACACCGCCCTCGACGAGTGGGTCGCCGGCGGCGAGTCGACGCCGGCGACGCAGAGCTGGCCCTCCTTCCTCGAGTCCCGCAACGGAGCCCTCGAAGACCTCGCCGCCGGCCTCGGCAGCGGCGAGACCGGCCTCGTGTTCACGTCAGGCGGCGTCATCGCGGCGATCTGCGCCCGCCTGCTCGGCGACCGCGCCGAGCTCTTCCCGCAGCTCAACCGGGTCCTCGTCAACACCGGCATCACCAAGCTTGCGGTCGGCCGTGCCGGCACCTCGCTGATCACCTTCAACGAGCACGCCCACCTCGACGAGGGCGGCGGCGCCCTGCTCACCTACCGCTGAGGCACGCGCGCGACCGCGATCTATACCCTGCGCCGATATGCAGATTTCGACGAACCAGTTCAAGAACGGCAACCACATCGAGGTCGACGGCACGATCTTCAAGGTGATCGAGTTCCAGCACGTCAAGCCGGGCAAGGGCGGCGCCTTCGTGCGCACCAAGCTGCGGCGGATCGAGGACGGCTCGGTGATCGACAGAACCTTCCGCGCCGGCGAGAAGTTCCGCTCGGTCCGCACCGAGTCGCGCAAGATGCAGTACCTCTACGACTCCGGCGAGGCGGCCGTCTTCATGGACAGCCGCGACTACGAGCAGATCGAGATTCCGACCGGCGCCCTCGGCGACTCGATGCAGTGGGTGCTGCCGAACTCCGAGGTCGAAGTGCTCTTCGTCGACGAACAGCCGAGTGACGTCCAGGTGCCTGGCACGATCGAGATGAAGGTGACGCAGACCGACCCCGGGCTCAAAGGCGACACCGCATCCGGCGGCGGCAACAAGCCCGCCACCCTGGAGTCCGGGGTGATCGTCCAGGTGCCGCTCTTCATCGAGGAGGGCGAGACGATCCGGGTCGACACGCGCAAAGGCGAGTACGTCTCTCGCGCCTGAGGCCGCCCTGGCCGGTCTCGTCTTCGTCGCGGTCTCGATCGACGTCGCGCTCCTCCGATAGGTGCCGTCCAGCCGGCGGGCGAAAGCGCGAGAATAGGTCGATGCGCAGATCGGACCAACGCCGCGACGCGGTTTTCGCCAGCTACCAGCGCGACGTCACCGGCCGACCCCTGGAGGAGCTGCTGGCCGAGGCGCGGCCGCTGACCCGCGAGCTGGCCGAGGGGGTCGACGAGCACCGCGAAGAGCTCGACGAGACAATCGAAAAGCACGCCAAGGGGTGGACGGTGGACCGCATCGCCCCGCTCGACCTCAACGCCCTGCGGGTCGCGCTGTACGAGATCGAGGAGGGGACGGTCCCCTACGAGGTGGCCATCGACGAGGCGGTCGAGATCGCCAAGGAGTACTGCGGCTCCGAGTCGCCGAAATTCATCAACGGCATCCTCGGCGCGATCGTGCGCGAGCGGGAGCCGAGCAAGTGAGCGGCAGGCTGCGGGAGATCGCCGGCCGGCTGCGGGAGATCTCGACCGAGCTGGAGGGCGACGAGGCGACCGACGAGCGCGCCGCCGCGCTGGCGTCCGAGGCCGCTGACCTCTCCGCCGAGGCGGTCGAGGAGGCCAATCGCCAGGCGCGCGAGGCGGCCGAGACGAGCGCCGAGTGAGCCGCGCCCCGTGCCGCTGTTCCTTTTGGTCGTATAGGGGACGAAAGGAACAGCGCCGGCCGTGAGTTATCCCGACGATCTCCGCGGCATGGTCGATGCCGCCCTGGAGCAGCTGCGCTTCGCAGACGGGGCGTCGACCACCGGCCTCGAGGAGGCGATGCGCTACTCGCTGCTGGCCGGCGGCAAGCGGGTGCGCCCGGTCCTCGCCCTCGCCACGGCCCGCGCCCTCGGCGCCGACCCCGAGCGCTTCCTCCCGGTCGCCTGCTCGATCGAGCTGATCCATACCTACTCGCTGATCCATGACGACCTGCCGGCGATGGACGACGACGAGCTCCGCCGCGGCCTGCCGACCTCGCACGTCAAGTTCGGCGAGGACGTCGCGATCCTCGCCGGCGACGGCCTCTTCGCCGAGGCCGTGCGCCTCTTCTGCGAGCAGCAGGGCGAGCCGCGACGAGTGCTGGCGGCGCTGCGCGAGCTGGCGGCCGCGACCGGGGTCGACGGCATGGTCGGCGGCCAGTACGTGGACGTGGTCGGCGAGCTGGACGACGCCGCCGGGCTGCGGGCCCTGCACGCGCTGAAGACCGGCCGGCTGATCGCCGCCAGCGTCGGCGTCGTATTGATCCTCGAGGGTCGCGAGGAACCTGAGACAATGCCCTATCGCCGTTTTGCGGACGAGCTGGGCGTTCTCTTCCAGATCGTCGACGACATCCTCGACGTGACCGAGAGCGACGAGCAGCTCGGCAAGCCACACGGAAGCGACGAGCGACATGGAAAACTCACCTACGTCAGCCTCTTCGGCCTCGAGCAGGCGCGCGTGCTCGCCGCCGAGTCCCACGCCAAGGCGACCGCGGCACTTGCCGACGCGGTCGGGGAGACGGACGACCTGAGGCGCGTGGCCGACTACATCTTCACGAGGAACGAATGAGCGATCAGCCCCCCACCCAGGGCACCGAGGAAATCGCCGAGCCGCTGCTGCCGACGATCGACGGACCCGCCGACCTGCACGACCTCGACGACGCCCAGCTGACCCAGGTCGCGCAGGAGATGCGCACATACATCATCGACACGATCGGCGAGATCGGCGGCCACTTCGGCGCCAACCTCGGCACCTGCGAGCTCGCCGTCGCCCTCCACAGCCTGCTCGACTCCCCGCGCGACAAGATCCTCTGGGACGTCGGCCACCAGTCCTACCCGCACAAGATCCTCACCGGGCGCCGCCAGGGGCTGCCGACGATCCGCCAGTACGAGGGCCTCGCCCCGTTCTGCTCGATCGCCGAGTCCGAGCACGACATCATGGGAGCCGGCCACGCCTCGACCTCGATCGGCTATGCGGTCGGCTTGAAGGAGGCGATGCGGAAGGGGATCGGCGAGGACGGGAAAGTGGCGGCGGTGATCGGCGACGGTGCCCTCACCGGCGGCGTCGCCTACGAGGCGCTGCACGCGGCGGGCGGCCTGCAGACGCCGCTGGTGATCGTCCTCAACGACAACGGGATGTCGATCTCGCCCAACGTCGGCGCGCTCTCGCGCTACTTCACCCGGATCCGCCTCAACCCACGGCTCTACCACGCCCGCGAGGGGGTGGAGGACCGCCTGACGAAGCTGCCGCTGGGCCTGGGCCGACGGATCGAGCGGCTGGGACCGGAGATCAAGTCGGCGATCAAGGCCTACTGGGCGCCGGGGCTCTTCTTCGAGGAGCTCGACCTCGCTTACATGGGCGTGATCGACGGCCACGACGTGCCGGCGCTGCGCGCGGCGCTGACCGAGGCCTTCGAGGCCGAACGCCCGGTCGTCGTCCACATCCACACCGTCAAGGGCAAGGGCTTCGCGCCGGCCGAAGAGGGCGGCCTGGAGTCGATGGAGAAATGGCACGCCGCCAAGCCGAACTCGATCGTCGACGGCAAGCCCGCGGCCTCGAAGCCGGTGCCGGTGACCGAAACCGACTCGCCGGAGGGGATCGAGCGGCTGGAGAAGCCGCCCGCGGCCGGCGCCCCGCCCCAGTACACGCAGGTCTTCGCCAAGGCGATCGTCGCCGAGGCCGAGCGCGACCCGCGGGTGATCGGGATCACCGCGGCGATGGCGGGGGGGACCGGCCTGCAGAAGCTGGCCGACGAGGTCCCCGACCAGTACTACGACGTCGGCATCGCCGAGCAGAACGCCGTCCTGCTCGCCTCCGGGCTGGCGCTGCAGGGAGCGAAGCCGGTCTGCGCGATCTACTCGACCTTCCTCCAGCGCGCCTTCGACCAGATCGTCCACGACGTCTGCCTGCAGGGCCTCGACGTCACCTTCGCGATGGACCGCGCGGGCCTGGTCGGCGACGACGGCCCGACCCATCACGGCGCCTTCGACGTCTCCTACTTCCGGCCGATCCCCAACGTCGTCCTGATGGCGCCGCGCGACGAGGCGATGCTGGTCCACATGCTGCGTACCGCGATCGACCACGACGGCCCCGCGGCGCTGCGCTATCCGCGTGGGGCGGGGGAGGGGGTCGAGCTTCCGGCGACTCCGCAGCCGATCCCGATCGGCAGCGGCGAGCTGCTGGCCGAGGGCGAGCGCGTCGCCCTGTACGGCTACGGCTACGGCGTCGCCATCGCGCTCGCGGCGGCGGAGATCCTCGCCGGCCACGGCCTCCACGTCACCGTCGCCGACGCCCGCTTCGCCAAGCCGCTCGACGCCGAGCTGACCGACCGCCTCGCCCGCGAGCACGAGCTGCTGGTGACGATCGAGGAGAACGTGCTGCCCGGCGGCTTCGGCTCGGCGGTGCTCGAGCACCTCGAGGATGCCTTCGCCGAGGGTCCGGAGGAACGGGCGCGGGTGCTGCGCATCGGCCTACCCGACCGCTACGTCACCCACGGCAAGCCCGCCCTGTTGCGCGCCGAGGCCGGACTGACCGGAGAGGCCGTGGCCGAACGTGTCCTCTCCGCGCAGCCGTCCAAGCAACCAATACTTGGCTAATCGATTTTGGGGATTGATTCAATTCGCGCAATCGAATAGCCTGCGGCAGTCTCTTCGGTGAAGGTGGAAGTCGCGTCGGCCTTCTGAGTCGCGCTTCTGGGGAATCACCATAGGGAGGAGAGACGCGCATCTCTATATGTGTGGGTCCGTAAGGGGAACGGACTTCTCGCGGCCCACCGCCTTGGGCGGTCAGGGCCGCGAGGCGCGCCCGCATTCGGGATCAGGAGGGCACTAGCCCTCCTCGGCGAGGATGGCGTAGATCTTCCGCCGCGTCTCGTCGAGCAGTTCGCGGACGCGTTTCTGCTGCTCGTGGTCGGCCGCGTGGAAGACCTGGCCGATCGCGTGGTTGAGTTTGCGGAGGGAGTCGCCCAGGTCGATCTGCTCCGGAGCGGCGTCGGCACGGACGGCGTCCCAGGGAGTCACCTCGCCGGCTTTCTCCTTCTGCTCCGCAGCGCCGGCCTCGGTGAGGGTGAAGCGGCGCTTGCCCTCGATCTCCTCGCCGCGGATCAGACCCTCGTCCTCGAGCATCTGCAGGGTGGGGTAGATCGAGCCGGCGCTGGGAACCCAGGCTCCCTGCGTGCGCTCCTCGATCTCCCTGATCATCTCGTAGCCGTGCATCGGCCGCTCGGCCAGCAGGGCCAGGACGGCTGCCCTGACGTCGCCGCGGCGCGCCCGCGGACCGCCGCGACCGCGTCCGTAGCGAAAAGCGCGGCTGCGCTCGTACTCCTGCCGGTATTGGTAGCCGCTGTGGCATGGTCGGCTTCGATGGCACATTCGGATACCTCCAGCTCATATCTTTATGTAACGCGATATATCGTAACAATCCCTTCAAGTCGGCCAGGAGAGCAGCTCGCGTCGCCGGCGTTTTTGCCCACCCCGCCCCGGGGTAGGCTCCCGGCATGAAATTCCTCTTCGCACCGATCGGGATCGGCGCCGGCCTCGTCGCCGGCTTCGCCGCCAAGAAGGCCTTCGAAGGGATCTGGGGCCTGGTCGACGACGAGGAGCCGCCCGAGCCCGACCAGCGCGAGATCCAGATCGCCAAGCTCGTCGTCGCCCTGGTCGTCGAGGGCGCGGTCTTCCGCCTCGTCAAAGGTCTCACCGATCACGGCACCCGCTCCGGCTTCGCCCACCTCACCGGCCGTTGGCCCGGTGAGGAGCGACCGGACGCGGCTTAGAGCGCAGCGTTCGCCTTTCTTCCCGCTAGCCGGGCAAAGCGACGAACACGACGGTTGACTGCGCTTGCGCTTGTGCCTATACTGAACCATATGGTTCAGTATCAATCCCTAGATCGAACCCTCGCCGCGCTGTCGGATCCGACCCGCCGCGGCATCCTCGATCGGCTCGGCCGGCATGGCGTGGCCAGCGTCAGCGAGCTCGCCGAGCCGGTCGGCATGTCCCTGACCGGGATGAAGAAGCACCTGCGAGTGCTCGAGGAGGCCGAGCTCGTAAGCACCGAGAAGGTGGGGAGGACGCGGCAGTGCAGCCTCGGGCCGAAGCGGCTCGAGGACATCCAGGCATGGATGGATTCCCACCGGGCGATGGTGGAGGAGCGGTTCGATCGGCTCGGGGAGCTCCTCGAGCGAACGAAAGGAGACCGATCATGAGCGCGCAGCAGGCTGGAGAGAAAGCGATCGTCACCACCCCGAGCGACCGCGAGATCCACGTCGAGCGGATCTTCGACGCACCCCGCGACCGCGTCTTCGCGGTCTACACCGACCCGGAGCTGATCCCCGAGTGGTGGGGGCCCCGCGGGACGGAGACCATGGTTGACGAGATGGACGTCAGGCCGGGTGGCAGGTGGCGCTTCCTCACCCGTGACTCCGACGGCAGCGAAATCGCCTTCCGCGGCGTCTTTCGCGAGGTCACTCCACCGGAGCGGCTCGTCCAAACGTTCGAATGGGAGGGGATGCCCGGCCACGTCTCGGTCGACTCCGCCACCTTCGAGGACCTCGGCAACCAGACCCGGATCCTGTCCGACTCGACCTTCCACACTCCCGAGGAGCGCGACGGCATGATCGAGTCCGGCATGGAGAGCGGTCTCAACGACACCTACGACCGGCTCGAAGAAGTGTTGGCGAAGCAGGCGTAGGAACCCGATCCGATCCCGGCGCAGGCGGACGCGCGACCCGGTTACTCGAGCAACTGACCAGGCTGGACCTGGACGGCAGCTGCCAAGCGCAAGAGCGTCGAGATTCGCGGGTCGCGCTTCCCCGCCTCGATCCGACTCACCTCGGTCGGATGCACGCCGCTGCGCTCAGCGACCTGCTCCTGCGTGAGCTCGAGTCTCTTGCGGGCCTCCCGCAGGTTTGAACCGAGGTCGCCCACAAGGGGATCGTCGGTCCTACGGAGGCATACCTCCATAGGAAAGTTCACAAGTTTTTGGAGTATTCTTTTTCGCTGGATGCAGATGCTGGCCTCGCTCACCTGTCGGTTGACGGCGATGAAAAAGGGGCCGATCCCGTGCCCGCTGCAACGAGCCGAGGCCGACCCCTGCACCCCCCTAGGAGTGCTTGGCGATGCGCACGGTCGAAACGACCGGCGCGACTTGCGCGATCTTCATCGGCTCTCCACCCCCTCCCTAACTCAGCCCGGCGCGAGCCGCCGGGAGGGCATCCGATGCTAAGGAAAAACCGAGCGTCAGCTATTTACCGACCGCTCGGCAATTACCCGGACGAACAGCGCCTATGCTCGGGGAGGACTGACTACGCAACAGAAAACAAAGCGGAGGATTCAGGTGGCCGCAACAACGGAAGCACGATTGGGCAAGAGCACCCGGAGCGTCGAGGAGGCCGTCAGCTACGCGGTTGGACACCGCATTCGGATCGAACTCCTGGCGGCGCTCCACGAAGGTCCGGCCAGCGCCAAGGACCTCGCCAAGATCGTGCGGCAGCCGCTGAGCAAGGTCACGCACCACGTGGAAGAACTGCTTGCGTCAGGCTCGATCGAAATTGCGCATACCGAGGCAGTCGGAAACATCAACCAGAACTTCTATTGCGTCGTCAAGCTGCCGTTTTATTCGGATCAGGATTGGGCGGCGATGACCTCCGAGGAGCGGCAGGTGACCAGCGGACTGATCCTCCAAGCTTCAATGGCGGAGGCGCTCGCTTCGCTCTGGGCAGGCAAGCT
This sequence comes from Solirubrobacterales bacterium, assembly GCA_036403715.1. Classification (GTDB taxonomy): domain Bacteria; phylum Actinomycetota; class Thermoleophilia; order Solirubrobacterales; family 70-9; genus VAYN01. The sequence continues at coordinate 14,905 of DASWQL010000068.1, forward strand.
GCACAGTGATCCGCGCGTCATGCTCGCGTGGAACCGGATCAACCTCGACCAGCAGGGCCGCGAAGACCTTGCCGACGAGCAGGGCCGGTCCTGGGAGCGAATACAGGAGATCGAGGCAGAATCGGCCAGCCGCCGGGTCGAGTCCGGCGAGCCGGGCGTTACCTATGTCGTGACGTCCCTGGGATACGAGCGAAGCCGAGTCTCGGCGCCCGAGCCGGTCACTCGCGGCGAAAGCTGACCGTCAGGTAATCCTCGTTCGAGTACTTGGTATGGACGCAGCCGTTCCGATCTGGAAGCGTTCAGTACTCAGCCGAGACCGATCGCCAATCGCATAGGTAAAGGGCGGTTTCCACTGGGCGCGGCTGCCGAATATGGACGCCACTTCCTCACACGCCACCCCGGAAGGTTGCCGCCCGTCGGCCGAGCGGGCGGAATGAAGACGATGGAGGGGGGCGAGCCCTTCAAGTGGGAGGCGCTCGTCCCCCACATCGTCCACCCGATGAAGGTGGCGATCATCGAAGCGATGGCCTGGATCGGCAGGCCGCTTTCGGCTTCTGAGCTCGACAAGGTCTTCGACTCCCGCTTCGGGGTCTCGCAGGTCTCCTACCACGTGCGGACCCTGGCGGAAGCCGGCGTGATCCGGAAGGTCAGGCAAGAACAGGTCCGGGGGTCGATCAAGACCTTCTTCGCCTTCGCGGTTGCGGCGAGAGGCACGGCTCCGCCTCCTCGACCCGAATGACCATCACCATCACCGCGGAGGAGCGCGACGCCCTCTACGACCAGATCCTCATCCGGCTCAGCGGAATCGGCGACGTCTGGATCGCGCTCGAGGCGAAGAACTACGAGCTCGCCGACCGCCTCGGCCGCGAGTACTCCGACGACCTCCGCCTGGTCCTGGACGACCTCGGCTGGGGAGAGGGCTCAGGTGAAAGCCTCGAGTTGACGACCCCGGCAGAAGTCCTGCGGCGGGTCTTCCGCCGACTGCGCGACACGGCGTTGAGTCGACAGGCCGTCGAAGAGCGGGAGCGGGCCGAGGCCCGAACCTCCGAAGAACGCAATCGCCGGCTCTTGAACACCTGCCGGCGGGTATTGACTGATCTAGAGGAGGGAGAGACCGAGCGCTAGGCCCGGCGCCTTAGGTCCCGTACATAAGCGCAGAGGTGCGTAAGCGGTCTGGCGCGGCGGTAGAGATCGACGCTTGCAAGCTCGCGATCGTCGCGGCCTTCGCCTGAACGAACTCCGACGGCAGCGAGATCAACGCGGTCTTTGACGACGAGGCTTGCGTGGACCGCAAGGACGGGGGGCTTCGCCTTGATGGTCACGCTCTCACCGCGTATTGGCCGCAGGGATTCGGCGCTGGCCCTAACTTCAGAAGCGCCCCGCCGGGAAGGCGGGGCGCTTCTGGGGTTACTACAGGGCGGAGAGGAAGTCGACCCGTCATTCGCAGAGCCAGATCTGGCTGGCTAGAGGGAAATCGATCCGGTCTCTGTCCCACCTCACCATGAAAGGTGAGGCGGACATCGCTGCCAATACGGTAATTCTGCCGTTGTTAGTCGACTCCGCTCGGAGCAAGCTCGGTGCAGCAAGCAGTTTGAACTGCCCGCCGGGCACGATCGAAAGGAGCACAACAAATGGACCTGTACGTGATTCGCCGCCGCAGCAACTGGGCCGATGCCGACGAGCTGGAGACGACCGCCGCGAAGTCCTCGGCCGAGGGAGAGAAGATGAGCGACGAGGTGCGCTGGATTCGCAGCTACGTGGTCGAGGAGGAGGACGGCAGACTGGGGACGGCCTGCGTCTACGAGGCGGTAAACGCGGAGGCGATCCGCCGCCACGCCGACAACGCCGGCATGTCGGCCGACGAGATCACCAAAGTCGCCGACACGGTCGTCGTTCGCGAGGATCCGGTCGCCCTCTGAGTGTCGCCGCGCGCAGGCGCCGCCGGTCCGAGAGGCCGCGCGGCGCTCGCGGCCGCACGTCGACGAGATCCAAGGCGTGGAGCCAAACCGGTCCTCATCTACACTCGCGGCGGTGGCCGCCGGAGGCTTGATCGGGCGAGATCGAGAGCGCGCTCGCCTGCGCGAACTGCTGGACGATGCGGTGACCGGCGAGGGCGCGCTGGTGCTCGTGGCAGGCGAGGCAGGCGTCGGCAAGACGCGGCTGCTGGACGAGCTCGCCGCCTCCACGGAGGTCCCGGTACTGGTTGGAGCCGCCACTCACGACTCCACCCCCGCCTACGGCCCCGTCGTCGTCGCCCTGCGCTCGCACCTGCGGGCGGAGTCGGATGCCTTCGAGGATTGGGGCCCGCTCGGAGCACACCTGGGGCTGCTGCTGCCCGAGCTCGGACCTGGTCCGGAAGAGGTCGACACCAGGACCCTGCGGGAGGCGGTCCGCTGCGCACTGGTCGCCGTGGCGCGAGAGCGCGGCGGGCTTCTGATCCTCGACGATCTGCAGTGGTCCGATGCGGCGACGCTGGAGCTGCTTGCCGATCTCGCGCCCACCGTCGCCGACTCCTCCCTGCTGGTCGTCGCCGCCTACCGCTCCGACGAGCTTTCGCGTGAGCACCCGTTGCGACGCCTGCGCAGTGACCTACGCCGCCGCCGCCTCCTCGACGAGCTCGCGCTCGAGTCTCTGGACGAGGATGGCACCGCGGCGCTGCTCACTGACCTGTTCGACGACGCCCCCTCGCGACCGCTGCTGCGCGCCGTCCACGACCGCGCCCAAGGGCTGCCGTTCTTCGTCGAGGAGCTGGCCAACGCGCTCGCCGGTGAGGACCGGCTGCAGCGCGGCGCGGCCGGGCTCGAGCTGGCCGAAGGCGGCGAGGTCGTGGTCCCCGAGACCGTGCGCGACGCGGTGCTACTGCGCTACGGCGACCTCAGTGCAGGCGGCCGCGCAGCCGCCGAGGCGGCGGCTGTTGCCGGCGAGCGCTTCGAGCTCGATGCGGTGACCGAGCTCGCCGGCGAGCCGGGGGTCGGAGAGCTGCTCGAGGTCGGGCTCGTCCACGAGAGCGGCGACAGCCGGGCCGCCTTCCGCCACGCCCTCGTCCGTGAGGTGTTGTACCGCGACGTCCCCTGGCTGCGCCGCCGCGAGCTGCATCGCGCGCTCGGCGAGTGGTTGGAGGCGCGCGGCGCGGCGGCAGTCGAGATCGCTCCCCATTGGCTCGGCGCCCACGACGAGCAGCGGGCTCGGCGTCAGCTACTCCGTGCTGCCCACGAGTTCGAGGCGGCGCACGCCTACCGCGACGCCGCCGGCATGGTTCGTCACGCCCTCGAGCTCTGGCCGGCGGGTGAGGAGGTGGAGGAGCGGCTCGCCGCCCTCGAACGCCACGGCGTCTGGGCCGAGCTGGCCGGCGAGCTCGCCGACGCGGTGCGAACCTGGCGCGAGGTCTCCTCTCTTTGCGGGGATGACGGAGCAGCGCTCGCCGCAGCGCAGCGGCGGCTCGGCCGTGTCTGCGCGCTGCAGGGCGACCGGGCCGGCGCAATCGAGGCGCTGACCGCGGCCGCTGATGCCTTTGCCGCCAGCGGCAACCCCGCCGCCGCGGCGGGAGACCGGATCGCCGCCTCGGACTTCCTCCAGTTCGCCGGTCGCCACGCCGCCGCGCTCGAGCTCAGCCGCTGTGCCGGCGAGGAGGCCCGCGTCGCCGAGCGAATAGACCTGCGGTCGCGGGCGCTGGCGGCGGAGGGGGTCGTGATGGCCAAGCGCGGCGAATTCGAGCCCGGTATGGAGCTGGTCAAGGAGGCCCTCTCGTTGGCTCTCGACAACAGCTTCACGGCCGAGGCAGTCGACGCCTACCAGCGCCTCGGCACGGTCTTCGAGACCGCCGGCGACTATGCAAATGCCCGCGAAGCACTCACCAGCGCCCTCGACCTTTGTCAGCTGACCGACAACCGCGAGCCCGAGGCCGGGTGCGTCGCCTGCATGTCCTACGTCCTGCGCGAGCTCGGCGAGTGGCCGCAGGCGCTCGAGCTCAGCCGCGAGCTGGCGGCCGACAACGAGGCCAATGGCGTCCGCACGATCGCCGACGGCGTGCTCGGGCTGATCCGCGGCGTGCGCGGGGAGTTGGGGCCCGCGCGCAAGCACCTGACGGCGGCACTGGAGATGGCGCGGCGTCTCGACATCTTCTCGATGCAGGTCGACTGTGCCGCCTCGCTGGCGCTCGTCGCCGATTACGACAGCAACCCGGCCGAAGCGCTAGAGCGCTGCGGATTCGTGCTCTCGCGCTGGAACCAGAGCGAGGATCACCACTACGCGATCTGGGGCTTGCGCCTCTCGGCCTCGTTATTCGCTCAGGCGGGGCGCACCGACGAGGCCCACGCGTGCGCCGATGGCCTGACCCGCATCGTCACCAGCTCCGGCCACGGGGACGCTCTCGCCGCGCTCGCGCACGCGCTGGGGGAGATCGCCCTCGCCGACGGAGAGCCCGAGCTGGCTGTTGAGCAGCTGGGGCGCGCAGTCGAGCTGCACCGGGAGCTGCGAATTCCGGCCGAGCGAGCGCAGATCCTGCACCGGGCAGGGGTGGCGCTGGCGGCCGCCGGGCAGCGCGAGGCCGCGATCGAGCGCCAGGGGGAGGCCTACAGGCTGGCGCGCCAACTGGCCGCACGCCCGCTCGCCGGCAGGGCGGCGGCGGCGATCGAGGCGCTCGGCGAGTCGGCCGAGCAGCGGCTCGGGCGCGCTGCCGGCGACGGCGAGACCCCTCTTACCCGGCGCGAGCAGGAGGTGGTGCGCCTAGTCGCGGGCGGCCGCACCAATCGCGAGATCGCCGCCGAGCTCTTCCTCAGCCCACGCACGGTCGACATGCACGTGCGCAACATCCTCGCCAAGCTCGATTGCCGTTCCAGGGTCGAGGCCAGTATCAAGGCCGGCGAGGCTGGTTTGCTCAGCTGACGCACCCGATCTCGCCACCATCTGACTGGCGCACCACAACTGGCGCACCGAAGGTCAGAGACTCCTTAGCGAAGACCGCCGAAGGGCCGAATTTTGGCTCCACAACAGAAAACGCCCCTCCGGGGAGGAGGGGCGCTTCTGGGGTTACTACAGGGAGGAGAGATATGTATCTCTATATATGTGGATCCGTGGGAGGTAGGTGAGCCCAGTTGTGTCGAGGGCGCCATCGTGGGAAGCGATAGGGCCATATGTCGACGCGGGACTCAGCCAAAAAGTTTTTGTCGCTGCTCCTTGATCGGTTCCTCCATCCGAATCCTTGACAAGCGTACGAACATACGTGCGATTTGTGTGTGAGGCCGATCACAGAGACCCCCTGCACGGGGGGGCTTTCCGCTTCGTCCGGGACCCCAGGTACCCAGTAGACCGGAAAGTGCATCGGCTCCGGTCAGAAAAATGTCGCATTTCGACCTGAAGATCGGATAAACGGCTAGTCGGGAGGCCCCGCTGTAGCTTTCGGGCGGTGAAGAAGTCCCGGATAGACGCGGTTTTGGCAGAGCGGGGACTCTTCCCCTCCAGATCGGCTGCGGCCGGGGCGGTACGGGCCGGCGAAGTCCGGATCGGGCGCGACGGGCCCGTGGCTCTGCGGCCCAGCCAGTTGGTCGAGCCGGATGCGGCGCTGATCGTCGAGGCCGGTCCCCGCTTCGTCTCCCGCGGCGGCATCAAGCTCGAGAACGCGATCGAGGCGCTGGGGATCGACGTCTCCGGCCGCGAGTGCCTCGACGTCGGCGCCTCGACCGGCGGCTTCACCGACTGCCTGCTGCAGCGCGGGGCGGCCCATGTCGCGGCCGTCGACGTCGCCTACGGTCAGATCGACCAGCGCCTGCGCGAGGACCCGCGCGTCACTGTCGTCGAGCGGCTCAACGCCCGCGCGATGGAGCCCTCCGACCTACCGTTCGCCCCCTCGCTGGCGACGATCGACGTCTCCTTCATCTCCCTGACCAAGGTGCTGCCCGCGGTGGCGCTCAGCCTGGCTCCCGGCGGCGATGTGCTGGCGATGGTGAAGCCGCAGTTCGAGCTGGGCCGGGAGCGGGTGGGGCGGGGGGTGGTCCGCGACGCCGGCGACCGCCGCGAGGCGATTCTGCTCGTCGCCGAAGCCGCCCGCAAACTCGGCCTGCCGGTGCGCGGTTTCGCCTCCTCCGGCCTCCCGGGCCCGAAGGGCAACCGCGAGACCTTCGTCTGGTGCGGGGGAGAGGGTCCCGAGGTCGCTGACCTCGAGGCGGCGATCCTCGCCGCGGAGGGCGACGAATGAAGACTGCCGAGCTGATCACCCACACCCGTCCGCCCGCCACGACCGAGGCGGTCGAGCTGACCCTCCGTCTCGCCCGCGAGGCCGGTTGGCGTCTCGTCGCCAGCGAGGAGGAGCTGGCCAAGCACGACGGCGCCGCACTGGGAATCGAGCCGGCGCCCGACGACACGCGGCCCGACATCGCCCTGGTGCTCGGCGGCGACGGCTCGATCCTGCACGCGCTGCGTCGCTTCGCCAACACCGGCGTGCCGGTCTTCGGGGTCAACTTCGGCACCGTCGGCTTTCTCGCCGCGGTCGAGCGCGACGACGCTGCCGCCGGCATCCAACGTGCCTTCGCCGGCGAAATCGAGACGATCGACCTGCCCGGCCTGGAAGTCATGGTCGAAGGGCAGACCGGGCTCGGCCTCAACGACGTCACCGTCTCGCGTCGCCCGCACGACCGGGTGGCGGAGCTGAGCTACCGGATCGCCGGGGAGGAGGTCGGCCACGTCCGCTGCGACGGGCTCGTCGCCGCCACTCCCGCCGGCTCGACCGGCTACAACCTCGCCAACCAGGGCCCGATCCTGGCCTGGGGCGTCAAGGGATACGTGGTCAGCTACATCGCGCCGCACTCGCTGACCGCGCGCGCCCTCGTCGTCGCCCCGGGTGACGTGCTCCACGTCGGCAACGCCGACGACCGCGAGCCGGTCGACGTGGCGATCGACGGCGACCATCTCGGCGACCTCGCCGCCGGGGCGGCGCTGGAAGTCCGCTTCGTCGAGGGAGTCGGGACTCTGGCCCAGCTGCCGGGCAGCAGCTTCTACCAGCGGATCCGCGAGAAGTTCGGTCATTTGGCCGTCTAAGCGGCCGCTTAAGCCGAGGTCGGCAGTTCTCTAGGGTTGGGCCGGGATGGATCGCAAATGGTGGACCCTCGTCCTGATCTCGACCGCGACGTTCATGCTGCTGCTGGACATCACGGTCGTCAACGTCGCCCTGCCCGACATCCAGCGGGAACTGCACGCCAGCCTCTCCAGCCTGCAGTGGGTAGTCGACGCCTACTCGCTGACCCTGGCCGCCTTCCTGCTGACCGCGGGTTCGCTCGGTGACCGGCTCGGGCGCCGGCGCGTCTTCACGATCGGCTTCGCTCTTTTCACCTTCGCCTCGTTCCTCTGCGGCATCTCCGGCGACCCGACGCTGCTGAACCTGGCCCGCGGGCTGCAGGGCATCGGCGGCGCCGGGATGTTCGCCACCTCGCTGGCGCTGATCGGCCAGGAGTTCCACGGCAAAGACCGGGCGACGGCGTTCGGCGTCTGGGGAGCGACGATCGGCGGCGCCGTCGCGGTCGGCCCGCTGGTCGGCGGAGTGATAACCGAGCACCTCGGCTGGGAGTGGATCTTCTTCGTCAACATCCCGATCGGCCTCGTCGCGATCTTCCTCACCGAGCGCAAAATCGCCAACGTCGCCGCCCGCGACCCCGAGCCGGTCGACTTCCCCGGGCTCGTCACCTTCTCCAGCGCGCTCTTCCTGCTGATCTTCGGCCTGATCCGCGGCAACCCGGAAGGGTGGGGGAGCCCGCTGATCCTCGCCTGCCTGATCGGCGCCGCGGTGCTGCTGGCGCTCTTCGTCGCGATCGAGTCGCGCAGCGACCACCCCATGCTCGATCTCACCCTGTTCCGAAAGCCCGCCTTCAACGGCGTCTCCGCCGTCGCCTTCTGCCTCTCTGCCGGGATGTTCGCGATGTTCCTCTACCTGACGATCTACATGCAGGGGGTGCTCGACTTCTCGCCGCTGCAGGCCGGCCTGCGCTTCCTCCCTCTCACGGTCCTCTCCTTCATCGCCTCGCCGATCGCCGGCGCGCTCTCGCACCGGATCCCGATCCGCGTCCTGCTCGGGGTCGGTCTGGGGCTGGTCGGGGTCGGGCTGTTGCTGATGCACGGCGTCTCCCCCGACTCGGGATGGACGGCGCTGCTCGCCGGCTTCGTGGTCGCCGGGGTCGGGATCGGCGTCACCAATCCCGGGATCGGCCAGGCGGCGATCGCCGTCGTGCCGGTGGAGAAATCGGGGATGGGCTCGGGGATCAACACCACCTTCCGCCAGGTCGGGATCGCGACCGGCGTCGCCGGCCTCGGCGCGGTCTTCGAGTCCCGGGTCGAATCAAAGCTCTCCCAACTGCTGCCCAACGCCCATCCCGGGCTCGGCGAACTGGTCGCTTCCGGCGGCTCGCGTGCCGCTGCGGCCGCGGTCGCGCCGGCCGAACGACCGCAGATCGCCCACGCCGCCGACGTCGCCTTCGTCAGCGGCTTCAACGAGATCATCATGATCGCCGCCGTCGTCTCCTTCATCGGCGCCGCGCTCGGCTTCCTGCTGGTGCGCTCCAGCGACTTCGTGCAGCCGACCGAGGGGCCGGTGGAGGCGGTGCCGGCCGAGCCGGTCCCGGCTTCCCGCAGTTAGCGCCAAACCGAGCGGAGTCGGTCCGCCGCCGTTGCTACACAGACCTCGTGCTGCGTGAGCTGCGAATCGAGAACCTGCTGCTGATCGAGCGGGCCGAACTGCGGCTCGGCGAAGGGCTGAACGCGATCACCGGCGAGACCGGCGCCGGGAAGACGGTCCTGGCCCACTCGCTCGACCTGCTGATGGGTGGCAAGGCCAAAGCCCAGATCGTGCGGCCGGGTGCCGAGGAGGCCTGGGTGGAGGGCGTCTTCGACCTGCCGGAGGGCCTGCTGGAGGAGCCGGAGATGGCGGAGCTGGCCGAGCGGCTGCCGGCGGGCGCCGAGGAGGTCGTGCTGGGGCGGCGCGTGTCGGCGGGCGGGCGCACCAGTGCCTTCGTCGCCGGGCGGGCGGCGACGGCGGCGGACCTGAAGCTGCTCGGAGGCCGTCTGCTCGCCTTCTTCGGCCAGCACGAGCACCGCAAGCTGACGATCTCCTCGGCGCAGCTGGAGGTCCTCGACGGCTTCGCCGGGGCCGAGCACCTGGAGCTGCGACGGCGCTACCGCGAGGCGCACCGGGAGTGCGGGCGGCTGGCCGCCGAGCTGGCCGAGCTGCGCGAGCGGGAAGGGTCGCGCGAGCGCGATCTCGACCTCTACCGGTATGAGCTTTCGGAGATCGAGGAGGTCGCGCCGGAGCCGCAGGAGCGGACGGCGATGGCCTCCGAGCGCGAGCGCCTGCGCAACGCCGAGGGGCTGCGCGAGGCCGCATCCGGCGCCCACGCCGGGCTGGCCGGGGCCGAAGAGGACGGCGGCGGGGCGGCCGCGGCGCTGGCCGAGGCCGAATCCCGGCTTCAGGCTGCCGGCGGGCTGGACCCGGGCCTCGACGCGATCTCCGAGCGGGTCGCGGCGCTGGCGGTCGAGCTGGCCGACGTCGGCTCGGAGCTGCGCGGCTACGCCGAGGGCTTGGAGGCCGACCCGGGGCGGCTGCAGGCGATCGAGGAACGGCTGCAGGCGATCGACCGGCTCGAGCGCAAGCACGGCGGCAGCGTCGAGTCGGTGCTCGACCACGCCGAGCACTGCCGGACCGAGATCGCGCGGCTGGAGGGAGCGGAGGAGCGCGGCGCCGTTGCCGAGGCGGCGCTGGTCGAAGCGGAAGCGCTGCGCCAGGAGCTGGGCAAGCGGTTGAGCGCCGGGCGCGCCGGGGCGGCGCGGCCGCTCGAGGAGCGCGTCGCGGCCGAGCTCGACAGCCTGGCGATGAGCGGCGCCACGCTCAAGGTGGTGCTCGAGCCGCACGCGGACGGCTACGGGCCCTCGGGGCGCGAGACGGTCGAGCTGTGGGTCGCCCCCAACCCTGGGATCGAGGCGGCGCCGCTGCGTGACGCGGCCTCCGGCGGAGAGCTCTCGCGGATGATGCTGGCGCTGAGCGGCATCGGGCAGGCCGGGAGCGCCGGGACGATGGTCTTCGACGAGATCGACGCCGGAATCGGCGGCAACACGGCGCGGGTCGTGGGCGAGCGGCTGCGAGCGCTGGGGGAGGGACGCCAGGTCGTCTGCATCACCCACCTGCCGCAGGTCGCCTCGCTCGCCGACGTCCACTTCCGGCTCGAAAAGGACCTCGCTGGGGACAAAGCCGTGGCGCGGGTCGAGCGGCTCGAAGGCGACGGCGTCGTCGAGGAGATCCGGCGAATGCTCGGCGGCGAGGAGTCAGACGAGGCGGCCACGAGGCATGCCCGCGAGCTCCTCGCCGCCGCCTGAAACCGCTTCGCGACGCCGATTCCTTGCTGGCTGCCCCTCGCTCGCCTAGGCTGGGCGAGTGTCCACCACCAGTCGCCGTCGCCTCCCCGCTCTGCTTGGGCGTCGCAACGGGGCGCGTCCGGAGGCGCCGATCGAAGGGACGGCGCGGCTCGGGGAGCGGACCAAGCACCTGGTCAAGCGGCTGCGGCCGGGCGACATCGCCGTCATCGACCACGTCAACATCGATCGGATCGCCGCCGAGGAGCTGATCGAAGCCGAGGTGGCCGCCGTGCTGAACGCTTCCCCTTCCTCCAACGGGCGCTATCCCAACGCCGGGCCGCTGATGCTGGCGCGGGCCGGAATCCGGCTCGTCGACGCCCCCGACGGTGGGCTCTTCGAGCTGTTGAACGACGGCGAGACGCTGCGCGTGGTCGACGGAACCGTGCTGGTCGGTGACCAGGAGGTGCTGCGGGGGCGGGTGCTCAGCGTGGTCGAGCTCGAACGCCAGCTGCAGGAGCAGCGCGAGCGGATCAACGAGGCGCTTGCCGAGTTCGCCGAGAACACGGTCGCCCACGTCCGCCAGGAGACCGACCTGCTCACCGGCAGCGTCGACTTTCCCTCGACCAAGGCGTCCTTCCGCGACCGCCACGTGCTGATCGTCGTCCGCGGCGAGCGCCATCGCCGCGACCTCAAGGCGCTGCGCGCCTACATCCGTGACGTGCGGCCGCTGATCGTCGCCGTCGACGGCGGCGCCGACGGGGTGCTGGAGGCGGGGCTGAAGCCGGACGTGATCCTCGGTGACATGGACTCGGCCAGCGACGAGGCGCTCGCCTGCGGCGCCGAGCTGGTCGTCCACGCCTATCCGGACGGTCGCGCGCCGGGCTGCGAGCGCCTGCGCGAGGCGGGGCTGCCGCACACGATCCTGCCCGCCGCCGGTACCAGCGAGGACGTGGCGATGCTGATGGCCTACGAGAAGGGGGCGGACCTGATCGTCAGCGTCGGCGCCCATTTCAACCTGATCGAGTTCCTCGACCGCAAGCGCGGCGGCATGTCCTCGACCTTCCTCACGCGGCTGCGGATCGGCGAGCGGCTGGTCGACGCCAAGGGCGTGAGCAGGCTCTACAACCCGAGCTCGACGCTGGCTCCCGTGGGTCTCTTCGCGGTCGCCTTCGTCGTCCTGCTGACGATCCTCGTGATCACCTCGCCGGCCCTCAACAACGTCTTCCAGCTGGTTTGGCTGAAGATCAGGATCTGGCTTGGGATCTAGCTCCTCCCGGACGACCATCTAGCCTCTCGGCTGCCGATGGGTTACAGCGCCCGCTACCACGCCACCTCGCTGATCGCCGTCTTCCTGGCCTTGGCGGTCGGCATCCTGATCGGCGCCGAGTTCGGCGGCGATGCGCTGACGAACACCCGCAAGGACCTCGAGCACAGCCTCGTCGGCAACCTCCAGGACGCCCGTTCGAGGGCCGACGAACTGAGCGGAGACCTGGGGCGCTCCAACGAATTGGCCGAGCGCGTCTACCCGGTGCTGACCCGCGATCGGCTCGACGGCAAGCGCGTCGCCATCGTCGCTTTGGGGGGACTGCCAGGCGACGTCACCACCGCGGTCGAGGGGGCGCTGGCGCCGACCGGGGCGAAGCTCGTCGGGGTCGGGGTCGTGCGTGAGCCGGTCGACGTCAACGGGCTCGCCGGCGACCTCTCGAAGACCCGTTTCTTCGACCTGCGGACCAACCCTGACGCGCTGACGGCGCTGGGGACCGGCCTCGGGCGCCAGATGGTGATCGGCGGCACCCTGCCCGAGTTCGTCCGCGGGCAGCTCTTCTCCCGCGCCAGCGGCAGCTTCGGCGCGCTCGACGCGGTGATCGTCGTCCGTGACCAGCCGGAAGACATGGGGCCGGTGCAGCGCTCGCGGGCGGGCGAGCTGGAATCGGCGCTGTTGAAGGGGATCACCGGGACGCGGACGCCGGCGGTCGGGGTCGAGACGACGACGACGGAACCGTCGTCGATCTCCTTCTTCCAGAGCAACGACCTCTCCAGCGTCGACGACGTCGAGGCGACGGCCGGCCAGCTCTCCATGGTCTTCGCGATGCTCGGGGCGGAGGGCAGCTTCGGGGTCAAGGGCAGCGCCGACCGGCTGCTGCCGGACCTCCTTAGCGAGGGGCGCTGAGCCATCCACTGGGTCGGGTTCCCACTGGCGATCGCGATCGCGGCATTCGTGGTGCCGGCCGGGGCGCGCGGGCTGCGCGACGCCGGGCTGGTGCGGGAGAACTACCGCGGCGCCCTGCTCGCCTTCCCCCTGGGAGCGGTGCTGGCGACGGCGGCGCTGGTCGCGCTGGCGCCGCTCGCCTTCCTCAACGACCGCGCCGACATGGACCTGCTCGACCCCGAACTGCGGCGTTGGCTGCCCTACCTGATCGGCATCGCCTTCCTCGGCTTCCTCGACGACGCGCTCGGCCAGGGCACGGTGGCGGCGACGCCGCGGGGCTGGCGCGGGCACTGGCGGGCGCTGCGCGAAGGCCGGCTGTCGACCGGGGCGATCAAGGCGATCGGGGCCCTGGCGCTGGGCGCCTACGTGGTCTCAGGCGCGGGGCTCGAATCGTGGCGCTACCTCGCCGACGTCGCCCTGCTGGTCCTCACCACCAATCTCTTCAACCTGCTTGACCTGCGGCCGGGACGGGCCGAGAAGGCGCTGGTCCTGCTCGGCGCCGGGCTCTGCCTCGGCGCCTCGACCCCGGCGCCGATCGAATTGCTGGGGATCTTCGTCGGGCCGGTGATCGTCGGCGCCTGGCTGACGTTGGGCGAGCGGGCGATGCTGGGGGACACGGGCTCCAACCTGATCGGCGCGATCGCCGGGGTCTGGCTGCTGACGAACCTGGGGCCCGACGCGCGGCTGATCGCCCTCGCCGTGGTCGCCGCGGTGACCATTTACGGGGAGTTGCGATCGATCTCGGCGACGATCGATTCGGTTCCGCCACTTCGCTGGCTAGACTCGCTTGGCAGAGCATGAGTCCGGCGAACAAAGGCGACACGCGGTTCATCTTCGTCACCGGCGGGGTGGTCTCGGCTCTCGGCAAGGGGATCGCCGCCGCCTCGATCGGCCGCCTTCTCGTCTCCCGTGGCTTCAGGGTCCAGCTGCAGAAGTTCGATCCCTACATCAACGTCGATCCGGGGACGATGAGCCCGTTCCAGCACGGCGAGGTGTTCGTGACCGAGGACGGGGCGGAGACCGACCTCGACCTCGGGCACTACGAGCGCTTCACCGACGAGAACACCTCGCGCGCCTCCAACGTCACCGCCGGCGCCGTCTACAACTCGGTGATCCGGCGCGAGCGCCGCGGCGACTACCTCGGCGCCACCGTGCAGGTGATCCCCCACATCACCAACGAGATCAAGCACCGGATCCTGATCGTCGCCGAGTCGCAGTCGGTCGACTTCGTGATCACCGAGATCGGCGGCACCGTCGGCGACATCGAGTCGCTGCCGTTCCTCGAGTCGATTCGCCAGCTCTACACCGACCTGGGGCCGAAACGCAGCATGTTCATGCACCTGACGCTGGTTCCCTACGTCGGCCACGCGGGCGAGCTGAAGACGAAGCCGACCCAGCACTCGGTCAACGAGCTGCGCCGTATCGGGATCCAGCCGCACGCGTTGGTGTGCCGCTCCGAGGGGCGGCTCGACCAGGACATCCGCGCCAAGATCGCGCTCTTCGCGAGCCTGCCGGTCGAAGCGGTGATCTCCGCCCACGACGTCAACAACATCTACAAGGTGCCGCTGGTCTTCCGCGCCGAGGGGGTCGACGACCTCGTCCTCGACCACTTCGGGATGGAGGGGCCGACGCCGGACCTGGCCGAGTGGGAGGCGATGGTGCGCCGCGCCGACTCCGCCGGCGGCGAGGTGCGGATCGCGGTGGTCGGCAAGTACGTCCAGCTGGCCGATGCCTACAAGTCGGTGATCGAGGCGCTCGAGCACGGCGGCTTCCACCACGGCGTCGAGGTCAAGGTCGAGCTGGTCGACTCCGAGAACCTCGACCCGGAGCAGCTGGAGGGGATGGACGGCATCCTGATTCCAGGCGGCTTCGGCGAGCGCGGCATCGAGGGCAAGATCCAGGCAGCGCGGATCGCCCGCGAACGCTCGATTCCCTACCTCGGGATCTGCCTCGGGATGCAGATCGCCGTCGTCGAGTTCGCCCGCACCGTGGTCGGTATGGAGGGCGCCAACTCGGCCGAGTTCGACCCGGAGACGCCGTTCCCGGTAGTCGACCTGCTGCCGGAGCAGAAGGAGGTCTCCGACATGGGCGGGACGATGCGGCTCGGCGCCGACCCGGTGAAGCTGCACGAGGGGACCAAAGCGCGTGAGATCTTCGGCGAGGCGGTCATCTACAAGCGCCACCGGCATCGGTTCGAGGTCAACAACCAGCTGCGGCGCCGGCTCGAAGACGAGGGCCTCGTCTGCGGCGGCACCTCGCCCGACGAGCGCCTGGTGGAGATGATCGAGCTCCCCGACCACCCCTTCTTCGTCGCCTCCCAGTTCCACCCCGAGTTCAACTCGCGGCCGAACCGGCCCGAGCCGCTGTTCCGCGAGTTCGTCGGCGCCGCCGCGACTCACGCCGGGGAACGTCCCGCCAACGGCGAGGCGCTCGAGGGCGGCGAGGACGCTGAGGACGCCGCCGCGAGCGACGTCGGCGTCCGCCGCTCCGCCTGAGCGCTCGCGCCGGCGGCTCCGGTTAGCCTTCGGACCGTGGGGAACTCACGGCTGCATGAGACCTTCGTTCGGCTCTGCGAGATCCGCAGTCCGACCGGGGAGGAGCGCGAGGTCGCCGACACCGTCGGGGCGGAGCTGCGCGCGCTCGGGCTTGAGGTCAGCGAGGACGACGCGGCCGGGCCGGCCGAAGCGGGGGCGGGGAACCTGATCGCGCGGCTGCCGGGGCGCGGCGATGGCTGGGTGATGTTCTGCGCCCACCTCGACACCGTTCCGCACCGCGGCCAGATCGAGGTTGTCGACGACGAAGGCGTCTTCCGCAGCCGCGGCGACACGATCCTCGGTGCCGACAACAAGGCCGCGGTTGCGGTCTTCATGGAGCTGGTGGCGAGGGCGGCGGAGTCGCCGCCGGCGATCGGGATCGAGCTGGTGCTGACCGTCGCCGAGGAGCAGGGGCTGCGCGGGGCGAAGGCCTTCGATACCTCGACCCTGCGCTCGCGCGCCGGTTTCGTGCTCGATCACGCCGGGGCGGTGGGGGAGGTGGTCGTGACGACGCCGACCCAGCAGAAGATCCTCGCCGACTTCACCGGGGTCGAGGCGCACGCCGGGATTCGACCCGAGGATGGCAGCAGCGCGATCGCCGCCGCCGCGGCCGCGATCGCGCGGATGGAGCTGGGGCGGCTCGACGAGGGGACGACCGCGAACGTGGGTCGGATCCATGGCGGGACCTCGGGCAACGTCGTCCCCGGCCACTGCTGGATCCATGCCGAGGCGCGCAGCCTCGACGCGGGTCGGGCGGCGGAGGTGGCCGGGGACATCGCCGACGCCTGCGCCTGGGGGGCGAGCGAGCACGGCTGCGACGTCGACGTGCGGATCGAAGAGCTCTTCCGCGGCTATGAGTTGCCGAGTGCCTCGGCGGCGCTGGCGCTGGCGGAGGACGGGCTGCGCGGCGCCGGGCTGGAGCCGGTCCGGGTCGCGATCGGCGGCGGCAGCGACGCCAACGTGCTGCGGCGCGACGGCTTCGACTGCGTCCTGCTCGCCAACGGCACCGACGCGGTTCACACCGCTGACGAGATGGTTCCGGCCCCCAGCCTCGACAAGATGCTCGAGGTCTGCGAGGGAATCGTCGCGGCGGCCGCCGCGGCGCCTGTCGCGGACGAGGCGCCCGCAGCGCCCACGGACGAGGCGTGAGCGGCCGACTCGAGCTGCGTAGGGGCGTAGTCGTCTCCGAGCAGCCCCTGGTCGTCGAGGTCGAGGGGGAGCGGCGGCCTGCCTGGGCCGACCGGGTGCTGCTGGGAGAGATGCGCGAGGGGGACGAGGTGGTGGTCAACGTCGCCGCCCTCGACCTCGGCCTGGGCTCCGGCGGCTTCGACGTCGTCCACGTAAATCTGACGCGCGGGCTGGAGGGCGGGGGAGCCCCCGGCGCGGAGCACGTGATGAAGCTGAACTACACCTCGCTCCAGCACCCGGTGGAGCCGGTGGAGGGGGAGGAAATCCCGTGGTTCCTTTTGCCGGCAGGAGAGGCAAAAGGAACCACGGGATCGGCGGACCTCAAGGCGGCAGCGCCCGAGGGTGAGGTGACGGTGGTGGTCCTGCCGCTGCACGGCCACCTGGCCCCCGCCGCTTGGGCGGCGGCGGAGTCGTCGCCGGGCCTGGGAGTCGGTTACGTGCAGACCGGGGGAGGAGCGCTGCCGGGGTCGCTGTCGCGCGACGTCTCCGAGCTGCGCGAGCGCGGCCTGCTCGCCGGCCACATCACCGCCGGTCCGGCCTACGGCGGCGAACGCGAGGCGCTCAGCACGGTCGGCGCGATCGACGCGGCCGGCCGTCTCGGCTGGGACGCGGTCCTGGTCGGTCCCGGCCCCGGCATCATCGGCTCCGAGTCGGAGTTCGGCCACGGCGGCATGGCCGCCCTCGACAGCGCCCACGCCGCCCTCTCCCTGAACCTGCCAACCCTGCTCTCCCCACGCCTCTCGTCCTCCGACCCCCGCGACCGCCACCGCCGCCTCAGCCACCACACCCGCACCGTCCTCGACCTCCTCCTGGCCTCCGTCGACATCGCCTTCCCGACCGGTCATCCAGAGATCGCTTCCGAACTCCGACAAGCGGCGGGGGACCGCCACCAGCTTCTCGAGGCCCCGGCGGACCTGGATGCCTACGCGTCCTCGGGCCTCCCCACCACGACCATGGGCCGAAGCCTGGCTGAGGACCCGCTGTTCTTTGCAGCACCCCTTGCCGCCGGAGGGCTCCTGGGCGCCGCACCGGCGGGTGGCGTGGGGGGAGGGGGGCCGAGAACGTAAACCTCGCCCGCAGGTCCCCCTCCCCCCACGACAGGACCCGCCGGCCGGAGCGCACAGTCCCTTGCGGCTCAAGGGTTGTGAACGTGCGGGCAGAACTGCGCTTCATGGCCGTCGCGATCAAGCGCGAAGTCCCGTCAGCGCCCGCTCGTCCCGGCGCCGACTCCCGGTTCGAGGGCCTCGTCCTCGACTTCCTCTCCTACCTGGAGCTGGAGCGCGGACTCTCCCGCAACACCCTCAACGCCTACCGCACCGACCTGCTCCAGTACGGCGAATATCTCTCCGCTCACGAGCTCGACGCGCTGCACGCGCGTCCCGCCGACGTCGCCGACTTCCTCGCCGACCTCGCAACCGGAGAGGACAGGCCGGCCTGCTCGGCCTCGACGATCCACCGCAAGGCCGCCTGCCTGCGCTCCTTCTACAAGCACCTGCGCCGCGACGAGCTGATCGGTGACGACCCGACCGCGTCGCTGAGCGCACCGCGCCGCTCGAAGAAGCTGCCGCAGGTCCTCAACTACGCCGAGGTGCAGAAGCTGCTGGCCTCGCCGAAGGGCAGCGAGCCGACGACGCTGCGCGACCGCGCCCTGCTCGAGGTGATGTACGCGTGCGGGCTGCGGGCCTCGGAGACGATCGGGCTCGAGCTCGGCGACATCGACCTGCGCGAGGGCTTCCTGCGCGCCCGTGGCAAGGGCTCCAAGGAGCGGCTGGTACCGCTCGGCCGCCAGGCGATCGCGGCGATCAACGGCTACCTGCGCGGTGGCCGCCCGAAGCTCGTCGGCGAGTGCCACGAGGTGAAGCTCTTCGTCAACTTCCGCGGTGGGCCGCTGAGCCGCCAGGGGCTCTACAAGATCGTCCAGGGCCACGCCCGCGACGCCGGCCTCTCCGGCCGGATGAGCCCGCACACCCTTCGCCACAGCTTCGCCACCCACCTGCTCGCCGGCGGCTGCGACCTGCGCGCCGTGCAAGAGATGCTCGGCCACGCCGACATCGCCACCACCCAGATGTACACCCACCTCTCCGGCGACCGCCTCAAGGAGGTCTATTTCAGCGCCCACCCCCGAGCCCGCGAGGACTGAAGCGGGAGCGCGTTCGTCGCTTTGCCCGCTATGCGGGACAAGCGACGAACCCAATCGGTTAGAACTCGGGGATGCCGGAGCTGCCCGAGGTCGAGACCGTTGCCAGGCAACTGGAGCCGGAGATCGAAGGGCGGCGGATCGAGTCGCTGGAGGTTCTGGATGGGCGCTGGTCCCGTCCCGTTCTGCCCACCGAGTTCGACGCCGCGGTCAGCGGCAGCACGATCGAGGGGCTGGGGCGCCGCGGCAAGTATCTGCTCCTCGGCCTCGACGGCGACCGCACCCTGGTCATGCACCTGCGGATGACCGGCAATCTGATCTTGGTCGAGGGGGAGCAGATGCTCGACCCCTCCGAGGGCCGCCGGCTCTACGAGGGCGAGCGCTCGACCGAGGCCCGGCACCTGCGCGCCCGCTTCGTCCTCGACGACGGCCGCGAGCTCTGGTTCACCGACCCGCGGCGCTTCGGCGAGGCCTTTCTGATCGACGACGCCGACCTGGGGCAGCGCTTCGAGCGTCTGGGGATCGAGCCGTTCTCGCCCGAGTTCACCGCTGAGGCGCTGGGGGAGATGGCGGCCGGGCGCAAGGCGCCGCTGAAGTCCTTCCTCCTCGACCAGTCGGGCGTCGCCGGGATCGGCAACATCTACGCCGACGAGGCGCTCTACCGGGCGCGGCTGCACCCGCTCTCGCCCGCCGGATCGATGAAACCCGAGCACCTGGCGGCGCTGCGGGACGGCGTCGTCGCCGCCCTGGAAGCCGGGATCGACGCCGGCGGCTCCTCGATCGACGACTACCGCGACGGCCGCGGCGAGAAGGGCACGATGCAGGAGAAGTTCCTGGTCCACACCCGCGAGGGGGAGCCGTGTCCCTCCTGCGAGGGGGAGATCATCCGCATCGTCGTCGGCGGCCGCTCGACCTACTTCTGCCCGAGCTGCCAGGTACGGCTCCGCAAACGACCCCGGCGCCGCCGCACGGCTCGGCGCTAGCCGTGGCGCTTTTGTTCGGAATAGCCGAACCAAAGCGCCACAACGCGTCCGGTCCGTCGGTCAAATTTGATCTCGTGCCCGGAACCACGGTCAAGACCGAGGCGATCGTCCTCCGCAGCATCCGCTACGGCGAGGCGGACCGCATCCTCCACCTCTACTCGAACACCCGCGGGCGCTTCGGCGCGATCGCCAAGGGGGCACGCAAACCGAAGTCCCGCTTCGGCGGCCGCCTGGAGCCGTTCTTCCGCCTCGACCTGATCCTGCACGAAGGTCGCGGCGACCTGCTGACGGTTACCAACGTCGCCACCGTCGAGGGCTATCCGCGACTGCGCTCCTCCGGCCCGGCGCTGACCGCCGGCGCTCGCGCCTGCGACTCGGTTCTGCGCCTGCTCGATTCGGCCGAGCCGAACGTCCCCGCCTACAACCTGCTCTGTCGCTACCTGGCGCTGCTCGACGACCCCGGCCAGCCGCGAGCGGCGGGGCTCGAAGTTGCGCTGTCCTTCCGGCTGAAGCTGGCTCTGGTCGCCGGGTTCTCGCCCGAACTCGCCTCCTGCACCAGCTGTGGCGAGGCCGAGCACCTGGCCGGGTTCTCCGGCGCCGCCGGGGGCGTCGTCTGCGCCGGCTGCGAGGCCGGGTCCTTCGAGCTCTCCGAGGAGGCGCACCGGTTCATGGTCGAGGCGCTGGCGAAGCCGCTGAACGAGGCGCCGACGGCGGAGCCGCGGGCGCTGCGCCAGGTCGAGCGCGCGGTGGGGGAGACGCTCGAGCACCACGCGCACGTCCAATTACGTTCTGCCGCCTGAGCTTCGCGCAAGGGGGGCGAGCGGCCCGCGCCCTCGCCTTATGATCGATCGGTGCCCGCCACCGCCACGTTCGAGGACCGCATCCGGGCTTTGGAGGACGAGTTCCTCTCCGAGCACGCGACCCGTTCCTATCCCGCCCGCCGCGCCACGCCGGAGCCCGACAGCCCGCTGCGGACGCCGTTCCAGCGCGACCGCGACCGCATCGTCCACTCCAAGTCCTTCCGCCGGCTCAAGCACAAGACGCAGGTCTTCGTCGCCCCGGAGGGCGACCACTACCGCACCCGCCTCACCCATACCCTCGAGGCCTGCGGGATCGCCCGCACCGTCGCCCGGGCGCTGAGCCTGAACGAGGACCTGACCGAGGCGATCGGGCTCGGCCACGACCTCGGCCACCCGCCCTTCGGCCACGCCGGCGAGGAGACGCTCGACGCGGCGCTGAGCGAGCGCTGCGGCACCGGCTTCAAGCACAACGAGCATTCGCTGCGGGTGGTCGAGGTGCTGGAGCGCGACGGCCAGGGCCTCAACCTGACCGAGCAGGTCCGCGACGGCATCCGCAACCACACCGGGCCCGACAAGCCGGCGACGTTGGAGGGGCGGATCGTCAAGCTGGTCGACCGCGTCGCTTACATCAACCACGACATCGACGACGCCCTGCGGGCGGGGATCCTGCGACCGGAGGACCTGCCGGCGGAGGAGATCGAGCTGTTGGGACCGACCGGATCGCAGCGAATCGACACGTTGGTTCGCGACATCGTCGAGCGCTCCGGCGACGCCGGGGACATCGTCCAGGGCGAGGAGATTGGGATCGCGATGCTGCGTCTGCGCAAGTTCATGTTCGACCGCGTCTACCTCGGGCCGGAGGCACGGCGAGAGCACGGGCGGGTGGAACGGGCGATGCGCGGTCTGCTCGATCACTACCTCGAGAACCCCGACGAGGTGCCGCGGCGGGACCCGGCGGCGAGCGAGTGCCAGCGCGTCACCGACTACATCGCCGGCATGACCGACCGCTACTGCATCGCCAAGTTCGCCGAGCTGACGATCCCCGAGGAGTCGAGGTTCTGATGGCACTGATCTCGCCGGAGAGCCTGGAACGGGTCAAGCAGACCGCCGACATTGTCGAGGTGATCTCGGCTCACACCGATCTGCGCCGCCAGGGCGCTCGCTGGGTCGGCCTCTGCCCGTTTCACGACGAGCGCACGCCGTCGTTCTCGGTCGAGCCGCAGGAGAAGCTCTACCACTGCTTCGGCTGCGGGGTCGGCGGCGACGTGATCAAGTTCGTCGAGGAGAAGGAGGGGATGGGCTTCGCCGAGGCGGTCGAGTTGCTGGCCGACCGCTACGGGGTTGAGCTGGAGCGCGAGCGGGAGGACCCGCTGGCGGAGGCCAAACGGCAGCGCCGCCGCCGACTCGAGCAGCTGCTCGAACGGACCGCCGCCTACTACGCCAGCTACCTCTGGGACTCCAGAGAGGCGGGCAAGGCGCGCGATTACCTGGCCGAGCGCGGGCTCGGCGAGCAGGTTCTGCGCGACTTCGGCGTCGGCTTCGCGCCGAGCGCCTGGGACAAGATCCTCGTCCGCGGCCAGCAGGCGGGCTTCAATGTGCGCGAGTTGGCCGAGGTGGGTCTCGTGCAGCGCAACCGCGAGGGGCGCGAGTACGACCGCTTTCGCTCGCGGATCATGTTCCCGATCCGCGACCGCCGCGGCCGCACCCTCGGCTTCGGCGGCCGGGCGATGCGCTCCGAGCAGGGGGCGAAGTACGTCAACACCGCGGAGACCGACTTCTTCCACAAGAGCCGGCTGCTCTACGGCGCCGACCGGGCCAAAGGGGCGATCGCGAAGGCGGCACGGGCGGTCGTCGTCGAGGGCTACACCGACGTTCTGGCGCTGCACCAGGCGGGGGTCGAGGAGGCGGTCGGCGTGATGGGGACGGCGATCACCGGCGAGCAGGTGGCGACTCTCTCCGGGATGGTCGATGAGGTGGTGCTGGCGCTCGACGCCGACTCGGCCGGCCAGGAGGCGATGCTGCGTGCCCAGCGCGTCGCCGCGGATCGAAAGATGCGACTCCAGGTCGCGCCGATGCCCGAAGGGGTCGACCCGGCGGAGATGCTGGCCACGAGCGGCGGCGCCGAGCGTTTCCGAACTCTTGCTGAGGAGGCGGTCGAGCTGGGCGAGTTCCGTGTGGGACTGATCCTTGATCGGACCGAGACTGGTTCTCCGGCGGATCGGGAACGGGCGATGGAGGAATTGGCACCAGTCCTGGCTGCCATGGGCAATACCCAGGCCCACGAAGAGCAGGTACGTCGCGTCGCGGAGAAGCTTGATCTTGAGTTAGCAATGGTTAAGGGCAGGGTTACCGCTGCGATCCCTACGAGCGGTGGACCCGAACGGGTTCGCGGCACCGGCGTTGTGGAGAAGGTTGTGCGACCAACGCGCCGCGCTGACCAGCTGACCTCGCGTGAGCGCCGCGAGCGCGCCCTGCTGGCGATGTGCATCGCCCTGCCGGAGGAGGGCGCCGAGTACCTCGGTCGCCTCACCGACGCCCACCTCTCGCCGACCGGCTCCCGCGCCGTCGCCTGGCTGCGCCAGAACCCGGGCGACCCCGCGTCCAACCTGCCGCGCGACGACGACGAGCTGGCCGGGCTGATGACCGAACTGGTGATGATGTCCCGCGACGAGCCCGCCTCGCGGGAGTCGATGGAGCTCAACTTCCTCCTGCTCGAGCAGCGCCGGCTCGAGGACGAGCTCGCCGCCGCCGGCGAGCGCGGCGACTACGAGCGCCGCGCCGCGCTGAGCCGCGAGCGCGCCGCGCTGGTCGAGCGAATTGCCCACACGCAGCGGGTCGAGACCTGAGTCGGTAAATTCCGAGCGGTCCGGGATCGCGCCGGATGTTGCGTTCCGGGGTAGCTCAATCGGCAGAGCATTCGACTGTTAATCGAAGGGTTGTGGGTTCGAGTCCCACCCCCGGAGCTTCTTCTGAATTACGTGGCCAGGCGCTCGACCAGCTCGGCGCCGCGCTCGGCGCCGTCGTGCTCGCAGCCCCAGGCGCCGATTTCCTCTGCCCGCGCCGTGTAGGAGGGCTCGGCCAGCAGCCGGCGGACCGCCCAGCGCAACGGCGCCGGGCGGCACAGGCGCCACGGCACCGACAGGCCCGCACCGGACCAGGCGACGCGCATCGCCGTCTCGCCCATGTCGCCGGTGATCGGGCAGATCAGGACGGGGGTGCCGGCGCCGAGCGCCCGGGCGACGGTGCCGTGGCCGCCATGGGATATGACCGCCGAGGCCGCCGGCATCAGCTGGCTGTAGCTGAGCCAGTCGACCAGGACCGCGTTGGCGGGGACCTCGATCGGGCGCTGGGGAACGACGCGGTTGGTCGTCGCCACCACCCGCACCGGCTCCTCGGCGAGGGCGGCGAGGGCGGTGCGGACGAGGTGGTTTTCGGAGTCGTGGGCGGTGCTGGGGGCGATCAGGACGAGAGGGGCGGTGCCGGGCGGCATCTCGATCGCGGGGTGGGGGACCTCGAAGGTCATCGGCCCGGTCACCTCGACCCCCGCCGGCCACCGCCGCGGGTACTCCAGTTGCGGATAGGTCGCGACGAGCGCCAGCTCGGTGCTGATGCCGCCGTGGAAGCGGGTCACCGGGGGAAGGCCGAGCCGCTCGCGCTGGAGGTTGAGGTCTCGCCGCCCGTGCTCGAGGCCGACATTCAGCGCCCGCTGTCCCAGCCGCCAGACGCCGCGGCCGAGCGGGGTTCGCGGCGCCCGCAGCCCGATCGCGAAGAACGGCAGGCCGGGCTCGACGACGGGATAGATGTGGGGGACGAGCGTCGCCAGCGGCACGCCGGCCTTCTCCGCCGCCAACGCCGGGGCGATGGTGAGGATGTCGGAGACGACGACGTGCGGTCGCATCTCCTCCAGCAGCGGCAGCAGCGCCCGCGCCGCCTCGGCGGCGTGCTGCCCGTCCGCGGAGTCGGCCTCCGGGGGCGGGAACATCCGGTATTCCTCGGACGCGGCGAAGCCGAGCCCGGCGCCTTCGACCGCCTCCCGGCGCTCCTCCCAGGTCTCCAGCACGACCTCGTGCCCGCGTCGCGCCAGCGCCCGCCCGAGGGCGATCGCGGGGAAGACGTGCCCCGGATCGCCGAAGGCGGCGACGAGAACCCGCAGTCGCCCGCCTTGGGCCGGCACCGACGGAGTGTGCTCAGGCGCTGACGATCTCCTCACCCGGTCGCGTGAAGACGATCTCCGGGACGCGACAGTTGCGCGAGGTCCGCAGTACGAAGCGCACCGCCTCGCCGATGTCCGATGGTTGGATCAGCGCCTCGCCGCCGCCCAGCGAGTCTTTGATGAAGTCCGCCATCGCGGTGTTGACGAAACCGGGAGCAAAGGCCGTGCACTGGATGCCGTCCTGGGCCACCTCCCGCTGCGTCGATTCGGTGAAGCTGATCACCGCGGCCTTGGTTGCGCCGTAGACCGAGAGCCAGGCGGGGCCGCTTTTGCCCGCCAGCGAGGCCATGTTGAGGATCAGCGCCTTGCCGTGCTCGGCGCCGGCCCGGCGCAGCAGCGGCAGGCCCTCGCGGGTGCCGAGGATCAGGGCGCGGAGATTGACCTGGAGCTGCATGTCGAGGTGCTTGGTCTGGATCTCGGCCATCGGCGCGCCGATCCCGATCCCGGCGTTGTTGACGAGGGCGTCGAGACGGCCGTACTTCTCGCGGTGGGCGGCGAAGACCGCGAGGACGTCGTTCTCGTCGGTCATGTTGGCGGCGACGGTCTGGACCTCGAAGCCGTCGGCGCGCAGGTCCTCGACGGCCTGCTCCAGTTTCTCCGGACGCCGCGCCGACATCGTCAGCGCATAGCCTTCCTCGCCCAGGGTGCGGGCTACCGCCAGCCCGATCCCGCCGGAACCTCCGGTCACCAACGCCGCTTTCTCCGCCATTCGGTCTCCCTCCGTTTCGCCGACGCCGCCACCCTATAGGCGGATCGGAGGCTGCGACAGCGGGCGCTGTCGCAGCGGCGACTCTGAATAACATGCCCGCCGATGCGCGCCGCCCGCCTCGTCTCTGTAGCCGCCTGCCTGCTTCTGATCGCCCTCGTGGCGGGATGCGGCGGCGGCTCCGGCTCGTCCGGCCCGACCGCGACCGCGGTGCAGCCGGCGGAAAGTCGCCCGGCACCGGCGAAGAGCCAGTTTCCGACCCCGGAAGGGAGGAGCCTCGGCGACCTGACCAATCTGGCGGACGCCCGCTCCGAACTTGTCATCTCGCCGGCGGCGCTGGCCTTCTACAAGGGCGAGAACCGCTTCCCGTTCGGCGTCTTCGAACGCGACCGCACCCAGGTCTCGGACGTCGAAGTCGCCCTCTACTTCGCCCGTGTGCCCGCGGTCAAGGCCGGGGCCAAATCGAAAACCGGCAGCAAAGGGCAGGTCGCCAAGGCCGAACATAAGGCACTCGACGAACCCGCGATCGGTCCCTTTCCAGCTTCGATCGAAAGCCTCGCGACCAAGCCGGCGTTCAGGGCCAAGACGACGAGCGAGGACCCCGACGCGGCGAGCGTTGTCTACTCGAGCCAGATCGACTTCCCGAGCAATGGCGAGTGGCTCCTGGCCGCGCTGATCAAGGAAGACGGCGAACTGAAGGCGAAGCTGTTGTCGAGCGCGGTCGTCGGCGAATTCTCCTCGATCCCGCGGATCGGCGAGAAGGCACCGACGATCCACACGCCGACCCCGGAAGACGTCGGTGGCGACCTCGCGAAGATCACCACGCGAATCCCCCCGGATACCCAGAACAAGGTGGATTACGCGGATGTGCTCGGAAAAGAACCGATCTTGCTCTTGTTTGCTACCCCCCAGTTCTGCCAGAGTCGAGTGTGCGGCCCTGTCGTCGACGTGGCTGAGCAGGCAAAACAGGAAGACGAAGACAAGGCGGCGTTCATCCACATGGAGATCTACAACGACAACGACCCCGGAAACGGAGTCAGGCGCCAGGTGCGCGCGTTCCACCTTCCGAGCGAGCCGTGGCTCTTCGCGATCGACCGCAAGGGCGTTGTCAGGGACGCCGTCGAGGGGGCCTTCGGGCTCAAGTTGATGAACGAAGCGGTCGAAAAGGCAGTTTCCGGATGAGCGACAAGGCCGCCCCCGATACCGAGCTGCTCGAATCCTTCGCCCAGGAGGCGCGGCGGCGCTGTGACGTAATCGCCGCGGGACTGGCAACGGAGACGACCGACTTCGAGACGATGCGCGCCGAAGCTCACGCCCTCCGTGGCACCGCCGGCGTCGTCGGCCTGCGCCGCCTCGCCGAGCTCGCCGGCCTGATGGAGTCCGACCTCGCCGAAGCGAAGACGACCGGCGTCATCCGCGGCGGCCGCGACCACCAGATAGCCGACGCCGCCAAGGCCCTCGCCGAGGGCGCCGTCGCCGCCGCCAAGGGCGAAGAGGAGCCCCCCGACGTCGGCCGCTCCCTCGCCCAGCTCTTCAGCGCCTGAACTCCGATCCCGCGCTACCCTCGCGCCTGAGGGGCGGTAGCTCAGTTGGTCAGAGCACGGGACTCATAATCCCTTGGTCGCTGGTTCGAGTCCAGCCCGCCCCATCAGAACGGCCTCACTCGAAGCGGTCGTCGTCCACCAGCAGCCGCTCGAAGAGCGCTTGGTTCCACTGGCGCCGGAGGTGCCCCGGCGCCGCCAGGTAGGCACGGTGGCAGTCGGCCAGCAGGTCGAGCGCCTTGTCGAGGGTGTCCTCGGCATCGGCGAAGGAGGCCTCGGCGATCTCGACGTGGCGCTCGGCCTGCGCGGTCTCGGCGCTGAGCCGATCCTGCTCGGCGCGCAGGAGGTCGACCTGACCATGGCGCCCGAGGATCTCGCCGAGGTGCTACGGCGCCTGCGCTCGGACGCCGAGGCCGGGCTGCGTGAAGGTGCCCATGAGCGCCTGTCGCGGGAAGCCGACGAGGCGACCCGAGAGCGCTACCGCTTCGTCCTCGACACCTGCGACGGGCTGTTGCATCTGCTCGCCAACCTCTCGGAGGGGCCGCAGTGACCGCGCACAAGAAGCGCCTGCGGCCGGGCGAGCTGGACGGCATCGTCCTCTCCTACCTCCGCAAGCACGAGAAGGAGGGGCCGCTGACCGCCACCGCGATCGCCAAGGGCCTCGGCGGGCGCTCGGCCGGCGCCGTCGCAAACTGCCTTGCTCGCCTGGCGCGTGACGGAAAGGTCCGCCAGGCGACGAAAGCTCCCCGCGCCTGCGCCCAGCGCCACCAGGCAAGGGCCCGGTGAGCGGGCAGGGGCCGGCCGGGGAGCCACAGGCCACCCCTCGAAAGAGGTGCTCCCCGTGTCGGCCCCGTTCGAGATCGCGTCTAGTGATGAGTACGCCCTAACAAGCACGCCCTGTGTCCTGAAGTCCGCAAATTGGGACAAACGAAGGCACGCTTTTCCGCCGCAGCGCCATCGACATTAAGGAGTGCTGTCCGACAGGGGCAGTTGGAGAACCTCTGAAAGGACACAACCAAATGTCGAAGCGAGCACAACATACAAACGGGATCGGCGGAAACGGACCGACGGCGGTAGCGTCCCAGAAGCGGGCCTACGTCAGCCAGGCCGACGTACCCCGACACACGATCGACGAAGCCCTCCGGGTTGGGCGCGCTATTGCCGAGAATTACGGCAAGCAGCCGACTCGACCGCTGGCCGTTGCGAAGGCGATGGGAATGCAGCCCACGAGTGGCAAGTTCAAGACGCTCACCGGGGCGTCAGTTGCGTACGGCCTAACTGAGGGTGGCTCCCAGGCAGAGGTCATATCGCTCACCGACCTCGGGCGTCGCGTTGTTGCGCCAACGGAGGAGGGCGACGATTTGGTTGCCAAGCGCGAGGCGGCAATGAAGCCCCGAGTGATGCGCGAATTTCTAGAGAAGTACGACGGCTCACCGCTCCCCTCGTCACAGATCGGGCGGAACGTTCTTGAGGAGGACATGAGCGTGCCGAGCGAACATAGTGAGCGTGCGCAGGCGATGATTGTCGGCACGGCCGACAGCCTGGGGCTCCTGACCGACATCAACGGCTCTCGGTATGTGGATGTCAGTGCGGTGCCGAGCACCCGTCCAGACTCCGCTGAGGAAAGCGATGGAACGCAGGGGGAAGAACCAGCTGATCCCGACGACGACAGCCCGGAGGACCTTGACCCTCCAGTCCCGACCGCTCCGGTTGAGGCGGCACGTCCAGCGGCGATCTTCGTCGGCGCCCGAAAAGGTAAGGCTCGCGAGCAGCTGACCAGGCTGCTTACGGAGTACGGCATTCCGCACAAAGTGGCCGAGGATGAGGCGAATCGTGCCAGGCCAATTCCGACCAAGGTCAAGGAGACGATGGAAGAATGCGGCGCCGCAATTCTGATCTTCACGGCCGACGAGGAATTCCACGACTCCGACGGCAACTCCGTCTGGAGGCCGAGCGACAATGTCGTGCATGAGCTGGGTGCGGCCGGGATGGCTTACGGAGATCGGATCATAATCTTCAAAGAAGCTCAGGTTCAGCTTGCGAGCAACTTCGAAAGTATCGGCTTCATTGAGTTTGATGGCGGCCAATTAAATGCTCGGGTCAACGAGTTGCTGCGCGAGCTAATCGCTCTCAAAATTCTCACGCTTTCGGTTAATGCCTGATCCGCCCAGCTAGCCACATTCGGAAGTCTCATGGTCGGACCCCCTGGCGACTGGTGGCGCGGAGAACGTCACTCGCCGTGGGCGGTGAGGCCCCAGCCCGCATGCGGGCGCCGAATCGCGCTTTATCTCGCCTGCCAGCAGGCGACTACTGGGAGATGGCGGTGGTGTCGCGGTCAGTGCGACGCTGCGCCGGGCGAGCTGTACTCAGGACGCCCCTTGTAGAGGCACGCTTCCCGCGGTGCTTGCCGGTGTCGACCCAGTCGGAGTGTTGCCGCCCTGCTGGACGATCATCCTGCGGAGCAGGTCGATCAACTCCGGCGTCGTCTCTAACGCCCCCTTTCCGTCAAAGCTCACGCCTTCCTGGCCCGGGAAGAACCGTAGAGCCAACGCTGCAAGCGTTTCTTCGCGCCGGACGGTGTTAAGAAGGCCGAGAAATGGGTTTGCCGTCCTGATCTGCAGTTCGATATGGCGAAGCCGCCACGCCTCGCGCCGATGGGTCGTTGCAAGGCTATTTATGTATGCCGCAAACAGAGCAACGGGAAGCCCAAAGGCAGCGTGTGCAATGACGGTCTGGAAGCTCGAAGGCTCCTTCACAGTCAGGAGGCCGACGATCGTCACAAGGACTGAGACCACACCCATTACCAACGAGCTCCAGGTATAGCGGGCCGTTTGTTGCTCCGTTCGCTTAGCCTCGACGGCATAGGTCTCCGCCAGATTGTGAGCGGCTATGGTCGTGGTCACGAGACCCAATTCGCCGGCCTGCTGCTCAGCTGCTTCTCGACCAGTGCTGACTGCCTTGACAGCCTCATTCATCAACGAGACCGCTTGATCTCTCTGGGCCCCAACCGCCGCGCCGGCCTCACTGATCTGCCCTTCGATTTTTCCTTTGGTGCTCTCGATCTCTCCCTGTATTTGACTTAGATTCCGCGCTACATCTGGAGGGACAAATCCCGGCTCGATCTCTGAGGTCGCCCGCAAGAGCCGATCTGCAGAGCCAATGAGGTCGCCGCCTCCGCTGTCCACCGCCGCGCGAATTGCCTCACGCGTCTGCATTGCAGCGGCGGCCAACTCCTGGGCTGCATCAAGTCGCGTGGTTTTCGGATCGGCTGCAGCTAGAGCGTCTTGAGCGAGTTTGGTGGCGCTTTCGAGTCGGTAGACGTTGGGCCACTGCTGTCGGTGATCCGCAGTGGTGTCCTCATTGAAGATGCGCTGGGCCGAGGACAACTCATCGCTGGCTTGGCTGAATTGTGCGGCGACCTGATCACTCGTCTGGTCCAATTCCGGCATTGTCCACAAATCTAGGACTGGATTCGGACGCTGCTCGATATCGGAACGGATATGTCTTTTTCGCCCGGCGTCGGTCAGGCGAGCTTCCCACCCTAGTCCTGGTCCCGAATGGTCCTGATCTTCAACTACGACGTGACATCGGATCGTCATTCATCGTGGCGATGCACGACGCTCGGTCTGCCGTCGCGCCCCGGTCGGGCTGCGAGAGCCTCGACTTGCGTGCAGGGTCTTAATGGCCCTGACCCGCTCATGGTTCGAATGCCGTCCAGTTGGTCCATTTCGCGCAGACCGGGCGGTGCCGCCGCGATTCCAGTGGTCGAACGCGCTAGCTTCTGGGCGTGACTTGGAGGGGCTGCGGCAGGTGGACTGTTCTCGTGCTTATGCTCGTGGGGTCGGCATTGTCCGCATTCGCTGCCGAGGCAAGGGATCACCACGGACTCCTCGCACCTCGACGAACCGTGGCGGTGGTCAACACCGCGACCCTTCAAGCCGCCTCTGCACCGATCAGGCTTGGGTCCTACCCGAGTTCGATCGCGATCAGCCCGGATGGCGGCCGTGCCTATGTGGTCACCTCCGGCAAGGGGAAGGTTGCGGTGATAGATCTCGCAACCAATCGGCTGGTCGGCAACCCGATAAAGATCGGACCTTACCCCGAAGGAATCGCGATCACTCCGGACGGCAGCCGCGTCTACGCCGTCAACTACGGCAACGACTCAGTCTCCGCGATCGACACCGGGACCGACGAAGTGGTGGCAAAGATCAGGGTCGGCCGCGGACCGACCGCGATCGCGATTTCCCCCGACGGGACCCACGCCTACGTCACCAATTCGCGTGACGGAACCGTCTCGGTGATCGACACCGCAACCAACGAAGCCGCCGCCAGGGCGATCAAGGTTGGACGGCAACCGTTGGCGCTCGCCGTCGCTCCAGACGGCAGTCGCGTCTACGTCGCCGATATGCGCGACGACGCCGTCTCGGTGATCGACACCGCGACCAACACGGCGGACCCCAGGGAGATCAAGGCGGGTGACGGTCCCTCCGCGATCGCGATCAGCCCCGACGGCGATCGTGCCTACGTTGCAAATGCGAAGGACGACAGCGTCTCGGTGATCGACACGGTGACCAACAAGCTGGCCGTCAGGGCGATCAGAGTCGGGCACAGACCGACGGCGATCGCGATCAGCCCGGTCGCCGAGCGTGCCTACGTAACCGGCCTGAGCGGCAGCCTCTCTGTGGTCAACACCAAGACCAACAAGCGCGTCGGGCAGTCAATCACGGTCGGACCCTTCCCGGTAGCCATCGCGATCAGTCCTGATGGTCGACGCGCCTACATCGTCCACAACTGAGCCCGCCCGTCTGGATTCGCCCGCGCCCTACCGACCCGACATGCTCGACTCGGATGCAACTTCCTGATGGCTCCGACCCGTTCGTGGTTCGAATACCGTCCAGTTAGTCCCACTAGAAAGCGCCGCTCATCGGCACTTTCGCCCGAGCGGATAGCGAAACCGGGTCACGAGCGGGTCACCAAATCCCGTCTCGTGAAGGGCAATTCCACTCACCCCGGCCCGCTCCGCCGCCAGCGAGGACTCGGCCGTCGCCGCTCTAGGCGCAGGCGCTTCGAACTCGCCTTTTCGCCCTCCGTAGCGTTGCTTGCCGCTTCAAAAGGATGCCTCGCCAGCGCCGTCTTTCTTGGGTGGTTCGCGTCTGGCTGTAGCGCCTCGTGGCGACGTTGACCCGCTTGCGCACCGTCGGCGCCCGCTGTATGGTCGGATGAAGACGCGTCTGGGCGGGCACCTGACGAAGGGTTTCTGATGCCGTCTAAGCCTCGTCCGCACGCCGCGCGCCAGACACGTCTGTTGCTCGTGGCAATCCTGGTCCTAGTGGCCGGCCTCGCGGTCTCGAGCGGCGGTTCAACCGCAAAGTCAACTAACGCCGGAGCGGGTGGCGGCGCGAAGGCCAAAGGCCAGCCGAAATGCGGCGACACAATCACCGCCGACACCACGCTTCACAAGGACCTCGTCGACTGCCCCAACAACGGGATCGTGATCGGGGCCGACAGCATCACCCTCGACCTGAACGGCCATCTGATTGACGGTGATGGGACCCCCACTTCTGGCTGCGATAACGAGAAAGAATTCTGCGACACCGGCATCGTCAACGAAGGTCACGACGGCGTCACGGTGATGCACGGCTCGATTCGCCAATTCGGGGGCGGCGTCACCCTCTTTGCGGTACGGCAGAACCGTGTGCAGGGCATCTCGACGTCGGGCAACCATTTCAACGGCATTCAGCTCTTCAACGCCTCGCAGAGCTTGGTGCGAGACAGCTCCGGGCACGGTCCCAACGAGGAGATCGGGCTGGGATTGTTCAGCTCGCATCACGTTCGGCTCGTGCACAACTCGTTCCGAGACACTGCCCTCGATGGCATCGTCGTATCCGGCGGCGCCCGCAATCTTGTGGAAGGCAACAAGATACGCGGGGCCGGCAAAGAGGCCCCACGTGATGGAGACGGGGTCGCCGTTGACGCCGAAGCCAGGCACACCATCCTGCGGCGCAATAGTGCGAGCCAGTCAAATGATGACGGCTTCGACGTCGAAGGCTCGACGACGAAGGTCAC
Organism: Solirubrobacterales bacterium; assembly: GCA_036403715.1. Taxonomy (GTDB): domain Bacteria; phylum Actinomycetota; class Thermoleophilia; order Solirubrobacterales; family 70-9; genus VAYN01. Next base: position 47,611 of record DASWQL010000068.1, read on the forward strand.
CAAGAACAGCGCAGTGCGCAACCGCGACCTCGGCATCGAGGCCGTGCGCGGGGTGATCGACGGCGGTGGAAACATCGCCCACCACAACGGCGACCCGCGCCAGTGCACGCACATCGCCTGTAGATAATTCTGATCATCCGCTCATCGGAAAGCTCGACCGGAGCTTGGCCTGTGCGGCACCGGAAACCTTGTCCCGAAGTTTGTCCCCGACTCCACCGAACTCCCTGAGCATCCTCAGCATCACTTCGCTCTAACCCGCCAGATTTGCATTGCCAGAACAGTTCTGGCGCGACTCATAATCCGTCGGTCGCTGGTTCGAGTCCAGCCCGCCCCATCTCTCGCATCGGCAAGCAGCTTGAAGTGGCACACCGCTCTTCAGGTCATAGCCCTGGTACCTGGAGAAGCCGTCCAACAGCAGTTGCGTCCTCCTCGGACTAACGACGATCACATCAGGGGCGACTTTCAAGTCCCGAAGCTCACGGCGTAGCCGCGCGGCCCAGCTTCTGTCGAGGTAGAGGCACAAACGTTCTCGTTCACTCAACTCCTTCTCGCACTGGCGCTGTGTGTGAACTAGGGTGGACAAAATGGGGACCAGACTCGACGACACTGAGTGCGAACAGCTCATGGAGGCGGCTCGCGAGGCCTCGAGCAGAGCCTTTGCGCCATGGTCGGGGTTACGGGTGGGAGCGGTACTGCTGGCCGGGTCGGGGGAGACCTACCGAGGCTGCAACGTCGAGAACTCCGCTTTCGGGCTGACGATGTGCGCGGAGCGGGTCGCGTTGTTCTCGGCAGTGGCCGAGGTCGGCCGGGAGAAGCTTGAGGTGCGGGCGCTCGCCCTGGTCAGTGCGGACGGCAGCTCGTGCCCCCCGTGTGGCGCCTGCCGCCAGGTCCTTGCCGAGTTGGCTCCGGATGCCTTCGTGATCTTTCGAGACCAGGGCGGCGTGAGACAGGTTCCCGTCGGCGAGCTGCTGCCGTACGGGTTTCGGATGTCGCCGGAGTAGAACCGAGTGGACGGTCTGCTCAAGATCGCTCTTCGTCTGGCAGACCGGCTTGGCCCGACGCAGGCGGCCATAGTTCTCGTCCTGGCGGTGGTCGGGCTGATCGCTGTTCCGCTGGCAACGGTGGCAGGCGCCTTGCCGTACTTCGCAATCATCGTCGCCGTAGCGGCCGCAGTTGTCGCGGGTCTGCTGATCCTCGCCCGTCTCGACGGCACGATCCCGGGCGGCCTCGACGAAGAGGGCCGAGCCGCGGTGCGAGCTGTTCTCCTCGCCGCCCGTGACGACGTCGCGAGGTTTCTGGGCAGCCCGAAGGACCGTTGTCGCGCGAACGTCGTCGCCGAAAACAGGCTGGGCCGACTGCAGATCAACAAGGATCTGATGGTCAACATGGAAGAAGTGGCCGAGTGGGAAATATCGATGAAGCCCGGAAAGGGTTGCTCTGGTGCTGCCTGGTGCGCCGAGCAGCCGCGCGTCGGTATTCACCCTTTCGACGACGATGACGGCCTCGAACCGGACCAGCAGCGGTTCGTGGACCCGGACCTGCGCTGGATTGTCTCGGTGCCCATCGTCGTCGACGGACGTCCCAAGTGGGTCGTCAACATCGACGGGGAGGACGGACGCACCAGAGAGGAAGTGGAGGCAGCGATTCCGACTCTGATGAATCACGTTCCTCCCCTGAAGCAGAACGCGGCAAAGGCCTAGCACCCTCCACGGCTTGGAATGCGCATCGTGAACTGCATCAAGTTCTCGGTCTGGGAGAACGAAAACTTGATGCAGTTCGCGACCGGGCTCCGCGCCTGGCCGGAGTCGCGCTAGGACGGATGGGACGGCGACGACGGTTGCTGCGCGAGGCGGTCGGGGTCGGCCTCGAAGGCGTGCAGGCAATGCTCTGAGCAGAAGTAGAACGTCTCGCCGGCGATGTTCTTGCGCACGGCCTTGGCCCTGTCGACCTTCATCCCGCATACCGGATCGGTGCTGCCTCGCCGCATCGTCATCGCCATCAGCGCGGCGAAGACGGCCAGGGCCAGGAGGTTGAGGAGGAGCTTGTAGTCAAGCTGGATCGAGCCGAAGATGTCGTTGCGGCTGGGGCGGGTCGTGGGAATCAGGTCGGCGGCGCTGAAGAGGCCGTCGACGATCAGCGCCGCGATCACCATCGTCACGTACATCAGCGCCGTGATCCGGAGGGCGAAGGACGAGCCGTAGTACTTGCGGTAGGCGACGACTATCGGCAGCACGATCAGGTCGGCGAAGATGAACGCCATGACTCCGGCGAAGCTGATCCCGCCGGACCAGAGGATGGCGGCAAGGGGGATGTTGCCGACCGAGCAGACGAAGCTGAGGACGGCAATGATCGGCCCGACGAGGACGTTCTCGATCGCCTTCAGCAGCGGCGGGGCGTTCTCGATGAAGAGGACGTTGAAGAAGTCGTCGCCGAGCAGGCCGATGAAGCCGGCGAGGAGGAATCCGATCGCGATCTCCTTGTAGAGCATCTGCCAGTCGCCGCGAAAGTTGTGGGCGACGTCGGACCAGGCCGAGGCGGAGGTGATCCGCCGGCGCCAGCTCATGCGCTCGCCGGCCATGTGGTGCTGGTGGCCGGTCTGCGCCTCGAGGGCGTGTCGGCGTGCCTGCTCCTCGAGCCTCGGCGAGACGAAGAGGCGGAGCATCACGGCCATCAGGACGATCATCACGATGCCGCCGACGTACTCGGCGAGCGTGAACTGCCAGCCGAGCAGCACCCAGAGGACCAGCCCCAGCTCCCAGACCAGGTTGGTGGAGGCGAACTGGAAGGCCAGGGCCGTGGCCGCTGACGCCCCTTTCTGGAAGAGCGACCTGCCGATCGCGATCGCGGCGTAGGAGCACGAGGAGGAGGCGGCGCCGAGCCCGGTGGCCTTGGCAACTGGGCCGGGACCGCTGCCGGACAGAGCTCCCTCGATCCGCTCGCGCGGCACCCAGGCCTGCACGATCGCCGAGATTGCGAAGCCCAGCACCAGCGCCCACCAGACCTCGTAGGCCATGAGGAAGGACTGTTCGAGTCCCTCGCCGATCTTGCCTGCTATTTCGCTGATGCCTTCTCCCGGAGGTCGGTTTGACTGGGATACCCTACCGGGGTATTGTACGCGCATGCCAGAGAAACCGGGATACACCGCATCAAAGGAGCAGCTGCTCAAGCGCCTCGCCCGAATCGAGGGCCAGGTCAGGGGTCTCTCCCGGATGGTCGAGGAAGACCGCTACTGCATCGACGTCCTCACCCAGATCCAGGCGAGCGAGGCCGCGCTGCAGGGCGTCGCCCTGGGCCTTCTCGACGACCACGTCCGCAATTGCATGAACGTCGACGCCGAGGAGCGCGCCCGGAAAACCGACGAGTTGATGGGTGCAGTGGGGCGCCTGGTCCGAGGCTGACGCTCTACCTGCGTTGCCGGCAGGCTGATTCGTGACAGGATTTCCCCCGTGGAGGGGGATGGGGAGGCGTGAAACGTCTTGATTCGGCGCGCGTGCGCCGCGCTGCGCCCTTCTTCATCCTCGCTATCGCCGTAGCCGCCACGGGAATCATCCTGTTGAGGCTCGATTCCCAGCTGACCTTCGTCGCGGACGACTGGATGCTCCTGGTCAAACGGCACGGTTGGAGTGCGGATTACTTCCTTCACCCGTTTCACGGCAACATCGTCGCGGCGCCGGGCCTCGTCTACAAGCTCATGCTGACGATCTTCGGAATGAGTTCGGCGACGCCTTACTACGCCGTCGCGATCGCCTGCTTCCTGGCCGGCGCGGTCTTGCTCTTCGTCTATCTGCGTCAGCGGGTCGGCGACTGGCCGGCGCTCCTCGGGTCAGTCCTGGTCCTCTTTCTCGGCGCCGCATTCGAGGACCTGCTGTTCGCTTTCCAGATCGGCTACTTCGCGGCGGTTGCCGCGGGCCTGGGGGCGCTGATAGCTCTCGACCGTGAGGACGATCGGGGCGACAGAATCGCCTGTGCTCTGCTCGTCGTTTCCCTTGCTTTCTCCAGCGTCGGCATCGCCTTCGTCGCCGGCGGCGTGCTCGACGTCCTCCTGGGTCGCAAGCCGCGGGCTCGGCGCAGCTACGTCGCGCTCCTGCCGATCGCCGTGTATGTGGTCTGGTGGCTCGGTTGGGGCCACCTCGGCGGCAACCACGTCAACGTCCACAACCTCCTGACGACCCCCAAGTTCGTCTTCGACGCCGCCTCGGCTGGAATCGTCTCGCTGCTGGGCCTTGCAACCGGCGACGGCAGCGAGCCGAGCCAACCGCACCTGATCTTGGGTCAGATCCTGCTCGTGGTGGGGCTGCTGCTTCTCGTCTTCCGAATCGCGAAGGAAGGCAAGGTGTCGAGAGGCCTCGCGGTCGCTCTGGCGATCGGGCTCGCTTTTTGGATCCTGGCCGGAGTCAATCGCGACGTCAGCCGACTTCCGACCTCGAGTCGTTTCCAGTACCCGTCCGCGATCTTGGTGCTGCTGATCGCCGCCGAGGTGCTTCGCGGCCTACGCGTCCCGAGGTTGGCGACCGCTGCCGGCGCCGCGGTCACCGCAGCGGCCGTGGTCGGAGGCCTGTCGCTGCTGCATCGCGAACAGGACGAGCGCTGGCGGCCCTACGCGAACTCCCTCCGCTCCTCACTCGCCGCCGTGGAGATCGCCGGTCCGGGCGCCGATCCGACCTTTCCGGTGTTCTTTCCGCCGGACATCGAAGCGCCGGCGCGCGACTATCTGAGTGCCGTTGGCGAGTATGGCTCGCCCGCCTTCACCGAAGTAGAGCTCGAGGCCCGGCCCGCCTCCGAGCGGGCGAGCGCAGACCTGACGATCGCTCAGGCGGTCGGGCTCGCCCTGGCGGCGCCCGATCTACGGGACCACACCGCGCGATGCCAGATGCTCCGGGCGAACGCCGCCGGGTACTCCGGCCTGACCCTTCTTCGCGGCGGCTTCACCTTGAGCAACCGCGGCGACACCAACGTCGAAGTGCTGCTGAGCCGCTTCGCCGACGAACTCTCGGTCCTCCTGGGACCGTTGAGCTCCGGCGTTACCGCCTCCCTCGAGATCCCCGAGGATGGGTCGCCGCGGCCCTGGAAGCTGGGCTTGCGTGGAAACGGTCCGGTTCGCCTCTGCGCGACGATCGCAAGCTAGCTGCGGGAAGAAGATCCGCCTTGACGGGGGTCCGTTGCGGGTGGAGAGTCGGTGGTGTGGGCCGATTACGCCCAACACTTCCATCACATGCAACGGAAGGGAATCCAGCCATGGCTGCTGAGGAGAACAAGCAGAGCGCGCAGGACGCCTACCAGGCGTTTGCCAACGGCGACGCCGAGGGTGCGATGCAGAAAATCGACGACTCGGTCCAGTGGACGGCGCGTGGTGACAACGCGTTGACCGGTACCTACAACGGCAAACAGGAGGTCGGCGAACTCTGGGAAAAACTGATGTCCAAAGAATTCCGCACGCAACCGCACGATTTCATCGCCGACGGTGACAAAGTCGTGGTGCTGACCACGGTCACGCTCGAAGGTGAGAGCGACGAGGGTGCCGACGTCCTCACCTATAACTCCGAAGGCATGCTCGTCGCCTTCGACACCTTCGGCGACGAATCGGTGCCGAATCGAGTCTTTCCGAAATAGGTCTTTCAGCGCCGCGCGGCGGGTTGGGCGGCGCTCAAGATCTTCGCCAGGCACCTTGGCGGCTAGGGCAGGACCAGCTGAGCGTGGATGGCACGGTGGTCGCTGCCGGGCAGGCCGTCGACACCGTATTCGGCTACGCCCAGGCGACTGTCGGCCAGGACGTGGTCGATCGTGATCAGTCCCCAGGGGAACACCTGGTCGCTCGGCCAGGTCGGCTCGAGGCCCTTCCCGGTCGCCTCGCCGGCGTCTCGATAGCCCGCGTCGACGAGGTTGCGAAACTCGGCCTGGTCGAAGCTGGCATTGAAATCGCCGACCAGAACCCAGGCGGCGCCGCGGCCCCCCGGTGCCGGCAGGCTCTGGAGGGCTTCCCTCCAGCGGTCGAAGCTCATGTTCGGGGGCTGAGGATGCACGGCGACGACGCGCAGCCGCCTGCCGTCCGGCAGCACGATGCCGGCGCGAGGCATGCGGAAGAGGAAGTGCGTCTGCTGCGGGAGCCGGGTGAGGGGGAAGCGGGAGTAAAGGCCGGCGCCGTGGCCCTTGGGGCGTGCCATCAGCACTGAGTGCGGGAGGCGACGGCCGATCCCCGCCCTGCGCATCCTTCTGGCGAACGCCGGGGTCAGCTCCTGGACGCTGAGCAGGTCGGGACGGTAGCGGTCGACCAGGGCGGTCAGAGCAGTCGGATCGGCGCCGCCGAGCTCGACATTGGCGGAGAGTACGGTGAGCGTCTCATGGCCCGCCGCCGGCTCGGTTTCGTCGCCGATCGCTCGCGGCAACACAGCCGCCATGAGGTAGACCATCGCGATCGCGGCGATCGTCGCCGCCATCCAGTTGCGCAGGGCGACGGCGACACCCGCCACCAGGAGCGCGGCGATCGCCGCAAAGGGGGTGAAGAACATCGCAGTCGCCAGCGGGCCACCCGTCTCCAGGCCGAAGGCGCGGAGGAGTGCCAAAAGGGCGATCGGGGCAGTCGCCGCCCAGATCGGCCAGAAACGCCCCGCCCCCATGCGACCCGCCATCGAGGGACTAAATCAGGTGGAGACGGCTCGCGGGTAAACCGACATACGCTGGAGGAATGCGAAGCAGCCGCCTCTCGATGCGATTGGGCGCGCAGCCGCCGCCCACTTGGCTGGGGATCCTCGCGTCGGCGTGGTGGCTGCCGGCACGGCGTTGATCTACCCCCTCAAGTCGATCGCGCCCGCCGTCTCAGGGCACCAGTTCTTCAGCCTTCTTCTTCGCTTCTTCGACGCCCTTTTCGGCCTGGGCCTTGCCTTCTTCGATGCCCTTTTCAGCCTTATTGGCGCCTTCTTCGATTCCCTTTGAGGCGCTGCCCTTGCCTTCTTCGGCCTTCTTCTTCGCTTCTCTGAGGCCTTCTTCTGCCTTTTCGGTGCCTTCTTCGATGCCCTTTTCAGCCTTATTGGCGCCTTCTTCGACTTCAGTCTTCGCGTTCCCGGTGCTGGTGCTGTCGCCGCCGCCCCCGCAGCCCGACCAGACGACGCCGCCGGCGAGGATCGCCAGCACGGCGAAGACCGAAGCGACCACCCGCAGCCTCATAGTTGACCCAGACTGACCATCGCTCATAACTGTCATCTCCCCGATCGGTGCTGGTTAACGTTTGGCCAGTGAATCAGACCGAGCCTGACGAGTTCGAGTCCCTGGTCGCCGACGCGATCGACGCGCTGCCGGAGGAATTCCAGCGGGTGCTGGATCGGGTGGCCGTCGTCGTCTCGGACCTCGGGAGCGAGCATCGCGCCTATGGCGAGTACTTCGGCGACGGGGTCGCTCGCGAGGGCTTCGAGGACCGGATCGTGATCTACCAGGACACCCTCGAACGCGACTTCGGTCACGACCGCGGGCTCCTCGCGCGCCAGGTCGAGCGGACTCTGCGGCACGAGCTCGCCCACCACCTGGGCTGGGACGAGGGCGGGGTCGGGGGTCTCGGTCTGTGACGGCGCTCACGGCACTTCACCTCTCGCCCCACCCCGACGACGAGCTGATCGGGGCGCCGGCGACGCTGATGGCGCTGCGCGACGCAGGCTGGCGGGTCGTCAACGTCGCCTGTGGCCTCGGAAGCCGGCCGGAGCAGCACGACCGCCGCGAGCGGGAGCTGCGCGAGGCCTGCGAGCTCGCCGGCTTCGATCTGCTGCTCGCCGATGCAGACCCGCGGGCGGGGATCGAGGCGGCGATCGAGGAGATCGACCCCGCAGTCGTCCTCTCGCCCGGGCCGCGCGACCGCCACCCCGCCCACATGCGGGTGGCCGCCCTCGCTCGCGAGCTGTTGGAGGCGCGAGGCGAGGCGGCGCCGCGCTGGTGGATGTGGGCGCTCTGGGGCGCGCTCGAGCGGCCGAGTCTCGCAACCGCCTTCGATTGGGCGCGCCTGCGGGAGATCCACGACGCGCTCTCGGCCCATCGTCAGGAGCTGCGCCGGAACGACTACCGCCGGCTGGTGCGGGGGCGCTCCGAGGCGGCCGCCTGCATGGCGCCCGAGCTGCTCTTCGGCTTCGGGTCGGAAGGCGAGCGCCGGCCGGAATTCGCCGAGTTGCTCTGCGAGGCGGTTCGGGCGGAGGGATCCTGGCGGCTGGGATCGGCGCGATGGCTCGACCCGCACTCGCCGCTGGCGCCGGCGAGCGAGACCGACGCTGCCTGGCTAGCGGACGCGGCAGTCGCGGGTGAGAGTGGTGCGTAGCGTCTGCCCGCCCGCGAAGGCGAAGTCGCCTCGGGCGAAGGCGAAGCTCGCCCCCGTGAAGCCGGAAGGGGCGGCGCAGCTGGCGCTGACGTAGCCGCGGCGGATGCCGCGGTAGCCGTATTCGCGGCCGATCTTCAGTTCGATCTTGGTGATCGAGCCGAAACCGCCCGCCAGCTTGGGGACGTCGGCCGCGAGCAGGGTGCCGAACTGCCCGTTCTTCGGATGCGAGATGGTCAGCGGCAGGACCAGGGTGGCTCGCACCGGCACCGTGCCGTAGAGGTGGAGCAGCAGCGCCGACTTGCCCTGGTGGCGGGCGTTGAAGGCGAGGATCGTTCCCTTCGCGGGGACGCCGCTTGGTTCGAATGAGAGGTCGGCCCGGAAGGAACCGCGGCCGACGAGAGCGGGGCGGCAGCGCCGCAGCGCCGTTTCGGTCGAGGTCGACTGCAGGATCGGGGTTGCGCAGATCGGCAGGCCACGAGACTGCAGCCGCCCGGCGCGATTCAGCTCGATTTCGAGGCGCTTGAGCGGCGGCGGGTGAGAGCCGTCCGTGGTCGCGATCGAGCCCTCGATGCGAACCGTGACCGGCACCGGACGATCGCGCGGCAGCGAGTTGGGGGAGAAGCCGCCGTCGAAGGAGATCCGCACGTTGCCGGACTGGCTCAGCTCGCCGTCTGCGACTGCAGCCGCGGCAAGGCCGGCGGCGCAGAGCAGCATCGGTATGGCGAGCCTCCGCAGCATGGTCCCTCGACCAGTCTAGGTCGCTGAATGTGCGGCTAGTGTTGGGCGATGGTTGAGGACCGTGGCTGGATCGAGCTCGGCGAGGGCGACGACTTCGCCGGCTACCGGATCGAGCGCAGGCTCGGTCGCGGTGGCATGGGGATCCTCTATCTGGCGATCGAGCCCGGCCTCGACCGGCGGGTGGCCCTGAAGCTGATCGCGCCCGAGGCCGCGGCGGAGGAGGTCTTCGCCAAGCGCTTCGCCGAGGAGTCGCGGATCGCGGCCTCGATCGAGCACCCCAACGTCGTGCCGATCTACGCGGCCGGGGCGGAGCGCGACGTGTCCTACATAGCGATGCGCTACGTCGCCGGGTCCGACCTCGGCCGCCGGGTCGCTCGCGAGGGGCGGTTGGAGCCCGAGCAGGCGGTGCGCCTGATCGCCCAGGTCGGCAACGGCCTCGACGCGATCCACGCCGCCGGCCTCGTCCACCGCGACGTCAAGCCGGCCAACGTCCTGCTCAGCGGCGAGGAGGGGTCCGAGCACGCCTACATCACCGACTTCGGGGTCGCCCGCAACGTCGCCACCCAGTCCGGGCTGACCCAGACCGGGCGCTTCGTCGGCACCCTCGACTACGTCGCCCCGGAGCAGATCTCCGGCGCCGAGATCGACGCCCGGGTCGACGTCTACGCGCTCGGCTGCCTGCTGTACAAGCTGCTGGTCGGCGAGGTCCCGTTCCCGCGCGAGGGCGAGGCGGCGCGCCTCTACGCGCACCTCAACGAGCCGCCGCCGGCACCTTCGCTTTACGCGCCGGAGATCCCGATGGCGCTCGACGACGTCGTCATCCGGGCGATGTCGAAGTCGCCCGGCGATCGCTACCCCTCGGCCGGCGATCTCGGCCGCGCCGCCGAGGCGGCGCTGCGCGGGAGCGCCGTCGCCATCCCCGAGCGCACGGTTGCGACCGGAGCGGCCGCCACCCGCGAGGCCGAGACCGTCGCACTTCCCCCCGGTCGGGAGGCGCCACGCCGCCGCCTCCTGATCGGCGGCGGCGTGCTCGCGATGGGGGTCGCGGCCGCGGTTGCGATCGTCCTCGCCATCGGCGGCGCCGACGGTGGCGCTCCGGCCACGGTCGCGAGCGGCGATGGTGGCGGTCCCGCCACGGTCGCGAACGGCGGCGGCGGCGCCCAGGCAAGCGGGGAAACTCCCGCCGCGGACACGCTGACGAAGTCGCAGCTGATCGGGAAGGGGGACGCGATATGCAACGACAGCCGTGAAACCTTCGTCGGCTACCAGGGCGAATTCCCCGAAGGGGAGTCGACGCCCGACGTGACCTACTCGCGATTGCTGATGGCAATCTCCAGCAAAGCGGTCCGCCGCTTGAAGGAGCTGGTGCCGCCGGCCGCGCTCGAGAGACCGTACGGGCGCTACGTCAAGTCCCAGGAAGAAGTCAAGCAATGGGACCGCGATGCGCTGCGGGCAGCGGAAGCCGAAGACGCCCTCGAGTACGTCGCGGCCCGTGAACGCCGCAACGACACCGAAGCCGAACGCAAGCGACTCGCCGAAGCGGTCGGCTTCCACGTCTGCAGCGGCAGCGATCTCTGAGAAAGGCAACGATGAAGACGGCAACGAACTACCTCACCTTCAACACCGCCAAGCGCCGCGAGTTGATCCGGATCACCGAGGAGGTGCGGGCGGTCGTCGGCGAGGCCGGCATCTCCGAGGGCATGGTGCTGGCCTCGGCTATGCACATCACGGCCGGTATCTGGGTCAACGACGACGAGCCGGGACTGCACGAGGACGTGCTCGAGTGGCTCGACAAAGTGGCGCCGCCGAGCTGGGCGCCGCCCGCCGACGAGGTCGCCGCGGCTCTCCTTCCCAGCGGCGGCGACTACCGCCACCACCGCGGCGGCGAGGACAACGGCGATGCCCACCTGAAGAACCTGCTGGTCCACCACCAGGCGATCGTCCCGGTCACCGACGGGCGGCTCGACCTCGGCCCCTGGCAGCAGGTCTTCTACTGCGAGTTCGACGGCGGCCGGCCGAAGCGGGTCGTGATCAAGGCGATGGGGGACTGACACGGAGCGCGACCGCAAAGCCGCGCAGACTCTCTCCGGAAACCTGCGCTTCCAATCCGAGGCCTGCGCCTGGCTTGGTTCGCCGCTGTACGCCGACCTGCTGGGCCGCGCCGACGCGGACCTCCTCGCGGGGGGATCGACCTGGGAGGTGCTGCGCGGCCATGAGGACGATCCTGCCGAGTCGGCCCTGGCCCTGCGCCTGATGGGCGCCGTCAACCGCCTGGTGCTCGAAGGGGCGGCACCGGAGCTCGCCGATCTCTACGCGGACGACGGCCGCGATCCGCACGCCACCTGGGACGCGTTCGCCAAGCTGATCGCCGGCAGAGTCGAGCAGGTGCGGCAGCTGGTGACTCGGCCGGTTCAGACGAACGAGGTCGGCCGCTGCGCTGCTCTGCTGCCGGGCTTCCTCGCCGTCGCCGGGACGACCGGGCTGCCGCTGCGCCTGCTCGAGCTCGGCTCGAGCGCCGGCCTCAACCTGCGCTGGGACCGTTACAGCTACGAGGCGGCGGGCTTCTCGTGGGGCTCGCCCGAGTCGCCGCTGACGATCGCCTTCGAGCTCGACGGCGAACCACCATCGGCCGACGCTGTCACGGTCGCCCAGCGCTGGGGATGCGATCCATCGCCACTCGATCCTGCAACGGAGGAGGGAAGGCTGACCCTGCTCACCTACGTCTGGCCCGATCAGCGACGACGCGTCGAGCGCACCCTCGCCGCGATCGAAGCGGCGCGGGCGACGCCGGTCCGGGTCGACCGCGCGGGGGCGAGCGAGTGGATAGACGAGCGCCTCGCCGAAGCCTCGCCCGGGGTCGCCACGGTCGTCTTCCATTCGATCGTCATGCAGTACCTGAGCGCCGAGGAGCGCGGCGCGGTCGAGTCCCGGCTGCGCGAGGCCGGCGCGCGGGCGACGGCCGCGGCACCGCTCGCCTGGCTGCGGCTCGAGCCCGCGGGCGGAGTGGCGGATCTCCGGCTCACCGTCTGGCCGGGTGGGAAGGAGGCGCGCCTCGGCGCTGCCGGCTATCACGGCGACCCGGTGCACCTGCGCCGCTAGTCGTCCTCGTTGGAGCGCTCGCCCGGGTGGGTGACGCGCTCGGCCCGCTCGCGCATCTCCGCGGTGGCCTCGCGAGTGGCGGCGATCGCCTCCTCGCGAGCGGCGCTGACCCCGTCGCTCGGCTTGCCGCCGACGATGTCGCGGAAGGCTTCCTTGAACCGCTCGGTGCGGCGGTCGGGCTGAAAGCGCGCTTCGGCCTTCGCCTGCTTCTTCGGTCGCCGCTCGCCGTAGCGGCGGCGCGCCCAGCCGGAGTCCGGCTTGCCGATCCGACAGGCGCCGTAGAGAGCGATCGGGAAGATGAAGAAGCCGACGATGCCGTGCAGCAGCCGTCCCTTCAGGAAGCAGATGGCGACGACTGCGAACAACAGCAACCCCGAGACCACCAGCGCCGCGATGCCTTCCGACTCGGAGCCGAGGTTGAGCGGATTGACGCCGAGGACCACCAGCCCCATCGCGGCGGCGGCGATCACGGTGGCATCGATCGAGCTGCGCCCCTTCTCGGCCCAGTAGACGTCGTCGAGGTAGACCCAGAGCGCGAACTCGTCGATCGTCAGTCCAGCCCCGACGCCGAAGAGCAAGGCGCAGATCTCCGTCCAGGGGGTGTGGCCGAAGGCCAGAAATCCACCGGCGCCGGCGATCATCATCGTCACGATCCCGAAGACGAGGTGGTGGAGATGGACGCCGCTGTCGCTGACGATGCTCCCCGGCCACCACGAGACCCTTGGGCTGCGCTGCAGCCGCGTGCTCATGCGGATGAAGGCGAAGGAGAGGATGAAGCCGACGAGGACGAGGAAGAGTCCCTGCTCGTCTTGCTTTTCGAGCTTGCTCCAGAAGTCGGTGAAGATCGAGGCGGTGGTCATTCCGGCACTGGAGTCGAGTGTATGGGCGGCGCCGTCCCCTCCCTGGCGGCGATCAGCTCGACCGTGAGCAGGACC
>DASWQL010000069.1:0-3712 GCA_036403715.1 Solirubrobacterales bacterium
AGCGGCGCCGCCAGGTGACCACCGTCGGCTCGGCACAGCCCACCCGCGCGGCGATCTGTTTGCCCGGCACCCCCTCGCCGGCCAGCAGCACGATCCGGGCCCGCTCCACCACCCGCGCCGGCGCGCCCTTGCTCCGCGCCCGCCGCAGCAGCTCGCGCCGGTCAGGCTCCGGAATCTCCACCGTGCGCACGTGAGCGGCCATGACAAATGGTCCGCCCGGGGACCAGGGATGACATCAATGATCGCTGCGACAGAGCACTAGGTGCGAAGGCGCGGAACGCTCCGCCCCGCCTGGCCTCCGACGTACTGCGCGCCATGACGAGCATCGACGGAGCTGTGCTGGTAACTCCAGACGGCGCATGTCACGCGGTCGGCGTCATTCTCGACGGGCTCGCCACCGGCGACGGCCACTCAGCCCGCGGTGCCCGCTACAACTCCGCGATCCGCTATCTGAAGGGAAACGGGGCGGGGAGCCTGGTCATCATCGTCAGCGAGGACGGCAGCATCGACCTGCGACCGAACCTGAAGCGCCGCCTGCATCGCGAGGACGTGGCTGGCGCCGCCCATCGCCTGGTCGCCGCCTCCCAGGGGGACGTGGACTTCGAGGAGTTCCACCGCCGCGACCGGCACATCGACTCGCCGAGTTCTACCTGGACCAACAGCAGCGTGACGCAGTCAACGCGGCCAGTGCGCTCCTGGAGGAAGGCACGGCACCCCTGTCGAGTCCGGTCGATCAGTCGACAAATCGTCCGGGACTGTATGAGAACTGCACCGTCCGTGGGGCCCCGATCAGGGCATCTGTGGACAACGCAACGCTCTGTGAGGTGAACGCGTTCGCACGGAACAGCGACGACAGCGGATCATGTGCGCCCTTGGCGAGTTCTACCGCCGGAGTGCGCCGGGGATGCACATCCCGGTGGGAAGCGCACTGGAGGCGGCCAGCTCAGGGCTCGAGGTCGGTCTCGACCTCGTAGAAGCGGTCCATCGGCAGCCCGAGCTCGGCGGCGTGCTGCTTGACGCTGTCGGCGTCGGGTGACTCATACAGGCAAAAGGCCTTCAGCCCTTCCGGCGTGCTGACCACATGCGTGTGCTCCCAGGTGATCTGCGGATAGCGCGCCGCGCGGATCTCCTGCGAGCGCGCGGCGATCGCGTCGAGCTCGGCCCGGGTCACGTCGCCGACCGTTCGCTCCAGGAAGTACCTCGGCATGTTGCGTAGTCTCACACGCGGGGAGGCCCGGATGACCCTCGCGATCTGCCTTCTCGGCAAGCCGAGGATCGAGCGCGACGGTGAGCCGACGACGTCGCCGCGAGGGCGCAAGACCTGGGCGCTGCTGGCCTTCCTCCTGCTGAGCGAGCGCCCCCCGTCGCGCTCCCGCACCGCCGCGGTCCTCTTCCCGGAGGCCGACGACCCGCTCGGCGCGCTCCGCTGGAGCCTCGCCGATCTGCGCCGAGCGCTCGGCGACCCCTACGCCGTCCAGGGCGATCCCCTCCGCCTGCAGCTCCCGCCCGACGCCTCCGTGGACGTCACGGGCGCCGTCGCCTCGAGTGGCAACCCAGCGGCGACCGTCCCCGGAGGCGAGCTGCTCGAAGGCTTGGCCTTCCCCTCCAGCCCTGTCTTCGAGTCGTGGCTGGGGATCATGCGGCGCTCCGTGGCCGGAGCCGCCCGGGCACTCGCCCACGACGAGGCCGTCGCCCGGCTGGCCGCCGGCGACCTCGACCGCGCGACCGAGCTCGCCCGCGGACTTGTCGCGAGGGAGCCGCTCGACCAGCCGGCGCAGGAACTGCTGATTCGATGCCTGGCCCGCGGCGGGAGGCAGGCGGAGGCCGAGGCTCAGGTCGTCGAGTGCGAGGCCCTCCTGCGGCGTGAGCTCGGGGTGCGGGCCAGCCCCGAGCTGCGGCTCGCAGCCACCGAGCCCAGCGCACTGCCCGGAGCGGCGGTCGGTGACGTCGAGGCCGCGCTCGCCCAGCTTGACGCCGGCGAAGCCGCCTTGGACGCCGGCGCCGTCGAGCCCGGCATCGAGATCCTCCGCCAGGCCTGCGCCGAGGCGGCCGCCGCTGGAGACACCGCCCTGGAGGCCCGCGCACTGGCGACCCTCGGTTCGGCGCTCGTCCACGCCGTCCGCGGCCGGGACGAGGAAGGAATGCTGCGGCTCCAGGAGGCGCTGCGGCTCGCCGAGTCAACCCACGACCGGGCCATCGCCGCCGTGGCCTGCCGCGAGCTCGGCTACATCGACACCCAGGCCGGCCGCAACCCGTCCGCCGGCCGGTGGCTCGCCCGCGCCACCGATCTCGCGCAGGGCAACGACGACCTGTGCGCGGTCCTCGGCGTCCGCGGGATGGCGCTGTCGGACCGGGCCCACTACGCGGCGGCGCTGGAGGTCCTCCACGTGTCGGTGTCCCGGGCCGAGCGGTGCGACCGCCCCCGCCAGGCCGCCTGGTCGCTGTCGCTCATCGGTCGCGTGCACCTGCTCCGCGGCGATCTCGCGCTCGCCGTGGCAGCCCTGGACCGGAGCCTCGCGCTCGTCACCGAGGAGCGCTGGACGGCGTTCCGGCCGTGGCCGGAGGCCCTGCGCGGCGAGGCCTTGCTGCTTGCCGACCGGACGGACGAGGCGGCTGCTGCTCTGGACCGCACGTTCCGGCTGGCCTGCCGCCTCGGTGACCCGTGCTGGGAGGCGATGAGCGTGCGCCTGTCCGGCCTGGTCGCCCTGCACGGCGGCCACGCCGACACCGCACGGGACCGGTTCGCCGACGCCACGGCCCGCGTCACCCGGGTGTCGGACGCGTACGCGTGGGTGCACGCGCTCGTCCTCGACAGCGCCGCGGCCCTCGCCGTCGCGACCGGCGCGTCCGACGCCGCGGCGGTGGTGGACCGGCTGGCCACCCTGGCGGAGCGCTGCGGATTCCGTGAGCTGGTCGTCCGGGCGCACCTGCACCGCGCGCGGCTCGGCGATCCGGCGTCCTTCGAGGCTGCACAACTGCTCGGTGCCGGCATCGACAATCCGGCGCTCGCGGCGCTGCTGTCCGCCGCTCCGTCCTGAAGCCTCACATGCCGGCTCACACGACGCAGCGATGGACTGCCGTCGTTCCTACGAGAGCCGAGGAGGCTGCAATGCCCTACATCAACTGCCGGGTCATGGAGGGGGTCCTCACCGAGGACCAGAAGTCGGAGATCGCCCAGCGGATCACGGAGACCTTCGCGAGCGTGGTCGGCGAACCCGTCCGGGGCCTGACGTGGGTGGTCATCGACGACATGTCCAGCGGGCACCTCACGATCGGCGGCAGCGCGGTCACGACCGAGGGCGTGCACCAGCTGCTCGGCCGGACGCCGGTGGGCGTCTGACCGACCCGCCGGCCGGGCACGGTGCGGCGCACCGTGCCCGGCCCCACGGTCGCCGACCAGCGGGTACGCCGTCGCCGAACCAGGAACTTGAGGACCGCCTGTGAGAAGTCGTTTCAAAATGCTGTCGGCAGGTGGCGGTAGCAGGCCAGCCGGAGTAGGCCGAGGTGGATGTCGGCTCGGCGTTCGTAGCGGGTCCGGAGCCGCTTGAAGGCGTGCAGCCAGGCGAAGCCGCGTTCGACGACCCAGCGGGTGCGGCCGAGTCCGGAGCCGTGGGCGATGCCGCGGCGGGCGATGCGCGGGGTGATGCCGCGGGCGCGCAGTTGGCGGCGGTACTTGTCGTGGTCGTAGCCGCGGTCGGCGAACAGCTCGCGG
>DASWQL010000070.1:0-14363 GCA_036403715.1 Solirubrobacterales bacterium
GTCCCCCTTCGTCGTTGCCGCGAGGTCCCCGGCACTCGTCACAATGCGGCCGCGTGGGGCCGCGTCTGCAGATAGGGAGTGTCGTCGCCGGCTACCGGGTCGACGCGCTGATCGCCCGCGGCGGGATGGGCGTCGTCTACCGCGCCACCCACCTCGGCCTCGAACGGCAGGTGGCGCTTAAGGTGATCGCCCGCGAGCTCGCCGACCGTGGTGGCTTCCGCGAGCGCTTCCTGCGCGAGTCGCGGCTCGCCGCCCGGCTCGACCACCCCTCGGTGGTGCCGATCTTCGACTCGCGGGAGGTCGACGGCGAGCTGATCGTGGCGATGCGCCTCGTCGCCGGCGGCGACCTGCGCAAGCTGATCGACCGCGAGGGCCCGCTCGAGCCGGCCCGCGCCGTCGCCCTGCTGGGCCAGGTCGCCGACGCCCTCGACGCCGCCCACGCCGCCGGCATCGTCCACCGCGACGTCAAGCCGCACAACGTCCTCGTCGAAGGCGACCGCGCCTTCCTCTCCGACTTCGGCCTCGCCAAGGCGCTCGGCGAGAGCGGTGTCCTCAGCGGCGCCTCGGTCGTCGGCACCGTCGAGTACATGTCGCCCGAGCAATGGCGCGGCGAACGGGTCGGTCCCGCCGCCGACGTCTACTCGCTCGGCTGCGTCCTCTTCGAGGCGCTTACCGGGATCGCCCCCTACGCGCGCAAGCAGGAGGACACCGAGCCGGAGATCCCGGAGGGGCTCACCGCGGTGATCGAGCGCGCCGTCGCCAAGGATCCCGACGCGCGCCACCCCAGCGCCGGGGCGCTGATCGCCGCGGCCGGAGAGCGCCAGGGGTCCGCGGCCCGACCCACCGCCGTGCTTTCCGGTGGCGACGAGGCGGCGACGAAATCCCTCCGCCGCCGGCGCTTCGGCATCCCTCGCCAGGGCTTCCGCATCGACCGGCTGCGCGGGCGGCGGCTGCAGTGGACCGGCGCCGTCGTCGCGCTCGTCGCCGCGATGTCCGTGCTCGTCCTCGCCCTGCTCGGCGGCGGCGGCGTCGAGGTCTCGGCGCCGATCGCGATCGGCCGGCCGCCGCTGCGGATCGCCGCCGGCCCGGACGCGATCTGGGTGACCAGCGAAGGCGATGGAACCCTGACCCGCCTCGACCCCGGCAGCGGCGAGGCGGTCGGCGCTCCGACCGAGCTCGGCGCCGGGATCTCCGGCGTCGCCGTCGGCGGGCGTTGGGTCTGGGTGACCGACCCGACCCGGGGCGAGCTGCTGCGCATCGACCCCGAAGACGGCCGCGTCCTCCAGCGGATCGAGCTCGGCGGCAGCCCCGGCCCGATCGTCCTCGGCGGCGGCCGCGTCTGGGTAGCCGACGAGGACGGCGCCGGGATCACCGCCGTCAATGCCGAGGGCGGCCGCGTCTACCGGCGCGGCATCGTCCCCCACGCGGCGCCGCTGCGGCTGGCGGTCGGCGCCGGCGGGCTCTGGGTCAGCAGCGCCTCGACCGGGTCGGTCCGGCGCATCGATCTCGGCACCGTCAGGCCGGGCCAGCCGATCCTCGTCGGCCGCGGCCCGGCCGGGGTCACCGTCGGCCACGGCACGGTCTGGGTCGCCAACAGCCGCTCCGGGACGGTCTCCCAGGTCGACCCCACGCTGCGCGCGGTGCTCGGCGATCCGATCGACGTCGGCGGCCGGCCGGGGGGAATCGACGCGGGCACCAGCGCCGTCTGGGTGGCCAGCGCCGCCGAGGACGCGGTGACCCGGATCGACGTCCAGAGCGGCGAGCGGATCGGCGCCCCGATCGAGGTCGGGCCGGAACCCGGAGCCGTCGCTGTCGGGGAGAGCGCGGTCTGGGTAGTCGACAACGGCGACGGCAGCGTCACCCGCGTCGAACCCTGACGCTAGGATCGTGCCTCGGATGCCTGAGGACATCGATCAGCTCGCCATAAACACGATCCGCACCCTCTCGATGGACGCGGTTCAGAAGGCCAACTCGGGCCACCCGGGGACGCCGATGTCGATGGCCCCGCTCGCCTACACGCTCTGGCAGCGGCATCTGCGCTACGACCCGGCCGACCCCACCTGGCCCAACCGCGACCGCTTCGTGCTCTCGGCCGGCCCCGCCTCGATGCTGCTCTACTCGCTGCTCTTCCTCGCCGACGTAAAGCGGGTCGACGCCGAGTACAACGTGCTCGACGAGCCCGCGCTCGACCTGCACGAGATCGAACGATTCCGGCAGCTGCACTCGCGCACCCCCGGCCACCCCGAGTACCGCTGGACCTCCGGCGTCGAGACGACGACGGGGCCGCTGGGGCAGGGGATCGGGACCTCGGTCGGGATGGCGATGGCCTCGAAGTGGCAGGCCGAGCGCTTCGGCGCCGACCTCTTCGACTTCGACGTCTACGCCCTCGCCGGCGACGGCTGCATCATGGAGGGCGTCTCGCACGAGTCCGCCTCGCTGGCCGGCCACCTCAAGCTCGACAACCTCTGCTGGATCTACGACAACAACCACATCACGATCGACGGCGACACCAGGCTCGCCTACGACGACGACGTGTTGAGCCGCTTCGAGGGCTATCACTGGAACGTGATCCGGGTCGGCGACGCCAACGACACCGACCTCCTCTCGCGCGCCTTCGACGAGTTCAAAGACGAGGTCGGCCGGCCGACCCTGATCGTCGTCGACAGCCACATCGGCTGGGGCGCCCCGAACAAGCAGGACACCGAGTCGGCTCACGGCGAACCGCTGGGTGAGGAGGAGGTGCGGCTGACCAAGCGTTTCTACGGCTGGCCCGAGGACGCCCAGTTCCTCGTCCCGGAGGGAGTCAAGGAGCGCTTCGCCGAGGGTGTCGGCAGACGCGGCCGCGAGCTGCACGCCGAGTGGAAGCAGAAGCTCGAGTCCCTGCGCGGCTCCAAGCCGCAGCTGGTGGACGAGCTGGAGATGATGCAACGGCGCCGGCTGCCCGACGGCTGGGATTCAGCGATCCCCACCTTCGAGGCCGACGAAGAGAAGGGACTGGCGACGCGCAAGGCGTCCAACAAGGTCGAGAACGCGATCGCCGAACGGGTCCCCTGGCTGATCTCCGGGTCCGCCGACCTCACCGACTCGACCTCCGTGCGGCTCAACTTCGACGGCGTCAAGAGCTTCGAGGCGGGCAGCTACGACGGCCGCCAGGTCCATTACGGGATCCGCGAACACGCCGCCGCCACCGCCTGCAACGGGATGTCGCACTGCAAGCTGCGGCCGCTCTGGTCGACCTACCTCACCTTCTCCGACTACGGCCGCCCCGGGATCCGCCTCTCGGCACTGATGGAGCTGCCCGTCATCCATCTCTTCACCCACGACTCGATCAGCCTCGGTGAGGACGGGCCGACCCACCAGCCGATCGAGCAGCTGCCTTCGCTGCGGGCGATGCCGCACCTCGACGTGATCCGGCCCGCCGACGCCAACGAGGTCGCCGAGGCCTGGCGATTGGCGATCGAGCGCACCCACAACCCGGTTGCGCTCGCCCTCACCCGCCAGAACGTGCCGGTCTTCGACCGCTCCAAATACGCCTCCGCCGAGGGCGCCCGCCGCGGCGGCTACGTGCTCGCCGACCCCGAGGACGGCGATCCGGAGCTGATCCTGATCGCCACCGGCAGCGCGGTCCAGTACGCGCTCGGCGCCCATGAGATCGTCAGCGGCGAGGGGATCCGCAGCCGCGTCGTCAGCCTCCCCTGCTGGGAAATCTTCGACCGCCAGGATGCCTCCTACCGCGACGAGGTGCTGCCGCCGTCGGTGCGGACCAGAATCGCGGTCGAGGAGGCCTCGCCGCACGGCTGGGAGCGCTACGTTGGGGACTCCGGCACGATCGTCGGCATGACCACCTTCGGCCAGTCGGCGCCCCACAAGGACGTCGAGGCCGAGTTCGGCTTCACGCCGGAGAACGTCGCCGACGTGGTGCGCGAGGTCGCAGAGCGCGCGGCCGTCAAATCTTCGACCTAAGGGGGTCGCTCATGAAAGCAACGGCACAACTGCACGAGCTGGGGCAGAGCCTCTGGCTGGACAACATCACCCGGACGATGCTGGCCGACGGCACCCTGAAGGGGTACGTCGACGAGTTCTCGATCACCGGGCTGACCTCGAATCCGACGATCTTCGACAAGGCGATCTCCGGCGGCGACGCCTACGACGAGCAGATCGCCGAAGTCGCTCCCCATGCCGAATCCGGCGAGGGGGTCGGCGAGAACGACGAGGAGCGGATCTTCTTCGAGCTGGCGCTGGCCGACCTGCGCGATGCCACCGACCTCTTCAGGGGCATCCACGAGCGCACCGACGGCGTCGACGGCTTCGCCTCGCTCGAGGTCTCACCGCTGCTTGCCGACGATGCCGAGGGGACTATCGCGCAGGCCGCGCAGCTCCACGCCAAGGCCGAGCGCGAGAACCTCTACATCAAGATCCCCGGCACCGAGGCCGGACGGGCGGCGATCGAGGAGTCGATCTTCGCCGGCATCCCGATCAACGTCACCCTGCTCTTCGACGACAAGCAGTACCTCGGCGCCGCCGAGGCCTACATGCGGGGGATCGAGCGGCGGATCGAGGCCGGGCTCGACCCCGACGTCGCCTCGGTCGCCTCGATCTTCATCAGCCGCTGGGACGTCGCCGTCAGCGGCGAGGTTCCCGACGAGCTGCGCAATCGGCTTGGGATCGCGATCGGCGGCCGCGCCTACCGCGCCTACCGCGAGCTGCTCGACAGCAACCGCTGGCTGCGGCTGATGAACGAGGGCGCCCGCCCCCAGCGACTGCTCTGGGCCAGCACCGGCACCAAGGACCCCGAAGCCTCCGACACGCTCTACGTCGAGGCCTTCGCCTCGCCCTTCACCGTCAACACGATGCCGGAGCCGACGCTGAAGGCCTTCGCCGACCACGGCAAGGTCGGCGAGCTGATGCCGGCCGACGGCGGCAACGCCGAGCAGGTCCTGAAGGAGTTCGAGCGGGCCGGAATCGACGTCGGGGCGCTCGCCGCGCGCCTCCAGGAGGAGGGGAAGGAGAGCTTCAGCAAGTCCTGGGCGGACCTGATGAAGGCGATCTCCTCCCAGCGCGGAGTGACCGCGGGGTGAGCCCCGCCGGGCTGCGCGAGCTGCCTGCCTGGGCCCAGCTCGAGGCCCATCACGAGGAGCTTCGCGGCACTCACCTGCGCGAGCTCTTCGCCGCCGACGCGCAGCGGGGCGAGCGCCTCGTCGCCGAGGGCGCCGGCCTCTACCTCGATTTCTCGAAGAACCGCGTCAGCGACGAGACGATGATGCTGCTCGGCGAGCTGGCCCGCCAACGCGGCGTCGAGGAGCGGCGCGAAGCGATGTTCCGCGGCGAGCACATCAACGTCTCCGAGGACCGGCCGGCGCTGCACGTGGCCCTGCGGATGCCACGCAACAGCTCGCTCCTCGTCGACGGCGTCGACGTCGTCAAGCAGGTGCACGAGGTGCTCGACCGGATGGCGGACTTCTCCGAGCGGGTCCGCTCCGGCGCCTGGCGGGGCCACACCGGCAGGCCGATTCGCAACATCGTCAACATCGGCATCGGCGGCTCCGACCTCGGTCCGAAGATGGCCTACGAGGCCCTGCGCTACTACAGCCGGCGCGAGATGAACTTCCGCTTCGTCTCCAACGTCGACGGCACCGATTTCGTCGAGTCGACCCGCGACCTCGACCCGCAGGAGACCCTGTTCGTCATCGCCTCCAAGACCTTCACGACGCTGGAGACGATGACCAACGCCCGCTCGGCCCGCGAGTGGTCCCTGGCCGCGCTCGGCGGCGACGAGGCCGCGGTGGCGAAGCACTTCGTCGCCGTCTCCACCAATGCCGAGGAGGTCTCGAAGTTCGGCATCGATACCGGGAACATGTTCGGCTTCTGGGACTGGGTCGGGGGCCGCTACTCGATGGACTCGGCGATCGGGCTCTCGACGATGGTGGCGATCGGCCCCGCGCGCTTCGCCGAGATGCTGGCGGGCTTCCACGCCATGGACGAGCACTTCCGCCAGGCCCCGATGGGCTCCAACCTGCCGATGCTGATGGGCCTGCTCTCGGTCTGGTACGCCGACTTCTTCGGCGCCGAAACGTGCGCGATCCTGCCCTACGCCCATTACTTGCACCGCTTCCCGGCCTACCTACAACAGCTGACGATGGAGTCGAACGGCAAGCACGTGACCCTGGACGGCACCCGAGTCGACTACGACACCGGCGCCATCTTCTGGGGCGAGCCGGGCACCAACGGCCAGCATTCCTTCTACCAGCTGCTCCATCAGGGGACGCGGCTGGTCCCCTGCGACTTCATCGGCTTCCTCCACACCGACAACCCGCTCGGCGACCACCACGATCTGCTGATGTCCAACGTCTTCGCCCAGCCGGAGGCGCTGGCCTTCGGCAAAACGGCCGAGGAGGTGCGCGCCGAGGGGACGCCGGAGGAGATCGTGCCGCACCGGGTGATGGAGGGCAACCGTCCCTCCAACACGATCCTCGCCGAGCGCCTGACCCCGGAGACCCTAGGCTCGCTCGTCGCCCTCTACGAGCACAGCGTCTTCACCCAGGGAGCGATCTGGGACATCGACTCCTTCGACCAGTGGGGCGTCGAGCTTGGCAAGGTCTTGGCGCAGGCGATCATCCCCGAGCTGCAGGCCGAGAAGGAGCCCGAGCTGAGGCATGACAGCTCGACCAACGCCCTGATCCGCCGCTACCGCAACGCCCGGCGCGGAGAATAGGGTTCGCAACCATGCTCCTGCCCGACCCGCTTCCCCTCGCGGCGTCGGCTTCGAATCTGCTCGCCGCCCGCGAGCTGATGTCCTTCATCCTCGCCTTCCACATCGTCCTCGCCTGCATCGGGATCGCGATGCCGGCGACGCTCCTGGTCGCCAACTACCTCGGGCTGAAACGCGGCGACGCCGACGCGCTGGAGCTGGCCAAGCGCTGGTCGAAGGCGTTGGCCGTCACCTTCGCGGTGGGAGCCGTGACCGGCACCGTGTTGAGCTTCTCGTTCGGGCTGCTCTGGCCCCACATGATGGATCGCTTCGGCGCCGCCTTCGGCGTCGGCTTCGCGATCGAGGGGATCTTCTTCTTCCTCGAGGCGATCTTCCTGGCGATCTACATCTACGGCTGGAAGCGGCTCGCCGGCTGGCCCCATTTCTGGTCCGGGGTGCCGATCGCAATCGCCGGCATCGGCGGCGCCTTCTCCGTCGTCTCCGCCAACTCCTGGATGAACCAGCCGCAGGGATTCACCCTCGACTCCGCCGGCAGGGTCGTCGACACCGACCCGCTGAAGATCATCTTCAACCCGGCGACCTGGTACGAGGTCCCGCACATGATCCTCGCCGCCTACATGGTCGTCGGCTTTCTCGTCGCCTCGATCTACGCGGTCGGGATGATGAAGGGCAGGCGCGACCGCCTGCACCGGCTCGGCGTCGTGATCCCGCTGACGATCGCCTTCATCGCCACCCCCGTCCAGCTGATCGTCGGCGACACCGCGGCCCGCTCGATCGCCCACGACCAGCCGGCCAAGTTCGCCGGCATGGAGTGCATCGCCGAAACCGGCACCCACCAGAGCGAGAACATCGGCGGTATCTGCACCTCCAACGGGGTCAAGGCGGCGATCCGGATTCCCGACCTCAACTCCTTCCTGGTCGGCTTCAGCGCCGACACCAAGGTGAGCGGACTGAACAGCATCCCGCCCGACGAGCGGCCGCCGGCGGACACGTTGCTGCACCTCTCCTTCGACCTGATGGTCCTGATCGGCGTCGGCCTGCTCGCGCTCGGCGCCTGGTTCGCCTCCGTCTGGTGGCGACGGCGCGAGCTGCCGCGGACGCCGTGGTTCCTGCGCGCGGTGGCGGTCTCGGGCGCCGCCGCGATCGTCGCGGTGTGGCTGGGCTGGATCGTCACCGAGGTCGGGCGTCAGCCGTGGGTCGTCCAGGGCTACATGCGCACCTCCGAAGCGGTCACCGAAGCCGGCGGGCTCTGGTTCGTCTTCGGTCTGACGGTCATCCTCTACACCCTGTTGGGGACCGGCGCGTTCCTCGTCCTGCAGGCGATGTCGCGGCGCTGGCGGGAGGCGGGGCGCGCCGAGCCGGAAGCGGAAATTCCCTACGCGCCGCGCAGGCCGGTTAAAACGGGGGGGCCATGAGCAAGGCCGACGCCGCGGCGGCGATCCTCTGGACCGGGGCGACCTTCTACGCGCTCTTCGGCGGCGCCGACTTCGGCGCCGGCTTCTGGGACCTGATCGCCGGGGACGCCGAGCGCGGAAGGCGGCCACGCGAACTGATCCAGCACGCGATCACGCCGGTCTGGGAGGCCAACCACGTCTGGCTGATCTTCTGCCTCGTCGTCCTCTGGACCGCATTCCCGCCCGCCTTCAGCGCGCTCTTCACGACGCTCTACGTCCCGCTGGCGCTGGCGCTGCTGGGAATCGTCCTGCGCGGCGCCGGCTTCGCCTTCCGCGCGACGGTCGAAGGCCTGGAGGCCGAACGCGCCGCCGGAGCCTGCTTCGCCCTCTCGTCGGTGCTCACCCCGTTCTTCATGGGCACCGTGGTCGGCGCCGTCGCCGCGGGGAACGTCCCCGCCGGGGGCAACGGCGATCCGTTCTCCTCCTGGCTGCAGCCGTTGCCGCTCTTCACCGGAGTGCTGTTCGTCGCGACCAGCGCCTATCTCGCCGCGGTGTTCCTCGTCGTCGACGCG
Source organism: Solirubrobacterales bacterium (assembly GCA_036403715.1). Taxonomy (GTDB): domain Bacteria; phylum Actinomycetota; class Thermoleophilia; order Solirubrobacterales; family 70-9; genus VAYN01. Next base: position 8,676 of record DASWQL010000070.1, read on the forward strand.
CATCGGACCGACCAGCCGGACCTCGAGCGCTACTTCGAACGCCGCGCGCTCGCCGCCGCCGTGGCCGCCGGCCTGGTGGCGGCGGGCGGCCTCGTCGCCCTGCACTCCGAAGCTCGCTACATCTTCGACCGCCTCGTCGACCAGGGGCTGCCGCTGGTCATCCTCTCGGCGCTCTGCGGCATCGGCACCCTGGTGGTGCTCCTCCGCGGTGGCCGCCTTCTCCTGCGCCCGTTCGCCGCCGGCGCCGTCGTCGCGGTGATCTGGGGCTGGGGCGTCGCCCAGTTTCCCTACCTGCTGCCGACCAACCTGCGGATCGACCAGGCCGCCGCGCCCGACTCGACCTTGAACGTCATCTTCCTCGTCTTCGGGGTCGCCGCCGTCCTCGTCCTGCCCGCCCTCGGCCTGCTCTACACGCTCAGCCAACGCGACGTGCTCCAGCACGAAGTCTGAGCCGATCATCAGCTTCCCCGCCGTGATCAAGACGATCCTCTTCGACATCGACGGCACCCTGCTGCACACCGGTGGCGCCGGTGCGGTCGCCTGGCAGCGGGCCTTCCAGGAGCTCTACGGCGTCGAAGCCAACATCGCCGAACACACCCACGCCGGGATGACCGATCCCGAAATCGCCGCGATCGTCTTTCGCGAGGTCCTCGGCCGCGACGGCGGCGTCGAGGAGAGGGCGAAGGCGATCGGCTGCTATCTCGGCCACCTTGCCGAGACCGTCGCGGAATCGAAGGGCTACTCCGTGATCCCCGGCATCGAAGAGCTGTTGCCACGCCTGGTCGAACAGGGCATCCTGCTCGGAGTCGTCACCGGCAACATCGAATCGGCCGCCCACATCAAGCTCGGCCGCGGCGACCTCAACCGCTACTTCGCCTTCGGCGGTTACGGCTCCGATTCCCACGACCGCACCGAGCTGACGAAGAGGGCGTTGGAGCGCGCCGAGAAGGTCTCCGGCGAGCCGATCGACCGCGCCGCCGCGATCGCCGTCGGCGACACCCCGCGCGACGTCATCGCCGCCCACGGCGCCGGCATCAAGGTCGTCGGCGTCGCCACCGGCTCCTACGCCGTCGAGCAGCTCCGCCACGAGGGCGCCGACTGGGCGATAGCCGACGTAACCGACGGCTTTCCGCTCTGACGGTCCTGGGCGCTGCGCATCCCTGCGTCCTCGGTCGCTCGCGTGCAGAGCACGCCACGCTCCCTGCGTCCTTGGCCTGCTTGGCCCAGGCCCGTCAGCCGAGCGTGCAGCGAGCCTGGTAAATCGAGGTGAAGCCTGATTCGAAGCCGTTGCGCGCCGCGCGCAGATAGAGGCGCCAGACGCGGACCCGTTCGGGTCCGGCGAGGCGGATCGCCTCGTCGAGGTTGTCGTCGAGGTTGCGGGCCCAGTGGCGCAGCGTCTCGGCGTAGTCGGGAGCGAAGTCCTCGACGTGGTGGGTGACGAATCCCGCTCGTTCCAACGCCAGCAGGTTGCGGGAGAGATGGAGCGGCGCGGCGTCGGGGAAGACGTAGCGCTCGGAGAAGGCGCCGGCCTCGGAGTCGATGTGGCGAAGTCGGGTGATGCCGTGGTTGAGCAGCCGTCCGCCTGACTCCAGCAGCCCGGCCAGGGTCTGCGCGTAGACCTCGATCTGCGAGGCGCCGACGTGCTCGACCATGCCGATGCTGGCGATCGCGTCGAAGCGCTCACCGCTGCCGGCGAGGTCGCGGTAGTCCATCACGCGGATCTCGACCCGGTCGGCGACGCCGGCTTCCTCGGCCCGCTGCCGGGCCTTCTCGGCCTGCGGCGGCGAGAGCGTGATGCCGACCACGTTGGCGCCATGCCTGGTGGCCGCCCAGAGCGGGAAGCCGCCCCAGCCGCAGCCGACGTCGAGCACCCGGTCTCCCTCCTTCAGCTGCAGCTTGCGGGCGACGGTCTCCAGCTTCTCTTCCTGGGCCTCTTTCAGCGTCGTCGCGCCGCGGCAGAAGATCGCGCAGCTGTAGACCATCGTCTCGCCGAGGAAGAGCTCGAAGAACTCGTTGGAGACGTCGTAGTGGTGGCGGACGGCGCGGGCGTCGCGCTCCTTGCTGTGGCGGCGCCCGCTCGGCCGCAGCTCGGCGGCAGGCCGCGGCGGCGGCTTGGTCAGGCCGGCGGCGCGGACGGCACCGAGCAGCAGCGCGCGCTTGTCGGCCCCTTCGAGGGCAGGCGGCTGCCAGCCGTCGAGCACGCCGATCACGGCGTCGATGTCGTCGACCTCGATCTCGCCGCTCACGTAGGCGCGGCCGAGCCCGAGCTGCCCCGGAGCGCGGAGGACGTGGGCCGCGGCGCGGGGCGAGCGAACGCTGAAGACGGGGCCGTCGCCGCTGGTCGAGGTGAGCCTGGTCCCGTCCCAGAACTCGATCGTGAACGGTCGCTCGGGGATCCGTGCCTCGATCTCGCGGCGCAGCGGAGCGGTGTTTGCGAACGGCATCGCCGGGCACCCTACAGACTGGCTTCAACTGGTTTCAGCCCCGATCCGTATCATCGGCTCGCTATGGCCCAGGCAGGACCACTCCCCTCAGACATCCAACCTGTGGAGAACGAGACTCGCGACCGGATCATCACCGGACTGGTCACGATCGTCCCCTTCGTCGCCATCGGCTTCGCCGGCTGGCAGGTCTGGGGCAGCGCCCTGCACTGGAGCGACGTCTTCCTCTTCGTCGGCATGTACCTGCTGACCGGGCTCGGGATCACCGTCGGCTTCCACCGCCACCTCACGCACCGCGCCTTCAAGGCGAAGCCGTGGCTGCACGGGCTGCTGGCGATCCTGGGCTCGGCGGCGATCGAGGGTCCCGTCATCTCCTGGGTCGCCGACCACCGCAAGCACCACACCTTCGCCGATCAGGAGGGCGACCCCCACAGCCCACATGTCGACCACGGCCACGGCTGGAGCGGCGCCATGCGCGGCCTCTTCCACGCTCACATGGGCTGGCTATTCATCCACACCCAGCGCGGCAACAAGGAGCGCTTCGCCCCGGACCTGATCAAGGACCCGGTGATCAGCTGGGTCGACCGCACCTTCATCAACTGGGCGATCCTCGGCCTGCTCGTCCCCTTCGCCTTCGGCTGGATCATCGGCGGCACGATCTTCGCCGCGCTGACCGGCCTGCTCTGGGGCGGCCTCGTCCGCGTCTTCGTCCTGCACCACTTCACCTACAGCATCAACTCGCTTTGCCACGTCTTCGGCAAGCGGGAATTCGAGACGACCGACGAGTCGCGCAACCTGGCGCTGATCGCGATCCCGACCCTCGGCGAGGCCTTCCACAACAGCCACCACGCCTTCCCGACCTCCGCCACCCACGGCCTCCGTTGGTGGCAGATCGACATCTCCGCCGTCGTCATCGACGGCCTCGAGAAGGTCGGCCTTGTTTGGGACGTTGTCCGCGTCCCCCCGGAGCGTTTGGCCGCTAAAGCGGCTTAGGGCTAGGGCGCTTCTTCGGCTTCGTAGGAGTCCATCCAGCCGTTGCAAGCCGCTCTGAGCGGCACGCTGCGGTGGGGGGCGACGGGGACGGCGACGAGCTCACCGAGGTAGGCCTTGCCGTCGTAGCCGCTGAGGGTCTGCAGCGGGTCGGCGCCGGCGCTCGAGACGGTGAACCGGGTGGTGCCGCCGTCGCTCCGGTAGCGGCCGGCGGGCCAGAACTGGCCGTTGTTGCCGAGGCTGATCGTGTTCGGACGCTGGCCGTCGAGAGCCGCATCCAGCGGCTCGTGCAAGCCCGGCGCCGAGAGCGTCAGGTCGAAGGGGGCGAAGTACTGCAGCGAGAGGTTCCAATCGCCGGCCGGCAGCCTCAGCCGCTGCGAGGTCTGTTCGCCGGTGCCGAGGATGCTGCCCCGGTCCCAGCCGCCTTTCGCCCCGATCTCCGCGCCGGGGAAGAGCGAGGCCCGTCCAGGGTTGGCGAGGAGGATGCGGACCTCCGGCGAGGCGCAGCCGGCGTAGGCGCCCGCCTCGGTCCCCTCGAGCAGGACGTGACGGTCTTCCGGAGTCTTGCCGGTCCGTTCCCAGAGCACGTACGAGGGGGTGTCGGCGATCCGCTTGAAGTTGGGCGGAGCCTTGCTGTTCCAGGCTGCGCGGCTGGTGATCACGTAGGGGAAGCGGTCGAGCGTCCCCCGCGAGAAGGAGTCGAAGTCGATCGGGCTGTAGGCGTCGCCGGTGTCGAAGGGCTTCTCCGGGTTGGGAGCGACTTCGGGGTCGGGGAACTCGACCAGCGGCACGTGCGTGTCGGCCCCCAACAGCTCGTAGGCGGCGTAGCGGTCCTGGCCCGCGTAGAGCACCGGCTTTCCGTGGAGGATCGGCAGGAACGCCTTCAGCTCGGCGCCGTGCCCCGGCGGTCCGACCGGCGCATCGCGCAGCACCAGGAAGGTCGAGTAGACGGAGCCCGCCACGAACGCCACCGCCAGCACCGCCCAGCCGACCCGCGCCGCGGCCCCGAAGCGCCCCCGTCCGCGGGCGCCGAAGCTCGGGAGCTCGGTGAGGAGGGGGCGGATGGCGACGAGCATCGCCAGCGGGGCGGCGATCATCAGCGCCTTGGCCTGGGAGTAGTTGCCGCTGAAGGGGAGCGAGCCCAGGTAGAGCAGGGCGCAGGCGGCGAGGGCGATCGGGATCGTTGCCTGGCGGCGCTCGATCCACCACGCCGTTCCGACCAGCAGCGCCAGGATCGCGATCGTCGCCACCACTCCGGTCAGCTGCGCCCCCCCGGCGGCGTCGAGGCGGTAGTTCGAGGTCGGCCAGACGCCGAGCGCCTCCAGCGGCGAGACTGGCCCGTAGGTGTTGCTGCCGGCGACCTTGTTGAAGCCGTGGACGAAGCCGAAGGGCCCGAAGACCGCCGCCACCGCCAGCCCGGCGAGCACGACCAGGGCCGCCAGGGTCAGCGGGCGCAGCAGGAAGCGCAGCAGCGCCCGCGGCCGCAGCGCCCGGCGCACGGCAGGCAGGGTCAGGCTCCAGAGCGCGAGAATCGCCAGCGGCCAGGCGAGGCCCGCGAAGCTGTAGGAGAAGAAGATGCCGCCGAACAGGGTCAACACCGGCAGCGCGAACCGCAGCCGCGCCGTCAGCCCTTCCGGCAGCTCCCCCGGCGCCAGCAGGAAGATCGCGAAGGCCAGCACGAAGAGCGCCTCGGCGGTCTCCTTGAAGGCGGCCTGGGCGAAGTAGGAGGCGGCGAGGTAGGGGAGGGCGACCATCGAGACGGCGAGAACCCGGCGCCAGCCGCGCATATCGCCGAGCGCGCCGAGGGCGGTCAACCCGGTGAGCACGCCGATCGCGATGATCTCGCCGCTGAAGGCCTGCCCGAGTCCGATCCCGGGAAAGGCGGCGACGGCGACGGCGAGGCCGTGCGGTCCCAGCGGATAGCCGGGCTCCGGCGTCGGGCCGAAGCCGCTGCGCAGCCACTCCGCCCAGGCGAGGTGCAGGCCGAGGTCGTTGTTGAAGCCGACGCCGAGCAGGCCCCAGCGGCCGCTGATCGCGAACGGGATCGAGAAGGCGAGGGCGAGGAGCACGGCGACGGGCAATCCCTCGCGCAGCGACGAGGAGCGCGTACCGCGACGAGGAGCTCTCCAGAGCAACGCTGCCGCGACGAGGACGAGGGCGATCAGGCCGAGCGTGGCGCTGGTCGCGTGCCCCGGCGCCCGAGCGAGGAAGCCGGTGACCGTCAGCACCGCCCCGAAGCCGACCGCAGGCGCCAGCC
>DASWQL010000071.1:0-68858 GCA_036403715.1 Solirubrobacterales bacterium
GGTCCTGCGGCTCGTCGTCGTACATCGCGATCTCCTCGAGCACGACTGCGCGCTCGGAGTCGACCTCGGGGTAGGTGGGCGCGAGCAGCATCTCGGCCAGCAGGTCGAAGACCTCATCGGTGTGCTCGTCGAGGAAGCGCGCGTGCAGGTGCGTCGTCTCCTTGCCGGTGGCGGCGTTGATCGAGGCGCCGAGCCCGTCGAAGCGCTCGGAGATCTCGATCGCCGAGTAGCGCTCGGTCCCCTTGAACAGCAGGTGCTCGAGGAAATGCGAGACCCCGGCCTGTGCCGGGGTCTCGTTACGCGAACCGGTCCGCACCCAGAGGCCCAGCGCCACGGACCGGACCGAGGGAACCTCCTCGGTCACGACCCGGACGCCCGAGGGCAACCTGGTGAGGCGAGGCGCGCTCAATGCCTAACCGCGGCGCTCGCGCTCGCGGCGGGGCCCACGGTCGCGGCCACCTCGGCCGCCACGGTCGCCGCCGTTCCGTCTACCGCCGTCACCGGAGCCGACCGCAGCCAGTTCCTCCGGCGATTTGCCGGCCACCGACGGGTCGTCGGAGAGGCGCAGGCCGATCCGGCCGCGCTCCTTGTCGACCTCGACCACGGTGACGTCGATCTCCTCGCCTGCTTTGAGAACGTCGTCGACGGAGTCGACCCGCTCACCGGGTTTGACGTTGGAGATGTGCAGCAGGCCGTCGGTGCCTTTGACCAGCTCCACGAACGCTCCGAAGGTCGTCGTCTTGACGACTTTGGCGGCGTTGTAGCGGTCGCCGATCTCGGCCTCCTTGGTCATCGAGTTGATCCGGGACACGCAGGCTCCGACCAGTTCGCCGGTCGGCGCGTAGATCCGCACCGTGCCGTCGTCCTCGACGTCGATCTCCGCCTCGAACTCCTCGCAGAGGGCGCGGATGGTTTCCCCGCCTTTGCCGATGACCGCGCCGATCTTCTCGGGATCGATCTTGATCGACTCGATCGCCGGGGCGTGCTGGGAGAGGCTCTCCCGCGGTGCGTCGATCGCCTCGGCCATCTTGCCGAGAATGAACTGGCGGCCCTTGTGGGCCTGCTCCAGCGCGTCCTCGAGGATCTCGAAGGTGACGCCGGTGATCTTGATGTCCATCTGCAGGGCGGTGATCCCCTCGGCGGTGCCGGCGACCTTGAAGTCCATGTCGCCGAGGTGGTCCTCGACGCCGGCGATGTCGGTGAGGACGACGTAGTCGTCGCCCTCCTTGATCAGGCCCATCGCCACTCCGGCGACCGGGGCGCTGACCGGAACTCCCGCGGCCTGCAGGGCCATCGAGGAGGCACAGACCGACCCCATCGAAGAGGAGCCGTTGGACTCGAGCGTCTCGGAGACCGCACGGATCACGTACGGGAAGGACTCTTCGTCGGGGATCGTCGCCACCAGGGCCCGCTCGGCGAGGGCGCCGTGACCGATGTCACGCCGCTTCGGGCCGCGCATGAAGCCGGCCTCCCCGACCGAGAAGGGCGGGAAGTTGTAGTGGTGCCAGAAGCGCTTGGTCGTCTGTAGCCCCAGCGTGTCGATCCGCATGTCCATCCGCGTCGTCCCGAGGGCGACGTTGGAGAGGATCTGGGTCTCGCCGCGGGTGAAGAGCGCCGAGCCGTGCACGCGCGGGGAGACGTCGACCTCGCACTCGATCGGCCGGATCTCGTCCTGGGCGCGGCCGTCGGGGCGCTTCTTCTCGACGGCGATGCGCTTGCGGATGACTTCCTTCTCGACCGCTGAATAGGCGGCCTTGACTTCGGCGGTGCGGACCTCGGCGACCTCGCCGTCGGCGTCGGTGTCGACCAGCTCCTCGACCACTTCGAACTTGACCGCGTCGGCGGCGTCCTGCCGGGCGAGCTTCTCTTTGATCGAGGTTGCCTCGTCGATCTTGGCGCCGTAGCCGGAGCGGATCTGGTCCAGCAGCGACTCGTCGATCTGTGGTGCGTCAATCTCGATCTTCTGCTTGCCGGCCTTCTGCTGCAGCTCCTCCATCGCGCCGACGAGCTTCTTGATCTCGCCGTGGGCGATGTCGAGCGCGTCGAGGATCTCGGCCTCGGTGACGCCGCCGGCGCCGGCCTCGACCATCAGGATCGCCTCGTCGGTGCCGGCGACGATCAGGTCCAGCTCCAGCTCCTCGTGGCGGTCCTCGGGCGGGTTGATCACGAAGTCACCCTCGAGTTTTCCGATCCGCACCGCGCCGACGTGGTGGGCGACGGGGACCGGGGAGATGGCCAGCGCCGCGGAGGCGCCGTTCATGGCGAGGATGTCGTAGGGGTGCACCTGGTCGACCGACATCGGGATCGCGACCAGCTGGGTCTCGTAGTGCCAACCCTTGGGGAAGAGCGGGCGGATCGGCCGGTCGATCATGCGGGCCGTCAGCGTCGCCTTCTCGCTGGATTTGCCCTCGCGACGGAAGAACGAGCCGGGGATTTTGCCCGCGGCGTACATTCGCTCCTCGATGTCGACGGTGAGGGGAAGGAAGTCCACGTCGCGCAGGCTGCCGACGGTCGCGGTGCAAAGGACCATCGTGTCGCCGGCCTGAACTACGACCGCGCCACCCGCCTGTCTTGCGAGTTTGCCCGTCTCGAAGGAAATCTGGCTGTCGCCGACATCCACCGAAACTCGGCTTACGTCAAACATGCTCATTTAATTGTCCTACCTCCGGCCGCCCGGTTGGCGGCCATTCGCGTTCAGAACTCTCGTTCTCTAACTGTCTCAAGGGTACAGGCATCGAAAAGTGCGGGAGTACCGGCAACTCCGGCTCGGATCCCGGTCTCGAAATCGTGCCGGATCCGCGCCGCGACCGGGTCGGAGCGGCGGTCGCGCTCGAAGCGCTCAAGGTCGAGCCCGAAGCGCTCCACCCGCTCCCAGAGATGCGGGTCGTCGACGTGGCCGCGATCGGCGTAGAGCGAGTCCACCATCTCGAAGAAAGCGCCCTGCAGGCCCGCGGCCTCCGCCGCGGCGTGCAGCGCCGGCGATCGGGGGTGCTTGCTGGCGACCGGGAAATGCCGGAAGACGATCGAGCCTGGGCGCGCCGCGAGCTCCGGCCAGGTCGCCGCGCAGTGCGGGCAGCCGAGGTCGGAATAGACGATCAGCCTCTCCCCCGCGCCGCGAACGTGGTCGTCGGGCCCCGGGGGCGGGATCGGGGCGCTGCCGAGGTCGGCCATGCGGCCCCTCGGCTAGGACGCGAGCGCGTCGAAGATGACGTTGGCGCCGGGGAACTCCCCGGGCGTCGGCGATTCGTAGGTCCAGGCGACCATGCCGTCCTCGTCGACGAGGACGAGGGTGCGGTTGGCGGCGCCGGTATCGAGGTATGAGCCGTAGGCCCTGGCCACCTCGCCCTTCGGCTCGAAGTCGGACAGCAGCGTCGTGTCGATTCCGAGTTTTTCCCGAAAGGCCCTGTGGGCCCAGGCGCCGTCGACGCTGATCCCGACCAGCTCGACGCCCTTCTCGGCGATCTCAGGCTTGACCTCCTGGTAGATCGAGAGCTGGTCCGAGCAGACCGGGCTGAAGTCCGCCGGATAGAAGACCAGCATGACCCTGCGGCCCTTGAAGTCGGAGAGGGAGACGTCTTCCCCGTCCTGGTCCCGCAGGCTGAAGTCGGGGGCCGGCTCGCCGACCGAGATCATCGACGCAGGCCGAGATCGGCGACCAGAGCGCGGTAGCGCTCGAGGTCGGTCCGTTCCAGGTAACGCAGCATCCGCCGCCGCTTGCCGACCAGCATCAGCAGGCCACGACGCGAATGGTGATCTTTGCTGTGCTCGCGCAGGTGCCCGGTGAGTTCGTTGATCCGCTCGGTCAGCAGCGCGACCTGGACCTCGGCCGAGCCGGTGTCGCCATCGCCGCGGCCGTACTTGCCGATCAGCTCGTTCTTTTTCTCTTTGGTCAGGCTCATGGATCTCAGAAAAACGCCGTGCACCCAGAGCGGGTCACGGCCGCTGCAAGCTAGCACAGACGCGCTTCGCGTCCTCGACATCGCGGTGCATCTGGGCGACCAGCTCGTCGACCTCGGAGTAGCGCTTCTCGCCGCGCAGCCGTTCGACGAAGGCGACTCGCAGATTCTGGCCGTAGAGGTCTTCGTTTCGGTCGATCAGGTAGGTCTCGATGAGGACGCCGCGCCCGCTCTCGAAAGTGGGCCGGATACCGACGTTGACGGCGGCGGGGACGCCGTTGGCGAAGGCCGCGTAGACGCCGTGGCCGGGGATCGCCAGGCGGTCGTCGGGGACGATGTTGGCGGTCGGGAAGCCGAGCTCACGACCGCGTCGGTCGCCTTTGACCACGGTGCCGTCGACCATGAACGGCGCCCCGAGGCAATGGCGCGCCCCCTCCATGTCGCCGGCCGCCACCTGGGCCCTGATCCGGGTCGAGGAGACGGTCTCGCCGTCGATCTCGACCAGCGGGTGGACGCGCGTCTCGAACTCGGGCCGGGCGGCCAACATGGCGGGGTCGCCTTTGGCCTTGGCGCCGAAGCGGAAGTTCTCGCCGACCGAGACGGCCCTGGCATCGAGTCGCCCGATCAGCACCCCCTCGACGAAGTCCTCGGCGCTGCGCTTGGCGAACTCCTCGTCGAACGGGATCACCACCAGCTCCTCGACGCCGAGGCCTTCGATCACGTCGCGCTTGACCGGGAAGGGGGTGATCAGCTTCGGCAGCGCCGCCGGGTGAAGGACCGCGAGCGGGTGCGGCTCGAAGGTGAGCACGGTGTCGGCCCCGTCGATCACCGCCTGGTGACCGAGGTGGACGCCGTCGAAGGTCCCGATCGCGACGCTGCGCGGGCGCGGCTCGGCGTCCGGCAGCGAGGTCACCTGGATGCTCAACGAAGCGCCTCGCGGACGGCGGGAACGAGCTCGGCGACCCGCTCGATCTCCAGCAGATCGCCGGCGTCCTCGACGGCGAAGGGGCCGATCGCGGTGCGGCGCAGGTCGGAGCAGTAGGCATCGCCGAGGGTCTCGACCAGGGTGCGCACGTAGGTCCCGGCCGAGCAGACGATCTCGTAGTGGGCGAACTCGCCGTCGCTGGAGAGGAGCTCGGCGCGGTGGACGTCGACCTCGCGCAGCGGCGTCTCGACCACCTCGCCGCGGTGGGCCTTGCGGTAGAGGCGCTCGCCGCCGACGCGGACGGCGGAGGTCATCGGCACCCGCTGCAGCACCCTGCCGGTCGGCAGCTCGAGCGAGTCCGGGCGCTGGCCGGTCTCGGTCAGCTCGCCGTCGGAGTCGCCGGTGCTGGAGCGCCGGCCGAGTCGGGCGGTCGCCAGGTAGGTCTTCGGCAGGCCGACGAGGAAGCGCTGCAGGCGGGTCGCCCGGTCGAGCAGGATCAGCAGCAGGCCGGTGGCGAAGGGGTCGAGCGTGCCCGCGTGCCCTGCCTTGCAGCGGCGCTCGCGGCGGACGGCGGCGACGACGTCGTGAGAGGTGACTCCGGCCGGCTTGTCGTAGAGCAGCACGCCGCCGCCGCTTGCCGCCATGCTCAGTCGCCGAGCTGGGTGGAGACCTCGTCGCAGAGGACGGTGACGAGGTCGTCCAGCTCGAGGTCGGTCGAGAAGCCGGCGGCGCGCTTGTGCCCCCCTCCGCCATGTTTGCGGGCGATCGCCGAGACGTCGACGTCGCCCTCGCTGGAGCGCAGGCTGACCTTACGGGCGGCACGGCCGCGATCGCCGAGGTCGCGGACGACGGCGGCGACCTTGGTGCCGTCGATCGAGCGCAGGTGGTCGATCACCCCCTCAGTCATCTCCTCCCCCGAGCCGGTGTCCTCGTAGTCGGCGGCGGTGATGTAGGTGAGGACCAGGCGGTCCTCGCAGTGGCGTTGGATGCCGTCGAGCGCCCGCGAGACCAGTCGCAGCTTCTCCAGCGGCACGTGCTCGTAGAGGCGGCGGTAGATGTCGTCGACGTCGACCCCGGCGTCGATCAGCTCGGCGGCGACCCGGTGCGTGTGCGAGTTGGTGTTCTCGTACATGAATTTGCCGGTGTCGGTGATCAGCCCGACGTAGAGCGCCGCCGCCATCTCCTTGGTGATCCGCGCCCCCATCAGCAGCGCCAGGTCGTAGACGATCTCCGCCGTGCAGGAGGCATCGACGTCGACCAGGTTGAAGTCGCCGAAGCGGGTGTTGTCGTGGTGGTGGTCGACGTTGATGCGGACGTTGTCGCCCTCGGCGAGGAAGTCGACCGGCATCCGGTCGATGTTGCCGCAGTCGAGGAAGACGACGGTGCGGTCGGCCATGTCCGCGGGGGCCTCGTGGAATACCTCCTCCAGCGGCAGGAAGCGGTACTCGATCGGCAGCGGAAACTCCTTGGCGGCGAGGAACATCACCGAGTCCTTGCCGAGCTGAGTGAGCAGATGGTGCATCCCCAACAGCGAGCCCAGCGCGTCGCCGTCGGGGCCCTCGTGGGTGGTGAGCAGGAAGCGGTCGCGTGTTCGCAGCTCGGCGCTGACGCGCTCGAGGTCGGAGGCGGCAAGGATCTCGCCGCTGCTCATCGCTGCTCCTCCGCGTCGGCGGGTTCCTCTTCGTCGAGCAGCTGAGAGATGCGCACACCGCGCTCGATCGTGTCGTCGTAATGGAAGGTCAAAGTCGGGGTCCTCTTCATCCGGGTCTCCGCCGCGATCCGGGATTGGATCACGCCGTGGGAGGAGCGCAGGCCGCTCAGCGTAGCCTCCTTAGCCTCCTCGTCGCCGAGGACGCTGACAAAAACCTTTGCGCTGCGCAGGTCCGGGCTGGTCTCGACCGAGGTCACGGTGACGAAGCCGATGCGGGGGTCACTCAGATCGCCTGAGATCGCGGCGCCCACAACCTCGCGGAGCACCCCGTTGATGCGCCGCATGCGAGCGCCGGCCATCCCTACTCCAGCGTCTGCTCGACCTGTTTGGTCTGGAAGAACTCGAGCACGTCTTCCTCCTTGACGTCGGCGTAGCCGTCGAGCACGACGCCGCACTCCTGGCCTTCCTCGACCTCCTGGACGTTGTCTTTGAAGCGGCGCAGGGAGCCGAGTTTGCCGGTCCAGACCACCGTGCCCTCGCGGACCAGACGGACGTGGGCGGTGCGGACGGCCCTGCCCTCGGTGACGATGCAGCCGGCGATGCGGCCGACTTTGGAGGCTTTGAAGGTCTGTTTGATTTCGGCCTCGCCGACGGTCTCCTCGACCTCGACGGCCTCCAGCAGGCCCTCCATCGCGTTGCGCAGGTCCTCGGTGATTTTGTAGATCACCGAGTAGGTGCGGATGTCGACGCCCTCGCGCTCGGCGGCGCGGCGGGCGTCGGCGAGCGGCCGCACGTTGAAGCCGATGATGATCGCCTCCGAGGCCGACGCCAGCATCACGTCGGACTCGTTGATGCCGCCGGTCTGCGAATGGATGATGTTGATCGCGACCCGCTCCTGGGGGACTTTGGCGATCTCGTCCTGGAGCGCCTCCAGGGAGCCGGCGACGTCGGCCTTGAGGACGATGTCGAGCTCCTTGATCTCACCCTCCTGGACCCGGGCGAAGACCTCGTCGAGACTGACCTTGCGCGCCTGGCGTCGGGCCAACGCCTCGGTTTTGAGGCGGTTCGCGCGCTCCTGGGCGAGCTGGCGGGCGCGACGGTCGTTCTCGACCGCCTGGACGAATTCGCCCGCGTCGCTGACGCCGTCGAAGCCCAGCACCTCCACCGGCATCCCCGGCCCGGCGGTCTCCAGGCGCTCACCGGTGAAGTCGTGCATCGCCCGCACCCGTCCCCACTGGGGACCGGCGACCAGCGAGTCGCCGACGCGCAGGGTGCCGCGCTGGACGAGGACGGTGACGACCGGGCCGCGGCCGGGATCGAGCTGGGACTCGATCACGCTGCCGGAGGCGGGCGCGCCGGGGTTGGCGCCGAGCTCCTCGAGCTCGGTCACGAGCAGGATCATGTCGAGCAGGTTGTCGAGGCCCTCGTGGGTCTTGGCCGAGACCTCGCAGAAGACGGTGTCGCCGCCCCACTCCTCGGGCGAGATGCCCTCCTGGGCGAGCTCGCCGCGGACTTTGTCCGGGTTGGCGCCCTCTTTGTCGATCTTGTTGACGGCGATCAGCATCGGCACGTCGGCGGCGCGGGCGTGGTCGATCGCCTCTTTGGTCTGCGGCATGACGCCGTCGTCGGCGGCGACGACGACGACGGCGACGTCGGTCACCTTGGCGCCGCGGGCCCGCATCGCCGTGAAGGCGGCGTGGCCGGGGGTGTCGAGGAAGGTGACCGTCTTGCCGTCATGGTGCACCTGGTAGGCGCCGATGTGCTGGGTTATGCCGCCGGCCTCGCCGGCCGCGACCTCGGTCTCGCGGATCGCGTCCAGCAGCGAGGTCTTGCCGTGGTCGACGTGGCCCATGATCGTCACCACAGGCGGCCGTTCGGCAAGGTCCTCGTCGGCGTCGGAGAACTGCGGCTCCTGCGGCTCCTCTTCGGCAGCGGTGACGATCTCGAGCTTGCGGTCGTACTCGTCGGCGATCGCGCGGATCGACTCGTCGGTGAGCGTCTGCGTCAGCGTCGCCATCTCACCCATCATCATCAGTTTTTTGATCACCTCGGCCGGGGCCAGCCCGAGCAACTCGGCGACCTCGCGCACGGTGGCGCCGGAGTTGACCTTGGTCGCCTCGGGCTCGACGGGCGTATCCGGCTGCGCGGGCGGCTCCTCCAACAGCGGCCGGCGACGGCGACCGCCACGGCGGCGGGGCGGACGCTGGGGCGGCGGGCCGCCCATCTGGTCGCGGCGGGCTGCCTGCGAGTCGATCACGACACGGCGTTTTTTCGAGGACGCCCCGCCTCCGCCGCCCTGCTGAGCACCGCTGGGACGAACGGGTTTGGCCGCGGCCTGGGGCTTGGCGGGCGCGGCGCCCTGCGCGGGCGCTGCTTTGGCGGGCGCAGCGGCTTTCGCCGCCGGAGCCGGAGCCGGTTTCGTCGCCGTCGCGGCGGCGGCCGGAGCGGCTTTCTTCCCGGCCTCGGTTCCGCCGTTGCCTTTGGCGGCGGCGATCGCCTTCAGGGCATCGGCTTCCTCGACGCTGGAGGCCGCGGCTTTCGCCTCGACGCCGGCAGCTTTCAGCGCCGCCAGCAGCTCTTTGCTGCTGACGCCTTGCGCTTTCGCGATCTCGTGAACCCGCTTCTTAGCCACTAAGCCTGCTCAGCCTCCTCGGCGACGACCTCTTCAGCCTGCTCGGCCGGAGCCTCTTCGACGGCCTCCTCGGGCGCGGCCTCCTCGGAGGTCTCCCCCTCGGCAACAGCCTCCTCAGGCGTGTCCGCCTCGGCAACGGCCTCCTCGGGCGTCTCCGCCTCGGCCTCAGGCGCGCTCTCCTCGGGCTCCTCCTCGACGAATTCAGACGATGCGCGGGCGACGATCTGGTCAACCTGCCCCTGATCGGCATCGGGGTCGGCGAGAATCGCGACCTCGGTCTCGGAGACGTTGGCGAGCACGGCGACCTGGCTGGTGTCGAAGCGGGTCAGCGCCTGGTGCGACGGCAGGCCGCAGTAGTTCGAGCCCGGAACCGCCGCGTTGGGGCAGCGGCGGCCGTTGGAGAGGACGGCCAGGCAGCGGCCGTCGGACTGCTCCTCGCCCTCGTACTCGATCTCCGTTTCCTCGGAGGCGAACTCGGTCTCGGACTTGATGTCGACGCGCCAACCGGTGAGCCGGGCGGCGAGCCTGGCGTTCTGGCCGTCGCGGCCGATCGCCAGCGAGAGCTGATCGTCGGGGACGATCACCGTCGCCTGGCGCTCCTCGTCGTCGACGATCACCTCGCGCACCCGCGCCGGCGAAAGCGCTTTGGCGACGAAGCGGGCGGGCTCGTCGTTGTGGGGGATGATGTCGATCTTCTCGCCGCGCAGCTCGGAGACGACCATCCGCACCCGCGAGCCGCGCGGGCCGACGCAGGCGCCGACCGGGTCGACCCCGTCGGCGTGGGAGACGACGGCGATCTTCGAGCGGTAGCCGGGCTCGCGGGCGACGCCGACGATCTCGACCAGTTTGTCGGCGATCTCCGGCACCTCGAGCTCGAACAGGCTCTTGATCAGCTCCGGGCTGCGGCGCGAGACGACGATCGCCGGGCCTTTGGTGGAGTCGGAGACGTCGGTGATGACCGCCTTGACCCGCATCCCGTGGTCGTAGCGCTCGTTGTAGACCTGCTCGGACTTCGGCAGCAGCGCCTCCACCCGCTCGCGCACCTGCACGAGGGTGTAGCGCTTGTCGGACTGCTGGATGATGCCGGTGATCAGCTCACCGACCCGGTCCTGGTACTCGTCGTACATCATCTGCCGCTCGGCCTCGCGAATCCGCTGCAGGATCACCTGCTTGGCGGTCTGGGCGGCGATCCGGCCGAAGTCTTCGGGGGTGACGTCGCGGGTCGTGATCTGGTCCTCGTAAGGAGCGATCATCTCCGGGTCGAGCTCTGGGTCCTCGGGCTCGCGCATTTCTCCCGTCTCCGGATCGACCTCGGGCTCCTCCTGCAGCTCGGCGGCCTCGGCCAGCAGCTTCTCCTCCAGCTCCGGCGGCAGGATCAGTTCGAAGACCCGGAAGTCGCCGGTCTCGTGGTCGAGGTCGACGCGGGCGTACTTGGCGGCGCCGGGCGTCTTCTTGTAGGCCGAGAGGAGGGCGTCCTCGAGGGCGTCCATCAACTTGTCGGCGGAGATACCCTTCTCCTGCTCGAGCGCTTTGACTGCGTCGACGATCTCCTTGCTCACTGGGGCGACTCCTTGGTCTCGGAAGGGGTGCTGGGACGACGGTACTTGGGTCCCGGTGAGGAGACCTCGAGCGAGTAGTCGACCAACAGGTGGTTGAGGTGCTTGGTGACCCGTTCGCAGAGCGCCAGGTCGACACCGCCGGGGTGGTCGATGAAGATGCGCAGCGACTCGCCGCCGGGTTTCTCCACGGCGACGAGGTCGAGCTCAGAATCGAGGTCTGAGAGCTGCTGCTGGATGTTCTGCTGGAGGTTGTTCATACCTTGTTCGGGCCTTGTTCGGGCGTAAAAAAAGTGGGCCAGGCCCACTTCTCGACACTGAATAGGGACAGAAAAGCTTGCAGCCAGTATAGCCCGCTCAGCTCGTCGGCCGGCCGGCCTCGGCGCGGAGAAGGTCGATCCGGTCGAGGATCGCCTCGGCGATCGCGTCCTTGGAGGCGATCGGGACCTCGGTCTCGGCCGCGCTATCGACCAGGGTGACGGCGTTGCGCTCGCTCTCGAAGCCGATGCTCGGGTCGGAGACGTCGTTGAGGACGATCAGGTCGGCGTTCTTGCGGGTCAGCTTGCCGCGCGCCCGCTCCACCGCATCCCCCCCGTGCTCGGCGGCGAAGCCGACCACGGTCTGCCCGGGGCTGCGGCCCGCCGCCAGCGCCGCGAGGATGTCCTCGGTCGGCTCCAGGCGCAGGTCGAGGCCGTCCTCGCGCTTGATCTTGCCCGCGGCCGGCTCGGCGGCACGGAAGTCGGCCGGAGCGGCGGCCATCAAGAGGACGTGTGCGGACGGGAACTCGTCGGCGGCGGCGCTCGCCAGCTGCGCGGCGGTCTCGACGTCGATCCGGCGCACCCCGGCGGGCTCCGGCAGGCCGACGTTGGCGGCGATCAGCGTCACCTCGGCGCCACGGCGGGCGGCGGCGGCGGCCAGGGCGATGCCCATGCGACCGCTGGAGCGGTTGCCGAGGAAGCGGACGGGGTCGATGGGCTCGCGCGTGCCGCCGGCGGTGACGAGCACGCGGAGCCCGTCCCAGGGCCGTCCGCCCGCCGGCAACGCCGCCTCGATCCGCGCCAGCAGCCGGTCGGGGTCAGGCAGGCGTCCGCGGCCGAACTCGCCGCGGGAAGCGAGCTTGCCCTCGTCGGGCTCGATCACCTCCACCCCGCGCTCCCGCAGCGTCGCCAGGTTGGCCTGGGTGGCGGCGTCGGCGTACATGCGGTCGTTCATCGCGGGCGCCACCAGCCGCGGCGCCGTGCAGGCGAGGAACGAGGTCGTCAGCATCGAGTCGGCCGCCCCGGCGGCGAGCTTCGCCAGCGTGTTGGCGGAAGCGGGCGCGACCAGGTAGGCGTCGCAGTTGGCCGCCAGCTCGAGGTGGCCGATCGGGTCGTGCTGCGGCGGCTCCTCCTCGCCGGGGAAGGCGCCCCGCATCGGATCGCGCTCGAACTCGGAGATCAGCACCGGGGCGCCGACGATCCCCTCGAAGGAGGCGGCGCCGACGAAGCGGGTTGCCGTCGCGGTCATCAGCACCCGCACGCCGTGCCCGGCGAGCGTCGCCAGCCGAGCCAGCTCCAGCGCCTTGTAGGCGGCTATCCCACCGCTGACGCCAAGCAGGACTCGTGCCATCGGTCTGCTCCTCGGGTTGGCGCCCGGACGGCGCTTAGGTGCGGTACTCGTATTTGAGCTTGCCCTCGGCGAGCTCTTCGAGCGCCATCGAGAGGTAATTCCGCTCGGCGTTGGTCTCGACCATCGGCGGTGGGTACTCACCGAAGCCGCCCTCGCCCAGGTTGTGGAAGTAGCTGTTGATCTGACGTGCGCGCTTCGCCGAGACGACGACAGCGGCGTAGTGAGAATCAGCGTGCTCTAGAAGCTTGTCTACGCGTGGTTTGATCATCGGCCCGGGAGTGTAGCGATGGAGGGATGTCGGTACCCCTCCCCGGGAATTGAAGCACCTCGCCCTTCGGGCTCGGAGCTGATGTTGAGCGCGGAGGCTCTCAGGGAGCCGTTGAGCTTCCGTCCTTCAAGCTTTGCGAGAGAGCTGACGGCTGGTCCCTCACAAGCTTTTTCGTAAAGCCTGTGGATCTCCCCCGGCGCGGGACTTCGTTCCCGTTGGAGGGGACGGGTGCCCCTCTCCCGGAGGCTCAAGGACCGACGTCGGAGCCCTGTGGGCTCGACCCAGCTGCGCGACGGTCTCCGGGAGAGGGGCACCCGTCCCCTCCGCCGCACCGCCTAGTCCCTCGCCGCAGCCAACCCCAGCTCAGCACGCACGATCCGCTCCAGCTCGTCCGCGGCGCGACCCAGATCGTCGTTGACGACGCGGTAGGCGAACTCGTCCTGCGCCGCCATCTCCTGCGCGGCGACCTCGAGCCGGGCGTCGATCGCGTGGGGCGCGTCGGTGCCGCGGCCCTCGAGCCGGCGGCGCAGCACGGCGGGGTCCGGTGGTGCGATGAAGACTTGGACCGACTCCCGCATCGCCGCCCGCACCTGGCGCGCCCCCTGCACCTCGATCTCGAGGACGACCGAGCGGCCGGCAGCCAGCCTGCGCTCGACCTCTGTCCTCATCGTGCCGTAGAGGTTGCCGCTGTAGGTGGCGAACTCGAGGAAGTCTTCCTCGTCGATCCGCTTGTCGAACTCGTCGCTGGTGAGGAAGTGGTAGTCGCGGCCGTCGACCTCCCCCTCGCGCGGCGGCCTGGTCGTCGCCGAGACCGACAGCTCGAGATCGGGCACCCGCTGCAGCAGCTCCCTGATCAGGGTTCCCTTGCCGACTCCAGACGGTCCGGTGATGACGAAGACTTTGGCCATGCGGCCGGGGATATTGACTTGCGCCGCGGTCGGCTAGCGACGCAGCAGAGACACAAGCTCGGTGCGCTGGCGCTCGGAGAGGCCGCCGATCGTCTTCGACGGCGAGATCCTGCACTGGTTGAGGATCCGATTGGTCTTGACCCGCCCGTACTTCGGAACGGCGAGGAGCATGTCGAAGACCTTCGCGGTCATCACGTACTCCGGCGGATCGAGCAGGATCGAGTTGATACTGGCGCGGCTGGCCTTCAGATCCTTCTTCAGCTTGGCCCGGGCGGTACGGATGTCGTTGGCCCGCCTGAGCGCCTCCATCCTCTGGTCGAGGGACCTTTCCGGGGCCGCGAGCGAGGTCTTTACTGAAGGGGCAGGCATGTCGGCGGCGAGTATAGCCGCGGGTAGTGCGGCTGCAAGGGGGCGAAGCCCAATTCCCCGTAAATTCATCTAAACCTCTACTCGAGGTTGAGTACTGGCTGCGAGACGTGCTCTCGCGGACGGCCGGATTCAAGTTCGGCAGCGACCCGTGACCCAGCCCTGGGGTCGCGAAAGCTCTCGGTCCCGACGGCCACCAGGGCGGCGCCGGCGGCGAGGAATTCGGCCGCTTCGGCGCCGCCGGCGATGCCCCCCATGCCGATCGCCGGAAGGTCGACCGTGGCCTTCACCTCGCGCAGCTGCTGCAGCGCGACGGCGCGTACAGCCGGGCCCGAAAGCCCACCGTGGCCGGCGGCTACCGCCGGTCGCTTGCCGTCGAAAGCGCTCGCCCTGAGGGTGTTGATGAGCGAGACGGCGTCGGCGCCGCCCTGCGCAGCGGCGGCCGCCACGGCGGCGGGGTCGGCCACGTTCGGCGTCAGCTTGACGATCAGCGGCTTCGCCGTCAGCGGCCGCAGCGCCTCGAGCAGGGCCTCGGTCTCCGATGGCTGCTCGCCGACGAT
Source organism: Solirubrobacterales bacterium (assembly GCA_036403715.1). Classification (GTDB taxonomy): domain Bacteria; phylum Actinomycetota; class Thermoleophilia; order Solirubrobacterales; family 70-9; genus VAYN01. Next base: position 14,371 of record DASWQL010000071.1, read on the forward strand.
CAGGCCGGAGTGGACGTTGGGACAGGAGACGTTGAGCTCGACCGCGGCGACCTCGTCGCGAGCGGTAACGGCCTGGACCAGCTTCGCGAAGTCGGCGCGAGCGGTCGCCATCACCGAGACGATCAGCGGCACCGGCAGCTCCGCCAGCTGCGGCAGGTCCTCGGCAAGGAACCCCTTCAAGCCCTTGTTGGGCAGGCCGATCGAGTTGATCATCCCGGCCGGCGTCTCCCAGATCCGGCGCGGCGCGTTGCCGGCGCGCGGCTCCGGCGTGATCGTCTTGGAGACGAAGGCGGAGAAGGGGAAGTCGTCGAGGAGGGCGTCGCCGAAGACCCGTCGAGCGGCGATCGCGTCATAGGTACCGGACGCGTTTATCACCGGGTGGGCGAGGCGGATGCCGCAGAACTCAGGCATGGGCCACCTCGGCCACCTCGTCGCCGCGGACGACCGGGCCGTCGACGCAGAGCCGCATGTAACCGCCGTCCGGCTTCGGCACCGCGCAGCCGAAGCAGGCGCCGAAGCCGCAGGCCATCGGCGACTCCATCGCCAGCTGGCAGGGGACGTCGCGCTCGGCGCACAGCGCCCGCACCGCCTCCAGCATCGCCGGCGGCCCGCAGGAGTAGACGACCGCGCTCGCGGCGTCGTCTCCGACCAGCATCGCGGCGAGCAGATCGGTGACGTAGCCCTGGTGGCCACGGTGGCCGTCCTCGCTCGCCAAGCGCACCTCGCAGCAGGCGAAGAGATCGTCGAGGCCGCCGCAGTGCGTCTCGTCGCGGAAGCCCAGCAGGACCCGCGCGGGCACGTTTCGCGCGGCGAAGCGGCGCCGCAGCAGGGCCAATGGGGCGATGCCGATGCCGCCCCCGACCAGGATCGCGCCCGCGGCGCCGGGACGCACCTGGCGCGGCTCGGCAAAGGCGTTGCCGAGCGGTCCGGTCACCCAGACCTCATCCCCCGGCTCCAATTCGCCGAAGCGCTCGGTCCCCGGCCCGACCGCCTCGATCAGGAAGTCGAGGCGGACCCCGGCCGCCGCCGGACCGGTCTCGGCGACCGAGATCGCCCGCGGCAGGAACGGCCGGCCCCCCTCGCCCCCCCAGCGCCCTGCCGTCGCCAGCATGTAGAACTGCCCGGGCTCGGGCTCGGGGCCCTCGCGGTCGACGAGGGAGAAAACGCGGTATCCGCCGGAGGGCCTGCTGTCGCTGACCTCGCAGAGCCGGCGGCCGAACGGCGCGATCATCGCGGCTGAGTGGCCTTGGCAGCCGCGTGGATCTCCTGCAGGCTGCGGACCGGGGCCGCGTCCTGGCGGCCGGCCGCGATCGCGCGGGCGGCGGCGGTGGCGCCGGTCATCGTCGTCACGCAGGGGATGCCGTGGCGGACGGCGGCAGTGCGGATCTCGTAGCCGTCGGTGCGGGCGCCGGAGCCGGTCGGGGTGTTGATGACGAGGTCGCAGCGGCGCTTGCGGATCAGGTCGAGCACATGCGGGGACCCCTCCCCCAGCTTGTTGATCCGGGTCACCGGCACCCCCATCCGCTCGATCGCCTGGGCGGTGCCGCCGGTGGCGATCACCTCGAAGCCGAGATCGTGGAAGCGGGCGGCGAGCTGGGTCGCGGCGGGCTTGTCGGTGTCGGTGACGGTGATGAACACCGATCCCTCTTCGGGCAGCGTCACCCCCGCAGCGGCCTGGGCCTTGCCGAAGGCGGTCGGGAAGTCGGCGGCGATCCCCATCACCTCGCCGGTGCTCTTCATCTCCGGTCCGAGGACCGAGTCGGCGCCGGCGAAGCGGGCGAACGGCAGCACCGCCTCCTTGACGCTGACGTGCTCCGGGAGGCCCTCGGGAAGCTCCTGGTCGGCGAGGCGCTCGCCCAGCATCAGCCGCGCCGCCATCTTCGCCAGCGGCACGCCGATCGCCTTGGAGACGAAGGGGACCGTGCGCGACGCCCGCGGGTTGGCCTCGATCACGTAGAGCTCACCGCCGGCGACCCCGTACTGGATGTTGATCAGGCCGACGACCCCGAGCTCCAGCGCGATCCGCTCGGTGGTGGCGCGGATCTCCTCCAGCATCTCCTCGCCGAGGCTGAGCGGCGGGATCACGCAGGCGGAGTCGCCGGAGTGGACGCCGGCCTCCTCGACGTGCTGCATGATCCCGGCGACCCAGACCTGCTCGCCGTCGCCGAGCGCGTCGACGTCGACCTCGATCGCGTTCTCGAGGAAGCGGTCGAGCAGCAAGGGGTGCTCCTGGTCGGCCTTGACGTGGGCCTCGAGATAGGCGGCGAGGTCGTCGGTGGAGTAACAGATCTCCATCGCCCTGCCGCCGAGAACGTAGGAGGGGCGCACCAGCAGCGGGAAGCCGACCTCGGCGGCGATCACCTCGGCCTCCTCGGCCGAGAGCGCGGTGCCGTAGGGCGGGTGCTTGATGCCGAGCCGGCGCAGCAGGGCGCCGAAGCGACCGCGGTCCTCGGCGAGGTCGATCGCGTCGACCGGGGTGCCGAGCAGGGGCACGCCGGCCTCTTCCAGGGTGCGGGCCAGCTTCAGCGGCGTCTGGCCGCCGAACTGGACGATCACCCCCTCCGGACGCTCCTGCTCGCAGACCGCGAGCACGTCCTCGGCGGTCAGCGGCTCGAAGTAGAGGCGGTCGGAGGTGTCGTAGTCGGTGGAGACGGTCTCCGGGTTGCAGTTGACCATCACCGCGTCGCGGCCGAGCTCGCGGGCGGTCATCGCCGCGTGCACGCAGCAGTAGTCGAACTCGATCCCCTGGCCGATCCGGTTGGGCCCGGCGCCGAGGATCACCACCGAGTCGCGCTCGCCGCGGCGGATCTCCGAGGCGGGCGGCGAGCCGTCGGCGCGGGGTCGCTCGTGGGTGGAGTAGTAGTACGGCGTCGCCGCCTCGAACTCGGCGGCGCAGGTGTCGACGGCCTTGTAGGTGCGGACGAGGCCCTCGGTTCCGTCGCCTTCGCGGGCGAGCGCCTCGAGCTCGCGCAGGAACCAGCGGTCGACGAGGCAGCGCTCGTGCACCGCCTCGACGTCGAGGCCGCGGCGGAAGGCCTCGAGCACGAGGTCGAAGCGCTCGGCGCAGGGCTTCTCCAGCGCCGCCAGCAGATCCTCGTCGGAGGCGGGCGGTTCGGAAGTGGAGTCGAGCTCGCGGGAGCGCATCGCCTTGGCGAATGACTCGCGGAAGGTGCGGCCGATCGCCATCGCCTCGCCGACGCTCTGCATGTAGGTCGAGAGCCGTCCCTCGGAGCCGGGGAACTTCTCGAAGGCGAAGCGCGGGATCTTGGTGACGACGTAGTCGATGGTCGGCTCGAAGGAGGCCGGGGTCGCCTGGGTGATGTCGTTGGGGATCTCCTCCAGCGCGTAGCCGACCGCAAGCTTCGCCGCCATCTTCGCGATCGGGAAGCCGGTCGCCTTGGAGGCGAGGGCGGAGGAGCGTGAAACTCTCGGGTTCATCTCGATGACGACGATCTCACCGTCTCGCGGGTTGACCGCGAACTGGACGTTGGAGCCGCCGGTTTCGACCCCGATCGCCCGGATCACCTTGATCGCCTGGTCGCGCAGATCCTGGTAGATCGGGTCGGGGAGGGTCTGGGCCGGCGCCACCGTGACCGAGTCGCCGGTGTGGACTCCCATCGGGTCGACGTTCTCGATCGAGCAGACGATCACCACGTTGTCGTTGCGGTCCCGCATCACCTCGAGCTCGAACTCGCCCCAGCCGATCACCGACTCCTCGACCAGGACCTGGTTGATCGGGCTCGCCGCCAGGCCCTCGGAGACGACCTGGCGCAGCTCCGTCTCGGTGCGGCCGATCCCTCCCCCCTGGCCGCCCATCGTGAAGGCGGGCCGGACGATCGCCGGCAGGGAGATGCGCCCTTCGCCGAGCGCCTCCTCGACCTCGCCGAGGGTCTCGACGGTCATCGACCAGGGGATTCGCAAGCCCGCCTCGCCCATCGTTTTGCGGAACTCCTCGCGGTCCTCGGCGCGACGGATCGCGGCGGCGTCGGCGCCGATCAGCTCGACGCCGAAGCGCTCGAGCGTCCCGTCCTCGTGCAGGGTCATCGCCAGGTTCAGCGCCGTCTGGCCGCCGAGGGTGGGCAGCAGCGCGTCGGGGCGCTCCTTCTCGATGATCTTCGTCACCGGCCCGGGCAACAGCGGCTCGATGTAGGTCGCGGTGGCGAACTCGGGGTCGGTCATAATCGTCGCCGGGTTGGAGTTGACGAGGACGACCTCGAAGCCCTCCTCGAGCAGCACCTTGCAGGCCTGGACGCCGGAGTAGTCGAACTCGGCCGCCTGGCCGATCACGATCGGCCCCGAGCCGATCAGCAGGATCTTGTGGATGTCGTCTCTACGCGGCAAGGGCGAGGAACCTCTCGAATAGGTGGCGGGCATCGTGCGGGCCGGGACCGGCCTCCGGGTGGTACTGGACGGTGGCGCCGGCGACGTCGCGCAGCACCAGGCCCTCGACGGTGCGGTCGTAAAGGTTCAGCTGCGAGAGCTCGGCGACGCCGAAGTCGGTGTCCCAGCGGACCGGCTCGTCGCCCTCGATCCGGGGCTCGCCACCGGGGCCCGCGACCGCGAAGCCGTGGTTCTGCGAGGTGATGTCGATCCGCCCGGTCCCCAGGTCCTTGACCGGATGGTTGGCGCCGCGATGGCCGAACGGGAGCTTGTAGGTCTCGAGGCCGACGGCGCGGCAGAGCAGCTGGTGGCCGAGGCAGATGCCGAAGACGGGTCGCTTGCCGAGGACGCCGCGGACCGTCTCGACGACGTAGCCGAGCGCCGCCGGGTCGCCGGGGCCGTTGGCGAGGAAGACGACGTCCGGGTCCTCGGCCAGGACCTCCTCGGCGGAGCTCGTGCAGGGCAGCAGGGTCAGCCTGCAGCCGCGCTCGCGCAGCTGGCGGACGATGCTGAGCTTGACGCCGGTGTCGATGCCGACGACGTGCGGGCCGTCGCCGTCGAAGCGGACCGGCTCGGGCGGGGTGACGGTGCGGGCGAAGTCGGCGCCGTCCATCGTCGGCTCGGCGGCGATCGACTCGTGCGCCTCGGCTTCCGCGGTGCCGGCGGGGAAGATCCCGCCTCGCATCGCGCCGCGGTCGCGGATGTGGCGGACCAGGGCCCGGGTGTCGACGCCGCTGATGCCGGGCACGCCGCAGTCCGAGAGCCAGTCGAGCCAGCCGCCCTCGGCGGTGCCGGCGTCCTCGCTGTTCTTGGCGTCTCGCATGACGACGCCGCGGGCGTGGACCCGGTCGGACTCCATCGCCGCCGCGCTGACCCCGTAGTTGCCGATCAGCGGGTAGGTGAAGACGATTATCTGGCCGGCGTAAGAGGGATCGGTGACCGACTCCTGATAGCCGGTCATCGCGGTGTTGAAGACGACCTCTCCGGTTACCGCGGCATCGGCGCCGCAGGCGAGCCCGTCGAGCCGGGTGCCGTCCTCGAGCAGCAGGTAGGCGCCGCTCATGCGGCCACCCCGAGGCTGAAGCTGCGAAGGCGGAAGGCGACCTGGCCGGCGGCGACGGTGACGAGGACGCGGCCGGTCAGCGTGCGCCCGGCGCACCACGAGTTCTGCGAGCGGCTCTCGTAGCCGTCCTCCCCCACCGTCCACTCGGCCTCGAGGTCGCAGAGCGCGACGTTCGCCTCCAAGCCCGGGGCGAGACTCGGCCGCTCGATCCCGAACGGGGCGGCACCGCCCGCCATCCGCTCGACCAGCAGCGAGAGCTCGACGACGCCGGGGAGCACCAGCTCGGTGTGGAGCGCCGCGAACGCGGTCTCGAGGCCGGTCACCCCCATCGCCGCCTGCTCGAAGGGAACCTCCTTTTCCTCGGCTTGATGCGGTGCGTGGTCGGTGGCGATGCACTCGATCGTGCCGTCGCGCAGAGCCGCGATCAGCGCCTGACGGTCGGACTCGCGGCGCAGCGGGGGATTCATCTTGAAGCGCTGGGGATCGAGGCTGCGGACCTCCTCGTCGGTCAGGCAGAGGTGGTGCGGACTGGCCTCGGTGCTGATCTGGACCCCGGCCGCCTTGGCGGCGCGGACGACCTCCACCGACTCCGCCGCCGAGAGGTGCTGGACGTGGATCCGCGCTCCCTCGTAGGCGGCGAGGGCGGCGTCGCGGGCGATCATCGTCGACTCCGAGACCGAGGGGATGCCGGCGAGGCCGAGCGCGGCCGAGACCGGGCCCTCGTGCATGACGCCGTCGCCCGAGAGCCGCGGGTCCTCCTCGTGCAGGGCGATCGTGCCGCCGCAGAGCCGCTGGTACTGCAGAGCGCGGCGCATCACCCGGGCGTCGGCGATCGGCAGCCCGTCGTCGGAGAAGCCGATCGCGCCGGCTTCCCGCAGCTCGACCATCTCGGTCAGCTCCTCACCCTTCATGGCGCGGGTGACCGTGGCGAGGAAGCCGACCGGAACCGAGGCGGCGACGCGGGCCTGCTCGCGCAGCGCCGAGACGTCGGCGGCGGTCGAGACCGGCGGCAGCGTGTTGGCCATCGCGAGGATGCCGCAGTAGCCACCCGCCGCCGCGGCGCGGGTGCCGGTCTCGACGTCCTCTTTGTGCTCGTGACCGGGGGTACGAAGGTGGACGTGCGGATCGAAGAAGGCGGGAAAGGCGTGCAATCCCTCGGCCTCGACCACCTCGGCACCGTCGGCCGCGGCCTCACCCGGGAGGGCCAACTCGGCGATCCGCCCGTCGCGGATGACGACGTCGTGGACGCCCTCGATCGCCGCCACCGGGTCGAGCACCGTGGCCCGGCGCAGGACCAGGTTCGCGCCCCTGCCGGGGCGGACGTCGAGCAGCTCGCCGACGCTCATGCCGGCTGTCCGATCGGGGTCGGCCTACCGCCGGCCTCGCCCCCGCCCACCGGCGCCGGGCGGTCGGTCCCGGCCAGCAGCTCGTAGAGGATCGCCATCCGCACCACGAGGCCGGCGGCGACCTGCTCGGCGATCAGCGACTGCGGCGAGTCGATCGCCTCGCCGGAGATCTCGACGCCGCGGTTGACCGGGCCGGGATGCATCAGCAGCTGGCGGGGGTTGAGTCGGCGCCTGTCGACCTGGAAGGTCGCGGCGTACTCGCGCAGCGAGGGGACGAAGCTCTCGTTCATCCGCTCCTGCTGCATCCGCAGGACATAGACGACCTCGGCCTCGCCGATCCGCTCCAGCGAGTGCTCGACCTCGCAGCCCAGCTCCTCGATCCCGCGCGGGATCAGGGTCGGCGGGCCGCAGACGGTGACCTCGGCGCCCATCCGCTGGAAGGCGATCAGGTTGGAGCGGGCGACGCGGCTGTGGAGGACGTCGCCGACGATCCAGATCCGCACCCCGTCGAGCGAACCGAGACGGCGCCGCAGGGTGTAGACGTCGAGCAGCGCCTGGCTCGGGTGCTCGTGCTTGCCGTCCCCGGCGTTGACGACCGCGGCCTCGGTCCAGCCGGCGACCATCTGCGCGGCGCCCGCGTAGGGGTGGCGGATGACGATCGCCGCCGGGTCGTAGGCCGAGAGCGTCGCCACCGTGTCCTTCAGCGACTCTCCCTTGTCGACCGAGGACCCCGCGGCCTTGACCGAGACCAGGTCCGCCGAGAGCCGCTTCGCCGCCAGCTCGAAGGAGCTCGAGGTCCGGGTGCTGGCCTCGTAGAAGAGGGTGACGACGGTGCGACCGCGCAGGGTCGGGACTTTTTTGATGTCGCGCCGGCCGACCTCGGCGAAGCTCTCGGCGCGCCCGAGGATCGCCTCGATCTCCTCCCGCGAGAGCTCCTCGATCGTCAGCAGGTGCTTCATGCGAGCGCCTCCGCGGCGCGATCCTCGGAGATCGTCACCCGGTCCACCCCGTCGCTCTCCTCGAGGCTGACGTTGACCCGCTCCTCGCGGGCCGTCGGCAGGTTCTTGCCGACGTAGTCGGGGCGGATCGGCAGCTCGCGGTGGCCGCGGTCGCAGAGCACGGCGAGCTGGACCCGGCGCGGGCGACCGTAGTCGAAGAGGGCGTCGATGCCCGCCCGCACGGTGCGGCCGGTGAAGAGGACGTCGTCGACGAGGACGACGGTGCGGTCGCTGACGTCGAAGTCGATGTGGGAGGCATGGACCACGGGCTGCGAGGCAGGCGATTGGGCGCCGACGTCGTCGCGGTAGAAGGAGATGTCGAGGTCTCCGATCGGCAGCTCCGAGTCGGTCAACTCGCCGAGGACGGACTGGAGTCGGCGGGCGAGGATCGCTCCGCGGGTATGGATGCCGACGATCGCGAGACCGTCCGGACCTGGATTCTTCTCGGCGATCTCGTGGGCGATCCGCCGCAGCGTTCGCCTCAGATCATCGTGCTCCAGCACGATCGTCTCACTCACTTTTGCTTCCTTCCTGGCCTCACGGGACCCGGTTAAAGGACGTCCGCAGCGTAGCAGCGGGGGCGGCGGGGCCGAGGTGGCCTCGCCCTCGCTAACTGAGCGGGGGAGGCTCGGTCGAGGCAACCTCGGCCCCGCCGCCCTCCCTCGTTCCATTCGGGACGAGGTGGGGGTCGCCGCGCTCCGGGAAGGGGATTTCGATCGTGTCGAAGTCGCGGGGGGCGATGGTCGGTTCGAATACCTCCCGCGCCTCCTCGAGAACCTTGCCGACGTGATAGCGGGAGGAGATGTGGACCAGGGCGAGCAGCTTCACGTGGGCCTCGGCGGCGACCGCGGCCGCCTGGCCGACGGTCGAATGGCCCGTTTCGGCGGCGCGCTGGACCTCCTCCTCGGCGAAGCTGGCGTCGTGGATCAGCAGCTCCGCGTCGGCGGCGGCCGAGACCGTCGCCGGCGAGGGGGCGGTGTCGCCGGTGATGACGATCGTGCGGCCGGCACGGTTGCGACCCATCACCTGCTCAGGCTTCACGGTGCCGCTGGAGCCCTGGACCTCCTCCCCCCGCTGAAGGGCGGCGAAGGCGGGCCCTTCGGGAACTCCGGCCGCCTGCGCCGCCTCTGGGTCGAATCGGCCGGGCCGCTCCTCCTCGACCAGGGCGTAGCCGTTGGCGCGACCGCTGTGGGCGGCCTCGAACGGGCGCACCTCGTAGCCGTCGTGGGGGACGGCCTCGCCTGGCCGCAATTCGACCAACTCGACCGAAAAGCCGGTCCGCCCGATCAGCGGGCCGAAGACCGAGAAGAGGTCCCGCAGCCCCGGCGGCCCGTAAATCGTCAGCGGCACCTGGCGGTCGGTGAGGTCATAGGTCTTGAGCAGGCCCGGCAGCCCCAGTACGTGGTCGGCGTGGAAGTGGGTCAGGTAGATCTCGTCGGCCTGGACCAGACCCAGCGATCGCTGCATCTGGCGCTGCGTCCCTTCGCCGCAGTCGAAAAGCAGCCGCTCTCCCCCACGCGCCACCAGCACGCTCGCAGTCGAGCGCCGTGCGGAGGGCACCGAGCCCCCGGTGCCGAGGAAGTTCACCGACAGATCCATCGGCGGCGAGCCTACGCGAAGACGGCAAGTCGTTCGCTTCTGTCCTGGCCTTCTCGAGCGATCCTGCGGAGGTCGTCATCGCTCCACCTGTCGATCTCATAGTCGGCAGCGCCGAACCAAAGCTGTCAGAACCATCGCCTCCGCCTTATTTCCCCTGCTTCTACCGGGCATGGTCGCAACCTTATGTCTGCAATCGGACAGAACATATGTTCGTGCTGCATCTGAGTACGGCGTGTGCAGGCAAGGGACTAAGCTGCGCGGGGAGCGCCCGTAGCTCAGCTGGATAGAGCGCCGCCCTCCGGAGGCGGAGGCCACAGGTTCGAATCCTGTCGGGCGCGTAGGGCAGGACTAGGCCGAGGCGGCCTTGAAGCGGGCTCGCCACTCCTCGGCGTCGAACCGGGCCGGCTCGGTCTCGGCGAGGAAGCGCTCGAGGACGGCGACGAAGCGGCCCGGACGCTCGAGCTGCGGCAGGTGGCCGACGCCCTCGAAGATCTCCAGCCGGCTCGACGGAAGCTCGGCGTGGGTCTCTTCCCCGTGGGCGACGGGGATTATCGGGTCGCGGTCGCCCCAGACGATCAGCAGCGGCAGCGCCGCCGCCAGGTAGAGGCGGTCGAGGGCGGCGACCCGCTGGCCCTCGGTGCCGACCACCGCTCGCAGAGTCGCCAGGAACGCCTTGCGGCGTTCGGGATCGGAAAGAGTTGCGTAGCCGCGCGCGACCTCGGCCACGTCGGCGCTCGGACGCAGCCCCAGCGCGCCCAGGCCCCGCCCCACCGCCGAGCCGACCTGGCGGCCGACACCCGCGGTGGCGGCGATGAAGAGATCGGCGCCCGGCAGGGCGGCGGCCCGCAGGACCGGGCTGACGTCAGGGCCGAGCCCGCCGCTGGAGACCAGGACCAGACGCTCCACCATCTCCGGGAACTGGTAGGTGAACTGCATCGCGACGCCGCCGCCGAGCGAATGGCCGACCAGGGTCGCGCGCTCGTGTCCGAGCGTCACCATCAGGTCCCGCAGGCCGCTGGCGAGGCTGCCGAGCGAGTAGTCGCCGCCGCCGGGAGCCGACCCGCCGTGGCCGGGGAAGTCCGGGGCGACCACCGTGCTTCTCAGCGCCAGGGGCTCGATCACCGAGCCCCAGTTCTCCGAGGTGCCCGCCATGCCGTGGATCAGCAGCAGCAGATCCCCCGAGCCGCCCTCGGCGTAGCTGACGGAGCGGCCGTGAACGGTCGCGGTCTTGCTCTGCACCAGGTCCGGCTTGATCGTCGACACCTCGGTGCTCATACCCCAACGTTAGCTGCAGGGAACGCTGCAACCGTCAGCAGCGCGGATCGATCGCGGATTCCAATACTGTCGCGGTCGCATGAACCAGGCCGCGCCGGACGACGGCATCCCCCGCGGTGCCCTGATCGTGGTCGCGATCGGACTGATCGCCTGCATCGCGGCGGCCGCGCTGGCGACCGGCAAGGGCGAGGGCGAAGCGGCGAGCCTGGAATGGGTCCAGAGCGGCAAGGTGGCGGACTCGAAGTCGGTCGGAGTGCCGGGCGGCGGCGGCACCATGCAACTGGTCGACTCCGGCATCCTCGCCACGGGGACCAACGTCAGCGGGTACGCGCTCTTCCGCGTCGCCTCGACGCTGCGGATCGACGCCGGCGCCCCGGTCGGGAGCGGGCGCATCCTCTGCAGCATGAAAGCTGGCGGGCGCACCGAAATCGGCCAGACCGCAGGCGGGCTGCGGGCGACCTATCCGCGCTCCTCCGAAGACGGGATCTACGGCCAGGAAGTCCCGGAAACGATCCTGATCGACTTCAGCGCCCGCGGCAGCGAACTGGCCGTGTTGGAATTCCAAGGCGCCCCGGACCGGTTCACGACCGAGAAAGGCGTGAAGCTGGAATGGCCCGAATACAAGGTCGGGACGGAGCGCCTCAAATACTTCCTGCCCGCCGGCAGACCGAAGCAAGATCTCGAACTTCCCTTCTACACGGTCTGGAAGTCGACGGCCGTCCCGAAAGCCGCGATCGGCTGCACCGTGACCACTGCCGCGGGAACCGCGACCGCCCGCACGGAGGGTTCCTTGAATCGCGTCTCCCCGCCGATCGACGAAGAAGCGGAAGAAGAAAACGAAGAACGGGCGGAAGAAGAAGCCGAAGAAGAAGAAGAAAAGGAAGGGTAGGCCTCAGCCGGACTGCGGCGCAACTAGCAGCTCCGGCCCCTCCTCCATCCCTTTGCCGACTTTGTTCAGCTTCGGGTTGGCAGGGGCGCTCGACATCCTGCGAGCGTCCAACGGCCCGCAAATCGCGATCGCGTCCTCCGCACTGAGGTCCGGACGCAGCCAGGCGGCCTCGGCCTCGGCGTCGGGAAGGATCGCCGGCATTCGGTTGTGAATCGGGGCGACCACCTCGTTGGGGGTCGTGGTGACGATCGTGGCGCTGTAGAGCCAGCCGTCGTCGAACCCGCGGTCCTCGTCGTCCTCCCACTCCTTGCGGGTGCAGAGCCCGGCGAAGGCGAACGGCTCACCGCCGTCAACCTGGAAATGCCAGGGCTGGCGCGGCTGCTTCGGGTCCTCGGCCCGCATCCACTCGAAGAAGCCGTCGGCGATGATCAGGCAACGGTGGCGGTACTTGCCGACCAACGGCGCGTAGGCCTTGCTCGAGGTCAGGTTCTCGGCTTTGGCGTTGATCATCCGGTAGCCGACCTTGAGGTCCTTGGCCCAGCGCGGGACCAGCCCCCAGCGCATCAGTCGCGCCTCCCGCTCTCCCACCGCCGCCTCCTCGGCGTCGGGAGAGGAGCGGACGACGAGGATCTCCTGGGTCGGGGCGACGTTGAAGCGGCCCATCCCCTGCGCGGCTTTTTTCGCCCGCTCTTTCGTCGCCGCCGGCGCCTCGCCGTCGCCCCCACGCTCCAGCGCTTTCTCCAGCTCGACCTGGAAGCGGTCGGCGATCTTCTTCGTGTCCTTGGTGGTGACGGTGAAGCGGCCGCACATGTCTAGGGCCGAACCTCCGGGTGGTCGCGGTACCAGTCCAGCGTACGGATCAGGCCGTCGCGCAGCTCGACCGCCGGTTCCCAGCCGCTGAGAGCCCGCAGCTTGGTCGAATCGACGAACTGGCGATCGATCTCGCCGGCGGGGTTGCCGATGCCGTGGTATTCGGGATCGAGCCCGCCGCCGGAGACCTCGGCGATCGTCTCCAGCACCTCGGCGACGGTGTGGGGCTGCTCGCCGCCGGCGTTGAAGGCCTCCCCCGCACCCGGTCCTCCGGCCCCGGCCGCTGCTTCGACCGCAAGGTAGGCGGAGACGGCGTCGGCGACATAGAGGAAGTCGCGTTCGGGGCTGCCGTCGGAGCGGATCTGCGGGCGGCGGCCATCGAGGACTGCGGCGATCGCTTCCGGGATCAGGCGCGAGAAGTTGAGGTCGCCGCCGCCGTAGATGTTGGCGAAGCGGGTGACCGCGACCGGCAGGCCGTAGGCGGGCCGGTAGCTGAGGGCGATCGCGTCGGCCGCGGCCTTGCTCGCCTCGTAGGGCGAGGCGGGCCGCAGCCGCATCTCCTCGCGGTAGGGAAGCTCGTCGCTCGGCCCGTAGGCCTTGTCGGAGGAGGCGACGACAACCGCCGGAACGTCGGCTCGGCGGCAGGCCTCGAGCAGGGTCCAGGTGCCGCGGACGTTGGTCTCGAAGGTGGCGGTCGGGTTGGCCATCGCCGGGCCGACCAGCGTCTGGGCGCCGAGGTGGAAGACGGCGTCGAAGCTGCCTGTCTCGATGGTCGCGCCGACCAACCGCCCGTCGCGCAGATCGGCCTCGACCAGCTCGACCTCGCCGGCGATCCCCTGCAGCGTCAGCCCCGACAGCGGCGGCGGCGCCAGGTCGAGCACGGTGACGCTGTCGCCACGATCGAGCAGCCCGCGGGCCAGGTGCGAGGCGACGAATCCGTGGCCGCCGGTGACCAGGACCCGCTTCAAGGACAGCCCCTCACGAGGCTTCCGCCGGCGCCGCGTCCCAGACCCGCCAGGGCGCCTCGCCGGCGCTCCAGAGGTCGTTGAGGACGACGGCGTCCTTGTAGGTGTCCATGCAGTCCCAGAAGCCCTCGTGGCGGTAGGCCCGAAGCTCCCCTTCGCGGGCGAGCCGGCGAAGCGGGTCACGCTCAAGCACGCTGTCCTCGGCCAGGTGCTCCAGCACGCTCGGCTCGAAGCAGAAGAAGCCGCCGTTGATCCAGTGCTCGCTGCGGGGCTTCTCGACGAAGCCGGAGACCTGGTCACCGTCCAGTTCGGCCACCCCCCATTGCAGGTCCGGCCGGACCACGGTGACCGTCGCCGCCGCCCCCTGCTCACGGTGGAAGGCGACCAGCCCGTCGAGGTCGACGTCGGCGACGCCGTCGGCGTAGGTGGCGCAGAAGGTGCCGCCGGCGAGGCGATCGGAGAGCTGGGCGATGCGACCGCCGGTCGGCGTGTCCACCCCGGTGTCGACGCACTCCACCTCGACCCCGGCGGGCCAGCGCTCACCAGCTACGAACTCGGCCACGGCGTCACCCAGGTACCCGGTGGCGAGCAGAAACCGCCTGAACCCCTGCGCGGCGTAGATCTGAATCACGTGCCAGAGAATCGGCCGCCCGCCGATCTCCACCAGCGGCTTCGGCACCGACTCCGTCCGCTCGCGCAAGCGCGTCCCGCGGCCGCCGCACAAGATGACAACGGGTGGTTTTCCCATATCTGACGGCAGTCGCCGTCAGCCGCCGGCTACCGCAGGCAAGATCGTTACCTCGTCGCCGTCTTCGATCCCCGTGTCCAAGCCCTGCTGGAAGCGGATGTCCTCGCCGGAGACGTAGACGTTGACGAAGCGGCGCAGATCGCCGTCCTGGGTGATCCGCGCTCGCAGGTCGCCGTGGGCGTCGAAGACGGCGTCGAGCACCTCGCCGACGGTGGAGCCGGAGACCTCGACCTCGGCCTGTCCCCCGGTCGCGCCACGCAGCTGGGTCGGGATCTTCACGGTGACTGCCACTAGACGGTTACCTCCTGGCGGAACTCGGATTCGAAGCTGTCGAGGTCGGGATCGATCTCGTGCATCTGGAACGTATCGCGGGTGGCGTCGAGAGTCTTGAGTCCCTCGCCGGTGATGTAGACGACGATGCGCTCGCCGGCGCCGAGCTCACCGCGTTCGGCGAGCTTGCGGAGCACGCCGACGGTGACCCCGCCGGCGGTCTCGGTGAAGATCCCGGTCGTTTCCGCCAGCAGCTTGATCGCGGTGCGGATCTCGGCGTCGGTGACCGAGTCGATGGCGCCGCCGCTGCGACGCGCCTGCTCGACCGCGTAGGGGCCATCCGCCGGGTCGCCGATCGCCAGGCTCTTGGCGATCGTGTCGGGGCGCTGCGGCTTGCAGACGTCCCAGCCTTCGGCGAAGGCGGTCGCGACCGGGCTGCAGCCCTCGGCCTGGGCGCCGTTGAAGACCGGCTGCGCGCCGGAGACGAGGCCGAGGTCCAGCCACTCCTGGAAGCCGCGTGCGACTTTGGTGAAGAGCGATCCCGAGGCGATCGGGCAGACCACCCGGTCCGGCAGCTCCCAGCCGAGCTGCTCGACGGTCTCGTAGGCCAGCGTCTTCGAGCCCTCGGCGTAGTAGGGCCGCAGGTTGACGTTGACGAAGGCCCACGGCCGGGTCTCCGCCAGCTGGGTGCAGAGGCGGTTGACGTCGTCGTAGTTGCCGCGGACGCCGACCAGGTTCGTCCCGTAGACACCCGTGGCGAGCAGCTTCTGCTCCTCGAGGTTGGCGGGGACGAAGACGTAGGAGTCGAGCCCGGCGGCCGCGGCATGGGCGGCGACGGCGTTGGCGAGGTTGCCGGTGCTGGCGCAGGCGACGGTCTCGAAGCCGAGCTCCTGGGCCTTGGCGACGGCGACGGCGACGACCCGGTCCTTGAAGGAATGGGTCGGGTTGGCGGCGTCGTTCTTGATCCAGATCTCCGCCTCGACCCCGAGCCGCTCGGCCAGCCGGTCGGCGCGCACCAGCGGCGTCAGCCCCGGCTCGAGCGGATCGCCTGGGCGTCCCTCGAAGGGAAGGAAGTCGGCGTAGCGCCAGATTCCCTGCGATCCCGCCTGGATCCGCCTTTTGGTCTCGACCGCGTCCAGCTCCGAGTAGTCGTAGGCGACCTCGAGCGGGCCGAAGCAGTTTTCGCAGACGTAGCTGGCACCGAGCTCGTAAGCGGTGCCGCACTCCTTGCACTTCAGGCTTTCGATTGACATCCGATCCTCTTTCTCACGAAAAAAACCTCCGCCTTGTGTGGGGCAGAGGTCCGGATCGGACGTCCCCCACATCTTCCAGGTCACGATTGGTGACCTGCTGGAGTTGGCACCTCCCCTCGAACCGATGGTTCGAGGTGGTTGCCGGGGCTTCACTGGGCCAGTCCCTCCACCCCTCTAGATGTGGCGCTTATGTTGGGAGAAGCGTACCAGGCGACCCGCGAACGTTTGCGGGCACGCTTGGCGGCTAACCTACTTCGCACGATGACGCCGCTGCACGACGAGACGATGGGCCCGAGCGATGCCGAACCTTCCGAAACCAAGGCTGCGGCGGTCGGCACGGCGCGACGAACTCGTCGCGCCCGCGGCAGCTGAGCCGCAGGCTCCCCGCGTCGAGCAGATCGAGTCGTCCGGCCTGCGCTGGGTCAACATCGAGCGCCCGGGCGCCCTCGAGCGCGCCTGGCTGGAGGAGCACTTCGACTTCCACGCGCTCGACCTCGAGGACGTGCTCTCGCGCAACCAGCGCCCGAAGATCGACGTTTACGACGACTACCTCTTCATCGTCCTCCACCTCCCTGTCTTCGACGCCGCCGCCAAACGCCTCGGCGCCGCCGAGCTCGACCTCTTCGTCGGGCCCGACTACCTGGTCACGATCCCGAACCAGCCGCTGCAGCCGGTCGAGTACCTGTTCGAGCGCTGCCGCAGCAAAGAGGAGCTGCGCGAGCAGCTCTTCTCGCGCGGCTCCGGCTACCTCCTCTACCGCCTCGTCGACGACAGCTTCGACTACTGCTTCCCGATGCTGCGCAAGATCGGCAACAAGCTCGACGCGCTCGAGGACGACATCTTCGAGGAACGCGCCGACGCGGTCGTCCGCGACATCTCCAACGTCAAGCAGGAGATCATCAACTTCCGCAAGGTGATCCGACCGCAGCGGCCGGTGCTGCGCGACCTCGAGAAGGTGAAGCAGCGCTACCTGGCGACCGACCTCGACCTCGAGATCTACTTCGACGACATCGTCGACGCCCACGAGCGGATCTGGGACATGCTCGAAAACTACAAGGAGGTCGCCGAGGCGCTGGCCGAGACCAACGAGTCGGTGATCTCGCACCGCGTCAACGACATCCTGCGGGTGCTGACCTCGATCAGCGTCATCGTCCTGCCGCTGACCCTGATCGCCAGCATCTGGGGAATGAACGTGCACGTGCCCGGCGAGCAGAGCGTCACCGCCTTCTGGATCGTGCTCGGCGGCATGTTCGTGATCCTGCTGGCGATGGTCGCCTACTTCCGTAAACGCGGATGGCTATAGCCTCAGAGCGGTGGCAAATTTTCGCATCTGGGCGCCCTGGCGCCTCGCCTACGTGACGGACGCGTCCAAGGACATCGAGGAGGAGTGCATCTTCTGCGTCAAGCCGCGGGCGGAAGACGACGAGGCGAACCTGATCGTCCACCGCGGTGAGACCGGCTTCGTGATCCTCAACCTCTTCCCGTACACCAACGGCCACCTGATGGTCGCCCCCTACGAGCACGTCGGGCGCCTGCAGGAGCTGCCGCCAGGGACTCTGGCGGAGATGCTGACGCTGGCCCAGCGGGCGATGGACGGGCTCGAGAGCGTCTACCAGCCGCACGGCTACAACGTCGGCTTCAACCAGGGTCGGGTCGCCGGGGCCGGGGTCGAGCACCACATCCACCTGCACGTGGTGCCGCGCTGGGCGGGCGACAACAACTTCATGCCGGTGATCGCCGACACCAAAGTGATGCCGCAGACGATCGAGCAGAGCTACGAGGCGCTGAGGGGAGCGTTTTGACGGAGCAGACGCCGCCGGCGCCCCCGGGGATCTTCAAGGCCTACGACATCCGTGGGCTGTACGGCTCCGAGATGGACGAGACGACCGCGCATGCGATCGGCCGTGCCTTCGCCCGAGTTCTCGCCCGACTGCGCGACAAGCAGCCGGGGGACCTGCGGATCGGCCTCGGCCGCGACATGCGGCTGA
This sequence comes from Solirubrobacterales bacterium, assembly GCA_036403715.1. GTDB lineage: Bacteria > Actinomycetota > Thermoleophilia > Solirubrobacterales > 70-9 > VAYN01. Next base: position 31,955 of record DASWQL010000071.1, read on the forward strand.
CCTCGCCGTCGATGGCCGCGGAGCTGCGCGACGGCCTGATCTTCGAGGGGGCGACGGTGCTCGACGCCGGCATGGTCGCGACCGAGATGCTCTACCACCTGGTCGGCTCGCGGCAGCTCGACGGCGGCGCGATGGTCACCGCCTCCCACAACCCCAAGGCCTACACCGGGGTCAAGCTGGTGCGCGAGGGAGCGCTGCCGCTCTCCGGCGACGCGGGGATCGGCGACGTGCGGGCGGAGATCGAGGCCGGCCTCGGCCCGGCCCCTGGCGGCGGCTCCTTCGAGGAGGTCGACGTCTGGGACGAATTCCGCGCCCACGCCCTCTCCTTCATCGACCCCGCCAAGGTGAAGCCGATGAAGGTCGTGGTCGACGGCGGCAACGGCATGGCCGGGCCGATGGTCGGACCGATCCTCGCCAAGCTGGGGCTCGACCTCGAGCAGATGTACTTCGTGCCCGACGGCGAGTTCCCCGATCACGAACCGAACCCGCTGCTGGAGGAGAACCGCCAGATGATCATCGAGCGGGTGCGGGTGAGCGGTGCCGACCTCGGCATCGCCTGGGACGGCGACGCCGACCGCTGCTTCTTCATCGACGGCGGCGGCGAGTTCTGCGCCGGCGACTTCGTCTGCGCGCTGCTTGCCCGCTCGCTGCTGCGCAAGAACCCCGGCGCGACCATCCTTTACGACCCCCGATCCAGCCGCGCGGTGCCGGACGTGGTCGCCGCCGAGGGCGGCCGGGCGGAGCTCTCACGGGTCGGCCACGCCTTCTTCAAGGCGCGGATGCGCGAGGAGGGCGCCGTCTTCGGCGGCGAGGTCTCGGGCCACTACTACTTCCGCGACTTCTGGAACGCCGATTCGGGCACGATCCCGGCGCTGCTGATGCTGGAGCTGGTCTCGCTCGACGGCCGTGGCCTGCGCGAGATGATGGAGGAGTTCCGCTCGCGCTACTTCATCTCCGGCGAGATCAACTCCGAGGTCGCCGACCAGGAGGCGAAGATGAAGGAAATCGAAGAGCGCTACTCCGACGGCGAGATCAGTCACCTCGACGGGATCTCGGTCGACTATCCCGAGTGGCACTTCAACGTCCGTCCCTCCAACACCGAGCCGCTGCTGCGCCTCAACCTCGAGTCGTTGATCTCTCGCGAGCACATGGAAGCCAAGCGCGACGAGGTCCTGGCCTTGATCCGCGCATGATCACGACTCCGGAGGAGGCTCTCGAGCAGGCGGCTCTGGCAGGGATCCACCGGCTGGCGATCAGCACCCCCTTCGCGGTCGGCAAGGTCAACAGCTACCTGATCGAAGACGAGCCGCTGACGCTGATCGACGCCGGCCCCAATTCCGGTAAGGCGCTCGACGAACTCGGCGCTCGGCTGGGCGAGCGCGGGCACTCGATCGACGACATCGAGTTGATCATCGTCACCCACCAGCACATCGACCACCTCGGGCTGGTCGAGATCCTGGTCGAGCATTCCGGTGCCGAGGTGGCGGCGATCGGCGCCGCCACCGATCGCCTCGCCGACTTCGACGAGGACGCCGAGCGCGAGGACCAGTTCGCGGTCGAAGTGATGCTTCGCAACGGCATTCCTGAGGACGTCACCGTGGCGTTGCGCACCGTCTCACGCAGCTTCCGCGGCTGGGGGTCGCACGTGACGGTGACGAAACCGCTGCAGGACGGCCAGGTGCTGCCGTTCCGCAACCGCACGCTGCAGACCCTCCACCGCCCCGGCCACAGTCCCTCGGACACCGTCTTCTGGGACGCCGAGCGGCGGATCCTGTTCACCGCCGACCACCTGATCGGCCACATCTCGTCCAATCCCCTGATCAGCCGTCCTCTCGACGGCTCCGAAAGACGCACGCAGGCGCTCGTCACCTACATCGACTCGCTGCGCAAGACCCGCGAGATGCCGGCGGAGATCGTCCTTCCCGGGCACGGCGAGCCGATCACCAATCACGTCGAGCTGATCGACGCCCGCCTCGCCGCCCACGACCGCCGCAAGGAGAAGATCTTCAAGCTGATCGAGGAGCGCCCGCGCAGCGGCTATGAGCTGGCGCAGGCGATCTGGGGCAACGTCGCCGTCACCCAGGCCTTCCTCACCCTCTCGGAGGTGATCGGGCACGCCGACATCCTCGTCAACGAAGGTCGGGTGCGCGAGGGATTCGACGGCAACGTCGTCCGCTACGAGACGACCGCTTAGCTCAGTGAAGGATCACTGAGAACGGCCGATTGGCGTCGGTTGCGGCTTTGCTGTAGGTGTAGACGGTGACCTGGCATGGGTCGCCGGGGGCTCCGATCCCTGTCGCGACGGTGCTTCCCTGTTCGGCTCCGAGATCGACCGACGCCACCGCTGTTCTGGGGGCCGGATCAAGGCCGTTGATGCAATAGAGCCCTTCCCCGTTGTGGGCGAGGTTGCTTTTGGCGATCCCGTCGCTCTTCGCCGGCACGAGGAGCCCCGCGCTGTCCACCGTGGCGCTGCGGACGACCGTCGAGGCGGCGAACGCCGAGGGCGGGCTGCCGCCGAGCGCGGCGGCATTGGCCGCGTTGGCGGCATTCGCGGCGTTTGTCGCGCTGTTCGCGGTGGCGGCGCTGGTCGCGCTGGGGACGGTTCCCAGCGAGCCGAGATCGATCTTGGCGCCGGTGATCGTTCCATCCTTGACCTTCGCGCCGGCGATCGCACCATTCTTGATCTTCGGCGTAGTCACGGAGCCGGCCTTCAGCTGCTTCGTGCCGACGCTGTTCTTCGGCAGCATGGTGGCCGCATATGCGCTGCCGCCGAGGGCGACGAAAAGGGCGATCGTCGCGATCACGTTGGCGTAGTTCAACTTCGCTTGCAGCTTCTTCATCGGGCCACTTTCTGGAGTCCTTGTCTGAGGCGAGGCGGGCGACTCTCGCAGAACCCGCGGACTCGCCCCTCCCACCCCTCGAGTCGGCGGTGGCTACTGCCCGACTTCGCTACGGGCCGCGTCGAGCTCTTCGCTGACCGTGCCGGTCTGGTTGGGGATCTGCAGTCGCCGTTCGAGGATCGGGATCGCGTCTTCGGGGTGGCCGCTGAGGCGCAGGGCGTTGCCGAGGTTGAACAGGGCGTAGGCGTAGTCGAGTTCTTCGGTCCCGGGCGGGAAGGCGCGGACCGCTTCTTCGAGCAGCGGCACCGCCTGTTCGTACTCACCCGCCTGGATCAGTTCGTAGCCTTCGGCGTTGAGACCGGCGCCGAGGGCCGCGTCGCTTCCCGCCGCCGCCGGGACCGGCGAGCTGGTCGGTTCGGATTCTTGAGGCCGTTCCGATTGCAAGGGTGCGCTTTGCCGGCCCTCCCCGCCGGCGGCCTGGGCTTTGCCGTCGCCCGCCGCTTGGTGGTGCTTCTTTGCGCCTTGGGCCAGAGCCGGGACAGCCTCTTCGCCTCCTTGGTCCTGAGAGCCACCGACGGCGAGGAGGATCGCCAGGGCGACCGCGGTGAGGAGCGCGACGGCTGCCGCTGCACGGGGCCAGGCGGGGCGCCTCGTCCGCTGCTCGAGGGCCGGTGCCCGGCGAGGGGGCGTCCACGGCTCTGAGCGCCGGCCCCGACGGCGAGGGGCGAACCGCTGGGTCGGCTGCTCCGGAACGGCGACGCAGCGGTCGATCCGGGTCAGCGCCGCCTTCGCCGAGGGGGGCCGCGCCCGCGGGTCGTCGGCGCACATCCATTCCACCGCAGCCCGCAGTCCGTCGTCCGCCGGGCAGTCGCCGAGGCACTGGCGGAGGACGATGCCGCACGAGTAGAGGTCCGACCGTGCGGTGGCCACTCCTCCGTCGAGCAGCTCCGGGGCCAGGTAGCGGGCGGTGCCGAGCAGGTGCCCGGTCCGGGTCAGCGCGGTCGCGTCGAATGGCAGCGCGATGCCGAAGTCGATCAGCTTGGCGCTGCCGTCGGGAGCGAGCAGGATGTTCTGCGGCTTGATGTCCCGATGCACGATCCCGGCGCGATGGATGTGGTCGACGGCTCCGAGGAGCTCGTCGGCAAGCCTGCGGGTGTCGATCTTCGCGCCCTGGCGCATCCGCTCCGCCAGGCTGCCCCCGGAGACGTACTCCATCACCAGATAGGGACGTTCGTCGCCTCCGGCGTAGTCGTAGACGCTGAACAGGTTCGGATGCCTGAGGCCGGCGACGACCCGCGCCTCGCGGCGGAACCGGGTCTGGAACTCCGGATCGGAGGCGAGCGTGTCCGCCAGCACCTTGACCGCCACCGTGCGGTCGAGAACGGTGTCGTCGGCGCGCCAGACCGAAGCCATGCCCCCGCGTCCCAACACCCGCTCGAGCCGGTAGCGCCCCTTCAGCAGCATCCCGGCGGCGAAAGACGCCACTCCCGGAGCCTGGTCCGATTCCTCCAGCATCGTTATTCGGTTACCCGGCGGTGAGGTGGGCAATCCGCCTTGGTCGCGGTCTCGAGCCGTCTTCGCAATAGGCTGCAGCGGTGCCGGCCGACCCTCGCGACCTCGACGCCGACGCGCGATGACCAGACTCGGCTCGATCAGGCACCGCAAGCCGCACAAGAAGCGGATGCTGATCATCGTCAACCCCTACGCGACGACGGTATCCGACCGGCTGCGAAACCTCGTCGTCTACGCCCTCCAGGGCCGCTACGACGTCGAGGCGGTCGCGACCGAGGCCCAGAACCACGCGACCGAGATCGGTCGCGAGGCGCGGGACGGCGGCTATGACGTCGTCGTCGCCTTCGGCGGCGACGGGACCCTGAACGAGGTCGCCAACGGGCTCGCCGGCACCGACCTGCCGGTCGCGATCCTGCCCGGCGGCTCGACCAACGTCGTCTCTCGCACCCTCGGCATCCCCAACGACGTCGTCGACGCGACCGAGCACCTGCTCTCGCTCGCCGACGACTGGTCCCCGCGCAAGATCGACCTCGGCATGGTCGACGAGCGGCGCTTCGTCTTCGCCTGCGGGGCCGGGATCGACGCCTCCGTCGTGCGCCGAGTCGACGAACACCCGAAGCTGAAGGCGCGGACCGGGCCCTACTACTACAGCTGGGCGGCGCTCTCGGGCTTCTACCGCAAATACCTGCTCAACTCTATTCGGCTGCGGGTCGACGTCGCCGGCGCCGAGTCGGTCGAGGGGATCACCGCGATCGCCCAGAACTCCGATCCGCTCACCTATTTCTCCAACCGGCCGATCCGGGTCTGCGAGGGGATCGCGATCGACGACGGGACGCTCTCGCTCGGGGTCCTGCGGCGCGCCGCCCAGCGCGACATGCCGACCCTGATCACCCGCCTCTTCAGCGAGGTCAAGCCGGCGGCGAGACACCGCCAGGTGGAGCACTTCGACGACGTCACGGCGGCCACCGTCACCTCGATCGCCGAGGCCAAGGACGGCACCCCGCGGCCCTTCCCGGTGCAGGTCGACGGCGACTACATCGGCGACCGCACGCGGATCGAGCTGGGGATCGATCCCGGCGCGCTGACGATCGTCGCCTGAACGACGAATCGCCGTTCCTTTTGACCCCTATAGGGACCTGAAGGAACCGCGCTGATCCGGCACTCCTAGGGAAGCGCCCTGGCGGGATTGCCGATCACGGTGGACCCCGGGCTCACGTCCCGGGTGACGACGGCGCCGGCGCCGACGATCGCGCCGCGGCCAATTCGTACGCCGCCGAGCACGGTCGCTCCTGACCCGACCGAGGCGCCACGCTGGACCACGGTCGTCAGCAGCGTCCAGTCGGCGACGGTCTGACGCCGGCCCGAGCCGTTGGTCGCCCGCGGGTGCTTGTCGTTGACGAAGGTCACGCCGTGCCCGACGAAGACCTCGTCCTCGATCTGGACCCCTTCGCAGATGAAGGTGTGGCTCTGGATCTTGCAGGCGGAGCCGATCTCGACCCCGCGCTGGATCTCGACGAAGGTGCCGATTCTGCTGTGGGGCCCGATCCGGCAGCCGTACAGGTTCGTGAAGGCCTGGATCACGACGTCCTCGCCGAGCAGGACGTCGTCGAGTCGACGGATCGCCTGATCGGTCATCGCCAGATCGGTCATCGCAGATACAACGCTCGGCGCCGGCGCCTGCTTTCGCGAAAGCCCTCGGATCGGGCGCGCAAACAAGTGGGTGCGGTCACCGTTCTATCGATGTGCCCTTGGCGGATAGCAAGTCAGGCCGGGACGCTCGGCAGCGCCCGGGGCTGATGTCGGCGATCGTGATCGCCGACACCGCCGGGGCACGCGAACGGATCGCGGCGATCCTCGAGGAGCACGATCTGCCGCCGCGGGCGCAGCTCCGCGACCCCAGCGGGATCGGGGAGCTGGATCCAGAGGCCTCCGACATCGTCGTCTTCGTCTGCGACATCGACGCGCCCAGGCAGATCGCCGAATTGCGACGCCTCTGCCGCGACGCGCGACCCGCGACGACGGTGGTGATTTCCCCTCCCACCGGCGCGGCAGCGGTCCGCCGCGCCCTCGACGCCGGCGCCGGCGCCCTGGTCTTCGACTCCGAGCTCGAGCTGACGCTGGCTACCACGATGCAGGCCGTGGCCAGCGGTCAATCCGTCGTGCCTCGCAAGGTGCGGACGAGCGTCGCGCGACCGACGCTCTCCCACCGCGAGCTCGAGATCCTCTCGCTCGTCCGCGAGGGGCTCACCAACGCCGAGATCGCCGGCCGCCTCTATCTCGCCGAAAGCACGATCAAGAGCCACCTCGCGTCCATATACGTGAAGTTCGGCGTCCACTCGCGCAAGGAGGCGATGCGGGCTCTCGCCGAAATGGAGCGGGATAATCCGTGACCGCCTGGGGCGGATCGACCGCGCCGGCCGCCAACGGGACGACACCCTCGGCGGTGCCGTTCACGCGCCTCGACAGGGACGACCCGGAGCTCCTCGCCGAGCTGCTCGAGGTCGTCGCTCGCGTGGCCGGCGAGGCCGCCTTCACCCTCGGCCACGAGGTCGAGGAATTCGAGCGGCAGTTCGCCGCCTTTTGCGAGACCCCGCATGCGGTAGGCGTCTCCTCCGGCACGGCGGCGCTTGAGCTTGCGCTCCGCGGCCTCGGGATCGGCCCCGGCGACGAGGTGATCGTCCCGACCAACAGTTTCGTCGCGACCGCGGAGGCCGTCAGCGCCACCGGCGCGATGCCGCGACTGGTCGACGTCGACGAGGCGACCGCGCTGCTGACGGTGGAGACCGTCGAGCCCGCCCTGACCCGGTACACGCGCTGCCTGATCCCGGTCCACCTCTACGGTCGCACCGTCGACATGGACCCGCTGCTCGCCCTGGCGCGACGGCGGGGCTTCCTCGTCGTCGAGGACGCCTGCCAGGCGCACGGGGCCCGCTACCGCGGTCGCCCGGTGGGGTCGCTCGGCGACGCCGGCTGCTTCAGCTTCTATCCGAGCAAGAACCTCGGCGCCTGGGGCGACGGTGGAGCTGTGGTGAGCCGCAGCTCGCGGCTCGCCGAGCGGATCCGGCTGCTGCGATCACACGGGGAGGCGCCGCGCCACAACCACCGCATCCGGGCTGGAACCGACCGGCTCGACGGACTTCAGGCCGCGATCCTCCGCCTCAAGCTCGACCGGCTCGCCGGCGCGAACCGGCGCCGCCGCGACGCCGGCGACCAGCTTCGGCGGGCATTGTCCGGGAGCGAGACGATCCCACCGTCGGCGGCTGCGGAGGGCGGCGACCACGTCTTCCATCTCTTCGTCGTGCGATCGAGAGCCCGCGACCGCTTGCGGGAGTACCTCGGGGCCAACGGCATCGCCAGCGGCATCCACTACCCGAAGCCGATCCACCTGCAACCGGCATATGCAAGCCTCGGCCTGAATCCGGGCAGCCTTCCGATCGCCGAGCGGCTCGCTCACGAAAGCTGCTCGCTGCCGATCTTCCCCGGCATCGAAGAGAGCGAAACCAAACGGGTCGCGGCGGCCGTGGCCGGTTTCAGGCCGCGCCCTTACCGTGGATCACGGCGGGCAGGGTCAGCAACAGGATCTTCAGGTTGAGCGGCAGCGAGCGGCGCTCGACGTACTCGACGTCGAGCTCGATCATCCGCCTGAAGCTCAGCAGGCTCCGCCCCCGCACCTGCCAGAGCCCGGTTATCCCCGGCCGCACGGAGAAGCGACGGAACGCCTCCGGCGGATAACGATCCACCTCGTACTGGATCGGGGGACGCGGACCGACCAGAGACATATCTCCTCGCAGAACGTTCCACAGCTGCGGCAGCTCGTCGATGCTGGTCCGGCGCAGGATCGCGCCGACCCGCGTCACCCGGGCGTCCTTCGGCAGCTTCGTCATCGGTTGCGAGGCGGCACCTCCGGCGATCATCCGCACCACGTGCTCCCGGTGGGCGTCGGCTGCGGCCCTTTGCGCCATGGTGCGGAACTTGGCGACGAAGAACGGCTTCAGGTCTCGGCCCAGGCGGCGCTGCCTGTAGATCGCGGGCCCGGGCGAGTCGAGCCTGATCGTCGCCATCACGACCAGGATCAGGGGAGCCAGCACGATCAGCAGGGCCGTGGCCCCGACCAGGTCGAACGCTCGCATCGCGCCCTCGCCGAGGCGGGAGCGACTCGCGGTCCAAAGATCGATCGCCGGCCTGCCGGCCCTGGCCCGGGCGATTCTCGCCGCTGCGAAGTTCACACGGCGACCTCGGCGGCGACGTGCGCGCTGAGCCGTTCGACCACGTAGTCCTGGGCGTCATCGGTCAGACCGGGGAAGAGCGGCAGCAGCACCGCCTCGCGGGCAGCCGCCTCGGTATGCGGGAGATCGATGCCCGATCGGCGATACGCCCGCTCGAGGTGGATCGCCATCACCCCGCGCCGGGTGGCGACTCCGTCCCGCAGGAGCTGCCGCATCAGCCCCTCCGCCCCGTCCGGGACCCGCGGCCCCACCCGGATCGGATAGGACTGCCAGGCGCGCTCGGCGTAGGCGGGGGTCTGCGGCACCTCGATCGACTCGACTGCTGCCAGAAGGGCGGAATACCGCAGGGCGAGCCGGCGGCGCTCGGCCAGCACCGTGTCGAGCACACCGAGCTGCCGCAGCCCGACCGCCGCCTGCAGGTCGGTCATCCGCGCGTTCCAGCCCGGCTCCGGGTAGTGCTCGACGATCACCTCGCGAGCGTTGTGACGGGCCAGCGCCGAGCGGTCCATCGCATGCTGGCGCAGGCGCCGCAGCCGCTCCGCCAGCTCCGGATCGTGGAGGGCGATCATCCCGCCCTCGCCGCAGGTGATCACCTTGCGGGGGTGGAAGGAGAAGCAGGCCGGCGGCCCCAGCGAGCCGATCGGCCGACCCCGGTGCAGCGCCCCGAGCGCACACGCCGCATCCTCGACGAGGACCAGCCGATGGCGATCGGCGAGCTCGACGAAGGCGTCCATGTCGGCGGGCAGGCCGACCTGGTGGACCGGCATGACCGCCTTGGTTCGCGGCGTCAGCTTGCGCTCGACCGCGCCTGGGTCGAGGTTGTAGGTCAGCGGGTCGACGTCGGCGAATACCGGCGTCGCCCCGCACTGCCAGACCGCGTTGGCGGTGGCGACGAAGGAAAGCGAGGGAACGATCACCTCGTCGCCCCGGCCGACCCCCGACGCGTAGAGGGAGAGCTGGAGCGCCGTCGTGCAGCTGGTCGTAGCAACCGCCTCGGGGGCGCCGACGCGTCGGGCGAAGGCGCGCTCGAACTCTTCGACTCGCGGCCCCTGCGTCAACCAACCGGAAGCGATGACCTCGGCAACGGCCTCGGCCTCCCCCCCACCGAACCAAGGACGCGCGAACGGAACCTCCATTACGAGCCGGCCTCCGAGGGCACGAGGGCGGCCGGCGCCGGGCGGTCCTCCGCCGCCTGGGCCTCGCGCCACCAGCGGACGAGCCGCGAGAGGCCCTCGTCGAGGCCGACCTCGGCCCTGAACCCCAGCACGTCCATCGCCCGTCTCGTGTCCGCCAAACGTCTGGTCACACCATTCACCGCCCGCTCGCGCCCATGTTCGACCGAGAGGTTCGAGTCCATTGCCCGCAACAGCGCCTGGGCCAGCTCGGCGAGGCTGGTTTCCACCCCGGAGGCGACGTTGAAAACGGAGTCGGTGACGTCGCAGTCGGCGGCGAGGAGGTTCGCCCGGGCGATGTCGGAGACGTAGACGAAGTCCATCGTCTGCCTGCCGTCGCCGAGGATCAGCGGTGGTTCTCCTGCGGCGATACGGGCCATCCAGCGGACGAGGACCTCGGTGTAGGCGCCGTGAACGTCCATCCGAGGCCCGTAGGCATTGAAGTACCTGAGCGCGACGTAGTCGAGCCCGGCCATCGCGCGATAGCTGCGGAGCAGCCCCTCGTTGAAGGTCTTCGCCGCTCCGTAGAGGGTGTCGTTCGCATAGGGGTGGTGCATCTCGCCGGTCGGAAACTTGGCCGCGAGCCCGTAGACGGAGGCCGACGAGGCGGCGACGAGCTTGCGCACCTGCGCTCGGGCGGCGGCGTCGACGACGTTGAAGGTGCCGTCGACCAGCACTTCGAGCGCCAGTCGCGGCTCGTCCGCACAGCGGGTGATGCGGATCGCCGCCTGGTGGAAGACGACGTCGATTCCCGCGGTCACTTCGTCGACCAAGGCGCGATCGCGGATGTCGCCGTCGACGACGGTGAGATTCCCGTTCGCCTCTGCCCGGTCCAGGTTCTGCCGCCGGCCGCGGACGAAGTTGTCGAGGACGACGATCTCCCCCGCCCCCCGCTCCACCAGCTGGTCGACGATGGTCGAGCCGATCATGCCGGCGCCGCCGGTGACGAGAAATCGCTCCTGTCTCATGGTTCCCTTCGGATCAGTGCTGTTTTGGGACCAACGAGGGCTGGGGCGCGAAGTTTCCGCGCGCCCGCCCGAGCCTGAGACGGGTCGGCAGGATCCGTTCGACCGCGGCCCGCAGGTCATGGGCGGAGTCCGGAAACCAGGCGCGGAGCGAGGTCAGGTAGGCGACTCCGCCGGCGATTCCCACCGCGGCCATCTGCAGCGGCGGCCCGACCTCGGCGATCCCCAGCTTCAGGTTCACCGGCAGCGCGACCAGGATCAGGGCCAGGCAGCCGGTGATCGCTGGAGCGAGGTCCCGCCAAAGGGCCCGCAGCGGGTTGGCGGGTTGGCCGCTCAGGAGCACCAGGTAGGCGACGGCGAGGAAGATCGCGTGCACGACCGAGCCCGCGACCGCCACCGCGAGGATGCCGAGGTGCGCCACCGCCAGCACCGCGCCGATGTAGACGACGAAGTGCGCGACCCCGTAGCCGAGCACCGCGCGGGCGCGCCCGGCCGCCATCAACGCCGGGCCGCAGGCGTTGATCACCAGCGTCGCGGCGCCGCCGAGCACGAGTATCTGCGTCGGTACTACCGCCGGCTCCCAGGCGGGTCCGAACAGCCATGGAACGACGACCGGCGCCAGCAGCAGCAGCATCGCCAACAGCGGGAAGAGCACCACCGTCTGCAGCTGGACCATCCGCCGGCGCAGCGCCAGCAGCTCGCTCATCCCCTCCGTTCGCGAGAGCACCGGGAAGGCGATCTGGACCATCGAGACGGCGATCTTGCTCTGGTATTCGACCGCCAGCTGGTACGCGCGCCAGTAGAAACCGGCCTGCGCCGGGCCGAGCACCGATCCGATCACCGCGTAGTCGCCGTTGCGAAACCCGGTCCAGGCCACCGTCGCCAGCGCCGCCGGGCCGCCGAAGGGCAGTAGGTCGCGCGCCTCCTCGGTATGCCACCACGGCAGCGGCACCGGCGCGAAGTAGAGCGCCGGCCCCAGCACCGCCACCATCCCCACCATGCCGCCGAAGACGAGGGCGGGGGCATCGAGGCCGGCGAGCGCCAGCGCCAGCGTGGCGAAGGCGCGAATCAGGTTCTGGGAGACGTCGAGGATGCTGATGCGCCGAAAGTCGAGCTGCCGCCGCAGCAACGCCATCGGCATCGCGTAGATCGCACCCAACAGGAAGTACGGAGTCGTCGCGACGATCAGCAGCTCGGTCCGCTCGCCGAGCAACGGCCCGACGATCAGCATCGCCGCCGAGACCGTCACCCCGGTGAGGAGGACGCCGGCGGCGATGCTGAGCGCGAAACCGGCCCGGAGATGGCGCCGGGTCAGGGTCCGCCGCTGCACCAGGGCCCCCCCGATTCCTTCCATCGGCATCGTCACCGCCAGCTCCTGGACGATCACGACGACGGCGAAGATTCCGAAGGCGGCGGGCGGGATCAGCCGCGCGAGGACGACCATCGAGCCGAAGAGCACGATCTCGATCGCCACCCGCGCATAGGCGATCCAACGCAGGCCCGCGGCGGCGGCTCCGGTCAGCTCCTCGGTCGAGCGGACGTCCGCGGCCGGCGGCTCCTCCACCCTGCCGGTCGGCGGCTGCCCGGCCACGCTGCCGCTCAGAGCTCGCGGATCACGCGCGCCGGATTGCCCCCCGCGATCACGCCGGCCGGGATCGAACCGGTGACCACCGCGCCCGCGCCGATCACCGAGTCGGAGCCGATCGTCGACCCCTTGAGTATCCGCACCCCCATCCCGACGAAGACGTTGTCGCCGATCTCGACGGATTCCACCTTCTGCGTGCCGTCGTGGCGACGACCGGGATCGAGGTCGTGGAAGTCGCTGTCGAAGATCTCGACGTGGGCCCCGAAGAGCCCGTCACGGCCGATGCGGATACCGGCGCCGGCGCACTTCAGCATCAGGTTGTTGTTGAACTCGGTGCGGTCGCCGATCTCGATCCGCGATTCCTCGTCGCCGGCCTCGACGTGGCAATAGCCGCTGTAGAACTGCGGCGAGGCCTTCCAGCCGAACTGGACGCCGTCGCCGAGGACGACCTGCCCGGGCCCGACGAAGAGCACCGGCTGCAGCAGCAGCGGGGAGCCGCTGACCCGCCGGCAGGTCGAGAGCAGCTGGTACTTGCGTATCCGCGGCCGCTGGGCGATCGCCTCGATCGCGGGCCGTACGTAGCGCCGGCCCAACCGGCGCAGGGGGTCGTCGGGATCGGTCATGTCCCCTCGAAGAACGATCTGCAGGCGCGTCGGCTTGCGCGCCCGGTCGGGCCTTCTCCCTCAGACGCCGGAGAGCCGCCGGCGCAGACCGCTCGCGTAGCTCCGCAGCCGGTGGGCGGCGCCGGTGGCGAGGAAGGGCGCGAACCAGAGCGACCGGCCGCTGCCGATCCGTTCCCGCAGGCGCAGGCCCCACCACTCCCGTAGGCGGCGCGCGCCCGGATAGGTCTCGAGGGCGAAGGCGACGAGGTCGTCCACCGGCGGCGCCCCGGCACGACCGACGTCGCCACGGTCGTAGGCACGGCTGGCCTGCCAGAGCGCCTGGCGCGCGAGCACGCGGGTCACGGTCGCGCGCAGGCGGCTGACGTCGGCGGGTCGATCGCCGGCGACCGCGAAGAAGCGCTCGAAGGCCGCTCGTCGCTCCCGCAGGTCGACCACCGGCCCGTCGGCGCCGCTCAGCATCCCCCGCAACATGCCGTCGCCGTCGACCCGGTACAGCGCCTGCGCCGCTCCCCTGACATAGGCGACGTCGGAGACCGCCGCGATCCGCAGCCACATGTTGAGATCGCTCGCGTGGCGACAGGCGGCGTCATAGCCCCCGACCTGGCGCTGCACCGCGGTGCGGACGACGACCTCGGGCGAAGAAATGCAGTTGTGGCCCGCACGGCAGCGCCGCCGGATCCACGCCACCCCAGGCCAGACCCTGGTTCCGCGCCAGGTGCCGCCGACGCGCGGCAGCTGTCGGCCCGACTGAAAATAGGGCGCGCGCCCGTAGACCATGCCGACCCACGGCCGCGAGGCCATCGTTCGCGTCGCTCGCTCCAGGGCCCCCGGCAGGAGCATGTCGTCAGCCGAAAGCAGGACGACGTAATCGCTGTCTTCGGCCCACTGCAACCCCTCGTTCGCGGTCGCGATCAGGCCCAAGTTGCGCTCGTGGCGTCGGTACTCGACGCGGTCGTCGCGCCGCATGATCCGGCCGGCCACGTCGCCGCTGTGGTCGGGCGAGCAGTCGTCGACGATCATCACCCGCACCTCGACGCCGCGCTGTCGCAGCACGCTGTCGGCGCAGCGCTCGAGCAGGTGCGCGTAGCCGTAGCAGGGGACGATCACCTTGACCAGCGGGCTCACGCGACCAGCTCGCGCGCACCCCGCGCGGCGACGACGTCGAGCAGGATCCCCTCCAACTGGCGGCCGCTCTCCTCCCAGGACATCGAGTCGACGCTTGCGGCCGCCGTTCGAGCCGTCGCCGACGCCTCCGCGGCCGGCCCCGAGACCAGCCGCGAAAGCGCCTGCGCCAGCTCGAACGGCGTCGCCGGCGCGTAGGCGACGTGCTCGTTGTCCAGGACGACGCGGTTGTGCTCGGCGTCGTTGACGACCGGGATGCAGCCGCAGGCGAGCATCTCGTGCGGGACCAGGGACACGTTCGTGGCCGACAGCACCAGGCCCGCGACGCAGCGTCGGTAGAGCGCCGCCAGCTGCTCGGGCGTCATCAGGCCGTGGTCCGTGGTCGCGAACGGCAGCGCCCGAGGCAGCTCGCCATAGGTGTGGATCGCCACCTCGGGATGGCGGCCGGCGAAGAGATCCAGCGCGACCACCGCCAGCTCGTGCGCCCGCCGCGGGGTCGAGGGGCGGCAGAAATAGCAGACGCCCTCGCGCTCGCCTGCGCCGTCGAGGGTGTAGCGGTCGAGGTCGGCCCCGAAGTCGAAGTGATCGGCGGGCATCCCGTAGTCGCGCCGCAGCAGCTGCGCGAGCCAGCTCCCGGCGGTGATGCCGTGGAAGCCGAAGCGATAGGTCGCCTCGGCCAGCAGGGCGAGGCTGCCGGCGGGATGGAAGGCTGGCTCGAAGTCCTGGACGAAGTAGCAGCGCGCGCCTCGCGCCGGCGAGGTCAGCACCGGGTAGGCCGTGTCCCAGCTGGTCGCCAGGATCAAGTGGCAGTCGTCGATCCCGGCGGCGAGGTCCCGGACCTCCGCCCGGACCGAGGGCCACCAATTGCGAATCCCGCGACGGTGCTGGTCGATCTCCCAGCCGTGGCGGTCGTGGATGTAGACGGTGCAGGTGTGCCCGGCTCGCTCCAGCGCCGTGACCATCCGGAACATCGTCGTGTGGCCGCCCGAGCCCTCGCCGGGCGGGCCGCACACCCAGGCGACGCTGAGCGGCTCGTCGACCCGCCAGGGGATCGGCTGCGGGGCTGACCGCCCCGAGGCGACGATCTCCGACGCCCGCGCGAGGTCATCGCGGTCGACCGGGAGGCCGGCGTACCCGGCCGGCTGCAGGGCGCTCGTCGCCCGAGTCAACAGGCGCACCGCGACCCCGGACGGGCCTTCGCTGCCCAGCAGCCGCGCCGTCTGGCGCAGGCGCTCGCCGACGCTCGGCCGGCTCATCGCTCCTGCCTGACGCAGAGATAGATCTCCTCGACGCCGAAGGCCTCGTCGTGCTCCCGCCGCAGGCCGTGGCGGGCGATCGAGCGCTCGTCGAAGCGGTCGAGGTAGGGCTCGGCGCGGACGGAGAAGCCGGCCGCGGCGAGGCGGTCGCGGTAATCGCGCCCGTAGAGCCTGGCGTGGTCGCTCTGGCCGAAGACCCGATCGCGGTCGCCCGGCGTCAGCACCGCAGGGTCTTCGAGCGTGGTCGCCCGTCGCTGGTCGACCGGACACATCAGGATCGCCCAGCCCCCCGGCCTGAGAACTCGATGGATCTCCGCCATCGCCCGGCGGTCGTCATCGACGTGCTCGAGGACGTGGTTGCAGATCACGAAGTCGAAGCTCGCGGCCGCGAAGGGGAGCGCCATGAGGTCGAGCTCGAGCGCCGCGAGGTCGGGTTCGAGGTCGCCGCTCACGTAGCGCAGCCCGCCGACTGCCGAAAGGCGGCGGAAGAGCCCGTACTCGGGGGCGATGTGGAGCAGGGCGCCGGGGCGCTCGAAGAGATCGGTCTCCCGCTCGAGGAAGAGCGTCAGCAGACGGTGGCGCTCCAGGGTGCCGCAGCCGGGGCAGCGCGCATGCGGCCGTCCCCGGTGCGGCAGGAAGCGCGAGAAGGTCGAGCCGCAGCAGGGACACTGGACCCGGGTCCCGCGGTAGCGGATGCCGCGAGCCGCTCCCAGCAGCGCCTGGCGACGCCTGCCCGGCACCCTCCTCATCAGGGCGTGAGATACGGCTTCCACACTGCGGTCAACGGACCGCGGGACCCCCGTCTTGCGCACAAGTTCGCCTCGAAGCAGGTCGTTGATCTGGCGGAGATGGGTCAACGCCTGCTAGTGATCTCGCCGGTCCGCAACGAGGCCCCGCACCTCGAGCGCGTCGCGCGGGCGATGGCCGCGCAGACGCGGCCGCCGGACCTCTGGCTGCTGGTCGACGACCACTCCACCGACGAGACCTACGAGATCGCCGCGCGGCTGGCCGCCGAGATCCCGTTCATCTCCGTATTGAGCGCCCCTGCAGCGCCGCTTCCCGACCCCGGCGACCGGCTCGCCTCCGCGGCCGCACCTCGCACCTTCAACTTCGGCCTGCAAAGTGTCGAGCGGCGCCGGTTCTCCCACATCGCCAAGCTCGACGGCGACATCGAGCTGCCACCGCGGTACTTCGAGTCGATCCTCGCCGAGTTCGAAGCCGATCGGCGGCTGGGCATGGCGGGAGGTCTGCGCACTGAGCTCGTGCACGGCCGGCGGCGGCTGGAGCGGGTCCCCACCGAGCACCACGTCAACGGCGCCCTGAAGTGCTACTCGCGGGCCTGCTTCGAGTCGATCGGCGGCGTCCAGGAGCGACTCGGCTGGGACACGATCGACGAGACCCTGGCTCGCATGCGGGGTTATCGGACCCGCACCTTCGAGGGGCTGGTCGCAATCCACCATCGCCCCTGGGCCAGCGCCGACGGCACGCTGCGGGGGCGGGCGCGCTACGGCGCCGCCGCCTACGTCGTCCATTTCCCCGCCTACTGGGTGGCGCTGCGGTCGCTGAAGATCGCCACGGCGCGACCGCAGGTGATCTCGGGCCTGGCCTTTCTCTACGGCTACGCCCGCGCCGCGCTGCGCCGGACGCCGCGGGTGGAGGACCGTGAGTTCCGGCGGACGATCCAGCGGGAGACCCGGGGACGCCTGTTCGGCAAGCTGCCGCTCGCCTCGCGGGCGTGACCAGCTGATGTGCGGCATCGCCGGGCAGGTGCGCAGCGACGGCGCCCCCGTCGCCGAGGACGTGATCGCCCGGATGTGCGCGGCCCAGCAGCATCGCGGCCCGGACTCGCGCGGCCTGCACGTGTCCGCGGGCGTCGGCCTCGGCATCCAGCGGCTCAGGGTCATCGACCTCGACACCGGCGACCAGCCCGTATACAACGAGGACGGCTCGGTCGTCGTCGTCCTCAACGGCGAGATCTACAACTACGCCGAGCTGCGGGCCGAGCTGCGGCAGGCGGGCCACCGGCTCAAGACCAAGGGCGACACCGAGGTGATCGCCCACCTCTACGAGGAAGACGGAGTCGAGTGCCTATCGCGGTTGCGGGGGATGTTCTGCTTCGCCCTCTGGGACAGCAGCCGCCGGCGGCTGCTCCTGGCCCGCGACCGCATCGGCAAGAAGCCGCTCTTCTACAGCTTCCAGGGGGGCGTCCTCAGCTTCGCCTCCGAGCTGACCGCGCTGCTCGAGGACCCGGGCGTGCCACGCGAGATCGACCCCGAGGCGATCGACGCCTACCTCGCCTACGGCTACGTCCCGGCGCCGATGAGTGCCTACCGCCAGGTTCGCAAGCTGCCGCCGGCGCACCGCCTGGTCTTCGAGCAGGGCACGGTCACGACCGAGCGCTACTGGCGGCTCGACTACTCGGCCAAGCGTCTCGTCGACGACGTCCGCGAGCTACACGAGGAGATCCGCGCCTGCCTGCGGGCAAGCGTCGCCCGCCGGCTGGTCGCCGACGTCCCGGTCGGCGCCTTCCTCTCCGGCGGGGTCGATTCCTCGGCGGTCGTCGCGGCGATGGCCGAGCAGTCGCACGAGCCGGTCAAGACCTTCTCGATCGGCTTCGCCGACGCGGGCGTCGACGAGCTTCCCCGCGCTCGCCTGGTCGCCGAGCGTTTCTCCACCGATCATCACGAGCTGGTGGTCGATCCGGATGCCGTCGAGCTGCTGCCCAAGCTCGTGCGCCACTACGGCGAGCCTTTCGGCGACCACTCGGCGCTGCCCTGCTTCTACCTCGCCGAGCTCGCCCGCGAGCACGTCACCGTCGCCCTCAACGGCGACGGCGGCGACGAGAGCTTCGCCGGCTACCAGCGCTACACCTCGAACCTGCTGGCGGCGCGGCTGGAATGGCTGCCCGGGCCGCTGCGGCGCCTGATCGCCGCCGCGGGCACGAAGGCCGGCCGAGGCGCCGGGGGCAACGGCCGCGAGCGCGCCCTGCGCTTCGCGAGCCGCCTCGGCGGCGAGCGACAGCAGCGTTACCTGCGCCAGGTCAGCGTCTTCGACGCCGACGAGCGCCGAGCGCTCTACACCCCCGAGTTCGCCGAGATGACCGCTCCCGCCGAGGCCGACGAGGTCCTGCTCGCGCCCTGGCGCGAAGCCAGCGGCGCCGCGCTGCTGGACCAGCTGCTCGAGGTCGACGCGACCGTCTACCTCCCCGGCGACCTCTTGCCGAAGATCGACGTGGCGACGATGGCGTTCTCGCTCGAGGCCCGCTCCCCCCTGCTCGACCACGAGCTGATGGAACTCGCCGCCTCGATCCCGCCCGAGCACAAGGCCGGCGGCGTGCGGCGCAAGATCGCCTTCCGGGACGCCCTCCGCGGTTGGGTACCGGACCCGATCCTCGACGGGCCCAAGCGGGGGTTCGAGCTGCCCGTCGCCGCCTGGCTGCGAACCGATCTCGCCGCGTTCACCCGCGAGGTCCTGCTCGGGGGCGAGAGCCGCGACCGTGGCTGGATGCGAACCGAGACGGTGACGACGCTGATCGACCAGCACCAGGCCGGAGTCGTCGACCACGGCCGCAAGCTCTGGGCGCTGCTCGTGCTGGAGCTCTGGGCCCGGTCGAGCTAGAAGAACTCCGCGCCGCCGGTCGTTCTCATCCCATGTGGGAAGCCTGCGCGATCGATCCGATCAGCGACCCGGAATGGCTCGTCCTCCTCGACGAGAGCCCCGGCGCCGAGATCTTCCACCACCCGGCCTGGCTCGATCTGCTGCGCTCGCAGTACGGATACGCGGTCGGGGCCTGCTGCGTGCGCAACGGCAACGGTCGCCTCGAAGCCGGAATCCCGATCGCCCGGATCGAGAGTCGGCTGACCGGGCGGCGGCTGGTCTCGCTGCCCTTCTCCGACGTCTGCGCGCCGGCGCTCTGCCGGGACGCCGAGCCTGCCGCGCTGACCGCGCTGGGGGCGGCAATGTCAGCGGAATGCAGGCGGACCGGGCTGGGGCTCGCGGTCCACGCATCGGTCCCGGACGCTCCGGAAGCATTCGTGCAGCGGCGCTTCGTCCGCCACCTTCTGCCCCTGACCGATGACCCGGCCGAGCTGGAGCAGCGTTATTCCAAATCGACCCTGAGGAACGTGCGCAAGGCGCGCCGCGAAGGCCTGCGGCTGGAGCGCCACACCGACGCCTCCGCCCTCGACGCCTTCTACCGGCTCCACCTGAAAACCCGTCGGAGGCTTGGCGTGCCGACCCAGCCGAAGCGCTTCATTCGCCGTTTCGAGCAGCTCTTCAGCGGCGGTCTCGGGTTCGTCGCCACGGTCTTCGACGGACCGCGGCTGATCGCCGCCGCCGTCTTCCTCACCTACGACGGCACCCTCACCTACAAGTACGGAGCCTCCGACGCCGGCGCCTTGGCCAAGCGCCCCAATAACCTCCTCTTCGCGGAGACGATCCGCTGGGCGTGCGAGTCCGGCCTCCGCAGCGTCGACTTCGGCCGGACCGATATCGACAACGAGGGGCTGCGCGCCTTCAAGCGCTCCTGGGGGGCGCAGGAGGTGGACCAGTTCTACACCTACCTGCACGGGGCTGAGCCGTCCCCGGAACAGGGCAGGCGCGAGCGCCTCGTCGGTGCCGCGATCCGCCACTCCCCCGCCGGCGTCGGCCGCCTCGCCGGCGAGGCGCTGTACCGGCACTTCGGCTGAGATGGAGGCCGCAAGCACTGCCGGCGTCGTCGTCCCTGACGCGGACCGACGTCCGGACCTCTCGGTCGTCGTGGTCACCCACAACGGCCGCGAGATGGCCCTGAGGACGCTGCGCTCGGCCCTGGCAGCCGCCGGGACGGCCTCGGTGGAGTGGCTTGTGGTCGACGCCGGCTCCACGGATGGGACGCCCGACGCGATCGAGCGGGAGCTCGGCCAGGTGCGGGTGCTCCGCCGCCAGAACCGCGGCTTCGCCGCCTCCAACAACGTCGGGCTCGCCGAGGCCCGAGGACGCCACCTGCTGTTGCTGAACCCGGACGTGGAGATTCGCTCGGGCACCCTCGGCGAGCTGGTGGCGGCGATGGACGCCCGTCCCGAGCTGGGCCTCGCGAGCGTCCTCCAGCGCGGCGCGGCCGGTGAGCTGCAGACCTCGATCAGGCGCTTCCCCTCGCCTTCGCGCAGCCTCGGAGAGGCGCTTTTCGCCGCCTACTGGCCGGTCCTTCGCACGATCCAGGAGCTGGAGACCAGGCCCTCCCCATACCAGCGCGACGGCTATGTCGATTGGGTCGTCGGCGCCTTTCTGATCGCCCGCCGCGAGGCGGTCGAGGCGGTCGGACCCCTCGACGAGCGCTTCTTCCTCTACTCGGAGGAGATCGACTGGTGCTATCGGTTCTGGCAGGCCGGCTGGCCGGTCGCGCACCTGCCGACGATGGTCGTCACGCATCACTCCGGCGGCCGCTCGCGCGGCGACCTGATGGCTCAGCTCAGCCACTCGCGCCTGCTGTTCGCGGCGAAGCACTACGGCTGGGCGCGGCGGCTCGGCATCCGCGCCGCCCTCGCACTCGGGCACCTGATCCGGATCGCGGTCTTCGCCCCGGTCGCCGCCCTGCGCCCCGGCCACCGACAACGGTTGAGTGGCGAGCGAAGCGGGCTGCGGGTCACGCTCGGCCTCTCCCGCCCACCGCTGGGGCCTTACTCGAATCAGCCGGGGGGCGACCACGACGATCGTTACTACCTGGAGGAACGCTACCGCCGCCAGGGATCCCGTCGCTCCCGTCGCTCACCGGCTCTGGCCGCCTATTACGCGGCGAAGCCGCTGCTGCCCCGCCGTCTGCAGATCGCGGCCCGGCGCCTCTACGCGAAGCGCCAGGCGCGTGTCCCCTTTCCCCGCTGGCCGATCGAGCCGCTGCTCGTCGAACGACGGCGGGACGAGCTGCGGGCGCAACTGGCTCAGCGTGGCGGCGAGCCGCTGCCGATCGTTGCCGACTGGCCCGAGGGGAGGCGCTTCGCGGCGATCCTGACCCACGACGTCGAGGGGCTTGCCGGCGTCGAGAACGTCGCCCGCGTCATCGATCTCGAGCGCCGCCACGGCTTCGTCTCTTCGTGGAACTTCGTCGCCGAGTGGTACCCGCTCGACCGGGCCCTGCTCGACCGCGTCCGCGCCGCCGGCTGCGAGGTGGGGCTGCACGGGATCCGGCACGACTGCAAGCTGTTCGAGAGCCGGGGCAACTTCGAGGCCGAGCTGCCGGCGATCCGCCGCTATCTGGCGGAGTGGGACGCCGTCGGCTTTCGCTCGCCCGCCACGCACCGCGACGCCCGCTGGATGCCTGAGCTGGGCGCCCTCTACGACAGCTCGTTTCCCGACACCGACCCGTTCGAGCCCCAGGCCGGCGGCTGCTGCTCGATCCTGCCCTATTTCCTCGACGACCTCGTCGAGCTGCCGATCACGCTGGTCCAGGACCACACGCTCTGGGACATCCTGCGAGAGACCTCGATCGACCTCTGGACGCTGAAGACCGACTGGATAGCGGCGAGCGGTGGCCTGGTGAACGTGATCACGCACCCCGACTACCTCGACACGCCGGCCCGGCTCCGCATGTACGAGGAGTTCCTCGAATACCTGGCGGCCCGGCTGCGGCAGCTTCAGGGTTGGCACGCGTTGCCCCGCGAGGTGGCGGGTTGGTGGCGCCTCCGTTCCGGGCTGCGCTGCGTCGAGGACGGCGACGGCACCCGCATCGAGGGCGAGGGAGCCAAGCGCGCGAGGCCTGCCTGGGCGCAGCTGCTCGACGACGAAGTGGCGGTCGAGCTCGAGCCGCCGCCGGGGGCCTGAGTTGGCCGGCGAGCGGGTTCTGATCCTGCTCCAGAACGAATCGGTCCCGTCCGACCGGCACGTCTGGAACGAGGCCACGGCAGCGACCAGGGCCGGCTACGACGTGACCGTGATCTGCCCCACCGGCAGCAGCCGCGACCGCGGCGCCTTCGAGGAACGCGAGGGGGTGACGATCCACCGCTATCGGCCGCGGAGCGCGGGTGAGCGGGCGCGTGGCTACGCGCTGGAGTACCTCGCGGCCGTCTGGACCATCCGTCGCCTCGCCCGCCGGATCGGGCGCCGGGGCCCGATCGCCATCGTCCACGCCTGCAGCCCCCCCGATTTCCTGCTGCTGGCCGCGCTGGGGCTGCGCCGCCGCGGGGCGCGCTTCCTCTTCGACCACCACGACCTGACGCCGGAGCTCTACCGCAGCCGCTTCGGCGGCGGCGCAGTGCACCGTCTCACCCTGGCCGCCGAGCAGATCGCCTTCCGCAGTGCCGACCTCGTCCTCTCGGTCAACGACTCCTATCGTCGGGTCGCGATCGAGCGCGGACGCCGCGATCCCGCCGACGTCGTCATCGTGCGGACGGGCCCCGACCTCTCGCGGTTCCTGCCGACGCCCCCCGACCCCTCGCTCAAGCGGGGCAGGCCGTTCCTGCTGGGCTACGTCGGCATGATGGGCCCTCAGGACGGCATCGAGCAGGCCCTGCACTCGCTCGCCGAGTTGCGCGCCTCCCGCGACGACTGGCACGTGGTGTTGATGGGCGATGGCGACGTGCTCGAGGAAATGCGCGCGCTGGCAGGCGAGCTCGGCCTCGGCGACCGCGCCGAGTTCACCGGCTGGGTCGAGCAGGAGACGATCCGCCGCGTCCTCTCGACCGTCGACGTCTGCCTCGCCCCCGATCCCAAGAGCCCCCTCAACGACGTCTCCTCGATGGTCAAGATCTCCGAGTACATGGCGATGTCGAAACCGCTGGTCTCCTTTGACCTCGCCGAGTCGCGCCTCGCCGCCGGCGACGCCGGGGCCTTCGCCGAGCCGGGGGACCAGGCCGGGTTCGCACGCCTGATCTCGGGGCTGCTCGACGATCCCGGCCGCCGCGCGGCGATGGGAAAGGCGGGGCGGGCCCGGGTGGAGGGCGTCCTTGCCTGGGAGCACCAGGAGCGCGCGCTGCTGGCGGCCTACCGGCGTCTGCTGGGCATGGGAAGGGTGCGCGAAAGCCGCTCGCAGCTGCTGCGGAGGCTGTTGATCGGGAGATGCCGACGAAGCCCCAACTAGTACTTTTTTCCATCTCGGGTTTCCAAATGTGCCGCCGATATACGCGGCATGCAAAGCCTCAGCAGCACCCAAAGACTCGCTGTCCTCCTACTCGGGACGCTTGCCGCTGTCATGGTCATCCTCGCCGGACTGCTCGGCACGGCCGATGCCAAGCGCTCGATCCGCCCGTCCCACGGCACTCACCACCGTTGGCATGGCATGCATCACCGCTGGCACGCGTCGCACCGCAAGCACCACCGCTTGCGCTTGCGGTACGACAACGACCACCGTCGGCACAGGAAGCCTCCGACCGAAACGCCGTCGCCGGAACCTGAACCCGTTCCTCAGCCGGAACCTGCGCCGCAACCGGAACCGGTGCCTTCACCGGGCTCGCCGGAACCGTCGGCCTGCGCCACCGGGGCGACCAGCGCCGGCTCTTCCTCAGCCGTAAAGAGCGCGGTGGCGGCTGGGCGGAGCGTCTGCGTCGGCGCCGACATCGGCGATCTCGACCTCTCCGGCCTCGGCGACCGCAGCGGAGTCGTCGTCTCCACCGCCGGCGGCTCGATCGGCCACCTCGAGATCGACGGCACGACCGGCCTCACCGTGCGCTCGGCGCGCCTGCGGTCGGTCACCCTCCGCGGGGCCCACAGAACGACGATCGAAGGCTCGACCATCGGCGGGACCGCCTCGCACCGGGTCTCCGACCAGCTGATCTTCATGCCGGATCAGAGCAACGACGTGACGATCCGCGACAACGACATCGGCTGGACGATCGCCGACAACTCCGGCAACACCGGCTACGGCTGCCGCTGCTACGGGCAGACCGATCGGCTGCATTTCGTCGGCAACATCGTCCACGACATCGCCGCCGATGGCTTCCAGGGGACCAATGGTTCCGACGTGCTGATCGACCGCAACAAAATCGGCCCGGTCGGCGCCAACCCGGAATCCAGCGAGCATTCGGACAACATCCAGATCGTCGGCAACGGCCCCAACCTCCGCATAACCAACAACTGGATCTACGAGCAGGGCTACTACGACGGCAACGTCACCAACAACGCCGGATCGACCTACATCCACGGCGGCACGGCGAATTCGCTGCTCTACGAAAACAACCTGATCCAGATCGCTCGCGGCCGCACTGAGATCTGCGGCCTCGGGACCGGCGGCACCTCTCGCTCCAACATCAGCATCCGCCGCAACACCTGGGTGGAAGGGGGGCAGCAGTACAGCGGCTTCCCGGGCTTCGAGTGGGATTGCGACTCCGGCTCCGGCAACCGCGTCGAAGGCAACATCGCGGTCGATCCGGACGGCGGCTTCGCCCAGGACGGCTCCGCAGGGGCGGCGACCTTCTCGCGCAATCTCTGGGGCCAACCGTCACTCGTCACCCTCGACGGGCAGGGCAACTGCACCTCCGCCAATTGCAATCCGGCGGGCCAGGAAGCAATCGGCTACCGCAAGCCCAGCGGCGTCCGCTGGTAGCGCGCTAAGGCCTGTAGCCGGCCGCAAACGGAAGCCCGACGGGCCGGTATTCGATCTCGCCGGTCCAGTCGGGCTTCCATCTGCGCACCGAGCCGGCACCGGAGGCCGAGCGGTCGCTGGAGACGTTGTGGTCGAAAGCGCCCCAGGCCCGCACACCGCTTTCGAGGCCGACGTCATCGCCCGCGACGGTGCCGACGAAGAGATTGTGGTCCACCTGGTATCCGGACCCGTCCGGAAACCGACGATCGTGCCGGAACAGGCAGCCGAAGCGCGAGCCGACGATCGTGTTGTCGCGGAAACGCAGACCTGCCGACTGGTAGATCTGGCAGCTGTAGCCCCCTGAGTCGCGCTCGAAGAGGTTGTTGGCGACGACGACGTCGGCGAAGCGGTTGCTCGGGTAGGAGAGCTGGAACAGCAGCGACTGGCTCGTTCCGGTTCCGCGGACGACGTTGTTGGTGAAGCGCAGGTTCCGACCGCCGGCGTAGACCTGCCAAAGGTCCTGGTGCTCTTGCCGGTGGCCGGCGACCAGAGATGGACCGAGGAAGGTGTTGCGGTCGACCGTCCAGCCGTTGGCTTCGTCGGTCTGCAGGTAGTCCGCGGCGACGCTCTTGATCGTGTTGCCCCTCACCGTGATCCCCTGCTGCGATCCGATCGATTTGATCCCGTAGCCGCGATAGACATCCTGGGAGCCGCTGTAGTCGATGTCGTGGATGAAGTTGCCGCGGATCAGGATCGAGCTGACGCTGCCTCCTTCCCTGGGGTCGCCGAAGAGAAAGATCCCGCCGACGCCGGTGAGCTCGTTGTCGATCACCTGCACGTGCGAGGCCGCCGGGGAGAAGCGCAGGCCCGCCTCGAAAGTCAGTCCCCTGAGCCGCAGGTGGCGAGCGTCGTCGAAGGCCAGCTCGCCCGCGAAGACGGGCGTCTCCCCCGGCGCGGCCTGGAGGGTCACCCAGCCGGCGTGGTCGGTCGCGCCGGCGGGGATCCTCGCCCCTCGATAGCGGCCGCCGCGCAGACAGAGGACGGCGTTCGGGGCAGCCCGAGACAGCGCCCGGGCGAGCCTCGCGCCGGCGGACAGGGTGCGGGTGCAGGCCGGCAGCCGCGACCTCGGAGCCCTTTGGGCCCCCTGCCTCGACGTCCCGGCCCCGCCGTCGTGCGCCGAGCTGAGCAGAAGGCCGAGGAGGACCGCCGCGCCGACTGCCAGCACCCCCACCAGCCCCCCGTAGCCCCGAGCCGTCAAGCCCTGACCAGCTCCGTGCGGCCCCGGACGACACTGGGGCCCCCGCCCAGGGACGTTTCGACGGACCCGGCGCAGGTGCACATCGCCGCCACGATGAGGAAGAGATAGGGCGCCTGCGGGAAGCTGAGGATGTCGTAGAGGGCGGCCGACACCCCGAAGGCGAGGCAGCTCGCTCCCGCGGCGAGGGCCGGCGGGCCTCGCAAGGGGTTGTCGGAGCGCATCACGTTGCGCACCACGAACAGCGGCGTCACGATCAGCGCCAGAAAGGCGATCAGCCCTAATGCGCCCACCTGGAAGGCCTGGCCCAGGTACTCGTTGTCGAAGACCCGGTAGCTGTCGACGCGGCTCGAGTCGAGGGTCCCATAGCCACGGCCGAACAGCGGATTCGTCAGCAGGTCCGGGACGATCGCCGGATAGTCGGAGGTGCGGCCTTCGATCGACGCCCGGCTGTCGGCGCGTCCGAGCTCTTGGAAGCTGCTGAAGGCGCCAGGAGCAAAGGCCACCGCCACCGCCAGGGCGACGATCCCGTACGGCGCCAGGCGCAGCAACAGGCGCGGGCGCAGCACGAACAGCGCCAGCAGCGCGAACGCCGGAATCACGGCGCCCGATTTGCGCTGGGTGATCAGCGCCCCGGCGACGATCACCGTGGCGCCGAGCGCCCAGAGCAGGCGCCGGCGGCGGTCGGCGGCCACCGCGGCGAGCACGACCGCGAAGGGCAGCGCCATGCCGAGGATCGAGGAGACCGAGAGCGGGTGCCTGGTCGGCCCCGTGACCAGCGGCCGGCCTTTGCTGAATTCGGGGTCGACTTCCGTCGGCGCCGATTCGACGCTCGCCACCGGCGACAGCACCGCGGCGGCGGTGGCGTAGAAGACGTTGTAGCCGGTCTCTTTCTCGTAGATGGTCCCCAGCGCGGTGATCACCGCCAGGACGGCGATCAGAGCGGCGAATGGACGCAGCTCGGCCACCCGCAGCGTCAGGGTGACGATCGCGAAGACCGCCACCAGGCCGAGCAGCAGCGCCAGTCGTTTCTCGGCGAATTCCCACTCGCCGAGGTTGGTGATGCGGCCGACGTTGACGGCGATGCTCGCGACCGCGACCAGCACGAACGCGGTCATCCCGGCCGCCCAGCCGCGCGGGCGCAGGCGCAGGATTCGCTGGTGGCGGCCGAGCAGGCCACCGATCGCCCAGGTGGCCGCGATCAGCGCCACGAAGAAGCGGTCGAAGTCGGAGCTGACCGGCAGGTGGACCTTGAGATGGACCGCCTCGATCGGCACCAGGAAGATCACCGCCACGAACCCCGCGATCAGCCAGGGCAGCGGCCGGCGGGTGCGCGGCCAGGCGTCGACGGACGAGCCTGCTGTGGCTTGATCGATTCGCGCCTCCACCTCACCGCACCTGACGGCCCTCGCGACCCGGTCGAGCCACGTCCTCTTGCCGTCCCCGGCCGTTGCCCTCACCCGGGCCGCCCGGCGGGCCGTTGCGGCCGTCCGGCTCGCGCCAGCCCTGCGCGATCGTCTGCGCGGGCACCAGCAGCATGCACCAGGCGGCGAAGACGACGACGAAGACGAGCGCCGCGATCTGACGATCGACCCCTCCGTTCACCACCCCTCCCGTGGCGGCGCCGAGCGTGCGGATCTCCACCCGGCGGCCGGCGGGAGTGTGCTGTTCGTCCTGGATCCGCTCGACGTAATCGCGCAAAGCCGACGGCGCCGCCGCCGCCAGGGCGATCGCCGCCTCCTTGGTCGGGGCCTGGGCGTAGACCGAGACGACCGGGAGGTCGGGATTGTTCTCGAAGCGCATGCGATAGAGGGCTCCCTCGCCGAGGATCTGCGAGCTGCGCTGCTCGGCCGTCGGCTCCTGCTGCTGCGGAGGGAGATTCAGTTCGTATGGCCCCCGCGCCTCGATCGCGGTGGCCGGAAGGTTCGCCTCGCGGGCGATCAGGGCGATCGCCGCCGGGCTGGTCAGGAAGCGGGCGAAAACACTGGCCCTCGTCTCCAGCGGGTCGAGTTCGTTCGAGAGGTCGGCGAAGGCCGAGCTGGGCGTGTCGACGAGTATCTGGGTGGAGGCGGTCGCGAAGACGTTGGTGCGGCTCTCCAGCGAGGGCGGAGCCAGATCCACCCGGTAGACCGCCAACAGCGCCGCGAGCAGCGCTACCGCCCCCCCCAGGAGGACGAGGCGCCAGCGTCGCCAGAGGATCTTCAGGGTCCGTGCCGGTTGCATCGCTCGCTATCCGTGGCTCGGCCCGTTCAAGGATTCCCCCGTCGGCCCACCGGGTTCGCCTCGGAATCGGCGATCTCATCGTCACCGACGTCGGCGTGGAGAAGCACGGGCGGCGGCTGTCGGGTCGAAGGCGACTCCGGGTCGGCGCCGCGCCAGGCCGCTAGGAAGCGCGGTCCCGCCAGGATCAGGGTGACGAAAATCGCCAGCAGGACGACGAACACGCCCAGGGCGACCGCTTTACCGAGGGCCTTGTGCACGGGCGTGGCCTCGGCCCGCCCAAGCGCCCGGAACTCGACCCGTTTCCAAGCCGGCGTCGCCTGATCCTTCTGTATCGACTCGACCTCGCGGGAGATCACCACCGGCGCGGCTTCCGCAAGTGCTCGCGCCTCGGCCGGCGTCGGCGCCCGGGTGACGACGGTGAGGATCGGCAGTTCGGGCTGCTGCGTGATCTGGATGCCGTAGGGGTGGGTATGGGTCGTCGGCCGTTCGAATCCCGGCGCCTCGCCGGCGATCGGCACAGGACCCGCGACGTCGACTTCCCTCGCTCGGATGTCCGCTCGCCTGGCAATCTGACCGACCACGCGGCCTCCCGCCATCAGTTGCGCGAAGACACCGGCCCGGGCCGTCAACCCGGTCAGATCGGGCTTGGCGTTCGCGATGGGGGAGCTGGCAGAGTCGACGAGAATGTCGATCGACCCCTCCGCTTCGACATCGGCACGCTGACCGATCGACGGCGGCAGCAGGCTCACCTGATAGATCGCCACGGTCGCGATCGCGGCGGCGGCGGCGACCGACAGGGCGACGAGCCGGCGGCGGAGCCAGAGCTCCTTCAGGTTCAGGATCAGATTCAAATCGCTTCCGGGATCGGCGAGCTCGGGCGAGGGAGGACCGTCTCCTGTGAACGCGCGCGGCCAGCGGGAACTTGCGACGCGGGTTGCGGCGACCGCTCCTTCGTTTTTCACCCTCACCGTGGGTCGGCGGCCGCAAGGTCGCCGGCGAGTGCCCCGTTGATGGGGTGGCGAGGCGGACGAAGCTGGTCGATCTCGAGGAAAGGACGTGGAGGAGATGGGTTCCAACGGCGCGATCGGCGCGATGGTGGTCGGTTACGGCTATTGGGGGCCCAACATCGTCCGCAACGTGATCGAGCGGCCGGAGTTCGACCTGCTCGGCCTCTGCGAGCTCGACGACGGTCGGATCGACGAATTCTGTCGCCGACAGCCGGGAGTCGGCTTCAGCCGCGATCTCGACGCCGCCCTCGCCAACCCCGCGGTCGAGGCGGTGGCGATCGCGACCCCGCCCCACACCCACCACAAGCTGGTCCGCCGCGCGCTTGAGGCGGGCAAGCACGTCCTCGTCGAGAAGCCCCTCGCCTGCACCGGCGCCGAGGCGGCCGAGTTGATCGACCTGGCCGACGATCTCGGACAGGTGCTGATGCCGGGCCACACCTTCCTCTACAGCCCCTCGGTGAACAAGGTCAAGAGCCTAATCGACGGCGGCCTGCTCGGCGAGGTCTACTTCGTCACCTCCTCGCGCATGAACCTCGGCCTCTACCAGCAGGACGGGGTCGTGCTCGACCTCGCCCCGCACGACCTCTCGATCCTCCTCTACTGGCTGGGGAAGCCGCTCAGCGAGGCGACCGCGAACGGCCGCAGCGTCTTCCAAGACGGGGTCCACGAGACCGCGTTTCTGACCCTGCGCTTCGAGGATGGCGCCCAGGCGAACGTGCAGCTGTCGTGGCTGGCGCCGCGAAAGGTCCGACAGATGGTCGTCGTCGGCAGCAAGCGGATGGTCCAGTACGAGGACACCGCCGCGGACGACTCGGTGCGGATCTACGACCGCGGGCTCGACTTCTCCGAGCCGCCCGCCAATTTCGGCGAGTACCGCCTGACGTATCGGACGGGCGACATGGTGGCCCCGCAGATCGAGGCGGCAGAGCCGTTGGGGCTGGAGCTGAAGGACTTTGCCTCGGCGATCCGCGAGGGGACGACGCCGGTGTCGAACGGGAGACTGGGCCTGGAAGTCGTGCTCGGCCTCGAAGCGCTCGAGAAGTCGCTCCACGATCACGGCGAGCGCGTACCGGTCGGCTCTGTCGAGGACGCGTTCGCGCGCGTCCCTCAGCACGCCTAGATGCTCGGCGGAGCCCCGAGGAAATCCAGCTGGGCCAGGTAGACCAGGACCGCGTGCTCGACCAGCTCTTCGACCGGCGCCTCTTGGCGGCTCGCCTCCTGTTTCAGCAACTCCTCGACCTCGGGGGCGAATCTGACGTCCAGCACCAACTCGGGAGCCCGCTTCTCCGAGCCGCTGTTGAAGCGAGGCATCTCGATCGGGGGCCGACCGGCCTTGATCTTGCCTGTGTAGTGCAGCACCGCCGTTTCCACTCCGGCTGTGAAGTCGCCGCCCATCTGGGCCCTGATGCCTGCACAAGCAAATTCGCCGAGCGAGACTTTCATCGTTGCCTCCAGTCAGACAACCTACTCGCTCGGCGCCGGTTTACGTATGCCTACGGATCCGATTTACGTACTCCCACGGATCCGATCTTAATGTGAAGGCAGTTTATTGCGGGAATTGCAGGCAACTTGGCGGCTGGGGAGAAGTCATCTCGGAAGTTGGGCATTGACAGGTGGACATAACTCCTCGATTCTGGTACCGGCTTTCCACGGGAAAGCTTCGTCTGGGGGCGCCGCGACAAGACACTTATCGAGGAGTTTGGATGTCCCGTCCCGAGTCGACTACCGGCAATTTCCGCAGACATCGCTGTGGAAGGCACCGGGGGTGAGTGGCCGCCGAGCAGACGTGGGACCGAGTCGGGACTTCGCTCTGTCACGCCGCGCGGCCGAGACGTCCGGCAACAGCCATCTCGTTCTCCAGGCGGTCAAACGTGTCCAGGAAGGGGACAGCGAGGGGCTGCACTTCCTCTACGTTCGCTACGTCGCCGACATGCGTCGCTACCTGGCCAGCATCGTCCACGACCAGCACGAGGCCGAGGACATCGCTCAGGACGTCTTCGCCAAGCTGATCACCCGGATCGGCAAATACCAGCCACAGGAGGCTCCATTCGGAGCCTGGCTGATGCGCGTCGCCCGCAACGCCGCTCTGGACCACATGCGCGCCAGGCGGGTGATCCCGATCGACGAGGTCCGAGTCACCGAGCCCGGCGGCGGCGAGATCGACCGCGGCCGCACGAGCGACCTCCGCCGCGCCTTCGAAGAGCTGCCCGACGACCAGCGCGAAGTGCTGATCCTCAGGCACGTGGTCGGCCTCTCGCCGGTAGAGATCGCAAACACCCTGAAGAAGACCGAGAGCTCCGTCCACGGGCTCCATCACAGGGGCCGCCGAACGTTGCGGGCGAAGCTGGTGGAGATGGGCGCCGCTCCGGTCGTCCGCGGCGCTCCCGGCTGACCTAGAGAAGGCCGGCTTCGCGGGCGGAGACGGCGGTCTGGATCAGGGTCTCGGGCGCATCGAACTCCGGCTCCCAGCCCAACTCGTGGCGCGCCTTGCCGGCGTCCATCAGGACCGGCGTCCGCAGCGCCGTCGCCCACTCGAGCTGGGGGGAGACGAACTTCAGGCTCTTCGCCACCTCGGCCCCGAGGTCGGCGGCGGCAGTGGGGACCCGAATCGAGTGCCAACCGATCGCCCGGGCGACGTCGCCGATGGCGATCGTCCCCTCGCCGGCGAGGTTGTAGGCGCCGGGCGCCCCCTCGCCGGCGATCGCCGCCGCCAGCGCTCGGGCGACGTCGTCGTGGTGGACGAGCTGGATCGGCACGCCTGGGTCGGGCAGGAGCGGGCGCGGCAGCGGCAGCCTGCCGAGCTGCCGGCGCAGGCCGGGAAGCGGGTCGCCGAGACGGGCACTGCTGACCACCTGCTCGACCAGCATCGTCGCCCGCGGGCCGGCGACAATGCAGGGCCGGAAGACGTAGGCGTCGACGTCGCTGCCGGCGAGGATCTCCTCCAGCGCCAGCTCCAGCTCGGCCTTCTGGGCGGAGTAGTAGAAGCCCTCGCTGCCGCGGGCGGGAACGTCCTCGGTCAGCGGCTGAGGGTTGTCCGGGTAGAAGCCGTAGGCCGCCACCGACGAGGCGTAGACCAATCGCTCGACCCCGGCCGTCACCGCTGCCTCGAAGACGTTGCGGCTGCCTTCGAGGTTGATCCGCCGCGTCTCCTCGCGACCGCCGAAGATCGCGAAGGCGAGATGGACGGCGACGTCGACGCCGTCGAAGAGCGCCGCCAGAGAGCCGCGGTCGAGGATGTCGCCGCGCCGGTAGGTGACCTTCTCCCAGCCTTCCTGCGCCGGATCGAAAGGCCGCCGCGCCATCCCCCGCACCGCCCCGATGGCGGAATCGCGCTCGAGCTCCGCCATCAACGGCAGGCCGATCTCGCCCGTCGGCCCGGTGACCGCGACGGTCAGCGGCATCGTCTCCTCGGCCGCAGTCAGGGTGCCGGGGTGATCCTGTAGGCGTCGAAGACCGAGTCGACGTTGCGCAGGCGGGAGATGCACTGCTTCAGCTGCTCGGTGTCCCCCACCTCGACCACGAACTTGTTCTTGACCATCGGATGATTGGTCGTGCAGGTGGCGCCGACGATGTTGATCCCGGCCTCCGCGAAGGTCCGCGAGAGGTCCTCGAGCAGGCGGGTGCGGTCGTAGGCGTCGATCTGCAGCTCGACCCGGTAGGAGGCCTCGTTTTCGCCTTCCCAACCGACCTCGACGAAGCGCTCAGGGGCGCGTTTGAGGGCTTTGACGTTGTTGCAATCGGCGCGGTGGATCGTGATCCCGCGGCCGAGCGAGACGTAGCCCGCGATCTCATCGCCGGGTACCGGCCGGCAGCACTTCGCCAGCCGCACGGCGACGTTCTCCACGCCCTTGACGGCGATCCCGTAGTTGGAGGCGTCCTTGGTCCGGCGGGCGCGATCCTCGCGGCCGCCGACGAAAGCCTCGGTCTCCTCCTCCACCGCCTCCCCGGCCTTCAGCCTCTGCATCAGCTTGTTGGCGGCGGTCTGGGTCGAGATCTTGCCCTGGCCCAGAGCGATGTAGAAGTCGGTGCCCTTGCGGAAACCCATCTCGCGGATCACGTCGGCGAGCAGCGGTGAGCCCGCGACCTTCTGCATCGGCAGGCCGCGCTTGCGCAGGGCGTCCTCGAGCCCCTCGCGGCCGTCGCGCTCGGCGTCCTCGCGGCGCTCCTCTTTGAACCAGGCGCGGATCTTGTTGCGGGCGCGACTGGTCCGCACCAGCTTCAGCCAGTCCAGCGAGGGGCCGCGCTTCTGCTTCGCGGTCAGCACCTCGACGATGTCGCCCGAGCGCAACTGGTAGTGCAGCGGCACGATGTTGCCGTTGACCTTGGCGCCGACGCAGCTGTGGCCGACGTCGGTGTGGACGGCATAGGCGAAGTCGAGCGGCGTCGAGCCCGCGGAGAGGTTCTTGACTTCCCCGCGCGGCGTGAAGACGAAGACCTCGTCCTCGAAGAGGTCGACCTTGAGCGACTCCAAGAACTCGGCCGGGTCCTGTTCCCCCTCAGCCTCCACCAGCTGCCGCAGCCAGGTCATCTTCTCCCGTTTCGGGTCCTCGGTACCGCCCTCTTTGTAGGCGACGTGGGTGGCGATCCCGTACTCGGCGAGCTTGTGCATCTCCTCGGTGCGGATCTGGATCTCGAGCGGCTTGCCCTCGGGCCCGATCACCGTCGTGTGCAGCGCCTGGTACATGTTCGCCTTCGGCATCGCGACGAAGTCCTTGAAGCGGCCGGGGAGTGGCTTCCAGAGCGAATGGATGACGCCGACCGCGCCGTAGCAGTCCTTGACCGAGCCGACGATCACCCGCATCGCGGTGAGGTCGAAGATCTCGTTGAACTCGCGGCCCTTCTTCGCCATCTTCGTGTAGATCGAGTAGAAGTGCTTGGCGCGGCCGGAGATCTCGGCGTCGATGCCGACCTGCTCCAGCTCTTCGGCGAGGAAGCGGCCCGCGTCGCTGACGTAGCTCTCGCGCTCGTCGCGCTGCTGGGCGACCAGCTGTTTGATTTCCTTGTACTTGCGCGGGTGCAGGGTCTGGAAGGCGAGGTCCTCGAGCTCCCATTTGATCGCGTGGATCCCCAGCCGATGGGCCAGCGGCGCGTAGATCTCCAAGGTCTCGTGCGACTTCGCCGTCTGTTTCTGCTTCGGCAGGGCGCCGAGCGTGCGCATGTTGTGGAGACGGTCGGCCAGCTTGATCAGGATCACCCTGACGTCGGTGGCCATCGCCACCATCATCTTGCGGTAGTTCTCGGCCTGCCGCTCGTCGCGGCTCTCGAAGGTCATCCCGGTCAACTTCGTCACCCCGTCGACCAGCTGGGCGATCTCCTCGCCGAACTCCTCGCGGATCTCGTCGAGGCTGGCGCTGGTGTCCTCGACCGTGTCGTGCAGCAGCGCCGCGCACAGGGTCTCGGTGTCGAGCCGCATCCCGGCGCAGACCTGCGCCACCCCGACCGGGTGGGTGATGAACTCGTCGCCGGAGTAGCGCCGCTGATCGGCGTGGCGGTCGCAGGCGAAATCGAAGGCGCGCTCGATCGCGGCGCGGTCGATCGTCGCCACCGCGAGCGCGGTGCCGCCGGAGCCGCTGCCGTTGCCGGCGCTGGGCGCCGAGTCGAACTCCTCGATCACCGCGAAGAGATCGGCGAGGAGCTCGGAGTGCTCTACGGCTGTCTGCGTCTTTCGAGGTATCGCTGGGCCTCCGAATGTTCTTCGCTGTAGGCGCGGAACGCGGCTGAGCGCTCCAGATCGGTCGCCCCTGAGGATACGACCCCGACGACGCCGTCGCCGCCATTCGTTTCACTGCGCACAAGTCCGAGCTCGCTCAGAACCCGCACGCAACGAGCGGCGGTCTCGGGGTCGAGAGGGTGCGCGCCCTCGCCTGCGAGCGCTTGGCGCAGTTCCGCGCCGCCGACCTCGCCGGCGTTGCGCAGCGCCCTGAAGACGCCGGCGACGACCTTACGGGCCGGCATCCGTGCCTCCTCCACGGTGAGCGCGAAGCTGCGCTCCGGATCGCCCCAGAGCTCGTGGCAGAATCCGCCGCCCATCCGCTCCGCCCCGGTGACACCCGGCCCGGCCGCGACCGCGCCGTCCAGGTGGCCGAGGCCCACCTGCGCCTCGTCGGCGAGCCCGCGCGGCGGGTCGACGAGGACCACGTGCTCGAAGCGCGCCGCCAACTCCGGCGCGCTCGCCAACGCCGGGTAGTCGCTCAATGCCAGGCCAGACGCGGCCCGCGCCGCCAGTCCCTCGACAGCGCCGGCGCCGCAGCGTCGGCAGGCGATCAGCGCGGCGCCGCCGTTGAAGCGAGCGAGACCCCCGGCGCCACTCGCCAGCGCCGCCCGGCGGGAGGCATCGGCGCAGACGGCCAGAACTCCCGCGCCGCTCGAGACAAGCTCCGCGATCGCGGCGCTGATAGCACCGCCGCGGCGGACCACGGTGCGTCGGCCGGCCGGGAGGTCGGCCTGGCGCTTTGGTTCGGCCGAGCCGAACAAAGGCGCCACAAGCTCGCGCTCGAAGCGCTGCCACCACTCGGAGTCTTCGCATTCGCATGAGTGCGCGGAGACGCCGGCCTCGGCCGTCTCCAGCGGATAGAGCTCACGCAGCACCACCCGTGGCTCGACCGAGCCGTTCCAGTGGTTGACCTCGAGTCGCACCGCCGCGTCGACGGGCTCGTCGGCGCCGACTCCCAGGCTGGAGCGCCCGAAGGCGACGCCCAGCGCCCGATGATCGCCGCTGTGGAGGCTGAACCGGGAATGCTTGCCCTCCTCCCCCATCTTCCGCACGTCGCTGACCCGCGCCGAGGGGACCATCAGCCGCACCCCGGGGTTGCCCATGCCGAAGGGAGCGAGTCGGCCCAGCTCCTCGGCCAGCTCCAGCCCGAGGCCGACTCCCCCGACCATCGCGTCGATCCGGTCGGTGCGGCGCAGGTCCTCGGGACCGAGCACCGAGGCGGCGTGCGCCGCGAAGGCCTCGCGGAAGCTCTCGACGTCCTCGGCTCGAAGCGTCAGGCCGGCGGCGGCGCGGTGACCGCCGAAGCCGGCCAGGTGCTCGGAGCATGCCTCCAGCGCCCCCAACAGGTCGAAGCCGGGGATGCTGCGCCCGGAGCCGCGCCCCTCCTCGCCGTCGAGAGAGACGACGACGACCGGACGGTGGTGGCGCTCCACCAGTCGCGAGGCGACGATCCCGATCACGCCGGGATGCCACCCCTCGCCGGCGAGGATCAGCCCGGGCGCTTCTCTCAGTCCCTCCGGCAGCTCTCGTAGCGTCGCCTCGGCGGCGTTGTCGACCTCACGCTCGGTCGCCCGCCGCTCGGAGTTGGCCCGGCTCAGCTCGACGGCGATCTGCTGCGCCCGCGCCTCGTCCTCGGTGAGCATCAACTCGACCCCGGCGTCGGCGCGGTAGAGGCGGCCGGCAGCGTTGATCCGGGGCGCCAGGCGGAAAGCGAGGTCGCCCTCGTCGAGGCGCGTCGGCTCGCAGCGCGCGGCCTCGATCAGCGCCCGCAGCCCCGGCCGCCGCGCCCGCCGCATCGCCACCAGCCCCCGCCGCACCAGCGCCCGGTTCTCGCCGACCAGCGGCACCACGTCCGCGACCGTGGCCAGCGCAACCAGGTCGAGGTCAGCATCGGCGTCGGGCATGGGGTCTCCCG
>DASWQL010000072.1:0-9358 GCA_036403715.1 Solirubrobacterales bacterium
CGTGGTTCCTTTTGCCTGCCCGACCGGCAAAAGGAACCACGGAACAGAGAGCCCGTCGAGGTGGACGGGCAGATCGTCACCACACCGGACCTCACCGCCCTCGTCTTCGTCGCCGACTGCCTTCCGGTCGCTCTTTGCGGCCCGGGGGGAGTGGCGATGCTCCACTGCGGCCGGCGCGGCCTCGCGGCGGACATCGTCGCCACCGGGGCGGAGGCGGTCGGCGCCACCGCTGCCGCGATCGGCCCCGGAATCGGCCCCTGCTGCTACGAGGTCGGCGCCGAGGTTCTCTCCGCCTTCGCCCATCTCGGCGACGGCATAACCGCCGTCGACGGGCCGATCTCTCCTGAGATGGACCGGAAATCGACCCGTCAACACCTGGACCTGGCTGAGGTGGCGCGGCGGCTGCTCGAGCGCGCCGGCGTCGAGCGGGTGGAGAGCGCCGGGATCTGCACCAGCTGCGAGAGCGAGCTCTTCTTCTCCCACCGCCGTGACGACGGTCGCACCGGGCGGCAGGCCGGGCTCGCCTGGATCGAGCCGGAGGCGGCCTGAGATGCCCGGTCTGATCCACGGCATCGACCCCGAGAAGGTCGCGGTCAACCTGGAGCGGGTTCGCGAGGCGACCGGGGATCGGGTCGAGATCCTGGTCGCCACCAAGTACGTGCCGGTCGAGGAGATGGGAGCGCTGGCCGAGGCCGGGGTCCGGCTCGTCGGCGAGAACCGCCAGCAGGACCTGGCGGCGAAGCACGAGCGCTGGGGCGCCGAGTTCGAATGGGACTTCATCGGCAACCTGCAGAGCCGCAAGGTCAAGCAGATCCTGCCGCTGGCGAGGCTGATCCAATCGGTGGCCAGCGATTCGGCGCTCGAGCAGCTCGGGCGCCATGGCGGACCGGAGACGGAGGTCCTGGTCGAGGTCAACGTCGCCGGGGAGGAGGGCAAGGCGGGAATCGACCCGGCGGCGTTGCCCGACTTCCTCGCGCGCTGTCCGGTCGAAGTCGTCGGCCTGATGACGATGCCGCCGTTCAGTCAGGACCCGGAGGCCTCTCGGCCACATTTCGCCCGCCTCGCCGAGCTGGCCGGCTCCCACGGCCTCGAGCGCCTCTCGATGGGCACCTCCCAGGACTGGCCCGTGGCGGTCGAAGAGGGGGCGACGATCATCCGCCTCGGCACCGCCCTATTCACCTGATTGGGCGCTAACCTGGCCTAAATCGGGTAAAGGATTCGGCCGGACAAGCCCGAAAGACGCGATACCGATGGCCCTTAGAGATACCTGGCATAGAGCACTCGTTTACTTCGGCCTCGCCGAGGATCACGACTACGGTCCCGAATACGAGGACGAATTCGAGCCCGAAACCGGCAGCGAGGAAGTCTTCGAGGCGCGCCGCGAACGCGACCAGGGCTCGGTCCGCCGCTTGCCGACCTCGCGCCGCGCCCGTCGCGACGAGATCGACGACATCTTCGCCGACGACGAGCCGATCGCCGCCAGCCGCACCCGCACGCTGCGGCCGGTCGAGAACGGCGGCAACGACATCCAGGTTCACCTGGTCATCCCCCGGAACTTCAACGACGCCCAGCAGGTCGCCGACCAGTTCAAACGCTCGGTGCCGGTGATCCTCAACCTGCAGACGGCCGACCACGAGCTCTCGAAGCGGATGATCGACTTCTGCTCCGGGCTCACCTACGCGCTCGACGGGGGCATGCAGCGGATCGCCGAGAAGATGTTCCTGTTGACCCCCCGCAACGTCGAGGTCTCCGCCGAGGAAAAGGCGAGACTGATCGACAAGGGCTTCTTCAACCAGTCCTAGCCCCGTCCGGCCGCCTCGCCGGATTTGGCTGCGGATAGTCTCCGGGGCATGATCGTCGGCTTCGTCGGTTCGGGCAGCATGGCTGCCGCCATCGCCCGCGGCTGGGCCGGAGAGTTCGAGCAGATGCTGTTCTCCGACGCGGGGTCGGGCCGCGCCGAGGCGCTGGCCGAGGAGCTCGGCGGCGAGGCCCTCTCGAACGGGGAGATCGCCGCCCGCGCCGACTTCGTCGTCCTCGCGGTCAAGCCCGCGAAGCTGGAGGAGGTGGCCCCGGAGATTTCCACGGCGCGTCGGGTCGTCTCGATCCTGGCGGGCGTGTCGCTGCAACAGGTCTCCGTGGCGCTCCCGGGCGCCGAAGTCCTGCGGCTGATGCCGAACGTCGGCGTCGAGGTTCGCAGCGGCGTGCTCTGCGTCGTCGGGGAAGCCGCGGACGAGGTGCGGGCGATGCTCGCCGTGCTGGGACACGTGGTCGAGATCCCAGATGCTGACTTCGACGAGGCGACGGCGGTGATGAGCTGCGCGCCCGCCTACCTGGCCTTGGCGGTCGAGGCGCTCGCCGACGCGGGTGCCGCCGCCGGCCTCGACCAGGAGCTGGCGCGGGAGCTCGTCGTCGAGACCACGGCCGGAACTGCCGAGCTGCTGCGGATCCGCCACCCGGCTGACGTGCGCCGGGCGGTTGCCTCGCCCGGCGGCAGCACCGAAGCCGGCCTCGACGCGCTGGATCGCGAAGGGGCCCGAGGCGCCTTCGAGGCCGCGGTCGAGGCCTCGTTGGAGAGGATGCGCGGATGATCCCGCTCGCCCTGTCCCGCGGGGACGTCGCCACCTACGTCAACGCGCTCTTCCTCGTCTACACGATCATGATCCTCTGCAACGTCTTGCTCTCCTTCATCCCGCGCATTCCCTACAACCCGACGTTGCGTGTGGTGCTCGACTTCATCACCGAGACGACGAACCCCTACCTCAACATCTTCCGCCGGGTGACGCGGCCGATCGGGATCGGCGGGCTCGGCTTCGACATCAGCCCGATCCTGGCGCTGATCGTGCTCGGCATCCTCAACGCGATCATCGTCCGCGCCATCAGCGGATGAGTCGCGAGCCGGGCCGCGCCTGGTGCCTAGCCGGCGCCCTCTGCGGCCTTGTCCTGATCGCCGATCAGGCCGCCAAGGCGGCGGTCGAGGCGCACGTCACCCTGGGCGAGCAGATCGACGTCCTCGGGCCGCTCGGGCTGACCTTGACCCACAACCGCGGCGTCGCCTTCGGCATCGCCGGCGGTGCCGGCGCTCCGCTCGTCCTCGTCACCCTGGCGGCGTTGGGCCTGGTCGCCTACCTGTTCTCGCGCGACCCGACCCGGCCCTGGATGTGGGTGGCGGTCGGCCTGATCGGCGGCGGCGCGCTCGGCAACCTCGCCGACCGCGTGCGCGCCGACGCCGTCACCGACTTCATCGACCTGCCGCCCTGGCCGCCGTTCAACCTCGCCGACGTCTCGATCACGGCCGGCGTCATCCTGCTGGTGCTGATCTACCTGCGGGACGCCGAGCGGGAAACACGGCACAGTGACTGAGCTGGAGCCGCGCATCGTCCACGTCGACGAGGCGCTGGCCGTCGTCGACAAGCCCGCGGGCCTCGTCGTCCATCCGGCTCCCTCGCACACCGGTCCGACGCTGGTCGACCTGCTCGGGAACCTGCTGGGAGGCGGCGATCCCGAGCGGCCGGGGATCGTCCACCGTCTCGACAAGGGGACCAGCGGCCTGCTCGTCGTCGCCCGCGGCGAGGAGGCCCACGCCGCCCTGCAGGCGCAGGTGCAGCGGCGCGAGGTCGAACGGGTCTACCTGGCCCTCGCCGCCGGTCGTCTCAGCTCCCGTACCGGCACGATCGACGCGCCGATCGGCCGCGCCTCGCGTCAGCGCCACCGGATGGCGGTCTCCGGCGCCGCCTCGCGGCAAGCGCGCACCCACTTCGAGGTGCTGGAGGTGCTGCCTCGCGAGAGCTACCTGGAGGCGCGCCTGGAGACCGGTCGCACGCACCAGATCCGTGCCCACTTCGCTGCCATCGGGCACCCCCTCGCCGGCGACGTCACCTACGGCGGTGGCCGCCGCTACGGCCTCGAGCGCCAGTTCCTCCACGCTCACCGCCTCGCCTTCGACCATCCCCTCAGCGGCGAGCGGCTCAGTTTCACCTCCGGGCTGCCCGCCGACCTCGTCGCCGCGCTGGACGCGGCCCGCGCCTCCTAGTCGCTCTCTCTACAATCGGCTCGTCGGACAACTAACCAACCCCCGTCCGCTGGCGAACCGGATCCTGCCTGGCGCTCGGCGCCTGGTCCCGGCAAGCGGGACGGGGAAGATTCACCCAAACGCAAGGAGAACGAATGCCAGAGGCAGGCCTTAAAGAGCTGCTCGAGGCCGGAGTCCACTTCGGCCACCAGACGCGCCGTTGGAACCCGAACATGCGCCGCTTCATCTTCGGCGAGCTCGACGGGATCCACATCATCGACCTTCTGCAGACCGAGGCGCTGCTGGAGAACGCGCGCCGCTTCGCCGGCGAGCTCGCCGGCGGCGGCGGCACGGTGCTCTTCGTCGGCACCAAGAAGCAGGCCCGCGACGTCGTCCAGGAATGGGCCGAACGCTGCCAGATGCCGTACGTCAACAAGCGTTGGCTGGGCGGCCTGCTGACCAACTTCAACACGATGTCGCAGCGGATCGCCCGCCTGCACGAGCTCAACGGCTGGAAAGAGGAGGGCAAACTCGACCTGCTGCCGACCAAGGAGCGGATGGGCATGGAGGCCGAACTCGCCAAGCTCGAGTTCAACCTCGGCGGCGTACGCGACATGGAGCGCCTGCCCGACGCGGTCTTCGTCACCGACCTCAAAACCGAGGAGATCGCGGTCCACGAGGCGGCCCGCCTGCGGATCCCGATCATCGGCCTGGTCGACACCAACTGCGACCCGACGCCGGTCGATTTCGTGATCCCCGGCAACGACGACGCGATCCGCTCCTGCGAGCTCGTGATCGGCACGATCGGCGGCGCCGTCGACGAGGGCTCCGGCACCTGGCGGGTGCAGGAGGAGAAGCGCATCGCCGAGGAGATGGCGCGGCGCAAAAAGGAGGAGGAAGAGCGGCGCAAACGCGAGGAAGAAGAGAAAGTTCGCGTCGAAGCCCTGGAGGCCAAAAAAGCCGCCGAGGAGGCGGAGAAAGCCGCCGCGGCGACCGCCGCGGCCCAGGCTCAGGCCAAAGCAACCCCGGCGGGCGCTCCGAACCCTCCGAGCACCCCGGACGCGCCGAAGCCGCCGGAGCGGCCGAAAGCCGCTCCCGAGACTCCCAAAGCCGCCCCCGAGCAGCCGAAAGCAGAGCAGGCCCCGGCCGCTGAGCAGGCCGCCGCGAAAGAGGAGGAGTCGAAATGAGCATCACGGCCGCCGACGTCAAAGCGCTCCGGGACCGCACCGGCGCCGCGATGATGGACTGCAAAGCCGCTTTGGCAGAGGCCGACGGCGACACCGAGCGGGCGATCGAGCTGCTCCGCGTCAAGGGCCAGGCCTCCGCCGCCAAGCGCGAAGGCCGCGGCACCAACGAGGGCGTCGTCTCCTCCTACATCCACGCCAACGACCGGGTCGGGGCGATGGTCGAAGTCCAGTGCGAGACCGACTTCGTCGCCCGCAACGAGGACTTCAAAGCGTTCGCCTACCAGGTCGCCCTGCACGTGGCGGCGACGGCGCCTCGCTACGTCTCCTCGGACGAGATCCCCGAGCAGGAGCGCGAGGCCGAAAGGCGCGTCTTCGAAGAGAAGGCGCGCGAAGAAGGCAAGCCGGACAACGTGGTCGAGAAAATCGTCGCCGGCCAGCTCTCGAAGTGGGCCGGCGAGGTGGCGCTGCTCGACCAGACCCACGTCAACGCCGAGAAACACGATTCGAAGACGATCGAGGAGCTGCGTCAGGAGCTCGCCGCCAAAACCGGCGAGAACGTCCGCGTCGCC
Source organism: Solirubrobacterales bacterium (assembly GCA_036403715.1). Classification (GTDB taxonomy): domain Bacteria; phylum Actinomycetota; class Thermoleophilia; order Solirubrobacterales; family 70-9; genus VAYN01. Next base: position 5,766 of record DASWQL010000072.1, read on the forward strand.
CGCGTCGCATATTTCCGCGTCGGCGAGGACTAAGGTCCCAGCGACGTGACCGAATCCCCCGAGCCACGCTTCGGGCGCATCCTCCTGAAGCTTTCCGGTGAGGCCCTGATGGGTGGGCTGGAGTACGGCACCGACGCGGCGGAGGTCACCCGGATCGCCAGGCAGGTCTCGGCAGTCCGCGAGCGCGGCGTCGAAATCGCGATCGTGGTCGGCGCCGGCAACATCTACCGCGGCCTGGACGGGGCCGCCAACGGCATGGACCGGGCGACCGGCGACTACATGGGGATGCTGGCCACGGTCCTGAATGCGCTGACCCTTCAGGACGCGCTGGAGCGGCTCGGCCAGCACACCAGGGTGATGTCGGCGATCGACGTCAAGGAGGTCGCCGAGCCCTACATCCGTCGCCGCGCCATCCGCCATCTGGAGAAGGAGCGGGTGGTGATCTTCGCCGCCGGCACCGGCAACCCGTTCTTCACCACCGACACCGCCGCCGCCCTGCGGGCGCTGGAGATCCACGCCGAGGCGATCCTGATGGCCAAGAACGGGGTGGAGGGCGTCTACGACGCCGACCCGGCGACCACACCGGGGGCGCTATTCATCCCGCAGCTGACCCATCGCGAGGCGATCGAGCGCAGCCTGCGGGTGATGGATTCGACGGCGCTGTCGCTGTGCATGGACAACGACCTGCCCATCTACGTCTTCAACATGGGCGACGAGCGCAACATAGATAGGATCGTCTCCGGCGAGAAGGTGGGAACGCTGGTCTCCAACGGACCGGCCGCATAGCTAGGACGGGAACCGGTGGAGCTGATCGACGAACTGCTGGAGGACGCCAAAGGGCGGATGGCGAAGTCCGTGGAATCCAGCCGCGGCGAGCTGGCCACGGTCCGTACCGGTCGTGCCTCGCCGCACCTGCTCGACCGCATCGTCGTCGACTACTACGGCAATCCGACGCCCCTGAAGCAGCTCGCCAACGTCGCCACCACCGACGCCCGGCTGCTCACCGTGACCCCCTTCGACAAGGGTGCCCTGAGCGGGATCGAGAAAGCGATCCAGGAGTCCGACGTCGGCCTCACCCCGAGCAACGACGGCAACGTGATCCGGCTGCAGATTCCCGAGCTCACCGAGGAGCGCCGGCGGGAGATGGTCAAGGTGGTCCACGGGGTCGCCGAGGAGGGCCGGGTGGCGATCCGCAACGTCCGCCGCGACATCATGAGCGACCTGCGCGAGCTGAAGAAAGAGGGCGAAGCCGGCGAGGACGACGAGCGGCGCGCGGAGGCGGCGCTGCAGAAGCAGACCGACGACGCGATCGCCGAGATCGACGCTCTGCTCAAAGGCAAGGAAGAGGAAATCCTCGAGGTGTGAGGGGTCCGGCCCCTCACGGGATGGCGGAAAACCCGTGAACGGGCCCAGATACGTGGCAATCATCACCGACGGCAACGGCCGCTGGGCGCAGCGTCGCGGTCTGCCGGTAGTCGCCGGTCACCGGGCCGGCGCCGACGTCGTCAAGGCGCGGTTGCGCGACGCGGTCGAGCTCGGCGTCGAGGAGCTGACCGTCTTCTCCTTCTCGACCGAGAACTGGACGCGGCCCCACGAGGAGGTCGAGGGGCTGATGGAGATGTTCGACGAACGGATCGCGGGGGAGACGCCGGAGCTCGACGAGCAGGGCGTGCGGATGCGCTTCATCGGCCGCCGCGAGGGACTGCAACCGCAGCTGATCGAGCGCATGCGGTGGGCGGAAGAGACGACCGCGGCCAACGACCGCATCGTCTTCTACGTCGCCTTCAATTACGGCGGCAGAGCGGAGATCGTCGACGCGGCGCGAAGCTTCCAGGGAGACTCCGAGGAGGAGTTCCGCCGGCACCTCTACGCACCCGAGATGCACGATCCAGACCTCCTGATACGAACCAGCGGCGAGCAGCGCACCTCCAACTACCTGCTCTGGCAGTGCGCCTACTCGGAGATCGTCTTCCGCGACGAGCTTTGGCCCGATTTCGATCGCGCCGCCTTCGAGGACTCGCTGCGCGAGTACGAGAGCCGCCAGCGGCGCTTCGGAGCGCGGGCATGACCGTCGAACTGTTCGACGACGACAGTTTCGAGCCGGAGCCGCCACCGCTGCCGAAACCGCCGCGCGAGCAGCGCCGTCGCCGCGGTCCACGCGGGGAGACGCTGAAGCGCGTCGTCGTGGCGCTGCCCTGGATCGTCTTCGCAATCGCGATCACGGTCGCCGGCGGAATCGTCTTCGGGCTGGCGATGATCCTGATCGGCGTCGTCTGCCTACGCGAGTACCTGGCGATGACCGAGAAGGTGCGGCCGCTCGTGATTCCGTCCTACCTGGCCGTCGCCGCCCTTGCCGTCGCCGCCCACTTCGGCACCGCCTTCAACGTGCTGATGGTCCTCGCCGCCTCGTTCCCGGTGCTGTTCGCCTTCGCCGCCGGCGAGCGCCACCGCGACGGCGCCACCGTCTCGATCGCGGTGACGCTGCTGGGGATCGTCTGGATCGGGATCCCGCTGGCGCACGCGGTCCTGCTGCGGGACCTGCCGCTGCACGGGGACGCGCTGTTGATCGACGTCCTGGTCGGGACCTTCGTCGCCGATACCGCCGCCTACGCCACCGGCCGCATGTTCGGCAGCCACAAGATCGCCCCGACGATCTCGCCCAACAAGACGATCGAGGGGCTCGTCGGCGGCTTCCTGATCGGCACCATGGGCTTCTGGTTCGCCGGTCTGTACCAGGACTGGCTCTCCGGGGTCGACGCGCTGATCATCGGCGCCGCGGTCGCCGCGGTCGCCCCGATCGGGGACCTCTTCGAGTCGCTGCTGAAGCGCGACATGGGAACCAAGGACACGGGAACGCTCTTCGGCCCCCACGGCGGCATGCTCGACCGCCTCGACGCCGTCCTCTTCACCATCGTCGTCGGCTACTACCTCGCCGTGGCCCTCGTCTACTGAGCGCGCGTTTGCACTGGTGTGCCTCCAGGCCACCCCAGAGCAAACGCATCACCTCCCTATCCTCTGAGAGCGATGAAAAAGGTCTTGATACTCGGATCGACGGGGTCGATCGGAACGCAGGCGCTCGACGTGATCGGCCGCTCCGCTGAGTTGCAGGCCGTCGGCCTCGCCGCCGGCAGCGACTGGGAGCTGGCGCTGGAGCAGGCGCGTGAGCACGGCGTCCCGGCGATCGCGATCGCCGACGAGGGCGCCGCCGAGCGCGCCCGCGGCGAGTGGAGCGGGCACGTCCTCGCGGGCGGCGAGGGCGTGCGGGAGCTGATCGCGGCCTCCGGTGCCGATCTCGTCCTCAACGGCATCGTCGGCGCGGCCGGTCTCGGCTCCACCGTGGTCGCCCTGACCGAGGGGATCGACGTCGCCCTCGCCAACAAGGAGAGCCTGGTGGTCGGCGGCGAGCTGGTGATGGCGCTGTCGGAGGCGACCGGGGCGCGGCTGCTGCCGGTCGACTCCGAGCACTCGGCGCTGCATCAGCTGATCGGCTCGGAGGCGCCTGGCACCGTCGAGAAGCTGGTCCTTACCGCCTCCGGCGGGCCCTTCCGCGGCCGTGACGACCTCACCGACGTCAGCGTCGCCGACGCCCTCGC
>DASWQL010000073.1:0-4763 GCA_036403715.1 Solirubrobacterales bacterium
GCCGAGGACAACCAGAAGTGGACCCGCGTCGCTGGACGCGGATCGCCGACGGGGTCATGGGGGTCACCGAGGAGACGACCACCGGCGTCCACCGGCTCTATCAGCTGGCCGAGACCGGCGACCTACTGTTCCCGGCGATCAACGTCAACGACTCGGTGACCAAGTCGAAGTTCGACAACCTCTACGGCTGCCGGCACTCGCTGATCGACGGCATCAACCGGGCCACCGACGTGATGATCGGCGGCAAGGTCGCGGTCGTCTGCGGCTACGGCGACGTCGGCAAGGGCTGCGCCTCCTCGCTGCGCGGCCAGGGCGCCCGCGTCATCGTCACCGAGATCGACCCGATCTGCGCCCTGCAGGCGGCGATGGAGGGCTACGAGGTGAAAACGCTCGACGACGTCGTCGAGACGGCCGACATCTTCGTCACCGCCACCGGCAACAAGGACATCATCACCGCCGACCACATGGCGCGGATGAAGCACAACGCGATCGTCGGCAACATCGGCCACTTCGACAACGAGATCGACGTCGCCGGGCTCGAATCCCGCCCGGGCGTCGAGCGGGTCAACATCAAGCCGCAGGTAGACGAGTGGCGCTTCGAGGACGGCCACTCGATCGTGCTGCTCTCCGAGGGCCGCCTGCTCAATCTCGGCAACGCCACCGGCCACCCGAGCTTCGTGATGTCGAACTCGTTCACCAACCAGGTGATCGCCCAGATCGAGCTCTTCGGCAAGCCGGAGGAGTACGCCGCGAAGCAGGTCTACGTCCTGCCCAAGCACCTCGACGAGAAAGTCGCGCGACTGCATCTGGCGGCGCTCGGCGTCCGCCTCACCGAGCTGAGCCCGGAGCAGTCGGCCTACCTCGGCATCCCGGTCGAGGGGCCGTACAAGTCAGACCACTACCGGTACTAGCGACTGCGCGCTAGTACCACCTGCCGCGGGCGAAGCCGCCGAAGGCGATCAGCCCGACCAGGGCGATCACCAGCCCGACCCAGAAGCTCCAGACGATCGCCAGGACGATGCCGACGATGACCAGGACCCCGCCCAGGGTTATGCCGCCGGTGTTTCCCTCGTTCCTAGTAGCCACTGTTCTCCTCCTCCAGTTGGACTTCTCGAAGCAATACCCGGACTGAGGGCTCCCAACCCTCGGCCGGCGCGGCAGGATGGCTTTGGACCGGGCCTCCGCATGCCCGGATGTTTCGGGGCCGGGGCGCGACGGGAACTCGAATTTCGATGCTGCCGCGTTCCCTCAAGGGCGCCGCCGAGAAGTTGTCGGCTCCCGTCGGGATGGTCCAGGACTCCCTGCGGCAGCATCAGGCGCTGCGGTACACCGCACACCGTCCCTGGCCACCGCCGGACGGGCCGTGGCTGATGGGGCAGACCTGGGTCGGGCTGCTCTTCGCTCACTGGCGGGTGCCGAAGCAGGCGCTGGAAAGGGTCGTCCCGGCGCAGCTCCCGATCGACACCTACGAGGGATCCGCCTGGCTGGCGGTGACGCCGTTCATGGTGCGCGGGCTGCGGTTGCGGGCGACGCCGCCGCTGCCGTTGCTCTCGAGCTTCCCGGAGATCAACGTCCGCACCTACGTCACGGTCGACGGCAGGCCGGGGATCTATTTCCTCAGCCTCGATGCCGGTAGTCGCCTCGGGGTCCACGGCGCCAGGCTCACCTACCGGCTTCCCTATTTCCACGCCCGCGCCTCCGCCCGCTCCGACGGGCAGCGGATGGAGTTCCACTCGAAGCGGATCTCCAAGGACGGCCCGCCGGCGTCGTTCAGGGGGCGCTATGGGCCGGACGGCGATCCTCTGCCCTTCGTCGAGGGCTCGCTCGAGCGTTGGCTGACCGAGCGCTACTGCCTCTACACCTTCGACGAACGCCTGCGAGTGCAGCGTGGAGAAATCCACCACCCACCCTGGCAGCTGCAGCCGGCCTCGGCCGAGATCGCGACGAACACGATGACGAACCCGCTCGACATCTCGCTCGAGGGCGAGCCACTCCTGCACTTCTCGGCCCGGCAAGACGTGGTGATCTGGTCAATCCAGCCGGTCGCCGAGCGCTGACGGGCGGACCTACTTCCGAGCTTGGAGGTAGAGAACCTCGGCGGAGACGTCGACGCCGGTATCGATGCCGCTGATGAAGGCGCGCACCTTTCTCCCGAGGAGGCGTTCGACCACCTCGCGAAACTGGTTTTCGGCGGCGTGCTGGAAGTACTGCCGCGTGTCGCGCAGACGCTGGTGCTCGCCCATCTCGACCAGCTTGCGCTCGGCCGGGGTGAAGCTGTGCTCCAGCGTGCAGATGACGATGTCGGGACCGGCGAACTCCGTCCTCGCCTTGGTCGGGCCGCGCCCGAAGAGCTCCTTGTAGAGCCGGACCATTTCTCGCGAGATCTCGGCGCGAACGGATTCCTGCGGGGATGAGCTCTGGTGCGGCTTGTCGATCACCCGCTCGTCGGCCATCTCTTCCTCGTCGTCGGCTGTTCCACCCCAGCCTAGCCCCCTTCGAGCATCGACCGCAAACGCGCTACCCTCGGTCTCAGACGCCCGGACTCAGCGCCGGCGCGTCGAATTCTCGCAAGAGGCACGCGAACCGGCCGATGCCCAGGCTCGCGGACTTCTCCCACGAAAGCTAAGGAGAGGCCCGTGCGCAGCTTCAAATGTGTGGAGAGGGACAAGTGGCCCGGGGCCCGGGAGATCGAGATCAGCGGCGAGCTGGATCTGGCGGTGAGCGGCCGGCTGCGGTCGGCGCTCGAGCGGGCGGCCGCGAGCAACGTGAACGTCCTCGTCGATCTGACCGCCTGCGAGTTCATCGACCTCGGCGCGCTGGCGATTCTGGTCGAGGGTCACGACATGGCGAGGGCGCGCGGCCGCCGGCTACTGCTCTACGGCGTCGGCGGGCAGGTGCGGCGGGTGCTCTCGGTCACCGGGCTGGCCGACACCGGTAGGCGCTCGACCGTCGCTCCACTCGGACGACCGCGGGCAGAGCCGCGGCGGGTAGAGGCGCGGCCGGCGGTTGCGGACGGCTTGGGCATCCGGCGAGCACCGACCCTGGTCCCGCTTCAGGAGGTCGCCGCGAGCGGCTGCGGGTCCATCCTGTAGCCGAACTCCTCGAGCGCGGGACCGATCACCTCGTGCATCGCGTCCTGCTCGGCCGGCGTCAGGTTTTGCCGCCATCCACCCGGCGTCGCCTGGCGCACGGCCTGTCCGTGGCCTCGCTCGGGGACCCGCTCGAAGCGATGGCGGGCGACCACCTCCGGCACCGGCCCGTGATCGAGCCCGATCACACGGCAGACCGCTCGCAGGCAAGCGGTGGGCTGCTGCCGCAGTTCCTCGTAGCGGATCAGGATGCGGTCACCGTCGGTGCGAGCGTCGAACGCCGCTCGCACCGCCCGGCTGCGATAGGCCCAGACCGAGGAGAGCCAGCGGATCAGCGCGATGCGGCCCTCCGCGGCGACGGGAAAGGCGCCGCCGGGGATCGCCCAGGAGCCCTCGCTGTAGGCGTCGAGCCAGGAGTCGACGACGTCGCGGCCATCGCGCAGCAGGAAGATCACCTTCGAATCCGGGAGCAGTTCGCCCAGCAGTGGCGCCACGTGCGAGCCGGGCTCCTTGACCACGTAGGAGCAGTCCGCGGGCACACGTTGGCCGTGCTCTGAGGCCTGCGCTTCGAACCTGGCGCAGATCAGGCGGCGCAGCGGCTCCCACCAGGCGTCCCGGTGGCGGTCGGCGAAGAAGTACCCGGGCTCCTGCGCCTTCAGGTCGAGCAGGGTGGTCAGCTCGGGCGGGTCGTCGCAGGCGGCCCAGGCGAGCGGGATCGGTCGCCAGACGCCGAGGTGATGGCCGAGGTGGGGGTCGTCGATCGGCACCACACCGTCGAGGTCGGAGAGCATCCGCAAGAGCCAGGTGCTGCCGCTGCGCGAGGAGCCGAAGATCCAGGCGATCTTCGGGTCGATCTGGCCGCCGCTCGAAGTCATGTGCAGGCGTTCTCCCCGTCGGGTCCCGCTTCAAACCTCTGCATCGCCTGAGGTCACGTTTCCGCTGACACCGAGGGGGTAGCCGACGACGACGAACCGACATGGAGCTACTGCACTCGGAGACCATCTGCGAAGGCCATACCGTCGACCTCACGGTAAAGCGCTACCGGCGCGCGGACGGCACCGAGGTCGAGCGACAAGTGGTGGAGCATCCGGGCTCGGTGGCGATCCTCGCCCACGACGACGAGCTCGTCTACCTGGTCCGCCAGCCACGGGAGGCGGTCGAGGAGGAGGGCCTGCTGGAGATACCCGCCGGCAAGCTCGACGTCGAGGGGGAGAGCGAGATGGAATGCGGGCAACGCGAGCTCAGCGAGGAGGTGGGGTTGGCGGCCGGGCACTGGCAGGCCCTGCGCACGATCTACCCGAGCCCCGGCTTTCTCGCCGAGCGGCAGACGATCTTGGAGGCGACCGAGCTCTCGCCACGGCCCGGCCAGGCCGACGACAGCGAGGAGATCGAGGTGGTCCGCCTGCCGGTCGGGGAGATCGACTCGGTGCTGCCGCAGATCCGCGACGCCAAGACTGCCGTCGCCCTGCTGCTGCTCTCGTCCCGCACCGCCACGGAGGTCTAGATGGTTGATTCCACGACCAGGCACGCCTGGATGACACGCCTGGCACACTGCGCATCGAGCGACCGAAGGGAGCGGTGCGAGCGCGAAGCGCGAGTTCCTCGGGCTTGCCTTTGCCCACCGGCAAAGGCTGCGCCCTGCGTCCTTGATCTGCTTGGCCAGGCGCGCCCCCA